>JAVXVG010000038.1:0-241051 GCA_032229975.1 Acidobacteriota bacterium | reverse complement strand
GTCGTCCTCGGCGAGCGTCGCCGCCTTCTCCGCAACGGTCTGCGCTTCGCCGCCCGCGGCCGCTTCCGGCGTTCCTTCTTCTTCGCCGGCCTGCTTCGATTTCGTCGCCTCGGCGCCGGCATACACTTCGAGCCAGCCCGAGAACTTGAGGGTCCGCCCGCTCACACGAAGCCCGTAAACGCCGTTTTTCTGCGTCTTCGCTTCGATCTCGCAGGTCGTCTGATCGTAGACGGCCTCTTTCATTTGGCTCGCCACGAAGCGATCCCAAATCAGCTTGTAGAGCTTGTACTGCTCGTCCTTCAGGTGCTTCTTGATCGTGTCGGGGTGGATCTCGACGCTGGTCGGCCGGATCGCTTCGTGCGCGTCCTGCGCGCCCTTCTTCGAGCGATAGTGGACGGCCTTCTCAGGCAGATAGTTTTGACCGTATTGACCGTTGATGAAGTCGCGCACCTCCGCGAGCGCGGCATCGGAGACGCGCGTCGAATCGGTTCTCATGTAAGTGATCAAACCGACCGAGCCTTCGCCGCCGATCTCCACGCCCTCGTAGAGTTTCTGCGCGACCATCATCGCCTTCTTCACCGCGAAGCCAAGCTTGCGCGAAGCCTCCTGCTGCAACTTCGACGTGATGAAGGGCGGCACGGGATTGCGCTTGCGCTCCTTCGTCGTGACATCAGAGACGACGAACTGCTGCTGGCCCGCTTCCTCAACGATCTCTTTCGCCTGTTCACCTTTGCCGATCAGAATCTCGCTCTTCTTAACCTCCTGATCGAAGCCGCCCGTCTTCACCGTCTGCTCGCCGACGCGAAACAAACGCGCATCGAACGCGGGCGGCAGCTTCGCCGCGAGGTTCGCAGTGATCGTCCAATACTCCGTCTTGACGAAACTCTCGATCTCTCGCTCGCGCTCCACGACCATCCGCAACGCGACCGACTGCACGCGGCCCGCCGACAGGCGGCCACCGATAGTGCGACACAGGAGCGGCGAGACTTTGTAGCCGACGAGTCGATCCAAAACTCTGCGCGCTTGCTGCGCGTCAACCAGATTCGCGTCGATCTGCTTCGGCTCCTTGAAAGCATCCTGCACGGCCCGCTTCGTGATCTCATTGAACATCACGCGAAAGGTCGGCTTCTTTGGTCGCTTCGGCACGATCTCTTCCGCGAGGTGCTGGCAGATCGCTTCGCCCTCGCGATCAGGGTCAGCCGCGAGATAGATCGCGTCCGCCTCTTTCGCAGCAGCTTTCAATGCCGCGACGATCTTCTTGTTGTTGCGCTTCTTCACATCGGGGATGACCTCGTAGGTCGGCTCGAAATTATTTTCGACATCGACGCCCAATCCCTTCGACGGCAAGTCCTTGATGTGACCAATCGAAGCGAGCACGCGGTAGTCCGCGCCCAGATATTTCTCAATCGTCTTCGCCTTCGCCGGCGACTCGACTATAACTAAATTCTTCGTCATCTAATCTTCCTTCTAACAGCAAACGGGGTGTTCACGAGAACACCCGAAACAAGTTTAATTTCTATCCGAAATTCCCTCTCCGGCCACCCGTTTAGATGCGACAAAACGCTTTTCGGCTGGCCCGCGCCGCATCACGTCTCGCACAATTCTCTCACGCACCATCATAGTTTCTTCACGAAACATCTGCCCGGAAGCTGCCTGATAAACTCGCGCATTTCCAGACCCAAGAGCGCACTGGTCAGCGTCGGCAAACTCAACTTCGACTCTTCCGCAAGCGCGTCGATGTGCGCGGGTTCGTCCGTCTTGATGAGACCTAAGACCGCTCGCTCGTCGTCCGTTAAATCAGCAGGGACGATAGGCGACGACGATGCGTTGTCGTCCTTGCCGCGTCGCTTCTTCGGCTCCGGCGGAAGCAGACGCGCGGCGATCTCCGGCGGCAGTTCGGCGCAGACATCTTGCCATTGCTGCACGAGCTTCGCGCCCGCGCCCTTGATCAGATAGTTCGTCCCGAAAGAGTTTCGCGAAGTGACGTTGCCCGGCACGGCGAACACTTCGCGGTTCTGCTCCATCGCGAGTCGCGCCGTGATCAAAGAGCCACTGTTCTCCGCCGCTTCAACCAACACAACGCCGAGACTCAAGCCACTGATAATGCGATTGCGGTACGGAAAATTTTCCGGTATCGGCGGCGTCCCCAACGGGAACTGCGATACCAATGCGCCACTCTTCGCTAAAATCTCATCAGCGAGCTTGTGATGATCGCGCGGGTAGACTTCATCAACGCCCGTGCCCAGAACCGCGACTGTTCTTCCGCCCGCTTCGAGCGCGCCCCTGTGCGCCGCCGCATCGATCCCTCGCGCGAGACCTGAGACGATGCAGACGCCACGACTCGCCAGATCGCGCGCCAGCATCGTCGCCACGTTCTGCCCGTAGGTCGAACATCTGCGTGAGCCGACAATGGCGACGCAAGGAGAGTCGAAGCAAGCGGGCCACTCGCCGCGCACGTAGAGCGTGAGCGGCGGGTCAGCGATCTCGCGCAGAAGTTGAGGGTACGTCCCGTCGTCAAGCACGAGCACGTCCGCGCCCAACTCGCGCACGCGTTCCAACTCGCGCGCAGCCTCTTCGTGCCGGTCGCGCAAGACGATGCTCTCCACCGCTTCCGGCTTCAGGCGCAGACGCTCTAGCTCAACGCGCAACGCCGCGAAGACGCCCTCCGCCGATCCGAATCTTTCAAGGAGCTTCGCCGCCGCGCGTGGCCCTACGCCCGGCGTCATGTTCAAAGCGATCCATTCTTTCATGGTGAGGAAAACTCAATAGTCAGCATTCAGCATTCAGCGTTCAGCCAATAGCAGTCCGTGTTTAGCTGACTGCTGATCGCTGAGTGCTGAATGCTTTTCGTTGGCGGAGGCGTGTGGGAATCGAACCCACCCAAGCCTGCTCTCGCAAGCTCGCGAGACGGTTTTGAAGACCGCGCCGCTCACCAGAACGGATGCGCCTCCCCGTTCAAAGCACCTGACCCTACGCGCCACTCGCGCCGCCTGTCAAGCGCCATGTCCGCGCGCGCTGTCGAACGATGCCACGCGACGAACCCTGCGCGTCAACTCTTTCAAACAGCCGCCGCGCGCCACGCAAAGCGACTCCCGCGCGCTTGACCCGCGCATTCCCACTGGCTATTATCGTTTCTCGAACGGGCGTTCGAATTTTATAGACAACTGCCTCGCGGCGGCCGAATTTACAGAGACGGACGGGGTCATATTCTGGATGATTAACTTCGAGACATCGCCGGAACGTTACAAGCATTGGAAGCTCTCGATTGACGGCGCAATCGCCACGCTCTCGATGGACGTGCAGGAAGACGAGACGCTCGCCGAAGGCTACAAGCTCAAGCTCAACTCTTACGATCTCGGCGTCGATATCGAACTCGCTGACGCCGTCCAACGCCTGCGCTTCGAGAACCCGGAAGTCAGCGTCGTTGTTGTGAAGAGTTTGAAGCCCCGCATCTTCTGCGCGGGCGCGAACATCTACATGCTCGGCACTTCGTCGCATGCCTTCAAGGTCAACTTCTGCAAGTTCACCAACGAGACGCGCTGCGCGATTGAAGACGCCTCGCACAATTCCGGTCAACGTTACGTCGCCGCACTCAACGGCACGGCTTCCGGTGGCGGCTACGAACTCGCCATCGCCTGCGACGAAATTTACTTGGTCGATGACGGCAACTCCGCCGTCTCTCTCCCCGAAGTTCCACTGCTCGGCGTGCTCCCCGGCACGGGCGGCCTGACCAGACTCGTTGACAAGCGCAAGGTGCGACGCGACCGCGCAGACGTTTTCTCCACACTCGCCGAAGGTTTGAAGACGAAGCGCGCAGAGGAGTGGGGCCTGATCGATGGCGGCTTTCCGACGAGCAAGTTTGACGAAGGCATCACCGCGCGCGTGCAAGAGATCGTGAACTCCGACGGAGCAAAGCGGCCGGAGCGCGGGATCAAGCTCAACCCCCTGCAAGTCGGGGCAACTGAGAATGGTCGCGAATATAAATACGTCAGCGTGAAATTGAATCGTGAGAAACGCTACGCCGATCTCACCGTGCGCTCTCCCGAAAAAGATTTGCCGACCTCGCCCGAAGAGATCGAAAAACTAGGCGACTCTTATTGGCCTCTGCAAGCCTACCGCGAACTCGACGACGCGCTCTTACACCTGCGAGTCAACAATCTCGAAATCGGTCTCGTCTGTCTTCGCACCGAAGGCGACATCGATGCCGTTCTCTCTGTCGATCAAACTCTCGTCGCCAACCGCGAACATTGGCTCGTGCGCGAGATCGTTCTCTACATGGCGCGCGTCATGCGCCGACTCGATCTCACGGCCAAGAGTTTCTTCGCGCTCGTCGAGTCCGGCAGTTGCTTTGCGGGAAGCCTGCTCGAACTCGCGCTCGCAGCCGACCGCACCTATATGCTCAACTCGCCCGACGAGACGGTGGAGATCGCGACGAGCGAGCTGAACGCGGGCGCGCTTCCGATGTCGAACGGTCTAACGCGACTTCACTCGCGCTTCCTTGCGACGCCTGAGAAGGCTGATGAAATTCTCGCGCACACAAGTCGCTTCAATACCGAAGAAGCTGAGGAGGCCGGTCTCGTCACCTTCGCGCCCGACGATCTCGACTACGAGGACGAAGTGCGCGTCGCCATCGAAGAGCGCACGTCGCTCTCGCCCGATGCGCTCACGGGCATGGAAGCGTCGCTGCGTTTCGCCGGCCCCGAAACGATGGACACGAAAATCTACGGTCGTCTGACCGCGTGGCAGAACTGGATTTTCCAGCGACCCAACGCCGTAGGGCCACACGGCGCATTGAGCAACTACGGCAAACCGACGCAAGCCGAGTTCGATTACAAGAGGACGTAAGGGATCAACATGAGCACGCAACTTTACGAACGCATTCCTAACAACGTGAACTTGTCGGAAGACAAGCGGCTCCAGCGCGCGCTGGAACAGTGGCTGCCGAACTTTTTGGGCTGGTGGCGCGAGATGGGGCCCGACGGCTTTCAGGAGAAGGACGTTTACTTGCGCACGGCCATCAGCGTCGAGTCAGACGGCTGGGCAAACTTTGACTATGTGAAGATGCCCGACTATCGTTGGGGCATTTTCCTCAAACCTGCGGACGCGGGCGCGAAAGTTAACTTCGGCGATCAGATGGGCCAGCCCGTCTATCAGGAAGTGCCCGGCGAGTTTCGCAATTCGTTGCGTCGCATCATCGTCACGCAGGGCGACACGGAGCCCGCGTCGGTCGAGCAGCAACGCGAGTTGGGTAAGACCTGTCCGTCGCTCTACGATCTCAGGAATCTTTTTCAGGTGAACGTCGAAGAGGGCCGCCACCTGTGGGCGATGGTCTATCTGCTGCACAAGTATTTCGGGCGCGATGGGCGCGAGGAGGCAGAAGGGTTGTTGGAGCGACGTTCGGGAAACCCCGACAAGCCCCGCATCCTTGAAGCCTTCAATCAACCCTGCGACGACTGGCTCAACTTCTACTGCTTCACGATGTTCACGGATCGCGACGGCAAGTATCAACTGGCCGCGCTCGCCGAAAGTGGCTTTGAGCCGCTCGCGCGCACCTGTCAGTTCATGTTGACGGAAGAGGCGCATCATCTCTTCGTCGGCGAGACGGGTGTGGGTCGCATCGTCAAGCGCACGGCTGAGTTGATGAAGGCGAGTGAGAACAATGATGCGCGAAATTTAGGCGGCATCCCGCTCGACATCTTGCAGAAGCACATCAATTTCTGGTTCAGCTACTCGCTCGATCTCTTCGGCGGCGAGATCAGCTCCAACTCCGCAGACTTCTTCGCGGCCGGTCTCAAAGGTCGCTTCAAAGAGGCGACGCAGTACGACGAGCATCTCGTGCGCGACGACATCTTCAAGCTTGCGGTCGTCGAAGACGGCCGACTCTCCGAGCGCGAAGTGCCGATGCGTAACGCTTTGAACGAAGTCTTGCGCGGCGAGTACATACGCGACTGCGAGCGCGCGATGGCGCGCTGGAACAAGTATCTCGCCGATGCGGGCGTGAGCGAACGACTGTATCTTCCCTCGAAGCATTTCCACCGACACGTCGGCGAGTACGCCAGTCACTCGTTCGACGTGCAGGGCCACCTGATCGCTGCGGAAGAGTTCGAGCGACGCCGCGACGAGTGGCTGCCGACTATCGAGGATCGCGAATACGTCCGCAGCCTCATGCATCCCGTCACCGAGCCCGGCAAGATCGCCAACTGGATCGCCCCGCCCGCGCAAGGCATCAAGGGCCTACCGTTCGAGTTCGAGTACGTCAGGCTGTAAGAATTTACTCATCGGTTCATTGGCTCATTGATTCGTTTCTGCCTTCAAAGAGCCAATGAATCAATGAATCAATGAACCAATCACTCGACTTCTCGCGCTACGATCAGAAGCTGGAGTTCATCCTGCGAACGAGCGCGCGCATCTTCGCGGAGAAGGGTTTTCATTCGACCTCGATGCGCGACATCGCGCGCGAAACCGGGTCGAGCCTCGCGGGACTTTATTACTACTGCAAGTCGAAAGACGAGCTGCTGTTTCTGATTCAGGATAACTGCTTCGGGCGCGTCGCGGCGCGACTCGAAGAGCGTCTGAAGGGCGCAAGCGATCCGGTCGAACGCTTTCGTCTCGTCGTCGAGAATCATCTCTCCTTCTTCGCGGCGAACATGGCGGAGATGAAGGTGCTCTCGCACGAGGCGGAATCGCTCGACGGCGAAATGTACGCGAAGGTATCGGGCAAGAAGCAGCAGTACACGCGCACGGTGCGACGCATCATCTCGGAAGTTCAACAGCAGCGCGCGGGCTCTCACAAGAAGATCGATCTCACAGTCGCCACCTACGCGCTCTTCGGCATGATGAACTGGATTTACAACTGGTACGACCCGCGCGGCAAACTGGCCGTGGGCGATCTCGTCGATAACGTCACGCGACTCTTCCTCTCCGGCGTTCTCCCCGGCATGAATAACGATGCGCTCGCGCAACCGTCGAAGACCAACGGCGGCGAACGACTGAGCGTCTGGCGCGCGGTTGATTTGAAACCTTCGATCCGGCAGAAGTAGGAACGCCGCCGCGCGTGTCGTCGTCGAAGGGCGCGGCGTAGTTCCCGATCTTGAGGTAAACTTTACGCGCGGCGATTCAACACGTCAGACTGAAGCCTAGCAAAGGAACTCACTGAAGATGGCCGAAGCCGAAGCGAAGATTGAAGGCACGAACGAAACGCGCGAGTTAGTGCGCTACGAGGCGGGCGCGGGCGTCGCGACGATCACGCTCAACGATCCGCCCGCGAACACCTATAGCTACGAGATGATGCAGCAACTCGACCGCGCGATCTTAACTGCGCGCATGGACGAGAGCGTCAACGTCATCATCATCACAGGCGCGGGCGAGAAATTTTTCTGCGCGGGCGCAAACATCTCGATGCTCTCTTCGGTCACGCCGGAATTCAAATACTATTTCTGTCTCCACGCGAACGAAACCTTGTCGCGACTCGAACAGACGCCGAAGCTCGTCGTCGCCGCAATCAACGGCCACTGCGTCGGCGGCGGTCTCGAAGTTGCGTTGGCGGCGGACATACGCATCGCGCGCAAGGGCGCGGGCAAGATGGGCCTGCCCGAAGTTAACTTAGGTGTTCTGCCCGGCACGGGCGGCACGCAACGCTTGTTGCGCGTCGTTGGCAAGTCGCGCGCGATTGAGTTGATGACGACGGGCGAGCTGTTCGCGTTCAAGCGCGGTCTCGATCTCGGACTCCTCAACCACATCTACGAAGCCGACTCCGCCGCGTCGTTCACGGAACAGGTGATGACTTACGCGCGACAGTTCACCACGCCCAACAAAGCCGCGCGCGCCGTCGGTCGCATCAAGCGCAGCGTCCAGAGCGGAGCGGAAATTCCCTTCGAGTCCGCGCTCGCACTTGAGCGCGAACTTCAACAGCAACTCTTCCAATCCGAAGACGCGCGCGAAGGGCTGGCCGCCTACGCAGAGAAGCGCAAGCCGCAGTTCAAAGGCAAGTAGCAATCAGCCGTCAGCAATCAGCCGAACCATGAAGGCTTAATTTGCCGAGTGCTGAATGCTGAATGCTTGATCATGTACGAGCACATCAACGCCACTTACGACGCTGGGATCGCAACCATCACGCTCGACCGGCCCGATAAGCTCAACGCCTTCGCCGGCCATATGAGGCGCGATCTCGCGGAGGCTCTGGAGCAGGCGGGCAGCGACGCGGGTGTGCGCGTCGTCGTCTTGACGGGCGCGGGGCGCGCGTTCTGCGCGGGCGCGGACGTAGGCTATATGGACGAGTTGATGCGGCGCGACGACGTTGATGAGTTTGCTCGACTGCTTGGCGCGGGGCGTCGCGTCGTGCACGCGATCAGGCAGATGACGAAGCCGGTCGTCGCATCCGTCAACGGCGTGGCATACGGCGCGGGCTTCAATCTCGCGCTCGCGTGCGACATGAGGATCGCTGCGGAGTCGGCCACCTTCAGCCAGTCGTTCGTCAAAGTCGGCCTGCACCCGGACTGGGGCGGCTCATATTTTTTGCCGCGCGCCCTTCCCTCGAACCTCGCCTGCGAAATGTTCTTCCTCGGCGATCCAATCGACGCGCGACGCGCATACGAACTCGGACTCGTCAACCGCGTCGCCGCCGATTCCGATCTCGCCGACGAGACGCGCAAGCTCGCCGAACGACTACGCGACGCTCCCGTGCAATCAATCGCCGCCGCCAAGCACGCCGTTTACATGAGCGAGGCAGCGAACATCGACCGGATGCTTCAATACGAAACCGAAGCGCAGATTCAATGCTTCGAATCGCGCGACGCGAGAGAGAGAGTCCGCGCATTTTTAGAGAGACGCACGCCGCGCGAGATCAAAAAATGATCAAGAAGCTCGCAGGCAAGCTCGCGCTCATCACGGGCGGTGGTCGCGGCATCGGTCGCGCTGTGGCCCATGCGTTCGCACGCGAAGGCGCAAGTCTCGCGCTCGTCGCGCGCACAGCATCAGAGGTCGAGCGCGTCGCATCTGAGATTAAAGAAGAGTTCGGCGTCGAGACGTTCGGCGCGACGTGCGACGTGTCCGATGCAGCGTCGATCAAGCGCGCGTTCGCAGATGTCTTCGAGAAGTTCGGGCGCGGAGGTGATGTGCTCGTGAACAACGCAGGGATCGCCGAGAGCGCGCCGCTCGTTAAAACGGACGACGAGATGTGGCAACGACACCTCGCGATCAACTTGACGGGCACGTTCCTCTGCACGCGCGCCGCGCTGCCCGCGATGATCGAGCGTGGCTGGGGGCGCATCATCAACATCGCCTCGATTGCGGGCAAGACCGGCGCGCCCTACATCGCGGCTTACGCGGCGTCGAAGCATGGCGTGCTCGGCTTAACGCGCTCGGTCGCGCTCGAAGTCGCGACGAAAGGTGTGACCGTCAACGCCATCTGCCCCGGCTACGTCGATACAGACATGACGACGCGCGCGCTTGATAACATCGAAGCGAAGACCGGACGCTCCGCCGCCGATTCGCTCGAAGCGATCAAGCGCATGAGCCCGCAGCAACGACTCGTCGAGCCGGAAGAGGTTGCGGCAGTGGCCCTCCTTCTCGCCTCCGACGAAGGGCGCGGCATCACGGGTCAGGCGATCAACGTGGACGGCGGCACGGTGCTTTTTTGAGCATTCAGCCATCAGCAATCAGCCAAACGCAAAAGGCTGCTTTGCTGAATGCTGGGTGCTGAGTGCTTATGAAGATCATCAGCCCCGAATGCTTAGGTCGCCCGCGCGGTTACGCGAACGGCGTGCTTGCTGAGGCGGGCGGGCGTCTGCTCTTCGTCGCGGGCCAGATCGCGTGGGATGAGAATCAACAACTCGTCTCCGAAGATTTCGTCGAACAGTTCGCCCGCGCTCTCTCGAATATTCTTGCGGTTGTTGTTGCGGCGGGTGGCGCGGCTGAACACGTCGCGCGGCTCACCGTTTATGTGACTGACAAGCGCGAGTACCTAGCGCGCACGCGCGAAGTGGGCGAACGCTTCCGCGCGCTGATGGGCAAGCACTACCCTGCGATGTCGCTCGTCGAAGTCCGCAGCCTGCTCGAAGACGGCGCGAAGGTCGAGATCGAGGCCACTGCCGTGCTGCCGTGAATCGTCAATCGTAAATGGTCAATCGTAAAGACTGTGGGGGCGTGCTGCCTCGACGATTCACGATTTACTATTCACGTTTGACCATTTACGATTGACGCTCCCATGATTTCTCCCAACAGCTTCCTCTACGAAGAGCGCGATGGCGTGGCGTGGCTCACGCTCGACCGGCCCGAACGCTTGAACGCGCTCACCTTCGAGGTCTATCGCGAGTTGACCGATGCATTTGCCGCGCTGCAAGACGAAGCGCGTGTGCGCGCCGTCGTCATCACCGGCACGGGTCGCGCCTTCTGTTCGGGCGGCGATGTGCGCGACATCATCGCCGATCTGCAAACGCTCGACATCGAGGGCCACTTAGAGTTCACGCGCCTGACGTGCGAGCTCATCCGCAAGATGCGACTCTTGCGCAAGCCCGTCATCGCTTCTTTGAACGGGACGGTCGCGGGCGCGGGCGCGTGCATCGCGCTCGCTTCGGATATTCGGATCGCATCGGAAGAGGCGAAGATCGCATTCCTGTTTGTGCGCGTCGGGTTATCGGGCGCGGACATGGGCGCGGCATTCCTGCTCCCACGCTTCGTCGGGTTAGCACGCGCGACCGAGCTGCTCTACACCGGCGACTTCATCGACGCACGCGAAGCCAAACGCATCGGTCTCTACAATCGCGTCGTCGCTTCCGATCAACTCATGGAAGAGACGAGCGTGCTTGCCGCTCGACTCGCGCGGGGGCCCGCCTTCGGTCTCGCCATGACGAAGGAGTTAATCAACCGCGAGCTGCACGTCTCGCTCGACACCGCGCTCGAATGGGAGGCGCAGGCGCAGGCCCTCTGTATGCAGCACCCCGACTTCCGCGAGGCTTACGAAGCCTTCGCCGCCAAACGCGCGCCGCAGTTCAAAGGAACGACGAAAGAGAGTCTAGAGTCTGAAGTCTAGAGTCTTAAGTCGGAATGACCTGATGACTCTAGACTATAGACTTCAGACTCCAGACTTATTCGCTATGGATCGCTTCATCGAACATGCACCGTTCTTCACGGACGATCATCGTCGCTTGTCGGCGAGCGTGGCGAGTTTCGCGCGTCGCGAGATCGAGCCGCACGCGTCGCAGGCTGACGAGGCATCGGACGAAGACTTTCGCGCGCTCGTCGCGTTGCTCGCCGAAGCCGATCTACTGCGCTACGCAGTTCGCACGCGCGACGACGCGCCGCTCGACGTGCGCTCGCTCTGCGTCGTGCGTGAACAGCTTGCTTACTCTTCCGCGCTCGCCGACGCAGCCTTCGTCATGCAGGGTCTCGGCACTTACGCCGTGAGCCTCGCCGCGCCCGCGCACGTCCGCGAGTTCTGGCTCGCGCGGGCCGCCGCCGGAAAAGCAATCGCCGCCTTCGCGCTGACAGAGCCCGACGCCGGATCGGACGTGTCGGCCATCACGACCATCGCGCGTCTCGACGCAGACGCCTACGTGCTCGACGGTCGCAAGCATCTGATCTCGAACGCAGGCGTCGCGGATTTCTATACGGTCTTCGCGCGCACGGGCACGCGCGCTGATGGCCGCGCAGAGATGTCAGCCTTCCTCGTCAGCTCGCGAATGCCCGGCTTTGCGTTGCGCGAGCGCACGCGCATGATCGCGTCGCACCCCATCGGCGAGATCGAGTTCAAATCTTTGCGCGTGCCTGCCGAAGACATGATCGGCGCGGAGGGCGAGGGCCATCGACTCGCGATCAAGACGATGAACGTCTTTCGCCCGTCGGTCGGCGCGGCGGCTTGCGGCATGGCGCGGCGCGCGCTCGACGAATCGATCGCACACGCGAAGCGACGACGACAGTTCGGCTCTCCACTCTCGTCCTTCCAACTCATGCAGGCGAAGCTCGCAGAGATGACCACGCAACTCGACGCCGCGCGCCTGCTCGTCTATCACGCCGCATACTTGCGCGACGCGCAACCGGACGACTCGGCCGCAGATCAATCCGCGCTCACGCGCGCCGCCTCCGAAGCGAAGCTCTTCGCCACGGAAGCCGCGCAAAAGATCATCGACGAAGCGGTGCAGATTCACGGCGGCGCAGGACTCGTGCGCGGCGCAGTCGTCGAACGACTCTATCGCGACGTTCGCGCCCTGCGCATCTACGAAGGCACGTCCGAGATTCAGAAGTTGATCATCGCGCGCGAGTTGTTGAAGGAATAGCAATCAGCAGTCTGTAGTCAGCAGTCAGCCAGATGCTCAAAGCTGACTTGGCTGAGTGCTGAGTGCTGAATGCCTAATGCTAAGTGCTTGCATGAAGATCAACGTCATCGGAGGTGGCCCCGCAGGGCTCTACTTCGCGCTTTTGATGAAGGCGCGACGACCGGCCCACGAGGTCACGCTCTTTGAGCGCAATGCCCCGGATTCGACGTTCGGCTGGGGCGTCGTCTTCTCCGACAAGACGCTCTCGTACCTGCGCGACAACGATGAGCCGACGCATGATGAGATCACGCGCGCGTTCGCGACGTGGGACAACGTGGACGTGGTGCACAGAGGCGAAAAAGTTTCGATCCACGGCAACAAGTTCTCAGGCATCGCGCGCATCAAGCTCTTGAACATCCTACAGGTGCGCTGCGAATCGCTCGGCGTGCGCCTGCGTTTTCAGGAAGAGATCGCTGACGTTGAACGTTTGCGCGACTGCGATCTGCTCGTCGGCGCAGACGGCGTGAACAGCGCGGTGCGCGAGCGATACCGCGACGGGTTCGAGCCGGACGTGAGCGTGCGCGCGAACAAGTACGTCTGGTTCGGCACGCGCCGACTCTTCCACGGGCTGACGCTCACCTTCCGCGAGAACGCAGACGGAATCTTCGCGGCCCACTCTTACAAGTTCGATGCGCAGACGAGCACCTTCATCGTCGAATGCGATCCGCAGACGTGGGACGAAGCCGGGTTCGACTCGATGTCGGACGCCGAGACGCGCGCGTACTTGCGTGAGGTCTTCGCCGACGATCTACAAGGCCACGATCTACTCTCGAACAACTCTCGCTGGATCAATTTTCTGCTCGTGCGAAACGCGCGCTGGCATTTCGAGAACGTCGTGCTCTTGGGCGACGCGTTGCACACGGCACACTTCTCCATCGGATCGGGCACGAAGCTGGCCCTCGAAGATGCAATCGCGCTTGCTCGCGCCTTCGATCAAACTTCCTCGGTCGCCAACGCGCTCGCGGAGTTCGAGCGAGCGCGCAAGCCCATCGTCGAGGAGTATCAACGCGCCGCGCATGAAAGTCTTGTCTGGTTTGAGCGAATGCGCGACTACGCGCACCTCGCGCCGCTGCCCTTCGCTTTCAGCCTGATGACGCGCAGCAAAAAGATCGATTACGAGAATCTGCGCCGACGCGACCCCGCGTTCGTCGCCGCCTACGAGGCGACGCTCGCGCGCGCGAGTGTGAATCGCGAGGCGTGAGTTTTGCAGGCGCGCGCGTGTTTGCTGTTCGTGCTAGATTTGTTTTCTTGTTGAGGACGCGAATGAAGTTTTCCGCGTGGAGTCTTCCGACGAAGTGTCAGACGTGAATAGAAGAATCTCGAAGTGGCCGTCTCTCTTCGCGCTCTTCGCGCTCTTGACGTGCGCGCCGATCTCCGCACGCGCGCAAGCTAGACTTGCGGAGAACGATCACGCAAGCGTTGAGCATGGATCGCTTGAAGAGATCAGGGACAAGCGCGCCGTGCTGCTCGTCGTCGGCAGGAGTTTCGCCGTTGATGCGCGCGCGCCTGCAGAGGTCTCCGCAGAGGACGTGCGCTCGGCGTTGGAGACGATGCGCGTGCGCAAGAACTTGAACGCCTACCGGATCGTCGCGGGCAAGCTCAACAAGTACGCGCGCAGGTACGGCAGCCTGAGTCCGGTCGAGACGCGCGACGATGCGGACTTCATCATCGTCTTCAAGATCATGCAGGAGCATCGCTCGCTCATCGACGGCCAGCCGTTCAGCTACGGCAAGATGTTCATCGTCGTCGCGCGCGGCGATGTGAACAGACCGCGCATCGTCTGGGAGTCGAAGGGCGAGATGTCGCTCGCAGACGACGCGGCGGGCGAGTTGATCCGTGCGCTCAAGACGATGCGCGGGGAGAGGTGAGGCAAAGAGCGGAGAGCGAAATTTAAGACGATGCGCCGATCCGAATAATCAGTTCACACCGCACGCATATCTTGACGTTCGACTTTCTACTTTAGTTCCGCCTCTTCCCTTTCTACTTTCCATTCGGGTGGAAGCAGACGGCGGCGGCCGTCGTTGCTGAGCGCGACGTGCGGCTCGTCGAGCGCGGTGCGATCCCAGAGCTTACAGGTCACTTGCTTGTGGGCCTGATCGAGAGCCTCGCAGTAGTTGGTGTAAGTGCAGCGACGAACTTCGTCGCCCCGCCCCGTTTGCACTTTCAAAAACCAGTCCGGGTCTGCGAGCGACTGACGCGCCGCCGCGACGATGTCCGCCTCGCCGCGTCTTAAAATTTCTTCCGCCTGCTCGAACGTCGAGATGCCGCCCGCCGTGATGATGGGCGTCGTGTGCCCTGCGTCGTTCACCGCGCGCTTGATCGCCGCCGCCAGCGAGACGTTGCGGCCGAAGGGCCCCCGCTCGTCCGAGAGAACCGTGGGCATACACTCGTAGCCGCTCTCGCCCGTGTAAGGATAGACGGCTTGACCGACCTTCGGCTGCCGCGCATCCTCAAATTTTCCGCCCTTCGAGATCGATAGAAAGTCGAAACCCGCACGCGCAAACTCGCGACCGAAGTAGATCGCGTCATCAAGCCGACTACCATTCGCGATCACTTCATCGCCGAGGAAGCGCACGCCGACCGTGTAGTCCACGCCCACTTCATCGCGCACCGCGCGAAAGACTTCGAGCGGCAGTCGCACGCGATTTTCTCGCGGGCCACCGTAGCCGTCTGTTCGATCATTCAGTGCGGAGAGGAACGACGCCAACGTGTAGGCGTGCGCGTAGTGCAGCTCGACGCCGTCGAAGCCAGCCGCGCGCGCGCGCCGCGCGGCATCGGCGAAGATCGAGGGGAGCGTGCGCGGAAGCTCGCGTATGTGCGCGAGGTCTGTATCGGTGACGCGCTCGCGATGGCCCTTACGGAGAGATTCAAGCTCGCGCGCGTCTAAAACTTTTTCAATCAACTCGACGGGCGATGCCGCAAGAAATGCTCGCATGTGCGGTTCGTCCGCTTTTGTCCAACTCTCGTCTTCGGTCGTAGAGGCTAATGCGCGACGGTGTCGATCCGTTAGCGCGAGGAAGCGCGCGAAGTATTTTATAGGGTCGGGCCGGCGTTTGACGGAGAGGAAGTCGATGATCTGTATGAAGAGTCGCGTGCGCCCGTTGCTTGCGCGCCGCACTGTCTCGACGAGATCGCGCAAGCCCGGAATGAAACGGTCGTGACCGATCCGCAGTAGTGGCCCTGAAGGAATGTCGCGCACGCCGGTCGCCTCGACCACAATCGCGCCGGGCTGTCCTTCGGCGAAGCGCGCGTACCAGTCTAAGTTTTCGCGCGTGACGAACCCGTCGGCGGTCGCGCGCCACGGAACCATCGCGGGAACCCACGTGCGCTGCTTCAATGTAGCTGCGCCGACGCGGATCGGTTGGAAGAGCAGAGAGCGGGCGGCCTCCTCGCGCGTGGGCCAGCGCGTGGCGGGTAGCTCGTGCCGGATCGGGTTCGTTGGTCGCCAAGTCATGTTCGCGATCTCGTCGCGCGAGTGTAGCAGGTTAACCAAGTCACGCCGCAATGCACCGCGCCCGCGCCGCCGACGCGAATAGACTTTCACTCGCGAGAGGAAATATATTGTCTGCAACCGACGGAGGGATGCGTTTGACGGACGAACTGCTCAAGTGGCGCGGGGAGTTTCCGATCCTCGAAAAGACGACCTACCTCATCTCGCACAGTCTCGGCGCGATGCCGCGCGGGACTTACGCGCAGTTGCGGGAGTATGCCGACGTGTGGGCGACGCGCGGCGTGCGCGCTTGGGCCGAAGGTTGGTGGGAGATGCCGCTCACGGTCGGCGACGAGGTGGGCCGGATCATCGGCGCACCCGCAGGCACGGTCGCGATGCATCAGAACGTCTCGGTCTGCCAGTCGCTCATCCTCTCTTGCTTCGAACCGGACGTGAGACGTAACAAGATCGTCTATTCCGATCTCGAATTCCCTTCGGTCATGTACGCCTACGAAGCGCACGCGCGCGATGGCCGCTTCCGCGTCGAGCGCGTGCAAACGGACGACGGCATGACGGTCTCGCTCGACAAGATGCTCGCCGCGATTGACGAGGAGACTCTGCTTGTTCCCATCTCGCACGTGCTCTTCAAGAGTGCGTTTTTGCAGGACGCACACGCGATCACGGAGCGCGCGCACGAGGTCGGCGCGCTCGTCGTCTTGGACACTTATCAGAGCGCGGGCACGGTTCCCTTCTCCGTCACCGATCTGGACGTTGATTTCTGCACGGGCGGCTCGGTCAAGTGGCTCTGTGGTGGCCCTGGCGCAGGATACTTGTACGTCCACCCGCGCCTGCACGAAAAACTTGAGCCGAAGGTGACGGGCTGGATGGCGCACGCCTCGCCCTTCGCCTTTGAGTTGCCGCCGCTCGACTATGCGAAGGGCATCGCGCGTTTCCTCCACGGCTCGCCGAACGTGCCCGCGCTCTACGCGGCGCGCGAAGGCTATCGCATCATCAACGAGATCGGCGTCGCTTCGATTCGCGAGAAGAGCATCGGTCAGACGCAGAAGTTGATCGAGCTTTGCGAGGGGGCCGGTTTCAAAGTGACGAGCCCGCGCGACACGGCGCAGCGCGGGGGCACGATCACCGTCGCCATCGAGCATGCGGCGTCAGTCACGAAGGAACTTGTTCGACGCGAGATTATCTGCGACTTCAGACCCGGCGCAGGCATACGCCTCTCGCCCCACTTCTACACGACCGATGAAGAGCTTGAGCACGCCGTCCGAGAGATGCGCCGCATCGTCGAGACGCGCGCCTACGCCGCGCACGAGTCGTCGTCGGGCGCAGCGTTTTAAAAAGTCTGGGGCCTAAAGTCTGGAGTCGAGAGTCAATTCGATGAAGTCTTATTCCTCCGACTCCAGACTTTAGACTCCTGACTTCTAACTGAGGTTGAGACATGAGACAACACATAGACACACTCGGCTGGCTCTTCGTCGCGATGGGCGCGCTCGGCATGCTCATCGCGGTGTTCGTCTTCTTCATCATCGGCGCGGGTGGCCTTCTCACACGCGACGCGCAAGCCGCCATGTTGGTGACGGGGATCGGCTTCTTCATCGCGATCTTCCTCGCGATCTGCTCAGTGCCAAACATCCTTGTCGGGTGGGGCCTGCTCAATCGCAAAGGCTGGTCGCGCATCGCCGGGCTCGTCCTCGGCTGTCTGGGCCTTCTCAGCTTCCCCTTCGGCACGGCGCTCGGCATCTATGCGCTCTGGACGCTCACCAAGCCGGAGGCTGAGACCTTGCTGACGAGTTGATAACAGCGACAACCGTCGCCCGATTTGCGCGCGACTCGCTCGCGAAGTTAGGCTTTCAACATGACCAAAGGCTATGGTGGCGGCGACGACACGACGCCGCTCTCTTACAACAAGTATCTGCGCGTGTCTGAACTGATCGGACTGCAAGACTGTCTCTCCGATCCGGCCCATCACGACGAGTTGCTCTTCATCACGATCCACCAGACCTACGAACTCTGGTTCAAACAGATTCTCCACGAGATCGACGCGGCGCGCATCGCGATGGACGAAGATCGCGGGCCCGCCGCCGCGCGGGCCCTTGAGCGCGCCGTCGAGATCGAGAAGATACTCGTCCAGCAGATTCACATCCTTGAGACGATGACGCCGATCAGCTTCCTCGGCTTTCGCGACGAGTTGAACCCCGCGAGCGGCTTCCAGTCCATGCAATTCCGCGAGATCGAGTTCGCATCTGGCATGAAGGACGAAGGGATGATCGACAACTTCCGCGAAGACGAGTTCGCAACCACGCGCCTGCGCGCGCGCCACGACGCGCCCACGCTCGGCGAAGCCTTCTTCTCATATCTCAATCGTCGCGGCTTCGATGCGCCCGCCGACGATCCATCGCTCAATCGCGACGAGCGTCAGATACTCTACGATCGCCGCACGCGCGCAGCCCTCGAAGTCCTAACGCACTTCGAAGAGCGCGCGGAAGAGTTTCGACTCTCGGAATCGCTCATCGCACACGACGAATACTTTCAACTCTGGCGCGCGCATCACGTCCGCATGGTCGAGCGCATGGTCGGCGCAAAGCGCGGCACGGGCGGTAGCGAAGGCGTCGGCTACCTCCGCACCACCCTCGATCAAAAATTCTTCCCCGAACTCTGGGAAGCCCGCACTTACCTCGACACCAAACACGGCTCGTCGGGCTGCCCGTTCGCTGGAACATAAGTACCTGTTCTTTAAGCCTACGAGCTACAGGTGTGAAACAGTATTCATCTTCTTACTTCTACTTATAGTCTCTCGGTTGTTAATGGAGGGGTGATGGAGATAAGTAAAATAGCAACTGCACTGAAAGCTCTCCGTAATCAAATCGTTCGTTGGCGAGGATTCAATCCGCACCATCATATTGGCTACGAATTGGGCATGGAATTCTTTGAACGTTTCTGGCTTTTAGCCGAAAAAGTAAAATTGTCAGAGCCATCACTTTATGAAGATTTCCCGAGGAAAAGGAATCCTCATAAGTTGCCAGGTGAGATGATTAACAGCAATTCGGTAGATGTATTACTCACCGATATTGAGTGTGCGTTAGACATATTGTCAGGTGCTACTACTGTTGATATCCCTTCAATGAACGTTACACGCGAGGGAATTTTCTTTGCGGGACAATACTTCGATGCTATCCAGCATTTAAGTATGATTATTGAGCAAGCAACTCAAGATATAGTCATTATAGATGGGTATATAAACGAAAAATTACTGAGCTTATTAACAGTTAAGGTAAAAGGTGTGAAGGTTCGTATTTTAACGAAGAGTAGAGCAATAAAACCAGTACTCATTGTTTCAGCTACTGATTTTAATAGTCAGTATGGAGGACTTGTTATTCGCACGTCTGAATCATTTCATGATCGATTCGTAATCATTGACGACAAGGATTTCTACCACTTTGGGGCGTCACTAGGTGATTTGGGGAAAAGGGGCTTTATGTTCTCGATTATTGAGGAGCCTTTAATCACTCAATCATTAGTTGCAGAGTTTAATAAGGAATGGGCAGGTGCTAGCGTCGTCATATGAATTAGATGAATACTTGTGTGAAAATCGAGTTCCCCAAACGCTTCAACATGAGCGACTACTTCCTCTATCACAATGTGGAGGAGGGGCGCGAAAATAAAGTTTGTCTGTACTTTGAGAATGAGAAATTCACTTACGGCGACGCGGTGAGGTTGTCGAATCGCGCGGGGAATGCTCTGCGCGAGTTGGGCGCGCGGGTCGAGGATCGCGTGCTGATCGTTTTGCCGGATTGCCCGGAGTTCGCTTGGGTGTGGTTCGGCGCGGCGCGTGCTGGCATGGTGATCGCGATGGTCAATCCGCTGCTGCCCGCTTCGGACTACGAATACTATCTCGACTACACGCGCGCGCCTGTGGCCGTCATACACGAGTCGCTGATTGAGAACTTCACGCAAGCCGCCCGCGCCGCAAAGTATCTCAAGAAAGTTTTGGTCGTCGGGAAGGAGCGTGGGAGTTTCGCGTCGTTCGACGAAGTGACGGGCGCGATGTCGTATGAGTTGACGCCCGCCGATACGAGCCGCGACGACATCGCGATCTGGCTCTTCACCTCAGGCTCGACGGGCAAGCCGAAAGCCGCCGTCCACCTGCAACACGATCTGCCTTACAACACGGAGCGTTACGCGAAGGGCGTGCTCTGCGTCTCGGAAAACGATCTGACCGTCTCCGTCCCCAAGCTCTTCTTCGGCTACGCGACGGGCACGAACCTCTTGTTCCCCTTCGCGACGGGCGGTGCAACCGCTCTGTTCTCCGAACGCTCGACGCCGGAAAAACTTTTTGAAGTGATCGAACGATATCGTCCGACGATCCTGACGAGCGTGCCGACGATGATCAACTCGATGCTCAACATGGAAGGCGCGGCGTCGCGCGATCTCTCCAGCTTGCGTTGCTGTCTCTCGGCGGGCGAAGCTCTCCCCGTAGAGTTGTACGAGCGTTGGATGAAAACCTTCGGCGTTGAAATTCTCGACGGCATCGGCTCGGCGGAGATGTTCCACATCTACATCACGAACCGGCCCGGTGACGTGAAACCGGGAAGCCTCGGTCGCATCGTCGAAGGCTATGAGGCGCGCGTCGTCGACGCGGAGGGGCGTGAAGTTACGACGGGCCAGATGGGCACGCTCAAAGTTAAAGGCGATTCGGCTGCGCTCTGCTACTGGCAGGCCCACGAGAAATCGAAAGAGACTTTCGCGGGCGACTGGTGCACGACGGGCGATCAGTTCCACGTCGACGGGGAAGGTTATTTCTGGTATCGCGGGCGCACCGACGAGATGCTCAAGGTCTCCGGCATCTACGTCTCGCCCACAGAGATCGAGAACTGTCTCATCGAGCACGAGGCTGTCGTCGAATGCGCCGTCGTCGGTCACGATGCGGGCGACGGATTGATCAAGTCGAAGGCCTTCGTCGTCGCGCGCGAAGGCTTTGCGGCTGACGACGCGCTTGCCGCCGCGCTCAAAGAGTTCGTTAAGACGCGACTCGCCCCCTACAAGTATCCGCGCCTCGTCGAGTTCGTCGCCTCGCTGCCGAAGAACGACCGTGGCAAGATTGATCGCAAACAACTGAAGGGCCGTGAATCGTAAATGGTAAATCGTGAATAGAGGCTGATCGTCTCAGCGCAGGATCGATTCGTGCTCTACCTGTCAGTTCAACGAACACCTACCGATCACGATTTACGATTCACGATTTACCCTTTACGACTCATGTCTTTCTCCGCGCGCATCATAGTCCGCTTCGCCGACGCAGACGCGGCGGGGCTCGTCTATTACCCGGTCGTCTTCCATTACTTTCACGTCGCGATGGAAGAGTTCTTCGCGGCGCGTTGCGGCACGACTTACGCGCGGCTGATGCACGATCAACGCATCGGCTTCCCCACGGTCAACGTCAAGGCGGAGTTCTTCGTGCCGATTCTTTATGGCGACGAGATCGACGTTGAAGTTTTCGTCTCGCGCGTCGGCACGAGTTCCGCCACCTTCGAGTATGCCGCGCGCCGCGCTTCTGACAACTTGATCTGCGCGCGCTCGACGCAGGTGCAGGTGTCGATGAATCTCGACACGCGAAGGCCGGTGTCCATCCCCGATGTGCTGCGTCGGGCCTTCGATGAGAGCGTCGATTGAGTCAGCGCGCGTGGTTGCATTTCACAGTCGCCTTCTTCAGGGCACGCACCTTTTGACCACGCAGCCGCGCTGCCATAGAATCCAATGCGAGAGCGGATCGTAGAAGTCTCCCGATTCTTCCCGCTCAAAGAGCTTTCGCTTCAGAAAGGCTGAGGAGGTAACAGCGTTGCGTCAACACAGACTCGCGGCCATCTTGCTTGCCTGCGCGCTCGCGCTCTACGGCCCGGCGTCGCCCGCTTTCGCCGCCGTCGTGCACTCCGCTGCTGACTCTTCCGCTCCGCAAGTCTCTACGGAGGTCTCTGCCTACGAGCCGTCCGGCCCAGTCGGCGACTGTGCGTTCGGGCCGGACGACGCGGACGCAGCCGCGACCGAGTTGTGCAACAACCCTGTCGCACGTGTGCTCACCGCGCCCTTCCGCGCGCTCGCGAGCCTGTTCCGCGACGACAAAAAAGATTCGCGCCGTCCCGACGCCGCGAAGACGAAGGACGACGCGAAGACAACACGCTCTACAGTGAACGCGACTACATCCGCCAACGATCCCGCGACAAGGCCCTCGCCGCGCGCCGATTCCGCGAACGCAAGAGCGTCAAGCACGACCGTCGATCAACCGGACTATGCTCCGGCCCCTGCGGAGGCTGCTGCGAACGTAGAGCAGCCTGCGAACATTCCACCCATTGCGATCCCACGACAACCCACTGTGACCACGCCGACGGCTCGATCGGCGAATGCGCCGTTCATGCCCCTCGTCGTCGGCGTGCCGAACGATCCAATCTCGCAGGGTCGCGCGCTCATCGTGCGTGGACTGTTTGAAGAAGCGATCTCCGAGTTGTCTGTCGCGGCGGCGACGGGCACGAATCTGGTCGAGGCGAACAACCTGCTCGGTCTCGCCTACGACCATCGCGGCGAGCACGCGCGCGCGCAAGAGTTCTACAAGCGTGCGCTCACTCTCGCGCCCAGAGACGCGCACGTCATCAGCAATCTCGGCTACTCGCTCTACCTCGACGACCGGCCCAAAGACGCGCTCGCGAAGTTGAAACTCGCCGTCACGCTCGATCCGTCGAGCGCGGAAATCTACAATAACCTCGGCTTCGTTTACGGCAAGCTCAAGAAGTACGACGATGCTTTCCGCAGTTTCACGCAGGCGGGCGGTGATCTCTACGCGCGCTTGCGCACAGCCTCACTCCTCGAAGCCGCCGGACGTGATCGCGACGCGATCAAATACTATGAAGCCGCGCGCAAACTCGATCCCAATTCAACCGAAGTGCTGCGCCGCCTCATCACGCTCTACAACCGCACGGGGCAGCGCGACAAAGCCGAAGCCGCCGAACGCTCCCTCGAAAAGCCGAAGGGCCGGACGACTACTACAACAACGGACTGATCGAGATCGTGATTGCGAATCGAGTAAGAGAGACCCGCCACGTGGCGGGTCTCTCTTATTCGATGTTGAAAATTATTTTAAGCGCGTCGCGTGAGGTTGTAGTCGCGCAGTCGTCGGTAGAGTGTCGAGGGAGAGATGCCGAGGATTTCGGCGGTCTTGCCGCGATGCCAGTTGGTCTGCTCCAGCGCGGCGACGATCTGCTGTCGCTCGACCTCTCGAAGCGGAGGCGTCGCGCCGGGCGGTGAACCGGGCGCGCTCGTCGCGTTGAACGTCGCTGTGGGGACGTGCGTGTGCGTCGGGCTGACGATCTCCGGCGGGAGTTCGGCGCGCGTGATGCAACCATCGTTGGCGAGCAGCACGGCGCGTTCAAGCGTGTTGCGTAGTTGCCGGACGTTGCCGGGCCACCCATAGTCGCGCAGCGCGTCGAGCACGTCTGCGCCGAGTTCCGGCGTGTCGCGACCGGCGCAGAGTTGCGCAAGCAGGCGACGCGCGAGCGGTTCGATGTCTTCGGGACGTTCGCGCAAGGGGAGCAGGCTGATCTGGAATCCGTTGATGCGGTAGAGCAGATCGGAGCGGAAGCTGCCGTCGCCCGTCGCGATGTTCACGTCGCGGTTCGTCGCTGCGATGATGCGGACGTTGACCTGTACCTTACGCACCGCGCCGACACGGTAGAACGACTTCGTCTCAATCGCGCGCAACAGCTTCGACTGCAAAGGCGCGGGCAACTCTGTCACCTCATCTAAAAACAGAGTCCCATTATCCGCCAACTCGAACAGCCCGAGCTTGCGCGCCTTCGCGCCGGAGAACGCGCCCGCCTCGTAGCCGAACAATTCCGACTCTAATAACGTCTCCTGAAAAGCCGCGCAGTTGAGATCGATGAACGAGCCCTCGCTGCGCCGCGACATCTTGTGAATCGCCTGCGCGATCAACTCCTTGCCCGTGCCCGACTCGCCTGTGATCAAAACTGAAGTGTCTGAGGGCGCGACGCGCTCGACCAAGTGCATCACGTTTCGCATTGCCTCGGAGACGTAGATGATCTCGGGCGTTGTGTTCCTGCGCTCGATCTGCGCGCGCAAACGTTGATTGTCAACGCGAAGCCTGCGCTTCTCCGCCGCCTGTTTGACGAGTGCGTCGAGTTCCGTGATGTGGTAGGGCTTCGAGAGGTAATCGTATGCGCCGAGCTTCATCGCTTCGATGGCCGTCTCGACCGTGGCGTGGCCCGTGAGCATGATCACTTCGGGTGGGTTCGGTCGCTGATGGACGCGACGCAAAAGCTCCATGCCGTCCATGCGCGGCATCGAAATGTCGGTCAGCAGCACATCAACGTTCGACTCTTCGAGGAGCTTCAAAGCCGCCTCGCCGTCGGGCGCGACCTTCACTTCATGACCGGCCCGCTCAAGCTCTTTTTGCAGGACGAGTCGCAGGTTCGCCTCGTCCTCTGCGACCAGTATTCTCGCACGCGGCGCTTCGCTCAAAACTTTTCTACTCTCCCTCTGACTTCTTCGTCGCGCAGCGCGGGCAGCGTCACAGTGAAGGTCGTTCCCCTACCCATCGCGGATTCGACCTCGACCTGCCCGCCATGCTCGTGCACGATACCATAACAGACCGCCAACCCAAGACCCGTGCCGCGCCCGATCTCCTTCGTCGTGAAGAACGGATCGAAAATTCGCGCGAGGTTCTCCGGCGGGATGCCGACGCCTCTGTCCGCAACTTCGACGCGCACGCCCGCGCCCTCGTTGCGCGCGGAGATTTGGAGCGCGCCGCCCTCCGTCGTCGCGTCGATGCCGTTCTCGGCGAGGATGATCAAGACCTGCTGCAACTGGCCCGCGTCGCCGAAGACTGCGGCGAGATCGTCCGCGACCTCCGTATTGATCTCGACGCGACGGCCCCCACGCTTCTGATGCCTGAGTAGTCGCGCCGCCGACTCGATCACTTCGGCGAGCGAGACGGGCGCGAACTGTCCGGCCCGGTTGCGACTGAAATCCAGCAGCCCGTTCGTGATCGACTTGCAGCGAAAAGCCTCATCGCGGATGAGCGTGAGATACTCGCGCAGATCATCAACCTCCTTCGACTCGCCGAACGCGCCTTCGGCGACGCGCCCTGCGAGCGATTCGGCGCAGGCCGCGATGGTCGCGAGCGGATTATTGATCTCGTGGACGACGCCTGCGGCGAGACGGCCCACCGCCGCGAGTTTTTCCGAGCGCGCGACGGCGCGATTCGCATCGACGCGTGCCGTGATGTCTTCTCCGACGGTGATGACATGCGTGACGGCGTCGCCCTCTTCGGCGCGCATCGGAATTTTGCTCACGAGCCAGTGGCGCGTCGTGCCGTCTCCCTGCGCGCTCTCCTGCTCGATGCGCGCGATCTCACCCGTCTCGAAGGCGCGCGCGAACTCGGCTTCGAGCAGAGCGCGCGGCTGGCGCGTCAAGACCTCGAAGATGTTTTTGCCGAGCGCAAGCCCGCGCGGCACGCCCTGCCCACCCAACTCGCGATTGCGATTCCACGCGACGATGCGATGATCGCGATCAACGGCGTAGAGCGAGATCGGCAAGCTATCGATGATCGCTTCGGTGAACTTGCGCTGCGCGACCGCCTCGGCTGTTTGCCGCTCGACCTCGCGCGCGAGACTCACACTCGATGCGCGTGCCGCTTCGTAGAGCGAAGAGATGTGCGCCGCGAGCGCAGCCTGCTGCGCCGCCGCATCGATCAGACGGCCCTCCGTCTCGCCACGCGCATCCGTTGAATCAAACGCGGCGACGAGCGCGCCCACAGCCCGCCCGCCGAAGCGAAGCGGCGCGGCATACTCGACCGCGTGCTCGCCGTCGCGCAGAAAGAACTCCGACCGATCTTCGATGAGGGCCGATGCGGTCGGCGACGATGCGAGCCACGCACGAAGTCGTTCGATGTGGACGAGCCGCGTGCCCTCCGCACTGCCCTCTCGATCAAACACGCAAGCCGCGACCTTGCCGCGCCCGTCACCCGTGAATCTGTTTCCGTCTCCGTCGTCCTCGTTATCAGGCATGACGAACACGGCGGCACACAGCGCAGCGTTCGCCGCCTCATAGGTGGCCCCCGCGACGCGCCGCGCGACTTGCAGAGGCTCGAGCGCGACGAGCAGGCCGCGACCCAGATCGGCGAGGAAACCAAGCTCGCGATTGCTGCCGACGAGAGCGCGCTCGCGTTGCGCCGCTCCGAGGTGCGCCGAGACGCGTGAGACAAGTTCGCCGCGCGGGGCCGACTTGGCGACGAAGTCGTCCGCGCCTGCGGCAAAGGCCTCGACCTTGCGTTCCTCGTCGTCGCGCGCCGAGACGACGACAATCGGCAGACGCTTCGACGCACCCTGCGCGCGCAAGAGCCTGCACAGCGCGAGCCCATCAACGCCGGGCATCTCCACGTCCAAGAGGATCAGATCGGGCGGTTCCTTGTGCAGCGCGCGCAAGGCGGCGGGCGCGTCCTGCGCCGCGATCACGCGATGGCCCTCCGCCTCGAAGGTCGCGCGTATGAGATCGCGCGCACGCGCGTCGTCATCGACGACGAGCAGCGTCGCGTGTGAATGGCTCTGGGGTACGGAAACTGACATGAGTTTGACGGAGCGCGACGTTGCTGCTCAGACGCGAAAGTCGTTCTTGTGCGGCGCGTGTGATGTGCGAGGCAACAAGCCCGTCAATAATTGAAAGCGATGAGGGACG
This sequence comes from Acidobacteriota bacterium, assembly GCA_032229975.1. Taxonomy (GTDB): domain Bacteria; phylum Acidobacteriota; class Blastocatellia; order Pyrinomonadales; family Pyrinomonadaceae; genus JAIVGV01. The sequence continues at coordinate 214,561 of JAVXVG010000038.1, read as the reverse complement.
CGATGTCAAGAAAAGCATTCAGCACTCAGCAGTCGGCAGTCAGCCAGAAAGAGAGTTAAGACTGACTTGGCTGAGTGCTGAGTGCTGATCGCTGATCGCTAGTTGATCGCTGTGGTGGCGAGGTCGTCGGGTTGAGGCTCGATGACGGGCTCGGCGGGCAGCGCGGGGCGAGAGCGACGTAGCCTGTGGTTGGACTTGACGGAATACATCGCCTGATCGGCGGCGATGAGCAGGCTGCTCAAGGTCTCGCCGTCGTCGCCGAAGCGTGCGGCTCCGACGCTGATGCCGACGCGCGCGTGTGCGTCGCGACGGACTCTCAGCGAAAAGCGCGAGACGGAACGCTCGATGCGCCGGCGCAAATCCTCAGCCTGCTCTTCGGAGAGTTCCGGCACGATGGCGACGAACTCGTCGCCGGCGTAGCGCGCGAGAAAATCATACTCGCGCAGTTGATCCTGAAGCACGCGCGCGATCTCGCGCAGCATCTGATCGCCGACCTGATGGCCGTAAGTGTCGTTGACCTGCTTGAAGTCGTCGAGGTCGAGCATGACGACCTGAAAGCTCGTGCCGTTGCGACGCGCGCGCGCTTCTTCTTCATCGAAACGCGCGTGCAGCGAGCGCGCGTTCGGCAGGTTCGTGAGCGCGTCGGTCAGCGCGTTCGACTCGGTCTCGGCGTGGTGCAGCGCGTGCGCGAACGCATCGGAGGCGAGCCGCGCGACGGTATCGAGCAGCCGACGATGATCGTCCGTGTACTCCTCGCTCTTCATCGAATAGACGGCGAGGACGCCGAGCAGACGCTCGCCCTTCATAAGCGGGAGCGCGATCATTGAGCGGTAGCGCTCGTCCGTCGGGAGGGCCACGTCGCGGAAGTCGAGCATCGGATCGAACGAGTTGGCGTGGCGATGGTTGGCAAGCACGAAGCCGATGACGCCCTCGCCCGGCGCGACGCAACGCTCGCGCAGCAACTCGGAGTTGCGGCCGGAAACGTGCGTCATGGTCGCGTAGTTCTTCAAAGGATCGTAGAGATAGACGGCGCAGGTGTCGAACGGGACGACATGCCCGACCTTGTTGATTAAAGCCTCGCACCGATCCGCGATGTCGAGCGACGCGCCGAAGGCGTGCGCGATCTCGTAGAGCGCATAAACCTCCCGGTGCGCGTTCTTGATCTGTTCGAGGTAGTCGGGCGGCGCGAAGTGCGGGTGCGTCGGCGCGAGCGCGGGTGAACCGTCTTCGACGAGCGCGCGCGCGTCAGCCTCGCAGTTGGTGAAGCCGTGCTGATCGAGTCCGAGATCGCTGATCTCCGTCTCGAACGTAGGCAGGTGCTTGAGAAACAATTCGACGACCTGCGGATCGAAGTGCGTGCCCGCGCCGCGCAGAAGCAGCGCGCTCGCTTCTTCCAACGAGAGCCCGCGACGATAGGGCCTATCCTCGCGCACCGAGTCGAAGCAATCGACAACGGAGAAGATGCGCGCCGTCCACGGAATGTCTTCGCCGCGCAAAGCATCGGGATAGCCGAGCCCGTCCCAACGCTCGTGGTGATGACGCACGATGGGCGTGACGGGATACGGGAAGTCGATCCGTTCGAGAATCTGCGCGCCCACAGTCGTGTGCACCTTCATGCGCTCGAACTCTGCGGTCGTCAGTTTGCCCGGCTTGTTGAGAATGTGATCGGGCACGGCGAGCTTACCGATATCGTGCAGGAGCGCGCCAGCTTTGAGAGCCTCGATGTCGTTGTGCGAGAGACCGAGAATCTTGCCCATCCCTGCGGCGTAAATCTGCACACGACGAACATGACAGTGCGTCGTCTGGTCCTTCGCATCAATCGCGGTCGCGAGCGCTTCGACGGTCGCGAGGTGCAGTCGCGCCAGTTCCTCAGCCTCGCGCGATTTCTCGCTCATGCGCTCGAAGTAAATCTTGTAGGTCGTGAACGTGGCGGCGATGACGGGCAGACTCAAGAGCACGTAGAGAAGCCCCAGCGTCTGGATCGCTTGATACATGAGGCCGGCCACGCCCGCCGCGATGAAGAAGGCGCACGATGTCCAGAGATATTGATCGTGCCAGAACTTCCAGATCGAGCGGCCCGTCTTAAGCGCGTAGAGAAATCCGATCAGGACTCCGTTCGCGAGGAACTGCGCGACGGCCATCGCAACGAGCGCGACGAGCAACTGCTCGAACGCGGGTGGCGCGAAGCCGACGGGCTGACGCGTGTACTGTGCATAAGAGGCGAGCGTTCGGTAGAAGACTTCGGACGAGACGAGAACCGTGACGGCCATCGTCGCGGGCGAGAAGAACCAACTGGTCGCGCGCTTGTGCGTGCGCAGAGAGCTAACGGCGGAATCGAGCGCGGCGAGCAGAACGGCTGCGGGCGCACCGAGAAGGATCGCGCCGAGGAAGACGAAGGCGTCGCCCGCCGTGATGCAGGCGTTCGTGTTGGGCAGACGTATGCGCAGGAAGGTCGAGACGACGACGAAGCTCGCGAGCGCGAGTAGCTCCAGCCCTTGCGCGGGCGTGAACGCGAAGGCGCGTGAGAGGGCCCACGCAACAATAGCGGCTCCCACGCAGACGGACGCGAGCCAGTAGGCGCGCGCCCCGCGATTGAAACCGCTCATCTCGATCATGCTCACCTTCGCCACCCTTCCGCAGCGCGTTCACCGCGCCTCATCACGAGCTTCACCGAATGGAATTTAAGGAGCGTCAGTTATCGACTCTTAACTCATGCGCGCGAGGCCGGTCGCGCCGTCGTGCGATAAAGTGCCGTCGTTGAAAACGGAGACGAGAGCAAGTCGCCTTCCGTTTTCAACGACGGCGGGCAAGAGGCGAGCGCGTGGCACTCGCTCGCCGTCCGGGGTGAGAACTGATGTCAATAGCGCTTCTCTGGTCAGACACTTCGCGCGGGTTCGAGATTGAAATCTGGGTGCGGCTGCGGGAACCCTGTGCGGAGGGCCCCCGCGAAGCGCCTGCACGCTTCCGAAGCCGCGCTTACTCCTTTAACAACCTGCGTGCCTCAGATTCCGCAACGACGGCCTTTCTAAAATTCGCTCTATTTCCTGAGTATTAACGCGAAAACGTCGTCATGCCGAACTCGCCAGCGCGCCTGTTGTAGTCATGCTGACAGGTCAGGATGATGTCGGAGTCAACTTGCGCGCACGCGCGCACGCGCACCTGTTGACAACACTTCCGGCGCGGGCGCACTCTGCCTTCACTCTTACTTTAGAGATCGGAATTTGGTGAAGGTGACGGACGAAAGATCGCGCGGGCGCGAACCGAGCGTCGGCTACATGGAACTGCTGCGACGCAATCGCGGCTTCCGCCTGCTATGGCTCGGACAGGTTGTGAGCCAGCTCGGCGACTGGTTCGATACCATCGCCGTGATGACCATCGTGCTCCGTCTCACGGGATCAGGTCGGGCCGTCGGATTGATCTTCGTCACGCGGTTTCTGCCGAGCGTCGTCGTTAGCCCACTCTCCGGCGTCATCGCTGATCGTTTCAACCGGCGCAAAATCATGATCGTCTCCGATCTCGTGCGCGCCGTTGTCGTCTTGGGCTTCCTTCTCGTGCGACGACCCGAACAGGTCTGGATGATCTACGCGCTCACCATCCTCCAACTCACATTCTCTACTTTCTTCGAGCCCGCGAAGTCCGCCTCAGTTCCCTCGCTCGTCGAGCCGCGCGAGATCGTCGCGGCGAACGCGATCACGTCGGTCACGTGGTCTGCGATGCTCACGCTCGGCGCGGCGGCTGGCGGCTTAGTCACGGGATGGGTCGGCACGGATGCCGCATTCGTCCTCGACTCGCTGACCTACCTCGGCTCCGCCGCGCTCATCGCCGGGCTCACGCTTCCGAAGCGGCCCCCGCGACCGAAACGAAAACTCACCATCGCCAAAGCGCTCGGCATCACCGACACGCTCGAAGGCTTCGCTTACGTCAGGCAGCGACCGAGACTCATCGCCTATCTCGCGGTGAAGCCCGCTTGGGGCATCGGCGGCGGCATCATGACGCTGCTCGCGGTCTTCGGCGAAAAAGTTTTCCCCGTCGGCGCGGGCGCCGCGCTCGGCATCGGCGCGCTCTACACGGCGCGCGGCATCGGCACGGCTGTGGGCCCCCTACTCGCGCGTCGCGTCGGCGGCGAGACGCGGCGCGCGATGCAGAATAGCATCGGGCTTGCCTTCATCCTCGCCGGAGTTTTCTACGCACTGTTTGGCGTCGCGCCGACACTTGCGTTTGCACTCGTGCTGCTCGCCATTGCGCACGCGGGCGGCAGCGTCCTCTGGGTCTCTTCAACCGCGCTCTTGCAAATTTCTGTTGAGGACAATTTTCGTGGTCGCGTCTTCGCCGCAGAGCTTGCGTTGATGACGCTCGCGATGGCTGCGTCGAACTACTTGACGGGCGAACTGCTCGACCGCTTCGGTCTCTCGCCGCGCGTCGTCGCCGTCGGGACAGGACTCTTCTTCACGCTCCCCGGTCTCATCTGGTTCGCCACCACGCGCTGGTGGGATAGGGGTCGCGACGATCTACAAGTGAGCACACCGCGCGCCGATGAACTCGACGTGCAGACGAAGGTCGCCGAACAAGTTCATTTGACGACCGACTGAAGCGCGCGATCCTGTCTGTTAACAAACAGGCCTCTTTCCGTTATCATCTGCGCGCCAACGAACCAACTGACGACTCGCGCAACTCTCCGCTCCCGAAGCGACAGATTGCCCGCAGCGTTCGGGCCCAACCCGCAAACAGACATGGACAGAGAATCAAGGATACTTTCAGCTTTGAACTTGAAACTTGAAACTCAATTCACAAACAGACACAGACGGAGAATCAACGATGCGTAAGAGGAGTTTCGACTCGCCCTTCCACCTGCTCGCCCAATCATTCGCGCTCACGCTCCTGCTCGCCTGCGTCGCCTCCGCCACCGATGCGCCGCGCGACCGTTTGAACATCGATCAATTTCTCGACTGGGAGTATGTGCAGTCGCCGCAAATCTCGCCCGACGGCTCGCAGATCGTTTACACGCGACGTTGGACGGACAAGGTGAACGACACCTACGTTGACGATCTCTGGATCATGAACGCCGACGGCTCGCGCAATCGCTTCTTCGTCAAAGGCTCGCAGGCGCGCTGGTCGCCCGACGGCAAGCGCATCGCCTACGTCGCGCAGGGCCAGCCGCAGGGCGCGCAACTCTTCGTCAAGTGGCTCGACTCGCCGGGCGAGACGCAAGTGACGCACGTGGAGCGCAGCCCCTCCAGCCCGCAGTGGTCGCCCGATGGCCGGAGCATCGCGTTCACGATGGTCGTGCCCACCGTGCAACAGTTCAAGATCAATATGCCGCCGCGTCCACAGGGCGCGAAGTGGATCGACTCTCCGCGCGTCGTTGATCGCCTCGACTATCGCGCGGACGGATCGGGCTGGCGGCCCGAAGGCTACGTGCACATCTTCGTCGTCTCGGATGAGGGCGGCACGCCGCGACAGTTGACGCAGGGCGACTACAACGAGTCAGGCCCCGAATGGATGCCCGACTCCGAAACGATCATCTTCACGTCTCTTCGCAAGCCCGACGCCGAGTACATTTTTCGCGACTCGGAAATCTATGCGGCAAGCACCAAGGTGGACGACGTGCGCGCGCTCACGGATCGCAACGGGCCTGATTCCAATCCGGCCATCTCGCCCGATGGAAAACTGATCGCCTACACGGGCTTCGATCAGACTGATGATACCTATCGCATCAACAAGCTCTACCTGATGAACGCGGACGGCTCGAACAAGCGTCTGCTCACAGGCGACTTCGACCGTGCCGTCGGCGAGTTGAAGTGGACGCCGGACGGGCGCGGCATTCTCTTTGCGGCGGAAGATCGCGGCAGCACCAACATCTACTACATGCCCGCGCAGGGCGGCACACAGCCCGTGCCGGCCACCGCAGGCGTGCAACAGCTATCGCTCTCAAGCATCAGCAAGAGCGGGCTGGCGGTCGGGCTGCGCGCCGCGCCGCTCGAGCCAAACGATGTCGTCGCTTTCACCAACCTCGGCTCGCTCGAAGCGATCAACCATTCAAGACAGGTCAAGTTCTCGTCCATTCGCCAACTGACGCACGTCAACGACGACGTGCTCGCAGGTCGCACACTCGGCACGGTCGAGGAAATCTGGTACGACTCTGTGGGCGGCAAGAAGATTCAAGGCTGGATCGTGAAGCCGCCCGACTTCGATCATAACAATAAGAAGTATCCGCTCATCCTCTACATACATGGTGGCCCTCACACGATGTACAACGTCGGCTTCAACTTCGAGTTTCAGAACCACGCTGCCAACGGCTACGTCGTGCTCTACACCAACCCGCGCGGCTCGACCGGCTACGGCGAGCAGTTCGGCAACGCCATCAAGAACGCCTATCCCGGCGACGACTACACTGATCTCATGAACGGCGTCGATGCGATGCTCAAGCGCGGCTACATCGACGCGAACAATCTCTTCGTCTGCGGCGGATCGGGCGGCGGCGTGCTCACGTCATGGATCGTCGGTCACACGGATCGCTTCGCGGCGTCGGTCGTGATGAAGCCGGTGGTGAACTGGTATTCGTTCGTCGGCACGACCGACTCTTCTTCGTGGTACTACAACTTCGCGAAGCTCCCGTGGGAAGACCCTGCGGAGCACTTGCGCCGCTCGCCGATCACCTACGTCGGCAACGTCAAGACGCCGACGATGGTCATGGACGGCGAGTTAGATTTACGCACGCCGATTGAACAGACGGAGCAGTATTATCGCGCGCTCAAGCTGCGCCACGTGCCGACGCTGATGGTGCGTTTGCCCGACGAGTACCACGGCTTCAACGCCGACTTCTCGAACCGACATCCATCGAACCGCATCGCGCAGATTCTCTACCTGCGCGGCTGGTTCGATAAGTACAAGCGCACGCCGGCGTCGCCTGCCGTCGCAGGCCAATGACAACCGGCCCATGACGGGCGAAGAGAGATCAACTGGTGGCAAGCAATCGCAGATCAACTTTCTTCTGCGCCGCCTGTGCGTCGCTGATCGCAGCGACGTGCATGAGAAGCGGATCGGTCGCTGGCGCGCGCGTACAACTCAGGCACGAATCGACGAACGGCGCGGCCACTTCTATCGCACAGCCGAATAAGATGAACGTGAGGGCCAGTAAAGTGATTGAGGCGCGGCGTGCACGCGCGGATTTCGCGGTGGGAGATTTCGACAACGCAGCGTGGCGGCGCGCGCGCGTCGTGCACATCGAGCGTTACTGGTCGGGCGAGATGGCCCCACGCGCGCGGCAAGTGGAGGCGCGCTTGCTGTGGACGGACACTGCGCTCTACGTGCGCTTTGTCGCGCAGCAGGGCGAGCCTTTGATCGTGAACGAGAAGCCGCGTCTCGACGTGAAGACGCTGGGGCTATGGGATCGAGACGTGTGCGAGTTGTTCGTCGCGCCGAACGCGGACGAGCCGGAACGCTACTTCGAGTTCGAGGTCGCGCCGACCGGCGAATGGCTCGACGCGCGCATACATCAACTGCCGGACAGGCGCGAGTCGGATTTCGACTATCACTCCGGCGCGTCGTTCGCTTCGCGCATCGCGAAAGATTCCATCACGCTCTCGATGCGCGTGCCGTGGTCTGCGCTTGATGTTGCGCCGCCGCGCAAGAGCGCGCAGTGGCGTGCGAACCTCTACCGTTGCGTGGGCAAAGGCCCGACGCGCGGCTACCTCGCATGGCAACCGACGCTCACGCCGCAACCGAGCTTTCACGTCCCCGCAAAATTCGGCTGGCTTCACTTCGCTGCATGAACAATGTGTGCTCGTCTTGGAGCGAGCGATCTATGAGCGTCGCGATGAGCGACAGGGTGATGGCCGCGACAGGCGATGGCGTGAGTGTCGCGGCGTCAAGCGCGCGTTAGATGCTGCTCGTAGCGAATGCGGTCGTCGTCGCTCATCGAGATGATGTGGACGCCGATGAGGTAGCCGGTCTCATCCGAATCGGGAGGGAGTTGTTCGTAGCGGACGGGCTGCGCGATGATCTCAAGCGTGCCTGCGGGGTGTTCGAGCAGAAGCCGCAGCGTTGTGTTGGTGAGATAACGATCGTTAACCCGGATGGAGGGCGCGACGAGAGCGAGGCCGGTCGCGGAGAGATCGCGCGTGTGGCATTCGAGCGAGGGCGCGCGTCGCGTCGAAGCGGAAGCAGTGGCCTTCGCCTTCGGATCGTGGAGCGAGACGGAGCAGACGAGGCGCAGTCCTTTGCGCGGCTCGTGCCGCCGGTTGGCGACGACAGCGCGCAGGCGTCCGACGATTGTGCGGATCAACTCCGACATTCTTCCAATGTGTGCCGCGAGCCGCCCGCGCGTCAAGCCGGAAGGCGCATGCTCTTACCTGTCGCTGATGCTTCGCTCCGGCGGCAGTGGGCGCAAGGAAGCGATGAGCGCGAGGACGGCCAGCGAGAAGGCCACGCCTTTGACGATGCCCACCGAGTAGCCGGAGATCGGCGCGGGATCGACGATGCCACGCGAGTTCGAGTACAACTGGCCGAAGAAACTCGCGTAGCCCATGCCGCACGCGAAGCCCCACGCCGCGACGAGGAAGCGTTGCCCTTCGCGCGCATTCTTACCGACGCGCCACGCGCCGTAGATGAGCAGCGCGCCGATGATGTAGTCGTCGAAGAGGGCCGACGGATTATCATGCCAAGTGCTCCAACGCCGGATGGTCTCCGCGAGCGGGGCCAGCACGCCTCCGGGGTAGGCGAGCCAGCGCGCGAACTTGATCGTCATCCGACTTCCTCCGGCGACACTCGACTTGAGAATTGAAGTACGCTTAAGGCTTCTTCTTCGCGGCGGGCGGGTTGAAGGGCTTACCATTGTTGTCCTTCTCCTGCATCCCCGTGGCATCCGTATAGAAGGAGAGGCGGCCCGTGCGGCCATAGCGCAAAGGTTCGGCGTTGACCTTGTAGCCCTTGCCATTGGGCGAGAGCGAGATCGCGAGACGATAGCCGAGCGTGGAGAGCGCGTCGATGTCTTCGCGAAGTCCGAGCCTCATGCCCGACTCGCTCGCTGTGAGTGAGGCGAGATCAGCATAGTGGCCCGCGTTCTGTGCGGCGTAGATCGCTTCGACGTTGGCGATCTTCAAGAGCACCTTGCGTAGCTCCTCGTGATGCGTATCCACGCGCGCTTTGAAGAACAACTCCTTGCCCGCTTGCTTGACGGTCTCATAGTTCTCCCGGCTGCCAATGACCCACTGGTCGCCGACGCGGATCACGTCAATCGCTTCCTGCTTCGCGCTGGGCTCCGTGCTGATGAGCGCGAAGACGGTCGCGCGCTCCCCGCTGATCTGTTCACCATAGATGCCGATCTGTGCGGGCACAGCGTCGCCCAGTTTCTCGAACTCCGGTCGCAACTCTTCAAACTCTTCCGGCGTCAGAGAATCAATCGCAGACTTGTAGATCGAGATCGCGAACGCATCGCGCACGCGCTTCTCGCGCAGCGCCGTGTAGAATTCGCGAACCGTGTCGGACGGCGTGCGCTCCTGCACGGACTTCGCCTGCGCGGGAGTCGGCGACTGCGCGACTTGCGCGGATGAAGATGTTTGCGTGTTCTGCTGTTGCTGTGTCGCGCGTGGCGCGGCGCAGTTAGTTGAGACGAGGACGATCAGAGCGGCGAGCGGGAGCGTGCGTGCGGCGCAAGGGTTGAATCGAAACTGCATCGGCGGTTATGTCCTTACGGAGAAAGTCTGGAAGTGAAATGTGCGGCGCACTCGTTCGAGGCGAGCGCGCCGCACACATTATAGAGGATCAGCAGAGCATAAGCGTTGCCGCGTTAAAGCCTGCTCGTGTCTGCCGGCGAAGGCGAAGGTGATCCCGTCGAGCCGCGCGGGCGGCCCGCGAGCAACGCTTCGCGCCCGACGAAATAGAGCAAGACCGTCAGGATAATGAACGGGATGAGGGCCAAGAGATCGGCGTGTGGGTGCGTCGGCCCTTCGAAGAAGGGATTGTTCAACTGCGCCCAGTCGGTCAACTTCTTGTCCACGTTCGTCAGCACGCCCGCCATGAAGGCGATGAGAATGCCTGCGATCGCGCCGCCCGCGATGTAACCCGATGCCATGAGCACGCCGGGACTCTTGTCGCCCTCGGCGACGAGCTGTTCCTCGCTCAAGTTCCTGTGCGCGAGCTTTCGCCGCAGTCGCCGGTCAACGAGCCAGCGCACCATCCCGCCGATGAAGATCGGGCTCGACGAAGAGAGCGGCAGATAGACGCCGACGGCGAACGCGAGCGAAGGGATGCCCGCCATCTCCAAGACGATTGCGATCATCACGCCGAGCAGGACGAGACCCCACGGTAGTTGCCGGTTGAGAATGCCTTTGATGATGTAGGACATCAGCGTCGCCTTCGGTGCGTCGAACTTTGTGACCGCCGTGCCGTCGGGTCGTGTCTTGTGAATGCCGTTGATGCCGGGATCGACGAGCCACACGGGAACGCCCTGTTCGTTGACGAGATACTTGCCCGCAGGGCCACCTGTCTCATCAGTCTTGTGTACGACGCGATAGGCGTTGGCGTCCGAAGTCGCCTGTGGCCCCTTCAGCTTTTCCATCGTCGTGGGCTGCGAAAGGTCTGCGCGCCAACTCATCTTCGCCTGATCGACCGGCACATAGACGGTCGCCGCGTCGTTGAGCGCGAGCAGGATAGGCCCTAACACGAGCGCGGAGGCAAGCGCGCCGATGAGGATCGCGATCTGCTGGTGGCTCGGCGTCGCGCCGACGAGGAAGCCGGTCTTCAAGTCCTGCGAGGTCGTGCCGCCGTTTGACGCCGCGATGCAGACGATGGCCCCGATGGAGAGCGCGGTGACGTAATAACCGGAGCCCGTCCAACCGAGGACGAGGAAGATGAGACAGGTGAGCAGCAGCGTCGCCACCGTCATGCCGGAGATCGGGTTCGACGACGATCCGATCTCGCCGGTCAGACGCGACGAGACGGTGACGAAGAGGAAGCCGAAGGCGACGATCATGATCGCGCCGAGGAAGGCCGTAAAGATGTTGTGTTGAAGACCGAGTTGCGGGAACGCCATGATCATCGCGACGAGCGCGATGACGCCCGCGAGCACGAACTTCATCGAGAGGTCTTTGTCCGTGCGGATCGCGTCTTCGGCGTTCACCGTCTGCCCGCCGCGCAAATCTTTCAAGCCCTCTTTCAAGCCGTGCCAGATGGTCGGGAGCGAGCGGAAGAGACTGATGATGCCGCCCGCCGCGACCGCGCCCGCGCCGATGTAGAGCACGTATGCTCCGCGTATCTCGCCGGGGCCCATCTGCGAGATCGGGACGGTGGCGGGCGAGAGCGCGTTCGGCAGCGCGTCGCCGAAGAACTTGATCGCGGGGATCAAGACGAGGTAAGCGAGCACGCCGCCCGCGCACATGATCGACGCGATGCGGGGCCCGATGATGTAGCCCACGCCTAAGAGCGCGGGCGAAATCTCTGCGGCGATGGAGCCCGACTTGAACGGCGCGTCGAAGATTTTCTGCGGCACGTCCTTCCAACCCTTGAGCGCGACCATCGCGGTCTGATAGAGAAAGCCGATGCCGAAGCCCGCGAAGATGGTCTTCGCGCCGGAGTCGGTCGCGGTCTCGGCGGACGCGGCAGCCTCCGCCTTCGCCGAGTCCGAAGCCTGCGCGCGCGATTCCTCGTCCGCGCCTGCCTTCAACACTTCGGCGCACGCCGTCCCTTCCGGGTATTTCAGATAACCGTGCTGCTGCACGATGAGCGCGCGGCGCAGAGGGATCATCATCAGGATGCCGAGCAGTCCGCCGAGCACTGCGACGAGCATGACGCGCGTGAATTCGAGATCGAAGCCGAGGATCATGATCGCGGGCATAGTCACGCCGACGCCGAAGGCGATCGACTCGCCCGCCGAGCCTGCCGTCTGCACGATGTTGTTCTCAAGGATCGTCGCGTTACGCAGACCGAACTTCGAGAGCAAGCGGAAGAGCGTGATCGAGATGACGGCGACGGGGATCGACGCGCTCACCGTCAAGCCTACCTTCAGGACGAGGTAGAGCGACGACGCGCCGAAGATCATGCCGAGAATTGTCCCGACGATGATCGGCAGGATCGTCAACTCGCGGAGGTGCACGCGCGAAGGAATGTACGGGTGGAAAGCTGCGAGGTAAGGGTTTTCAGGCTTCGCCCCGACGATGTCCGGGAACTCGTTCGTCTTCGCCACAGGGTCTTCAACCATCGCCATCGAAGTGACCTCCGGAACCGAAAAGTTTTGACTTAAAGCGGGATGCGTAGGGGAGTAATTCGGCTGCTACTTTACACGCGGTTTAAGCGGAGATCAAAGGAAATCGGATCGATGCACGCTTGAGTGCTTAACAAACAGGAGTTCACCGCAGAGACGCAGAGGACGCGGAGTTAACGCAGAGACTTGAATGCTTCAACTCTCTGCGCCCCCTGCGTCTCTGCGGTGAGTCTTCCTTCTCCTTTGCTCATTTGCTAAACTCGCGCACGCAACTTCCCTTTCGTTTTCGCATACAAACCACGACGGAGTCTCCATCGCCATGCACGCACGCATTCTCTCGCTCGCTTTCACATTATTGCTCCTGCCGACGTTCGTGCCGACAGTCGAAGCACAGAAGAAGAGCGCGATTGATACGAGTCCTTGCGGAGGGCACTGCCCGCCTATCATCACCGTCTCGGCGAAATTAGCTGCTCCCGTGCCCGCGCCGTCGGACGTGCTCGGCTTCACGCCCGGCGACGACCGCAAGCTCGCGAGTTGGTCGCAGGTCGTTGACTACTTTAAGAAACTTTCCGCCGCGAGCGACCGCGTGAAGTTTGAAGAGTTGGGCAAGACGACGATGGGCGCGCCGTTCGTCCTCGCTACGATCAGCTCGCCCGAAAACCTCGCGCGCCTCTCGGAGTTCAGAGAGATTCAGCGACAACTCGCAGACCCGCGCACGCTCGGACGCAACCCGGACGCACGAGCGGCGCAGTTGATCGCGCGCGGGCGCACAATCGTCCTCATCACCTGCGGCATACATTCGACGGAAGTCGGCAGCACGCTCTCGTCGATGCTCATCGCGCACCGGCTCGCGTCGTCGAACGATCCGGAGATTCAGAAAATTCTGCGCGATACGATCATCCTGCTCGTCCCTTCATTAAATCCCGACGGCGTGGACATCGTGAAGAACTGGTACGACAAGACGCTCGGCACGCCTTACGAGGGCACTTCGCCGCCGGAGCTTTATCACAAGTACACGGGGCATGATAACAACCGCGACTGGTACACCTTCACGCAGGTCGAGACGCAGTTGACCGTCGATAAGATTCACAACGTCTGGCATCCGCAGATCGTCCACGACATACACCAGCAGGGCGAGACGGGGTCGCGCATCTTCCTGCCGCCCTACATGAAGCCCGTCGAGCCGAACGTGCCGCATCAGATCGTCGAAGGCTACACCGAACTCGGCAATTACATGGCCGCGTCGTTGCGCGAACAAGGCTTCAAGGGCATCACGACCGATTCGACCTACGACGCTTGGACGCCCGCGCGCGCCTACTCGCACTATCACGGCGGCGTGCGCATCCTCTCCGAGACCGCGTCGTGCCACCTCGCCACGCCGATCACCGTCAAGTTCTCTGCCTTGCGCCCCGGCGAAGGCTACGACCCGCGCAAGGAGGCCGCGAACTTCGGGCCCCTCTGGCAGGGCGGCGAGTGGCACGTGCGCGACATCACCAACTACATGACGACCGCCGCCTTCGCGCTCCTCCGCCACGCCGCCGATCACCGCACCGAATGGCTCGAACGCTTCTACTCCATCGGCAAAGACGCTGAACGCCCGCGCAACTCAGGAGAGCTGTATGGCTTCAAGATCAAGATGTCGGAAAACACGCCGCAACTGCTCAGCATCCTCGACCGTGCGGGCGTGAAATATGATTGGCTTAAAGAAGGAAAGTCAGTGACGGTTCAAGGTGAATATGCTTTCAATCAAAACAAAACTACTTATCCGAGCGACACTGTCATTGTGCCTCTAGAGCAACCTTACGGCAGCTTCGCTAAAGCACTCCTTGAACAACAACACTACCCAGACTTACGCGATGCCAACAATCAACCGATAGCACCTTATGACGTGACGGCTCACACTCTGCCGCTACTGATGAACGTTGATGTGCAGCCTGTCATTGCACCATTCAAGCCATCAGTAGTCATGAAGGCTCACATCTATCGTGAGATGGGAGATTGCGCCCTGACGGGACGTAAGAGCGTCGCCGTTTACAAATCGCATGTACCAGCCATAGACGAAGGCTGGACGAGGTTTATGTTGGAGCCTTGTACGGAGTACGAGTCAATCACAGATCAAGGCATCCGTTCTGGAAACTTACGCGCCAAGTACGACGCGATCATCATCCCCGACCAGTCGCCGCGCGCGATCCTGAACGGCTACCGCGCAGGCTCGATGCCGACGGAGTTAACGGGCGGACTCGGCGCGGAGGGCGTGAAGGCTCTGCGCGAGTTCGTCGAGGCGGGCGGGACGCTCATCGCTTTGAATCAGGCGTCGGACTTCGCCATCCAGAGTCTGAACCTGCCCGTGCGCGACATCACGGAGAACTTAAAGCAGACCGAATACTACGCCCCCGGCTCGATCCTCCGCACCGAAGTTGACACGTCGCACCCGATAGCGAAGGGGATGCCGCGCGAATCAATCGCGTGGATCGAAGACTCGCCCGTCTTTGAAGTCGATCCGAAAGATGCGTCGCGCGTCCATATAATCGCGCGCTATCCAATGGATCGCGATCCGCTCCTCTCCGGCTGGCTGCTCGGCGGCGCGAGACTGCGTGGCAAAGCCGCGCTCGTCGAAGTCACCGTTGGCAAAGGGCGCGTCTATCTCTTCGGCTTCCGCCCGCAGTATCGCGCGCAGTCGCTCGCCACCTACCCGCTTCTCTTCAACGCTATCTCGCAGGCGTCGAAGTGAAACCACACACAATGATCGGGGCGCGGCGGCGCGACGCACGACTCCACCGCGCGCCGCACCGGAGACTGCGCGCAAAGTAAAGGTATGGGCACACAAGGTAACGGGAGGTGCGCGCAAGCGAACGCTCAGGCTGCTCGCTGTAATACTGACGCCGCGCACGCAAACGGGTCGGTCGTGCAGTGTAACGCTTACGTCGCGCACGTGAACAAGTACGTTGCACACTTGAACGGGTAAGACATACAGGTGAACGGGTAGGGCGTACAGGCGAACGGGCAGACTGTGCAAGTGAACGGGTAAGGCGTGCAAGTGAACGGGTAGGCTGAACACGTCTCCGGCTCGGGTTTTCGGGTGAACGCGGCGGCTTCGAGCTTTAACCGGATTGCGGCGGAGGGAGCGTCTGGTCGCGCACGCCTCACTTCTCCGTGTACATCTTCACGGCCATCTTCGCGAGCTTCCACATCTTGCCCCACTCGATGCGCGTGCCGGAATCGCGACCCGTCAGTTTATCGACGACGACTTGACGGAACTGCCGGCCCTCGCGTCGCAGCATGAAGTCTTTGGCGTAGGGCTTCGCCGTCTCGAAGAAGTTGAATTCGGGATCGGTGACGATGCCGATGCCTTCCAGTGTCATCAGCGCGCGCATGATGTAGGTGAAGTGCGACGGCAAGCGGAAAGGGTACTCGTAAACTACCTCCGCGAGATCGTAGGTCAACTCTTTGAAGTTCACTTCGCCGAGCTTCAGATTCAGATAGTGACGAAACAGTCCTTCGACGACGGGTCGCACCCTTTCGGTATCGACGCCGGGCTTCAAGAAGTTTAAATTGATCAAGTCCTGCGCGAGTCCTTCAACATCTTTTTCGACGACGTGGAAGAACGCGTCGATCATCTGCGCTTGCAAGCGCGCGGTGATCAGGCCCGTCATGCCGAAGTCGAAGAAGGCCAGCCGCCCGTCGTGCATCATCAGTAAATTTCCGGGATGCGGATCGGCATGAAAGAAACCGTCTTCCAGAAGCTGCTTGAGGTAGGCGCGCACGAGCAAGCGGTTCACCTTCACCGGCGAGATGCGACGCGCGCGCAGGCCCTCGATATCCGTCACCTTCGTGCCGCGTATGAACTCCATTGTGAGCACGCGCGTAGTCGTGTGCGTGCGATAGATCACGGGGACGTGAATGACGCGCCACGCGGCGAAGTTGCGCCGGAAGCGTTCGGCGTTTCGCGACTCGTGCAGGTAGTCCATCTCCTCGAAGATGGTCGCTGAAAACTCGTCGAGCATCCCCTCCCAATCAGCGTTCTCGCCGAACTTGGGAAAGCGCGCGAGGACGAACGCGAGCAGGCGGCGCAGCACGTGTATGTCTGCGGTGATCGTCTCCGCAAGGTTTGGTCTGAGGACTTTAACGGCCACCTCCTCGCCCGTGTGCAAACGCGCGCGATAGACCTGACCAAGCGACGCCGACGCAATCGGCCCCGCACCGATCTCCGCATACGCTTCTTGAATTGTGCGGCCGAGTTCCGCCTCGATGCGCGCATAAGCCTCCACTGTCGGAAAGGGCGGCACTTGATCCTGTAGCGTCATCAACTCCTTGACGTATGCGAGCGGCAGCAAGTCGCCGCGCGTCGCGAGCGTCTGCCCGATCTTAATGAACGTTGGGCCAAGTTTGAGTAAGCTATCTTTCAGCCACGCGGCCTGCTCGTTGAGTCTTGCCTCCTTGCTCACGGATGCGTCCGCGCCGCGAAAAACGACGTGACGCACGGCGCGGATCATTCGATCAATCACTAATCTGCGACGTTCGAGCCAACGCGCGCGGCGAAGTTTCGCGCCGCCCTCCGCGCGTGCTTCTTCCAATCTGCGCTCGCTCATGCGCGCGGAGAACTTCGCCTGCGCCTCGTAGTTTTCGAGGAACAAGTAGAGGTTCAGCATCGCGAGCACGCGCCCGATCCGCAGAGCGCGCACCCACCCGCGCCAGCCCATGCGCGGCGTCGCCACAGTCGCATCGCCGCGCGCAGATCGCGATGCGTCATCGCCCGCGTTCACAGCTTCGCTCTCCGCACGCGGCACGGGGACGAGCATCAGCGCGGTCTGCGACCGGCCATTTTTGTCGGCGCGACCGACGCCGTCCGCCGCAACACTATCGAGCGCGACATTGCGCGCGGGGATTGTGGAAACGATCTTCTGTTCTTCGAGGGCCATCGAGAATTAGATGCTAGAGACACCCTGTCGCAATCCTGTCGCGCGGGTATAAATTTCGAGTCTCAAACTTTGTTCGCCGATCTGACATCAGACATATCTGAAATCTGAAATTGCAAATTTCAGAATTTCAAACAGTTCAACTCACACTTAGAGACGCGCGCACGCCGCGACGTGTGAAGAACTCGCGCGCGCGTGACACGTCCGCGTCGATCTGCCGTTTCAACTCATCGACCGAGGCGAACTTTCTTTCGTCGCGCAGACGGCGCAGGAAACGCACGCGCACCACGTCGCCGTAGAGATCGCCGCGCCAGTCGAGGACGAATGTTTCGACCGAGGCTTCGGCGTCGCGCTCGAACGTCGGACGCACGCCGATGTTCGTCACGCTACGACGCCATGCGCCTTCGACGAGCGTCGCCGTCACGTACACGCCGGCGCGCGGGATGACGCGATTCTGTGGGTGCAGGTTCGCCGTCGGGAAACCTAGGCCCGCGCCGCGTTCATGTCCGCGCACGACCCGGCCCTCGACACCGTAAGGGCGACCGAGCATTCGCCGCGCGAGGTTGACGCGGCCCTCCGCGAGCAATCCGCGAATCCAACTTGAGCTGATGCGTTGGCCGCGCAGACGCACCTCCGGCACTTCGTCCGCGTGAAAGCCTAACTCGTTGCTCACGCGGCGCAGCAGATCAACGTTGCCCTCGCGGTTATGACCGAACGCGAAGCCGCGACCGAGATAGACCTCGCGCGCGTGGAGGCGTTCGTGCACCACGTCGCGCAAAAAGTCTGCGGCACGCACGCGCGCGAACTCCGGCGTGAAGCGCACGACGATTGTTTGTTCGACGCCGAGCAGGGCCAGCGCTTCGATCTTTTGATCGAAAGTCTGCAAGAGCGGCGGCGAAGATTCTGGATGCAGGACGGCGCGCGGGTGTGGGTCGAACGTAACGACCGTCGGGATCGCGTCGATTGCGCGGGCACGCTCGACGACCGTGCGCACGATCAACTGATGACCGAGGTGCAGCCCGTCAAAGACGCCGAGCGTCACGACGGTCGGTCGCGCGATCTCCGCGTTGTCTGTGCCGTGGAATAGGCGCATAGGGAAACGATGAAGTAGGAACGATGAACGATGAAGTGAAGAGAAAGGGTTTTACTTCATCGTTCTGCGTTCATCGTTCATAGTTGAATTTCAAGTCCGTCGTAAGCCCACTCAACATTGTCGGGCAGAAGTCGCGCGTCGCGTGCGTGCTTGATGTCGTGTGCGATGTGTGTGAAGTAGGCGCGGCGCGGTTTCAATTCTTCGACGTAGCGAAGCGCGGTCTCCAGAGTGAGGTGCGTGGGATGCGGGTTGATGCGCAGACAATCGAGCACGAGCGTGTCGAGATCGCGCAAGCCTTCGAGAGTCGCGGGCGGAATCTCGCTGAGGTCGGTCGCATAGGCGAAGTCGTTGAAGCGATAGGCGACGACGGGCAGGCGACCATGAATGACTTCGAGCGGCGTGACGTGTAGATCGGGCGAGAGGCAGAAGGGGGCCCCCGCGACGACCGTGTGCGCGACGACTTGCGGCAGGCCGCCGCCGAAATAGGTCGGCTCAAAGACGTATTGAAAGATGCGCCGGATATCCACCCACGCGCGCTCATTGGCATAGACGCCGAGCGCGCCGTGGCGAAAATTCAAAGGGCGTATGTCGTCGAGGCCGAAGATGTGATCGGCATGGCAGTGCGTGATGAGCACCGCGTCTAGATGCTTCAAGCCGACGCGCAGGGCCTGTTGACGGAAATCAGATGAGGTATCGACGAGCACGGTCTGCCCGTCGTGTTCGACGAGTACGGAGACGCGCAGACGCTTGTCGCGCGCATCGTCCGACGTGCACGTCTCGCACGCGCATCCGATTGAAGGCACGCCGGTCGAAGTGCCCGTCCCTAGAAGAGTCACCTTCATCGTTGCAAGTTCAAAGTTGCAGGTTCAAAGTTACAGGTTCAAAGCCTCGTGCTTGACGCCCCGCGTTCGGGGTTGGGTCGCGAGTTGAGAGTTCTGACTTTGAACTTTGGACTTGTAACTTTGAACCTGCGACTTATCTTCCCCCCGTAATGTCGCCACCCGTGAAGCCGCGCGGCGGCGGGGCGGGGCGGCGCGCGCTGGTGAGCGAGACGTATTGCATCTGCAACTCGGCGAGGAGGCTTTCGATGATCTGCTGCTCCTGCGCGCCGAGGTTGCCACGCGACTTCTCGCGCACGGTCGCGAGGAGATCGATGCAGTGGCGCGCGAGCGGGAGATCGAGTTCGCCGGGCTGCAATCCGGGATGCTCCGTCATGCCCATCGCGGCGGCGGCGGGCGAGGCGATGAACATGACGAGGTTCGCGAACGGCGTCGGGTCTGCCTCCGCGCTTGCCTGCGATGCACCAGCGCGCTGCTCTTCCGCGCCGGGACGATCCTCTACAGTGCGACGGCCTTCCACATCGGGCGGGCGGGCCCCTTCGTTCCTCTCGCTGCGCTCGCTCGCGGAAGTGTCGGGCGCGGACGATGTGCTCATCACCTCTCTTTCATCGCGCGGAGCAGTTGAAGTCGCCGACGTGTCGGCGGTCGCAGGCTGCGCATTCGCGTTAGAGGACGGCGCAACGGTCGTTGCTTCATCACTCGCGACCGTCGCGGCGGGCTCTTCACGTTCGATGTCGCGTGGCGAGCCGTCGGGGTTGAAGAGTCGCCGATCCGTGACTTTGAAAGTTGGTTTGTCTTCGCTCATCTCGCCTTCCAAAATTCCGACGCACGGCTTCGACTGACCCGGAGAGCCGCGCGCCCTTTGTTGGTTGAATTGGTCGAATTGTTTCGAGCGTCGATGGTAGCATCGCCGCTCGCATCGTCGCAAGAAAGTGCGCCTCGCGCGCCCGCGCTTGGCTCAATCGCCGCGCAAGTCTTAGACTCTACCGCGTCGCACAATCATTCAGACTTCAGACTTTGAACTTCGGACTTTGAACTTATTCCGTATGCCCGCCACCTTCTCCGATCTCGTCGCGCTCATGGCGCGCCTTCGCTCGCCCGATGGCTGCCCGTGGGATCGCGAGCAGACTTACGCGACGCTCGCACCGATGCTTTTGGAAGAAGCCTATGAGGCCTTTGAGGCAGTCGAAGAGGCGCGCGAGGGCCGGCCTCTGGAACTACGCGACGAGTTGGGCGACCTGCTCTTCCAGATCATCTTCTACGCGCGTGTCGCTCAAGAGCGCGGCGAGTTCACGATTGAAGAGGTCGTCGATCAGATTCACACGAAGATGGTGCGCCGACACCCTCACGTCTTTGCTGATGCGCGCGCCGACGACACAGCAGAAGTCCTGCGCAACTGGGAGGCGATCAAAGCCGAGGAGAAGCGCGCCGCCGGAAAAGATAAACGCGACGAGGACGCATCACTGCTCGACGGCGTCTCGATGAAAGCGCCCGCGCTGATGGAAGCGCATCAACTCACGACAAAGGCCGCGCGCGTCGGCTTCGACTGGCAGAGAGTCGAAGACATCTTCGTCAAGCTCCACGAAGAGATCGACGAGCTTAAAGAAGCGATCCGCGAACGCGACGCAGCGCAGCACGCACGCACGAGCGACGAACAACCCGACACTCTGAGCGAGCAACTTCGTCGCGAAGCGCCGTCGCGCCCTGATTCAGACGAAGAGACGGAGCACGAGCACGTGCGCGAGGAGTTGGGCGATCTGATCTTCGCCGTCACCAACATCGCGCGGCATCTCGGCGTCGAGCCCGAAGCCGCGTTGAAACTCGCGAACCGGAAGTTTCGCCGACGCTTCCGCCACATCGAGCGCGGGCTTGCGTCGCGCCATCGCGCGCTCGGCGAAGCGTCGCTCGAAGAGATGGAAGAGTTGTGGCAGGAGGCGAAGAAAGTGTCGGGTGACAAGAGAGAAGCGGCAAGTTAAAATAAGATTGTGAGGCTATTGTCGCTCCCGTCTCTCTGGTAAACAAATCTTGCGGAGGTTCTCAAACTCATGTCTCTTATCCGCTCCATGAGCAACGACGAAGACCTCTCGACTGAGAGTCAGGCGGCGGAGGCAGATGGCCCGGCCCACGCGAATTGCGCGTCGTGCGGGGCGCAGGTGGGCAAGGCGAAGTTCTGCCCTGAGTGCGGCACGCCCGTTAGCCCTGTGCGACCGACTTGCTACTCGTGCGGACATGAGCCGGAGGCTGCGACAAAGTTCTGCCCCGAATGCGGATCGAAGATGACGAGTTAACGAGCACGTGACGCGAAGGATCGAATGAAGAAAGGCTCTGACCGCGAACGGTCAGAGCCTTTCTCTTTTCAGTGACGACCGCAACGCCCGCGCGTTAGTAGCGGTTGTCGAGTTGCAGCGAGTTGATGATGCTGTTGAACGTCGGGCGGTAGGCGTTCCACTCGTCCGACGGTGCGACCGCAGCCATGTAGAAGAGGTCGCCGCTACGCATCATCATCGTGATGATGAAAACGTTCTCGACGCGCCCCGTGATCGGCGAGCGACCTGAGAGCGTTGTGCGGAGCGCGTTGCGACCGGCCACGGTCTCGCGCGTGAAGCCGTTCTGCTGGCGCAGGTAGTCGTTGCCCGAAGCCTGTAGCAGATCGCTGATGTACTGCTGCGAGGCGCGCTGTAGATCGTTGTACTGCTCGCGATCCGTGCCGAACATCACGCCGTAGGTGATCCCACGCGAGCCGTATGCGCCTTCGGGCGCGTAGGTCATCGAGTTGTTGTCGCCGCCAAGCGCGCGCCAGTTAGAAGGGACGGCGGCGCGGAACAGGCTGTTGCCCACTTGCTGATAGTTGTTCGACGGGTAAGCGACGCGTGTGCCGCGCGCGTAGGTGTCGTTCTGCGACGGGTACTGGTTGCTGTTTGGATTCCGATTGTCGTTCGGATAGCGATTGTCGTTCGGGTAGTTCCCGTTGTTTGGATTGTTCCCGTTGTTCGGGTAGTTCCCCTGATTGCGCGCGATCTCTTCCGCCGTGTAAGCGCGTCCCGATCCGCGCAGACGGGCCTGCTCCACTTGAAACTCGCGCATGTTCGAGCCCGCGCCGGGGCTCACGCGAAACTGCTGCGCCATCTGGTTGATGCACGCGTAACGGTTGCCGGGATTCGGGTGGCTCGACATCCATTCGGGTGCGCCGCTGCCGCCCTGCTGTTCGATGGTGCGGAACATATTGGCGAGATCGCGCGGGTCGTAACCGGCCCGCGACATGATCTCCGCGCCGAGCACATCAGCCTGCGTCTCGTACTTGCGACTGTATTTGAGCGCGCCCGCGCCGAAGCCGATCTGAGAGCCCGCGCCGATGATGCCGCCCGCAGGGCCACCAATGACCGCACCCGCGATCTGGCCCAAGACCGATCCGATCTGGTACTTCTGCGTCTCAGTCGCCTGAGCGGTTGCATGCCTAAGCGCAGCGTGCGAAATCTCGTGCGCCATGACGCCCGCCATCTCGCCTTCGTTCTTGGCTGCCTCGATCATGCCGCGATTGACGAAAGAGGGGCCACCCGGCAGCGAGAAGGCGTTGATGTCCTTCTGGTTGACGACGCGGAAGGTGTAGCGGAACTCCGGGTGTTGGAACTGCTGCGGGATCGAGGCGACGAGCCGCTGCCCGATGCGGTTGACGTAGTCGTCAAGCTCCCTATCGTTCATGAGCGGCAACTGCTGTTCGGCTTGCTGCGCCGCCTGTTGGCCCGCCTGAACGTCGTCCTGAATGCTGTACTTGTTCTTCGGCGCTTGCGTCACCTGCTGGCACTGCGCGAGCGCGCTCGCGGGAAGCGCAAGCACCGCGAACGTCATCACGAGAGTCGCGAGTCGCCGCGCGGCGTTTCGTCGTTGATTAAGACTTTTCATTTCCCTCTCCTCCAAGACGCGCTGTTTAAGATCGACGCGCTGTTGTGATCAACTTTCATCAAAAAAAGTTTGAGCGGCCCATCCGCCGAAACTTGTTCGGGAGGACGTGCCGCTCTTTAAGACGACCGGACGCTCCCCCGTACTTCTCGATCCAAACTGCGAACCCCACTCTACTTTCAGGCTCGCGCGTAACAAGGGAGAGTCTGCAACCAATTTCCACGCCGGAAACATTCTCGTGCGAGCGCATCGCGCGTCGAAGGTTTCCGACTCTCTTTTGATGAGAGGCCAAACTCTGTGGTTTGCCCTCTAAAACTTTCAGCCCCGCCTGCGACGTGCGCCGCGCCGCACGCGCGGTGTCACATTTCTTTTACCGTTAGGTTGCCCCGCCTCTGCCTCGCTACCATTCGCACCAGCGTCCGCGAAGCGCACGCTCGCGCCGACGGCCGGACGCGGTACGGAAACGGCGACGAACGGCGACGTGAACGCCTGCGTTGTAACGTCTCCGGACGCCGGACGCCGCTCTCTGACGGTTACTGCAAGCACGATGCCATCGCGTCTGATCTCCGCGATCTCGATGCTGTAGCCGCCCGTCCGTTGTTGCCCCTGATACGCGACGACGACCGCGCGCGTGCCGAAGTTCACTTCCGGCAGAGGTCGCCCGCCACCGATTGAAACCCACGCGCGCTGCCACTCCGCAGCATCCGTGATCAACTCGACCGAGCGACCACCCTCGTGCGCGCTCGATGCGCCGTATGCGACGACGGAGAAGTCCACGACGTTCGTTCGATCAACTTCCGTACTCGTCGGAGTCGTCGCTTGTGCGGGCGCGTTCGTTGCGTCACCGAGCAGAGCCATGCGCAGAATTTTCACGGGCGGCTCACCGTAGCGGAGCAGCCGGTCGTGAAACTCACCGATGCGAAAAGCGTCGCCCTGTTGCCGCCGGTAGTCTTCGCGCAAACGCATGATCTCCATCTTGCCGAGCGTGTAAACAAGGTAGGTCGGATCGAGTGTGCCGCGCCGCGCCTCGCGCTCCGCGTTCGTGCGCTCCATGTAACCCTCGCGCACGAAGAACTCGACGCCCTGCTCGTAAGACATCCCGCGCGTGTGCATCTCGATGCCGACGAGGTAACGACACAGTCGCGTGAGTGCGGCATGAAGCTGCGCGAGTCGCAGCTTCGGATTGTTCCCGCCGAAGCCCTCGTCGAGCAACATCTGCTCGCAGTAGTGGGCCCAACCTTCAACGAATGAGTTTGCGCCGAGCGCGGAGCGCAGGCGAGAGTGCGTGCGCGCCAGCGCAAGCTGTTGATAGTAGTGGCCCGGATAGACCTCGTGGATGGCGACGACCGGAAGCTGGTAGCGATTGTAGAAACTCAGATGCTCTTCTTTGCGTCGAGCGTCCCAAGCAGCGTCCGGCGGCGTGACGTAGAAATAACTTTCGGTCGCGACGCGCTCGAACGCGCCCGGTGCATCGAGCGATGCGAAGCTCGTCGAACGCGCAAACTCCGGCGTCTCCGCGACGATCAAGTTCTCGCGCGCGGGCGGCGTCATGATGTTGTTCGTGCGGACGAAGGCGCGTATGCGATCTAGTTCCGCGCGCGTGTCGCCGACGAGACCGTCCGCAGTCGGATGATCACGACCGAGAGAGCGCAGAGACTCTGCGACGCTGCGGCCCGGCGCGATCTCTTCGGCGACGCGACGCATCTCCTCCTGCGTGCGACGCAGCTCCCTCTCGCCGTCGCGCACGAGCGCGTCGAGTGGCGTGTCGATCATCTCCTCGTAGAGAAGTTTCTTTCGGAAGTTCTCCGCGCCAATAGGGAACTCTCCGTTCGAGCGCGGGAGAAGATCATTCTTCAGCCAGCCGGCGTACTCGCGCAGAGCACGCACGGCCCCCTCGTTCGCGTCGGCGAACTCGGCGCGACGCGCGGCGGTGAGTCGTGCGGCCCCCGCGCGCTCGAACATCTGCGGAACGACGCGCGCGAAGTAATCGACCGCGCCCTGCGTCTGGCTTACGGCGATCTCCGTGTAGATGCGCGGCGGGTTCTGCAAATTCGCGCGCGCTTCCGCGAGCAGACGTTGCGCCTCGCGCTCGCGCGCAAGCAGCGCATCGAGTCTGCGTTCGATTGGCGCATAATCGCGCTTGAGGATGTTATCGATTCCGGCAGCCACAGCATGAACGTAGAGATTCGGATCGCGTCGCCACATCTGTACGTCTTCGAGTTCGAGGGCCTGCGCGCGCGCGTGCGACTGCATCCACAGAAAGTCGTAGCGCGATTCGGGCGAGAGCCGCCAAGCCTCGATGCGCGCGAGCGCGGCGAGCATCGTCTTTAATTTTCTAACTTGCGCGCCGACGGCTTCATTGCTTCGCGATTCGAGTTTGGAATCAAACTCGTGAAGCCCGGCGGCGGTCGCTTCCGTCGGGTTAAAGGCGTAGTGGTCGCGTAGATACTCGTCCGCGAGTTGCGCGACGCGCGCGTCCTGCGAGCCTGTCGATGTAGCAACAGTGCGTCGCACACGCCTCTGACGTGCGAGCGCGTTGTCGTGCGGCGCGGCGAATTGAGCGACGACGAGCAAGCCGAGCGCGAGGGCAAGTGCGCGACGGCGAAAGAGTCCGCTTCTCTGTGGCAAGGGCGTTACCTTCTGTTAAGTAAGTTTGCGAGAGACGACGTGCGGGAGACGGCGCGAGATTAGCACAAAAGAAAATGATGAAGTAGGAACGATGGACGATGAAAGGAAGAGATTGACTTATTGACCCATTGATTCATTGATCCGTTTCTTCAATGAATCAATGAGCCAATGGATCAATCGCTCATCGTTCCTACTTCATCGTTTCACTTCTTCGGATCGATGTGCGTGTCGAGCCAGTGCACGGCATCGGCGAGGGGCGGGATATGGTAGTGATAGCCGCGCCAGACGCGTATGAAGGAATAGATGAGAAAGGCGAAGGCGGCGATGCTGAAGAGGATTCGGCCTGCTCCGCCACCACCGAGCAGAGTGATCATTCGCAGCGCGATGCCGACGACCATGATGCCGAGTTGCAGCGCAAGCCCCTGCGCGGCATGGAAGCGCGCGCGTCCTTCGGAGCGCGGCACGACCAGCAGCTCGATGATCGAGATGACCAGACCGATGTAGAACGGCGCGTAAGGCAACGCCGCCGTCCACTTCTCAGGGATGCCGATGCCAGCGACGTTGTGCTCGCCGTGCGCGTGATGTGCATGATGCTGCGGCGGAGCGTAAGGCGCAGGCGGCGGCGTGTAAGCGGGCGGCTCAAAGTTCTGCGACGCGTGCGGCTGGTAAGCATTCGGGCGCGGCGGCTGGTAGGCGGGCGGCACGAAGACGGAAGGATAAGGCTGCGCGAACTTCTCTTCGATGAGTTGCGTCGGCGCGTCCGCGTCCGTGTTCATGCGCGCTTGGTTGTCGCCTGAGGGCATAGGTCGCGCCGCACCGGCCATCTCTTCGGTCGGCGCATCACCCATGATCCGCGTCTCGCCGCCCCAGACTTCATCGGTCTGGCGCGTGAAGTTTGGATCGAGCGGGTCTGTGTCGTACTTGCTTCGCTTCTCTGACATGAGAACTCTTCTGATATTAATACGACTCAATGCGTGCGCGTGTTGCGCGCCATTCTACTCTTCGACGACGACGTATTCCACACGCTCCCAACGTCGTTCCCCCTCGAAGAGTCGGAAGGCGCGCAACACCGGCCCATTGCCAGCGAGCCCGACGATGAAGTGCACAGCCTTCGGATAATAAGCGAGCCGCACGTCGGACTCCGACGGCACTGGATCGATTGCGCGCGGGTGCGAGTGGTAGATCGCCAGAAGCTCTTCGCCGCGCTCGCGCATTCGCCTCTGCGCGTCGAACAACTCCTGCGGCGCGCCCTCGTAAGATCGCACGGGATCACGCGCGACGTTCCGCAAACGATAGATCGCGCGCGCGGACGATCCATTTCCACCGACGAGACCGCAGCACTCTTCCGGCTCAGCGTCGCGCGCGTGCGCGAACATCTCCAAGACGAGCGCGCGCGTGATCTTAATTGCCATCGTCTCGAACCACGTCGCGTGCGTGACGATTCACTCAGCGACGCGGATGTGCAACTCTTCCAACTGTCGCGGATCAATCTCGCCGGGCGATTCGATCATCAGATCAGCCGCCGAAGCGGTCTTCGGGAACGCCATCACGTCGCGGATGTTGTCGGTGGGCACGAGGGCCATCATCAGACGCTCGATGCCGGAGGCGATGCCGCCGTGCGGCGGCGTGCCGTACTCAAGGGCTTCGAGGAAGAAGCCGAAACGCTCGCGCGCAGTCTCGTCGGTCATGCCGAGCGCTTTGAAGATGACGCGCTGCACGTCGCGTCGATGAATGCGGATCGAGCCGCCCGCCACTTCGATCCCGTTGATGACCGCGTCGTAAGCCTTCGCACGCAAGTCTCCGAGCAAATTCATCTCGCCGCTTTCAATGGCCCGCTCAAGCGCGGGCAA
This sequence comes from Acidobacteriota bacterium, assembly GCA_032229975.1. Lineage (GTDB taxonomy): Bacteria > Acidobacteriota > Blastocatellia > Pyrinomonadales > Pyrinomonadaceae > JAIVGV01. The sequence continues at coordinate 187,139 of JAVXVG010000038.1, read as the reverse complement.
ATCTTCGTCGAGCGGCGACGTGAACGGGTGATGCACCGCGTAGTAACGATTGTCAGACTCGTTGAACTCGAACATCGGAAACTCCGTCACCCAAAGTGGGACGTACAAGTTCTCCGGGATCAACTTCTCGCGCCGAGCGATCTCATTCCTCAACGCGCCGAGACTCGCTGCGACTGTCTTTGACTTACCGGCGACAATGAGAACCGCATCACCCTTCTCCGTGCCCGCCGTCTCAGCTATGCGTGAGATGGTTTCCGCGCCTAAAACTTTGAGTAGCGACGAAGAGACTTCATCGCCCAACTTGATCCACGCGAGCGCGCCCGCGCCGTAGCGTTTCGCGAACTCCTGCAACTCGTCGAGTTGCTTGCGCGAATACACTGCGCCGCCTTTAACGACGATGCCTTTGATCTCTCCACCTGCTTCGAGCGTGGAAGCGAACGGCGCAAACGTCGTCTCACGAAGCGCGTCCGACAAATCTTGCAACTCCATTCCGAAACGCAGGTCAGGCTTATCCGATCCAAACCGCCGCATCACTTCGGCGTAAGTCATGCGCGGGAAGGGCGTCGGCAACTCGACGCCGAGCGTAGAGCGAAAGATGCGCGCGAAGAGTCCTTCGGCCAGCGCATAGACCTGCTCCGGCGTGGCGAAGCTGAACTCAACGTCGAGCTGCGTGAACTCCGGCTGACGGTCGGCCCTCAAATCTTCGTCGCGAAAGCAGCGCGCGATCTGATAGTAGCGGTCGAGCCCCGCGATCATGCAGAGCTGCTTGAAGAGTTGCGGCGACTGCGGCAGCGCGTAGAACTTGCCGTGATGCAGTCGCGACGGCACGACGTAATCGCGCGCGCCTTCGGGCGTTGACTTGATCAAAACGGGCGTCTCGATCTCCCAGTGGCCCTGCTCGTCCATGTAGCGATGAATTTCCGCGAGCACGCGATGACGCAGGCGCAGGTTCGCCTGCAACTGCGGGCGGCGCAAGTCAAGATAACGATACTTCAAGCGCAACTCTTCCGCCGCGAGAACCTCCGGCCCGGCCACTTCGAGTTGAAACGGCGGCGTGCGCGCATCGTTCAGAATCCACAACTCGCTCGCTTGAACTTCGACCTCGCCCGTCTCCAACTTCGGATTGCGCGCGCCCTCTTCACGCGCCACCACTTCGCCGCGCACGGCGATGACATACTCGCCCCGCACCTCTTTAGCCTTCGCGTGGGCTTCCCTTGCGGTCTCCTCGTTAAAGACGACCTGCGTGACGCCGTCGCGATCACGGAGATCGAAGAACGTGAGTGGCCCAAAGTCGCGACGCCGCGCGACCCATCCCATCAGCACAGCCTTCTGTCCCACGTGCTCAAGCCTTAGCTCACCGCACGTCTTCGTCCGTCGCAAATTTTCCAAGTTATCTAACATCACTCGTGATTACCCGAAATTCTTTCACGCACCTTCGCTGCCAACTCTCCGCGCGCGATCTGTTGCTGTTCGCCCGACTTCATATCTTTCAACGCGACCTCACCACGCGCACGTTCGTCCGCGCCCGCGACGACGACAAACGGCACGCCGATGGACGAAGCATACTTCAACTGCTTCCCGATCTTCTCCGCGCCCGGATAAACATCCACGCGCACACCAGCCGCGCGCAACTCTCGCGCGAGCGCGAGCGCATCAGCCGTCGAATCTTCATCCCAGATCGTCACCAACACGTCTGCCGCAGTCTCGACCAAGTCGCGCGGGAACATCTCGCGCTCCGTCATCACGACGATGATGCGCTCTAAGCCAAGAGAGAAGCCGCACGCGGGGATCGACTGCTTCGAGAACATCCCGACGAGGTTATCGTAGCGACCACCGCCGCCGAGTGAGCCCGCAAGATCGGGCACGTTGATCTCCATGATCGCGCCCGTGTAGTAAGAAAGTCCGCGCGCAAGGCTCGCGTCAAATCGAATGTATCGACCAGCAGAATTAAAGTTAGTCAGTTGCTCTATCTTGGCTAATTCATATTGTCCTTCTTGACGCTCTGGGTTTGCATCGTTCAAAAAGTTAGCCATCCTGTGCAATACGCTTATCCCGTGCTGCGGACGACTAGCATCGTCTCTCGAAAAGACTAAAAATTCTAAAAGATGAGAAACCTTAGTGCCATTGAATCCTTTTTCCGCAAGTTCTTGTTCCACTCCCTCGGCTCCAATTTTATCCAGCTTATCTATAGTTATTAGAGCTTCGTTGTGCCTGTTGCTTGGTATTCCTGCAACTTCAAGCATTCCAGCTAAAACTTGTCTGTGATTCAAGCGAATTGTAAAATCATTGAAACCCAACCTAACTAAAACATCACTCACAGCCGCACATAATTCAGCCTCGACGATCATGGAACGCGAGCCGATAGCGTCAACGTCGCATTGATAGAATTCGCGGAAGCGTCCGCGCGCGGGGCGGTCTGCACGCCACACGGGTTGAATCTGGTAGCGTTTGAAAAACTTGGGCAGTTTGTCGCCGTACTCCGCGACGACGCGCGCGAGCGGGACGGTTAAGTCATAGCGCAGCGCGAGGTCTGCTTCGCCGGTCTTCTCGTGTTCGCCGCGCTTGAGGATTTTGAAGATGAGTTGATTGCCTTCTTCGCCGTACTTGCCCGTCAAGGTTTCGATGTTCTCGACCGCAGGCGTCTCCAGAGGCTCGAAGCCGTAGCGTTCGTACACGTCGCGTATGACGCCGATGACGTATTCGCGCCGTCGCACATCGGCGGGCAAGAAGTCGCGCATCCCTCGCGCGGGTTGTGTCTTCATAAGTAATCAGCAGTCAGCAATCAGCAAATCAGCTTTCCGGTTCGGCTGAATGCTGATTGCTGACTACTCTTCCTTGTATTGCTTCGTGTATTCGACGTAGTTCTTCCAGAACTGCGCGAGACCTTTGACCTCTTCGTCGGTCAGTTGGCGTTTCACTTTCGCGGGCACGCCGATGACGAGCGAGCGCGGCGGCACAATCGTACCGGGAGAGACCAATGCTCCGGCGGCGACGATGGACTCCTCGCCGATCCTCGCGCCGTCCATCACGATTGAGCCCATGCCGACGAGACAGCCACGCTCGACGTGGCAGCCATGGAGCGTGACGTTGTGGCCCACGGTGACTTCGTCTTCGAGGATGGTGGCGTGCGTGCCGTTCGAGACGTGTATGACCGTGCCGTCTTGAATGTTGGTGCGCGCGCCGATGCGTATGTGGAACACGTCGCCGCGCACGACCGCCTTAAACCACACCGAAGACTCCTCGCCGATCTCCACATCGCCGATGACCTCCGCGCTCTCCGCGATATAAGCCGACGGGTCTACCTGCGGTCGCTTGCCTCGAAATGATCTAATCATGTTGTTCGCGTCTGCTTTTGCGCGAGAGACTTTTTACGAAACCGATAAGACAGCTCCGGTCGAAGTGCAAAACGGTAGCACGAACGCGCGCGAAAGGTAAAAGCGCACGCGCTGGCATGGCGCACGGCGACTGCCCGCAGAGCGAATGTGGTAGGAAGAAAGTAGAGAGCGCTTCAACTTCGCCAGCCGCTTCGCGTAGTAGTAGCGTTGCACTCGCCAACGTGCGTCTAGGATGGGTAAAGACTCACTCGACCTTGACGCCTTTCCAGAAGGCGACGTGTCCGGTGATCTCTTTGGCGGCCTCTTTGGGATGGGGGTAATACCATGCGGCGTCGCGATTGGTCTCTGTGCCGACGACGATGTCGTAGTAGCTCGCTTCGCCCTTCCAAGGGCAGGTGGTGTGCGTGTCGCTCGCGCGGAAGTGTTCGCGGCGCACAGCATCTTCGGGGAAGTAATGATTGCCTTCGACGACGATGGTGTCGCCGCTCTCCGCGAGCACGGTGTCTCGCCATGTTGCGCGCATTCTCGTTACCTCAATGTTTAAGTGTCAGACTTTCGCGCACGCATTATAGAACGCTTCGACCGGAGGCTCACACCTCGCGCTGTCGATTGAGTGATCTGCCCGACCGCAAATGGCATGCGAGTCGCGGGCGCGTGGGCGGCCCGTCTCAATGCTTGTCGCCGGTGGCTAGTGCGCGACGCAGGTCTGCGAGTTGCGGCGACTTGACGGTGAAGTTCTCCGTGCCGAGTTTCAACTCCAGTCGATTGGCGAAGGAGATTTCGGAGAGGTCTGCTGTCTCGATGCGGAAGATAGCGATCTCTCGACGGAGCGGCGGGGCATTCTTCAACGCCGCGCCGGTCTGTGCGGCTATGCCCGTCTTGTAGTCGGTGCGCTCGTAAGAATACTCGTAGGCGTCTGCCTGCAACTCCAGACGACGCGCGTTGCTCAGGTGATCACCTGTGTCTCCGGGCGCGGAAGTTGATTCAAGGACGATGTAGGCGGCGCGCAGATCGTCCGTGCGCTTGCCGCCGTAGGCGAGTTGGAAGGTGAGCACGAGATCGCGCCCCTCGAAGGCGAGCGCGCCTGCGGAGAGCTTGCGCTCGACGTGGGAGACGAGCGCGATGTCTATGTTGACGTAGGTCGTGTCGTGCGCTGCGTCGTATGCGTGACGCGAATGCGACGGTTCGACTTCGAGCTTGTCGGGCTTCTTCAAAGTGGGCGCGGGCGGCTCATCGCGCCCCGGCGTCGAGGTCGGCTGCGGCGTCGGCAGAGAGACCGGCAAGCGTCCGTGCTGCGCGAACGTGGCGGCGTCGCACGCGCACACGATTGTAATGGCGAACATGAAAGTTCGCATGAACGTCTGGGCTCTTCGCGTGATCATAACGAAGCATTGTATCGAGACTATCGCGCGGCGCAAGCGGCTGCCAGCGCATGCAGCCGAGTAGGTATAGAGACGATACGATATGGTGTCGCCTTCCCGCACACGCCGAGTTGATGTGCGCGTAAAACTCGTAGATTTCTTCTACGCTTCCGCGCGGCGCGGCGCGGCACGCGTGTTGCGATGCTTTATAAGCGGAGGTTGGCAATGAAAACACAATACATTTCAGGCAGGCGCGCTGGCTTCGTTTTGGCGATTCTTTGCGCGTTCGGATTCACGCTGGCCGCGAGCGGCACGGCGCAGGCGCAGTACCGGCAGGATCGCGATAATGATCGCGACCGACGCGAGAGCAATCGCGACCGCAGAGATCGCGACCACAGGGATGGAGATCGCAACCGCAACGACGTTTATGATCGCAATCACAATGGGGTTGATGATCGTTACGAACAACGCGGCAACGTCTATGATCGCAACGGCAACGGCGTCGACGATCGTTATGAGCGCGGCAACGTTTACGGCAACAACAACGGTGGCTACTACGGTCGTGGTGGCTATGGCAACAACGGTTACAACATCGCGCAGGTGGCCGCCGATCAGGGCTACCGCGACGGCTTGAACACCGGCGCGAGCGACGGGCAGCGCGGGCAGAACTACGACCCGCAGCGTTCACACTACTACCGTAGCGCGACCGACGGCTATAACTCTTCCTACGGCAACCGCTCGACCTATCAGCAGTATTATCGCGATGGGTTCACGCGTGGCTATCAAGAGGGATTCCGTCAGTACGGTAACAACAACGGCAGGTATGGCAGGAACTACCCGACGAGCCGCGCGGGCAGCATCCTCGGCAACATCTTCGGCAGACCGTAAGCGGGCTGAACGAAAGTTAACCGACAATCAAGCAGACGAGAGCGCCGCGATCCCGACGAGGATCGCGGCGCTCTTCAACGTTGAATCTTCAACGTTGAATCAGGGCCCGTCGAGAGTAATGGACATGCAAGGGATTCGGACGCTCCCAAAGAGATTGAACTTCGCAGAGCCTTTCAAGGCAGCACCTGCGGCGAGGGGAGCGACGCCGGGAAAAGTCAGATTGAATCGTTTGTCTTTAGGTACGCCCGTTATGACCCTGTAATATTCGACCAGTTCGCTGTGTGAGCCCCCCTGTACGGGGTCTTCAAAGAGCGGACTGTTATCGATATAAATTTCATGGCTAACGCCTGCCGCGACATCCGGTCTCTCTAATCGCAGCACGTGATCGCCTCCGCTCGCGCGACAGGTCACGACAGCTTCGGTTTCATCATCGAGATACAGGTACGCGCCGATAAGGGTGGCAATGGACGCTAGTGGTGACTTGGGCGTATGACCCTGCACAACTTCGATCTGTTCCTTCTTCAGTTGTGCCGTGTAAAAGTAATAGACGCCGCTATCGATGACGCCGTCAATGACACCGCCCATGACGCCGCCCGGGCGGCTCTTCGTCGTATCAACGGTCAAGGGCTGTCCGTGGAAGTGGCTGGCTTCCAAGTTGACTACCCAGCGAAAGTCTTCGTCCTGCTCGTTGCCGGTAGGATGTATGGGATCAAAAGAAGCCGAGGGCACATACTTGTACATCGCGGAGGGAACGGGAGCAGGGGGATTTGCAGCGATACTCTCCACCCTGATTGACAGTCCCGGATCAGGGCCCGGCAGGTGGCCGAAATGCCGCAGGAGAATCACGTCCGGCCGCCCCGGCACTTTCGTTCGCACCTCGACGGAAAGCGTGTGTGGGTATAGCGGCGCGCGGTGCGTTTCGACGAAGCAGGTCTGACCGTCGGGCGAGCGCAGGATGATGAGCCCGTTGAAAAATATCTTGACCGAAGGCTTTCCGTTCGGCAAATTTGAAATCGGTAGAAACGGCATCGTCGTGTCCTCCTCTTAAATTTAGAATTCGGTGTAGCCGCCGATGGCGGTGAAAGCCGCCCAGTAGCGGGGCTGGCAGAAGCGTCCGTCGTCACCCCTGATCAACTCTAACTGTGCCTGCTTGAGGGCCTCCGCAGTCGGTTGTTGGTCGCGCTTGCGGTGAACGTGAAAACTAATCATGAGGCGCGCGGTGCTAGCGGAATCAACCGACCAGAGGCTTGCGACCACGATGGGGACACCGGCAGCAATGAAGGCGCGCGCGACACCGATGGCCCCTTCGCCTCGATACTCCTGTTCGATCCCGGTCTGACACGCCGAGAGCACGACCAAACGTGTCTGCGGCAACTTCAGCTTGTAAATCTCTTGAATGCGCAAGACGCCGTCCTCCGCGTTTGGCGCATCCCCTCCCCGCTCTCTGGTGAGCAACATTCCTGAGAGCATGGCGGACTGCGGGTTGACGACGTAATGCAGAGCGAAATTGGCGACATCCGATTTTTTTATCTCGCTCTTGATCAACTCTTCGCGGGCGTCGTCGCCGATGAGCAGGCGCGGCGACTTGTAAGAAGCAGCGATGGCCCTTGCCTCCTTGCCAGCCGAGGGCAAGGGAGATAGCGAGGGAAATGCGCGCGGGTCGAAGTTAGGGTTGCCGATGCTCAGCAACTTCTCTTCGTCCCGATTCGCCTTCAGCTTGGCCCCCTCAGAGCATTCGACGAACACGCTCGAACTGGGCGACACTTCCAGACGAAAGTCTTCCACGAGATACTTTCCGGCAGGAGAGACGAGTGCGGCGTAAGGGAGGAAGTGCAAAATCTTGTCGGGCACGATGCAGAGCAACTTCGTCTTGTCGAGGTGCGACTCAACCGGCTTGATCAGGATGTCGTAGAGTTCACCGGCCCTGCGTCGCGCTTCCCTCTCGTCGTCTTCGGAAGTTCCATTGACGGCGCGCAGGTATGCACGAACTTTCTCCTCCAACGCACTTGAGCCAATAGCCACGACTTCGGTCGAGATGCCTGCGCGTGTGACGACCCAAATCAGGAGCTTGTCGTCGAGCGCAGCGTATTCAACGGCCTGTGCATGCTCCGGCATCCTTTGCGGAAGTTCTGCCGCCGTCAACGGCGCGGAGGCTGAGAGGAGGCGCGACTCGGGAGCGTCTTCACCATCCGACACCTGCGCCCCTCCGTGCATGGCATCGAGCAGCGAACGCGCGCGGCTCAACTCCGAATAATCCAGAGCCAGATCAGAGTCGTGCTTCCTCGTGTAGGCGAAGTCCATCACGCGGTCGTAAACGCCCTGCTCGACATCGAAGAAGACGTTCCGTTGATTCTCTTCCGTCAGCTCAACCCGATACTGCTCGAACACGCTCATGACTGTCCGCAGTTCTTCCCCGACGGACTGATCCTCGTTACGCGCGAGGAGCGCGAGCAGCTTGCCCTTGTGCGCTGTGTAGCGGAAGTAAGGAAAATCCTGCCCGGCGTAGAAATTGATGGCCCGGTCGTAAGCCTCGATCGCTTTGTCGTTATCCCCACGCCGCCTGTAAATCTCACCGGCGTACAGGGAAGCGTGAGCCAGCATCTCCCGCCCGCTTGTCTCGCCTGACAAGCTGCTTCCGGTGTCGAGGGCCAGCCCAACGTGCGCCAACGCCTCGTCGTAGTGTTTCAGGTCTGCGTAGCTCATCGCCAAGTAGGAATGTGAGCGCGCGATGAGCAGTGGCCTCCCTAGCTCCGAGGCCAGCCGGAGGGCCTCCTTCTCGCATTCGAGCGCAGCCGCATTCAACTCCAACGAGCTGAAGTTGAATGCCATCGCCGTGTACATTCCCCACATCTGCAGCGGCTCCGGCTGGCCCTCGCCCGCCAGCGACAAGCCACGTTGGATGAAGCCCAGCGAACGCGGCACGTCGTTGAGAGATTGATACTCGTCGGCAAGCATGATGAGCACCTTGATAGTGCCGTTGACATCGTTGATGCGCTCCAATGTCTCCAATGCACGTTGGCTGTCCGCGATGCTCTCGGAATACTTATTGGCGTGAAGTTTGAGCATGGCCGACCTGTAGAGGCTCTGACCGAGCAGCCACGTGTACTTCCGATCTTCGCAGGTGACGAGCAGTCTTTTGAAAAGGGGTTCGGCTGTGGCGTTGTCGAACCGGAGCACGTAGCAAAGACCGTTAAGGTACTCCGCGAACGTGGACTCGCCTTCGCTTCCGGCTTCGTCAAACATCGACTTGGCGTGCGCGTAGTAGCCGGACGCTTCGTCCAAGTTGGACTTGAGGTATTGCTCGTACCCCCTCTTCATCTCTTCGCGCGCCTGCGCGAGCGAGCGGCAGCGCGTGGGATTTAACTGCGAGTAGAAACGCGCGATGTCGGACGTGTAACCGTCGCCGGACTTCTGCGATTCCAACCGGCCCGCGTACTCCAGCGCGTGTAGCTCCCTGCCTGCCGCGCTGTCGTCGCCTCTTATTTCCGCATCGAGATAGGAGTCAACGAGACTGTTGGTGATGGTGTTGCCCGCAGACGTATAGTTCCGGCTGAGCGACTGCAAAGCCGCCGCATCCTCACCGAGGTCATAAGATTTATAGAAGTCGAGGAGAGACTGGCCCTCACGCCGCGAAGTTCGCTCTCGCTGCTCCTCAAGGGTCTTGAGGTTCTCTCGCGCCTCGCCGGCCCACTTCGAGTTCGGGTCTCTTGCGAGGTAAGTGCGCCAATCTTCTGCCGCCTTGTTCGGCAGCGGCATGTATTGGTAAACGAGTGCGCGGTTGAAGAGCGCTTCAAGGAGAGAGTTGTCTAGTTCGAGGGCCTTCGTGAGATGTTCGAGACTTTCGCCGAACGCCTGAGCCGCGCTTCCCTGTTGCGCGCCTGAGAGACGAAGTTTCCCCTCTTCGAGCAGCGTCGCGCCCAAGTCGCTGTGCGCCTTCGCGTCTCGCGGGTCGAGGTTGAGGGCCGCCTTGAACTGGACGACGGCATCATCGAACCGGCGCGTGGCGAGGTAATACTGCCCCGCCGCGCGATAAGACTCAACGCTCGGATGCTGCTTGGGCTCGTCGAGCAGGAGGGCCGCAGCGAGATCGCGTTGGACGTGGTCGAAGCGTTCCCCTTCGCCGCGCTCTCCTTCCACACGCGCGTAGCCGAAATCCGAGATGCGCGCTTCGATGGGCCTTTGCTCGCGATAGGCGGAGCGGAGCGCGATCAGGCCCTTGCCGAGTTCGGGTCGGCGCAGAGATGCCTGCCACACGCCGAAGCCCATGCCCATGACGAGAAGCACGCATGCAGCCAACGGTAGATAAAACTTTAATTCCCTACTCGTCCAACGCCCGTGAGAGAGCAGCTTCGACTGTCGCCGCTTCTTCAAGGTCAACGCGAATCTGAGCTTGTCGCGTCGCTCCGGCGATTTGAAGAAATACTGTTCGAGTTGCTCGCGTTCTTCCGCAGAGAAATCACCGGCGACGTACTGATCTATTAATTCATCGACGAGGATATCTAATTCCTCTGCGTAGCCGGCGTCGGTCAACAGGCGCAACTCCACTTGCTCCTCGTCCGCCTCCGCGAGCTGACCGAGCAGGTAGAGCCTCTGTTGATCTTGATCACGTTGAAGGATAGCCGCCGCTCCTAGTTATCATTTGATCGCCACTCGACCCTTACTCTAAGAATGCTCCCTGAACGTTTTTCGTTTCCGAGCCAGAGACTTGACGCGCTCCCGGACGCACTTTTCCAGAGCGACTCTGATCCGGTGCGCTTGCAGTCGCAAGGCGCTTTCGGTGATCTCTAGTTCTTCCGCCATGAGCTTGTGGCTGGCTATTTTATCGCGCCCCGCATAGACGTGATAGTCGAGAATCAGTTCGCGTTTCTCGTGTGGCAGTTGCTCAAGGCATTGGAGCAGGCATTCATACAGGTCGCTCGTGGCTCTCAACTCGCCCACGGGTTCCGGCGGCGCATCAGTCACGATCTCTTTTCGCCGCCGCGCCTCGTGAATGATATTGCGGGCGACACCGCGAAAGTAGTTTGCCGGTTCACCTATGTACCCTTCCTTTACGTCCGGCAGTCGGGTAATAACTCGGTTGATCGCCTCGTCAGCTAAATCCTCCGCGTCGCCGAATCCCTTGGCAACGAAGATTCTGATTAATCCGGCGCGGATGACTTCATACTTTCGCCCGGCGGTCTCAGGGTCTGGGTGTAGCCATGCAAGTAAGGATTCGAAAGATTGGCGCGTGATAGCCATCCCGTCCTCAAGACAGTAGGTGTGCGAATAGAGATGAAAGATGGGCGTATGTCGAAGGGCCGATACGCTTGCCACAGGTGCGAAGGTGCGGTGGAACATACCCTAACATTTTCCCTGTAGCAAGGGTTGATTACCGACTACTCTGTAGGCGTAGTAGAACGCAGTGGGCTATTGGAACCAACAGGTGGCCGCCACGGCCACCTGTTGGTTCAAGTTTCAGAACTGTGACTTTACCCATCCGTTTGCCGCAGTTGGGAGCATGACTTTACCGCCTATGGCGTAAAGTCTTTGTATTTCCGATAGCACTTAACCCTAAATATTTCCCCATTAGAAGCATCTGTTTGCCGAAAGTGCCAATTGGAAGCAACAGCTTGCCGAAAGTACACTTTAAATATTATGAGTTGAGCGACTGAACCGTAAGCAATAAAGAACTCAAGGCCATAACAACAGAGGTGGGGATAATCCGGGGAATCGTAGACTTAGTGGTAAGGTTCTTTTCCACGTTCGGACTCTCTATAAGAACTCGTCGTAGTTGAACGCTTTAAGATGATCTCAGACACTTGTCGTTTCTCAGAAAGAGACCACCTTAAGAAGGGGTATCTGTGGTAGAAACCTCCTATTTAGAAGATGGCACCTCCTTAAGTCCTTCTAATCGTTCTCTCAGCCGCTTATTCATCTCAGTCGCTAACTTAGGAGTAAATTCGGCCCGAATATCAGTTATATCCAAAACCTCATCAGTGTGTAATGCTGTTCCTAATATCATCATTTTTATTTCCCGATTAACTTCCGCGTCGATATACGTTTGCATCTCAAAGTTAAGCATCTCTCGCTGCTCACGAAGTACTACCTCACGTTCTACTCTCTCCAAGACATACCCATACGGCCCTCGCGCGGACAACAGTTGCATTAACATGGGAGAAAGCCCAAAGAATATAAATAATAGTGTAATTGACCAATCAGCCATGGCGACAGCCCTGTTACTCTGTGAGAGTTGACCCAAAGCTTCTATATATGCCAAGAGGCCGGGGGAGCGACTTACTGCCCGGGATTGAAAGGCTTGATCCCACCTCTGTCTTAGTTGGCCAATTCTTCCGTTATTGGCCTCTAGCATTGGCTCGGTCCTTTTTCGCTGTTCCTCCAATTCACTGGTAACCTGGTCGAGTTGTGATTTCAAAACTCGATAGACCGGTCCTTCACCTGCCACTCCCGTTCTCCCGCCCGACACGTTTCCGGCAGCCTCAGCGAGAAGCTGAGTCTGAAGCTGCTCCCGCCTCCTTTCAAGCCCTTCCAACTCTCGCCTTAGTGAGTCGTTTTCCGCCTGCAACCTATTAATTTCAGGATCGTTTGACACGTCGGCAAGTATCTGTCGGTTCAACTCTATAGTATTTCTTGCAACCTGACTCTCAAGCTCCCCTTCGAATAGTCTTATGGTGATGGGTTTGGCAATAATGAAAGAGATTAAAACTGTGATCAGGAACCATGGAAGTATTAAATTAAGCTGCCGTCTAATACTATGAACGTCTTTGCTGACATTGTAAAAATATCTATTAATACTAAGGATAACCACGCCCCAAAGTACGGCCGTAACGGCAGCTATGCTTACAGAGTTGAAGACTAGGGTGGTCACATATCCGGCTGACAAGGCGGCCAATACCGCCGACGTTAATGTCATCACGCCCAAGGCAGCATACTTGGCGCGGTCAGGTGTGCATTCAGGTCGGCTGAGTATCGAGACTTCGCCCCCTCCGGGATTTGCTCAAGGGTAAATATTCCTATATTTGACTTGTTGTCAGGCACAGTAAATGAGGAGGCGGTGAAAAGACGCCGAATCATACTTGGGCTGGCAACGCCAATGCGCAAAGAGTCGATACCTTGGATAGAAGTAGAAGGTAAGCTTCGCGATGCCCTTCAAGAATCGCCCCCGCCATCCATGGAAGAGACTGTGCGGCGCATGGGGTATTACCAGCCAAAGATCAGATATCACTTTCCAGAATTCTGCTCCCAGATTGTTTCCCGATACAAAGAGTTATTGAAGAGTAAACACCCAGACTACAGGGTAGTAAGAAGAGTCTTTCGAGCGGCACTTGAAGAGCAGCCGCCACCATCCTTACAGAGTGTTTTAAGGCGTCTAGGATGCCGCGATACTGGTTATTTCTACTATCACAACTATCCCGACTTATGTTCAGCGATAGCCGGCAGATTTAAGAGTTACAGAAATAAGTCCTTCAATAAGGATTTCGAGCGTGGGCAACTAGAAGCCGCGCTTATTGAAGACCCTGCGCCATCCCTCTCCGAGATCGCTGCGCGTCTCAGACGCAAGAGGGACTTCTTACGCCGAAAGTTCCCTGAGCTAACCAAGGCAATCGTAATCCGGCACCTCTACCACCGAACCTCCTCCAACAATCAGAAGGCCGAAAAGCTACGCGACGCGATCAGAGAGGCAGTAAAGCAGATTGTAGCTTCAGGATTGCATATTTCGGAGCGTAGAGTGAGAGCATACATAACCCGCCGCCTATCTAGCACTGGTAGGTCTTCCCTCTTCAAACAAGCCCTCCGAGAGATTAAATCGGAGATGGGTATAGTTAATTAACCCCATCATTATTGGAACCATAAGCTTGCCAGAGGTCATTGGAAGCATAAGCTTGCCGCTGCGGCAAACTCATGGTTCAAGTCACAGACAATCTTATAGGGTGAAGCACAAAAACTGAATTTCTAAACGTGCTTTCAATAATTTACAGTAAGTGTAGAATCATATAATTAGAAAATGCTGAATGATAAAGTATGAAAAACCGTTAATACTGAATCATATATTCTGAAAATCCCTATATACTTGCTAATGGTTGAACTCAAGCACAACTCACTTACATAGGCTGCTTAGAACTTCTCTGTAATCTCCTCCTTAGCACCCGTATTAACTGCTCTCTTGGTAAGAGAGGCTTGCCCCTAGTGACTATCAATCCTCTTCTTCCTCCGACGCGGCTTGTTCTGCTTCCTCATCCTCTAGTCGCTTCCTTAATGCAGGGTTTCGTGTCTTAACATATTCCATTAATACAGCCGTAAACACCCGCAATTTGTCTGATGCGGTGCATTGTTCTCCCCCACAAATCGAATACGATAAATGGTAGTTACCATAGGCGGCACTAGTTACTGCGACAGCGGCAAGAACTCTTGATCGGGCATTGTAATCTCCTTTGATTTCATGCGCGGCTGTTATTAGATCACTTAACAATCCCTCTGACCTAGGCAACTTACCCATCTTGCGCAGAGGTTCAGCAATGGAGACTAAAACAAAAGCCCGGCTATCATCTTCCTTGATCTCGCGAGTTGCAGTAAAAATATCAGCTAGAGTTTTCTTGGTATCAGGCGACTCACCCATCTCGCCCAAAATAGACGCAAGGGAACTTAAGACTTCAGCCTGCTTGGAACCATCCCTGATCTCGCGAACTGCGGCAAAAATATCGGCCAAGGTTTTTTCGGTAGCAGGTGACTCGCCCACCTTTCCCAAAGCCTCAACAATGGAGCTTAAGACATAGGCCCGCTGGGATTCATCCTTGATCCCACGAGTAACAGCAACTGCATCGTTCAAAGCTTTCTCAGTTTCAGATGACTTGCCCATCTTGCCTAGGTCATCTGCAAAAAAACTTAAGAAGTCGGACTGCTCGGGCTCCAGTTCGAGTTCACGAGCAGTGGCGATTGTTTCTGTCAGAACTTTCTCAGTCTCAGATACATTGCCCAACTTCGCCCAAGCCACAGCAATACGCTTCAGGGCATAAGCTCTGTGATACCGATCTTCAACGTTGCGAGCAGCAGCAGTTGCTTCCATCAGCATTTTATCGGTTTCATTCGACTTACTTCTCCTGCCCATAGTAACAGCGATAGAGCTTAAGGCTTCGGCCCGTTCGTCGTCGCTTTTGATTTTCCGCGCAGCAGTAACGACCTCTGCCAGAAGTTTCCCGGATTCAGGTGACTCGCCCATATTACCTAGAGCTTCGGCAATATCACTTAATGCTTTGTTCTGCTCGGAATCATCCTTGATCCCCCGAGCAGCAGCTATGGCCTTTGCTAGGATTTTCTCGCTTTCAGGTGATTTTCCCAGCCTCCCCAGAACCTTTGCTGTGGAGCTTAAGATAGAAGCCTGTGTACTACCAAAATGAGCGGCTTTACGAGCTGTGGTAATAGCTTCGGTCAGAACTTTCTCGGCATCAGGTGACTTACCTATCTTCACATAAGCTTCGGCAGTGGAGATCAAAGCTGTGGCCCTAGGGTACTCATCCTCAATCTCGCGAGCAGCAGAAAAGACTTGGTTCAAAGCTTTCTCAGTTTCAGGTGACTTGTCCATTTTCCCAAGAGCCTTAGCAATGGCGCTCAAGGCAACATACTGATTTGAGTCACTCTTCATATCTAGAGCAACGGCTAGTAAATCATTCAAAGCTTTCTCGGTTCCGGGTGACTCGTCCTGCCTTCCCAGAACTTTTGCAATGATACTTACCGCTTTAGCACGGTTTTCCATATCCTTGATTTCGCGAGCAGCGGCAATAGCTTCGGTCAGAGCTTTCTCAGTGTCGGGCGATTTATCCGTTTTTCCCAAAGCATCGACAATTCCGAGATAGGCAGACAT
This sequence comes from Acidobacteriota bacterium, assembly GCA_032229975.1. GTDB lineage: Bacteria > Acidobacteriota > Blastocatellia > Pyrinomonadales > Pyrinomonadaceae > JAIVGV01. Next base: position 171,699 of record JAVXVG010000038.1, on the reverse strand, counting down.
TCGAGATCTGGCGACGGTAATCTTGCCAGCCAAAGCAAATGCATCAGTGATTCTATTTTCCAAAACCATTGCCTTGAACCATTCTCTGACATCATAAGCGTAGTTGACTTTCCAACTTATGCCATTCCCTTTCACCATATAAACATCTTCCCCTTGATCAGAAATGACTTGTAGGATTGGAGCCTCTGTTTCGACCTTGTGAACTATATAGCTATCCGTCCGAGTCCACAGAATCCATGACATTAAAGCAATTAATGATGGAATGATGGTGAAAACGAATACCCTTGTGCCGAAACCACGAAAGTTGCGAATTAGCATCCGGCGCTCAGACCCAGCCCGCGCATGCCGCCAAAGCATTAAACTCTCTATCACAGGGATGGGTTGGGCAAACGATGCGGTCAGACGCGACTTAAAAGTATGTACCTGATTTTGACGATCGTCGGTAAAGATCAAGTTTGTGCGTCGCGTCCAGAAAAGCAGACGCTCTTCAGCGTCGCGTGCCTTTTGCAGTGTTCTGTCTGGAGCCTCGATTAACACCTGAACTAGATGCTCATGCATTAATTCGTATTTCCAAGTGGTCTGTCTTTTCTCCTCATTATTTCCGTCATCTCCCGGCAAGCGATTGACCAAATATTTCTCCCCAAAAGCTTCCAGAACGCTTTCGATTTGTTTAACTGGGATGTTAAGGGTACTGCTTATAGACTGCGCTGTCTGAGACCATTTTGTCTGTGCTGGTGAAATAAGCTGCCTCAGAATCAGCAATGCCTGATCCCCGGAAACGCCCGTCTTTCGCCACACGTATTTCTTGGCATCTTCGATAAAATCCCGTAGTAATCCCGTTTTTCCACCTTTCATTCTCAGCCCTGAAACGGAAAAACTTTTCGTACCAACCGACTCCATCATCATTCCGACAGTCTGCAATTCAACCGGCAAGACTGATTTTTCATCATCGGGACAAAGGCGTTTGTCACGCGGAGGTCTGAGTAGTTCGCACACGAGTGCAGCACTAAAATCCTCAAATTGCTGCTTAAGTAACGGGTCATCTCTGTAGAGAGGAATTAGCAATGCCGCAAGTACGCCTTTTGCCTGTTCTTCAGAAAAGGCTAGCAATGAGTAATAGTTGCCAATATTCAACGTCTCCATCAAAGGATCTAATTTACGACAAATCCTTATTAATAAATCGATGAAGTCACTACGCAAGCTAATGATTAAACGAAGATTCCCATTTTTGATGCACTCTTTAAGAACCACGAGAAATTGCTCGCGCACATCATCCTTCACCGTCACAAAAATTCTCTTCAAATTGATCAATGCACAGCAGCAGTTGTTTCGGGTTGTAGCAAGGATTATTTGTCTCCTCAGCCTTTTCTGGTTTTGCGGCTACCGTTACGGCCTCAGCCAGCATTTTCTTGCTTATCGCTCGGTTAGACTTATGATAGGTTTCTTTTCGAAGCGCACAATACAATTTACCAAAGGGATCGTCGGCCACTCGGCATTCGACAACCTGAAATCGCAGATTCGCCAAGGGGATAAGGGCCACGTTCAGAATCGAAGATTTACCACAACCGGACTCACCCTCCAAAACAAAAAAAGGATGCTCCTTAATTTGTATCCAACACCTCTCTATATCCTTCTCTCGCCCATGAAAACTTTCCTTGTCCTCTTGCAAATAAGGTCGTGGCCCGCGAAATATCAGTTCCTTCGATGCAGATAATGTTGGCTTGCCAAGAATTATGCGAGTAATAGCGAAGGCTACCTTGGGGAACCGAATGATGATATACAGGAACACCGCAATGGCTATTCGCCAATACACAGAATTAGAAATCGGTGAGCTTGGCGTGGCAGCGGGGGATAGGCCAAAAATCTTGAGGACATCCCAGATTGTTGCCCCTATGGCGAGCAAGGAGAGGAACGGCTTCCAGTAGGAAGCTCCTAACTTCCGCAGTCCCTCAAATCTGTTATCGTTCATGATTAAAGCTAAGGCTTGTAAGTGCTCTTGATGGAGGATAGAGCATTTTCACTAACACTCCGCGCCCTAAACTAACAACATCCGACTCCGGAAATCTCACATAAAACGATATGTATTCAGAATGCCTCTTCCCTTCAACACTCAAATTTCTAGATAAACAAGCAAAGCTCACTTACATAGTGCAGCACTTACTCTCCTCGAATGAGAAGAACCGGATGAAAAAGTCGCTGTCTGCCCTCGCTGAACTCAAATAGACAAATCTCGATTCTGGTAGTATCACTTCCATTGTCATTAGTATCAGCGAGCACTTCTGGAAGATCGAGCAAGGCCGCCTGCGCTTCATCTTCCGGCAATGTGATTAGTTTCAGAAGAGCACGCCTCCACTTCGCCGCTGTTGGAAGACGGTCTGCGCTGAGGAGCACGTTTGCAATAGTTACCTCGACACCCCCACAAACAGTCACCTCTTCCGAGGTAGGTAGCTGGTCGAAATACACCAAAAATAATTTACGCTCGTGTGCAATTCGCAAGTCAGTCAAGAATGGATCTTCCGAAATGATCCTGTCAGTTGGGCACCAAACCGCACGCCTCTGAATCAGTTCTCCAATTGGCCTATTAATCATGAGGTCAATTGCCTCTTGCGGCAGATATGGTGCAAAGACAGCCATTATGTGCCCTTCACCCTCCACCTCAGACTTCACATCAACCGGCATATAGGGTGGCACCATTCTTGCAGGCCCCACCAAGCGAAAATTTGTAGGAGAATCTTCCTCACTTCGCGAAGCTTTTTGTTTCGCAGGCTCAGTTTCAGCCGAGTCGCGTTTGATACCGATGATTGGGAATCCAGCGGGGAATAACCAAGTTGGAGGAATAGGAAGAACTCCGCCTTCAGCTTTGATAGTGGGAGTAGTGGAAGAAGTCATCAAAAAGTGATCGGCTAAATGTGTGAACTTGGCGGCAAAATTCATGAATCGGTCAACGTCATCCGTCAATACCATAAAGGAGAGATGAGGCCCTGATCGCAGCAAGGCGAGTAGTTCAGTACTCCAAGCGAAGTACCAGAACGGTAGATAGGAGACCGCACGTTCGGGACGATATTCTAGCAATTGACGAAGGCTATCAAGTATTTGTGAGAGCGTGTGTGTCGGGGCCTGAGATGCTCGTGACTCCCTCTCAATTTCACTCCTAATTCGCGCTAGTACGAGGGTGAAATCCTTGAAGTGATGTCGTTCACAGATTGCCTCTGCGTCTTTCAGAAGTTTCTCTGCGTCCCCGAAGTCTAGGCGTCGGTGTAGAGCCGCCGCGAGGTTAATTAGCGTCCCGGCTGCGAGACGGTGAAAACTACGTCCTTCTATTGCAGAAAGCACGCTTCGGTGTGCCGCGATTTCGTCATCCAGGCGGCCTTCTGCTCGGAGTATTTCGGCTCGCGATTCATAGTGGCTGGCAAGACCAAAAACATCACCAGATTTCTCAAATACTTCTCCGGCATTCTTTAACCATGATAATGCTTCATGGTCTTCTTCAAGCTCCATATATAGTCCGCTGATGCGGTTCATTAAGTTCCCCCGGTACTTCGGCGACTGCGCTTTTTGCAATTCCTCCCTCAATAATTCAATGGCTTGGGCAATCAAGCTGCGCTGTGTCTCGGTATCGCCTGGTGGGGTCATATCATGCGCCTCGTCCAGCAGACAGTTCGCTTGATGTACATGGAGATGCTCTCTTTGTGCAATTTCCTTTGCCTGTTTCATCAAATGAAGGACTTCCTCATCCTTCCGGACAGCCTCCTCGACAGCATCGGACATTTCATCTATCTTTGCCATCAGATCGGACATTACCTCGGTCTTCTCTGCCTCTGACATGTCCTTTGCGAACTTGTGGCTCATACGCGAATTTTCTTTCCCTATCTTCCTTTTCCAGTCGCGAAGGAGTTGAGCAGATAAACACATAAAGTGCACTTGCTCACCTATATGCCCTGCTTGCTCTGCTCCGGCGACGGCACCTAGCATCATTCGCAGAGCCTCCTCCCATCTTTCGTGCATCGCATAGAGGCGAGAAGTAAGTTCAAGTACACGAGCGCCCCATAATGGATTGCCGACTTCGTTGAAGTATTCCCATGCTCGCCGGAAACAGTCGAGCCCTTTCTCCCAGCCTGCATTCTCGCAATGCAGCTCACCACAGAACATAAGTGCTTTGCCGGCATTCAATTTGTCGCCGGAAATACGATGCTGCTCATTAGTCTTCGCGAAGAGTGCTAATGCCTCATCGAATTTACCCTCATCTTGGCACCAAAGCGCCTTGTTAATGTAACAAACAGCTAGTAAGTGAGCATTGTGCTTCTTCTTATCATCTGAGAGGGACAGCCCTTGCTGTAGTAATAGGTGCGTGGCCTCGTCCATTTTGGAGATGGCGTTATCATGAAATCCTAGCTGGCGTTCAACCAAACTCAAGGAGATTAGCGACCCTGCCAAATCATCTGTATTGCCGGACAGTTTCGCGGTATTCAGAGCCGCGTGTGTAGTTGCCTTTGCCTCATCAAGCCGCCCAGCATAGAGAAGCATGTGCCCCAAACCTTGGAGGACACTATGTTGGAGATCGAGATTACCAATTGGGATCAAGATTAAGGCATCCCGAAAGTGTCGCTCTGCATTCGCAAAATCCTCGTGAGCATTGTGAAGCGCATTGGCGAGGCGTAACCGAACCTCAACTTTGGCGATGGCCCCGCCGGAGTCATCCGCAGCGGCCAATGCTTTTTCCAATATTGTGATGGCCTCAGAGTACTTATCAGCATCTGTTAAACCCTTTGCTCTATCTAGTTCTGCTTGAATCTCAGGGGGGACGTCTTTTTTGTCAGATTCTTCCGGCAGGGTATCAAGCGCGGTAAGAAGTTGATGCCAAGCGAGGTCAAGATCTGCACTATCAGTGAAATCAATATGTGTGAGTACACTAATGCGAAGTGGCTTTTCACATTGCGCCTTGAGAAGTGGGATGAGGCGGATGTCGCGATTGGCTGGGCTGAGAGACTGGAGCATGATGTTTTCGACTTCGCACCATTCGCTCTCGATGTAGTTCGGTGTGAGTACTAGAAGCGTCTTACGACATGTCGTAACCCCCCGCTCCATTTCCTTGATGCTCGGCGCACCGCGTTTAAAGTCTCGAAAATCAATAAACGCGCGCAGACCAGCATTTTCGATCCGCTTCAATAACTCGCTACGTACCCATTCTGCGTCTCGGCTGCTGTAGGAGATGAAAACGTCATAGTCAAATTGCAGTTGGTTTGGCATGAGGTTTTACCGCAGACAATTGAGTTACTGGCTGTTACTACAACTCCTTAACACATTTCGGCTCACTTACTTTGTTATCGGAGTTATTATCACCGTCTCAATTCCCATCTCAACACACTTGGCTGTTACGTCATCAGGTATCTCATGAGCGATAAGAATACTGCGAACGTCCTCACATCTAAGTCTGTAAAGGGTTGCCGCTAAATGCTTATACTTTATTGCCTGCCAGACGCCCTTATAATCGCCGGGCACAATATAGGTTTTTATCTCAACAGGTACTGGCCTCCCTTGTTCCGTCACCAAAAGAATATCAACACGATCAAGTGACGGGAACTCATACTCCGTGCTAACTAATTGAAGCCCTGCTGATATCAAACTCGGACTCGTGGCGACCCGTTCTTTCAGAGTGCGATGTGATTCACTCTCCCCGCCACCACCTCCCCAATTGCCTTGCCACCCTAAACTTGATGTCCCGGAACTACCTGTACCTCTACTTGACAACGTGTTGACTGGAGCATTAACAAAACTAGCTTGTGGCTGAATACCCGGTGAAGGGGAATCTACATATTCTTGCACGCTTTGCTCCGATGCCTCATCAGTTGTTTGCGCAACCTCACTCTCATGATCCGCATTAACCAAGTTGCCGTCTGTTTGCTCTAAACCAGAAGAAGGCTGCGGTATTTCAAGCCCCCGCTTTTGCCAGATTCGCAATACATCTTCCAATCGTCGCGTTAGAAGATCCTTTACGAATTCCCGCAGTTCGCTAACTCTGAAGTACGATTGCAGGGCGTCTCCAATTTGGTCGGGATACTCTTCCTCTGCCGCGTCAGAAGTGATCCACAGCACGCTGTCATCATCAAAGTAAGTGAGACATGGCTCCTGATCACGTACTGAAACCCCTTTCAGCGTATAACTTATTATCGCCTGTTCTACTAACCAAACCTGCAATCCGTTTAGCTCTTCAATTGAGGCATTGCCATGCTGCTCTTTCCACCTTGGGGAGTTTAGGAAGGCGCGAAGCCAATATAGTTGCTCTTTAACTTTTTCTGACCACCTTATGGATTGCTCACGTGCACCCTGCGGGTGAAAGCTAACTGACGCCTGTGAGCAGGGCTGCACATTTAAATAATCCCTGAACTCTCTCAAATCTTCTAAATCCCAGAACGGTAATGATTCTGCGAAAAGATGGGCAATATATGAATGATCATTCCAGACTAACTGGCCCAGCCTACAAAAATTGTATTGCTCGCCTCGACGCCCGAGCCAGTTTTGAGACGTTCGAACCTCATCCCATTCATCACTTCCTATTAATTTTTGCTCGTCATTCTCGCGGAGTTTCTTATCCTCTTGGATTGCATTCCAAAGGCGGCGGTAGAGATTACGGGTGCGAACGTATATGTCTGGTGTCACCTCGCGTCTTAAGGAAAGCGTCTGAATCGCTTTTAAGTAGTCCAAAGGTTGCGCATTCGGGGCGACCCCAACACCCAGAAAAAACAGCTTTAGGCTTTCTGGATAATGATGCTCAAGATATCCTCGGTCATCACCGAAGACTACGCTCTCGTCCTCCCAAAAAACCTCGTGTGACTTCCACCATCGGTGCTGCGGGGTCAGAGTGAGCAACAGACTATCGCGAGCGAAGTCCTCAACTGGCCTTGCATGGTTATCATCCAAGAAACGGTAGAGTGCTCGTACTACTTTTGGATCAATGTCTGTGCCGCTGAGCGAGCGTATATAATTGAGAACACTTGCAGCATCAGCACGTAAATGCATTCCAAGTGTTGAGGCAAGGGTACGGGACCTTGCGTTATCTGGTTTATCCGCTAAGTCAATACGGTGATGGAGGTAGGGTACGCTACTGCCAAGTAGCCGACGGTTCTCTGGGGTCGGAGCAAAGAGTTCGCCTGGTTTTCGAGGCTTGTTCTGCTCATCTAAGAGCCATGGCGTACTCTTCAACAAAATCAACGTATCAGTGTCGAATGACTTATCATTTTGCCAGCGCGTTCTATACCTGTGATCGTTATCCCAGTAATACTTCCCCTGAAATGACTTGGTGTCAACTTTCTCAAGCATTTGCCATAGGAGCATTACTCGGTCATAGTCCAGTGGTACAGAAAGGAAGGATTCCAACCCCTCCAGTATAGTATTACCTTCCTCCTTTTCATCCCCTTGCAGAGGCGAGCCCCGGATGCCTTGCTTTCGGTTTGCGCTCAGGGGTTTGGGTATCAAACGTGGGCTCGTCGCGCAACCTAGTTCCCGTAGAAATTTGCGCCACCGCTCTTTGTCATCATCGGGCTGAAGATAACCCTCATCAAGGAAATAAACTTCACATTCCGGTCCCGTAAAGTAAGCCTCAAGCTCAGTTGCTCCTGTATAAGTACCGGGCAGGTACACATCTTTAGGGGACACAAACGACTGCTTTTCGCTCCGGTTTTTTCCTGCAAGGAGAATCGGTTTCCCATTCAGTTCTTCTAGTAGTGCGTGTTTCTCCGCGGCTGGCACTTTGTCCAGAGCGCCGAGCAAAAATCGTAGATGCAGATGGGCACTGATCGTAGATATGTTCCCCTGGCTCTCGTAACGTGGAACAAGCCAGTCCCGAATAATCTCTACTGAATTGAGTGGCTTGACGCCAAGCTCCTTAAGGAACAATTCAATCTCCCTGTACCCATCACTATTTAATAAGGTCGCACGCAGGGCTGGCACCTCATCGGACAGTTGCGTAAGTTCTCCAATCTTCTCTCCATCCTTCGCCTGGAAGAAAACCGGCTGCGCTTGGGTTGAGACGTGCTCTCCACTTTCTAAGCGTATTAAAGCTTGCCCTTTAAGCCCCTTCCATTCGGTCTTCTGGCGACTCAGGTAAAGGTATAGGTCCCGTACCCATTCGTCGCTTTTCGCTTTTAGCCACTCCTCCCCCTTCTCACTGAGCCAGGCAACAAAGCGGGCTGCATCAACTCTTCGAGTGCCTATAGACTGAATAAATTCAAAACGGCGTTCATGCTCCTTAATTTCCCGAATGTCAGGGTGAAGCCAAGATGCATCTGCCGTCTTGGTCAAAGCAGTTAGATCCTCTCTATCGAGAAGTTTTCTTAGGTCCTGCGAGTGCGGATAAAAGACCCGGTCTGGGAGTTCGTATTGTGCCTCTTCGACGGGAGTGTATTTGTTCTCGCGCAGCGTATGAGACAGCGAGTCAATGACCGGCTGAAGGATTTGCGGAACTTTGTCGCGCTCAATCGGGAGCACGTCAAAAAATGAAGGGGACAGGTAGTTAGCTTCTTTCAGTTGTTTAAGAATCGCTGGCAAAAAAGAAGCTGTCTCCTCAATTAGCCAGCCATTCCAAGCGCTGTTAATGCTATCTGGAATGTTATCCCGCGCGGGGGTTGTCTGATATCGGGCCTGGAGCAGAAAACGGAGGTGGGTCTCTTTCTCCGTAGGAAGGTAAGAAAAGAAGACGCAGGCGTCGAGCGGTGAAATAGAATCATCAACTAAAGAAAATGCCACCTCAATCGACTGATCTTCTTTAGCTGAGTCGCGGATGCGACCGCGCTCCTCTTCAGCCTCCTCATCATCATCTGCCTCAACCTGCCTTAATAATTCATCTATCACGTGCTGAGGTGGTTTTAACGAATGAGAGAAAACCATGAAGCACATCTCGTCTTGCCTAACTTCATCTGTACTGCGCTTTAATGTTAAGGTCCGGGCATTGGGAATCGTAGAATGTGGGACGCTATCTCGATTGTATTCTCCAGAATCGCCAGTAATTTCATCTATCCACCGTATCGATATCAAATTTCGCAGGAATAGAAGCGTTAGAGGGTGGAGGTTACGTAATCCTTTCTGAAGCTGCTCAACATCTACAGGTCGCACTCTATTACTGAAGGGGAGACGTATAACGGTTTGGCCGCTTTTAATTACATCCGCGACTTGTATGGGAATAGCATTAATGCCCGCACCAGGACTTCTTTTGCTTATTTGCTCTTTGCCTCTTAGCCATTTTGTCTATTGAGCGTCACGCACAAAACGGCGCTCGCTCTTGGAAGCATAAGTTGGCCGCGAGTTATTGAAAGCATCGGGCGTCTAAATCGGCCAACTTATACTTCCAGTCACAATGCTTCATGCTTTATGCTTCAGTACTTCAGGATTTATGCTTCTCGATTCACGGTTTATGCTTCAGCCGATGTGACTTTACCCATCCGTTTGCCACAGGTGGAAGCATGAGTTGGCCGCCAAGGCATCAAAAAGCTAGAATTTTGAGGCGACGGGGATATGCCTTTTTATGCGATTGGAACCATCTGTTTGCCGGAAGTACAAATTGGAAGCATCAGCTTGCCGAAAGTACAATCACATGCAGCCTTGGAGGAGTTCTCATGCTGTAAGTGCCCTCTGTACGGCGGCCTGCCTCTTGGCGGGACCAGTCATCGGCCAGAAACTACCCCTCGACAACTGCTCCACTGCGTAAACCGCATCCACCACCGGGTATGGGTCTTGATTGGTGTACTGGCGTGCGCGTTGTCCTGCAAAATTGACTGGCACCTCCCAAGTAAGTCGCCTCAGTACTGAGGCTATAGTGGCGCGTGCGAATGCGGTCGCGCACCTCATCGAGTAATTTCGGCATGATGAGATGCCTCACGGAGTGGGGTGAGAGAGCCGCATAATCTACCCCCATCCGAGCCGCATAATCAACCGGCGCAAGTCTCTAAGCAATTGAGCGTGTAAGGCAACAATAAAAGCGTTGGCAGATTATACGGCGAATTGGGCGTAATATATTACGGCTGGGTCTCTGGTAGTTAAGCACAAATTCGACGGTGCTAAACTACTGACTTGCCACAGCTAAACCGCTATTACCAGCGTTCGAGGATTACAGAATGGAAATTCCGCCTCCTGATTAGCTACTTTGCACTCGATCTATCATCGTCTGATGTTGCCGAGTTGACCGGCTGAACGCACAAAACCGTCAACACGATCTTTCTTAAAATCCGTCAACGCATGGCCGAAGATTGCGAGCGGCGTTCGCCGCTCTCGGCGGGCGAAGTCGAAGTTGACGAATCTTACTTCGGCGCGCGCCGCGTCCGAGGTAAGCGTGGGCGCGGAGCATCAGGTAAGACCATCGTCTTTGGCCTCTTGAAGCGAGACGGCAAGGTCTACACGGAGATCGTGCCGGACTGCAAAAAGGTCACGCTGCAAGCCATTATTCGCGGTCGCGTCTCCATGGAAGCGGTCATCCACTCGGACGGCTGGCGCGGCTACGACGGGCTGGTCGATGTCGGCTACTCGAAGCACTTGAGAGTCCATCATGGGGCGAATGAGTTTGCTCGCGGCACGAGTCACATCAACGGCATCGAGAGCTTCTGGAGCTTCGCCAAACGCAGGCTTCAGAAGTTCAACGGCATCTCTTCGCACACCTTCTACCTGCATCTGAAGGAATGCGAGTGGAGATTCAATAATCGCTCAAAGAACTTGTATCAAGAGTTGTTGACACTCTTGAGAAATCATCCGTTATAGTCTCCTTAACTACCAGAGACCCTACGGCTTTTATGGCTTATAATTTAAGTTAGGCACTGGGCTACATTAAGGCTTGTTTTTTCTTCACGTAGTGCTAATATTCGCGTTCCTCGCACGGTTTTCTATAAACGCTTCAAATCCGAATTGCTTGATTTGGACGCAGCGTTAAGATCTCTAAGAGGTAAACCTCACGCTCCCAACCAAGGGACTATGCAAAATTCGGAGGGCTGGACAAACCTATTTGCCGGTCTAAAGTTCTACAACCATGCCTACACAGGAGAAAAACCATGAAAGATTTAGATCAACATTTGCGTCAGAGTTTAGACGTTTCGAATTTCAAGACACTCGCTGCGAACGCCCAGAAGCCCGTACCGGACGAAGCTCAGATTAAAGCCGCAAACGAGGCAGCTCTTCGCGCGCAGATCGATCAGCTCAAGGAATACGCCAAAAATAATGCCGACGGCGAGCTGGTGCATGCAAACAGGGAACTCCTAGACCAAGGCGACGCCTTGGAAACTTGGAGCGCTGGTCCGGGCGACTTCAGCTTAACTTCCGCTTACGGGTGGGCGCTCGGCGGAGGTGTTCCGTTCCTGCCCCAGGCCCCCTTGGGCTTCTTGTTTGGCGGAAAAGGGGAAAGCTGGAAAGCGTGGGCAACGGGTACGCTTGTGATCTTTGGGTCATTTGTCCAAGACCCAAACAAGATTTGTTTGTCGAATGACTTTCACACTGAGAACACCGGCATTGGTATGGTCAGAAAGGGTAACTGCAAGTTCACGGCTAGCGGAGGCGGACTCGGAATATCTGGGGTTACCATGTCGTTCTACTCAACCGGTGGAACCTTCTGGGGTACATTAGGTGGCACAGGCGCTCTTGCGGGAGGTTTCAGCATTGAAGGTCAACTTGAATTGGTCTGGCAGGGCTGGAAGCAGTAGTTCGTCCGCGGAAGTGGTGTGCAGTGGACACTGACTTAGTGTTTACTGCACACGCTGTGCCTACGGCCTCAGCGGGGTGTAACGGCAGGTGGAGGCGAAATAGAAGTAGTCGGTGCCACCGATGAATTTTGAGCTAGTCTCCCCAAGCCAACCTGTGATGCCTGATATAAACCTCTAGCCTGTTAAGCCTTGTGATTTACGAAGAAGCCTGATTCAGCCCCACCGCTTGCGGTGGGGCTGAATCAGTCAGCACTGACTGCTTATCACTTTCTCGTACTCAGACGCTCGTACTGTTAGGAATATTTTCGGGCAGGAAATATGGGTACACGAGCAGTCCGCGTGTTTTGGCGCGCTCCTGGTTGCGGGCGAGGATGATTTGCTGGTCTGCATCAATCAGGAGTTGATGGTACTTGCGCACGACCTTCTCCGCGTCGTCGGCGGTGAAGTGGTAGTCGAGAAGCTGGTCGTAATGATAAGCGGCCAGGGCATAGCTGGTCTGCACCTGCTTGGCGGTCGCCGCTGTATCAGGGAGCAGTCCGACCAGCATGCTCTCGGTGACGTTGCCTTCCGCCGGGAAGCCCATAGAACCCGGCTGGTTCGGGACGAAGTTGGTGTAATCGGTCTGCGGGAAATTGACGGCTGCGTGTTGTGGCCCGGCAGTCCAGATGATGCGCTGCACAATGTCGCACAGGTGATCAAGTGTTTTGATGTTCGCAGGAAAGCCCGCCACCTTGCCCTCGCCAAGCGCGCCCGATAGTTGCTGCGCCCAGCCTTGTAGCTCGTAGTCGCCGACCACATCTCCGTCATTCTGGTAGTACAGTCCCAAGTATTCTTTGATGTACTCGCCGAGACGATTCCAGATGATGAGACCGTCATCGCGGTAGGGGTAATAAGGCAACTGCTCGGAGTCTTCAACGCCGCGCCCTCGCAGTTGTGCGGGCAGCCCCATGTCGTCGAACGTCCAAGCCTTGTAGGCGTTCTGGATGAGTTGCAAACCGCCCGACATACGCACTTGCAGCACCGCGTCTATGAGTCCGCCCGAATTGAATAAGGTCTGGGACCCGAGCTGATTAATCACCATCAGGGCGGTGAAGTGTTTGTCGAGCAGAAGGAAGAGCGGGTGCTGCCATGCCAGTTGGCGATGGGTCGCCAGCGCGAAAGCCTCTTCGACCAGGTGGGTCAGGGCGAGATGGTTGATCGCTTGATTCTGGTTTGCGTCGGCGCATTGGAGAAAAGTCTTAGCCATCAACCAGCTATAGTCCGGGTCGAGCTTTTGAGGCGCGAGGAAAACGAAGCTGTCTGCCGGGTCTTGCGTGAGTTGGATAGCTATCGGCAAGAGGCCCGGAAAATCCTCCGGCCTCACGTAGAGCGCGATGGGGGCCATCTGGTATTGCGGCTTTCCCTTATACTCGGGCGGTATCACCCCTTGCAGCGCCACGTAATCCGTGACGTACAACCGGCCTGCACTCAAGAGGCCGTCAAGTTTCTGACCGTTAAACTCCGCGTTCTTGATCGTCGGCGAGAGCTTCTGACTCAGGCTGTTCCAGTTGCCGTCCTCTGTGACGTGGTTGAGGGCCAGAGGGTTCAGTCCGGCCAGACGCTGTGAGCCGAACACCCTGTCGTCCTGCCATGTCTCGACGATGTCGGGGATCGGAAAGAAGGAGAAGAAGTCTTGCGCGTATTCGCCCAGCGTGGTGAACACGGGTGGGTTTCCAGATTCCAATTTCCAGACTTCGAGGTCCGCGAAAATCTTCGCTTGATTGCGGAGCCACCCTTCCACCCAATCGATGATTTGGACAGCCTCCGCCAACGCCGCGTCCTTAATTGCCATCGGCATTGGGAGCACCGTCTGGGCGTAATCGAAGATGCCCTGTGAGAAGACTAGCTGGCCCAAGCGCTCGGCTTCTTCACACCACTTATCATACTGCGGCAGCGAAGGCGGGTACGTCTGGCTTTTGTATTCCTCCAGTTTGCTGCGGGATTTCTGTAGGATGGCGCTCTCGATTTTATCTGGCATGGTAGTCTCCTTGAGATAGGATTGAGGTGAATCAGACGTTTGCGAAGATAGCGTCCCGCCGGATGTTTTACCGCTTCAGGAATAGCCCTCTGAAGACAAAATAACGGCTGTGCGCTGGAGAGTGAGGTGCCGGGGTGTGCCCCGGAGCGTTCACTTAGGGTGATTAAGTCAGCGGAACACTATACTCTGGTCGATTTTTTGTCAATATGAATATTCCGGCCTTGAGCGGAACCATGAGTGGCTATGTGCTGAGACAGGCTCTGTACTGAACGCTTGCTTTACGCATATGACATCAGCCAAGTATGCTTTTGAGATTACGCTGTTCAAGTAATGCCATGATAGTGCTAACCGGCGTTCCCTCATTGTAGGAAGGATTCTGCGAAGCATGTCGTTCTGAAATTACTCTAGTCGTCATCATCCTCTTCTTCGACTAGGACACATATACCTTTGACTTTTATAGTGTGAGGGTCTCGGTTGGTATACTGCCGTGCTCTTTGACCAGCGAAGTTGACCTCCAACTCTCTATCATTCTTCATCTTCAAATCCAACTTGTGAATCTGTTCTACTGTATTGGTAAGCAAGAGTAGTAATACCGCATATAGCTTCCCTGCTTCTAGGAACTCATCGGTTTTGCCCTTCACAGCCTTATAAAGACCCAGAAACGGAGATTGCAGCACTTGGTAACGGGAGCCGTAACCCTCAACCGCGTGTTCGAGCATTCCCATACCTAAATCATTCATCCGTCTCGGATGAGCGCCATGCAGTTTTTCATTTAAGAGTATTCTTTTCGCGCGCATCTCTGCTACATCATCAGGAGAGTAACCGCTGAAGTTGTATTCACTCATTACGCTCCCTCGGCTATAGCTGTCATCGGGCTGTAGCTCTAAGTGCCAAACTTCGCGCCCGCCTTCAACAACTTGTTTAATGGACTTTATCTGCGCGAAGACTGCATTGATTCCGTAAGCCACACCTACGGGTTCTCTCGTAGGTTTTCTCAAAGCTTCAATAGCTGCTCCCTCCCTTGCATTCTCAGGCACGAGAGTCATAGAAATGGTTTCAGCCCTCTCTATACGTGAAGCATCGAAAAATTGCGGATGTCCTTCAGGAGATATGATAAGGAGCATGGAAGTCGTCTTTGCTTCCACTTTCTGAGCAGGATTGTCAGGGAGCCTTTGAGTAGCTATAGGATGGAAGTCTTGCTTTCTCTCTAGCGTCGGTAATGCGCGGAGTTGTCCAAGCTCACGCTTCACTCTTCGCCTCTGGTCAGTGAGCCTATAATAGAGATCGTTATACCCTTCTTCAGTGTCTAGCACGTACCAAGTACCTTGACGAAGCTCTAGCGGAATGTGATTTACGTCTTCAAAGGAAACCACTACCGGGATGAACTTTGAATTTCGACCTTCAGACTCATAAAGATGCTGAGTGATTATAGCGCCTTCCCATTTAGCTCCCACGCCCTTTCCTACAGCTTCTCTACCTTCAAAGCGCCGCTTACAGGTTTCTGTACATACCACTAACACATAATCAGAATCTTGAATCTGATTGTGCATCCATCTCGCCCAACCTTCAGGTGGGGAGTCCTCATATTGGTCTATATGACAATCAACTCCTTCAGACCTCAATCTGTCTGAAAGCTCATACACACGATCCTTGTGCGCTTCTGACTCGTGCGTATAACTTACAAAAACTTTTGGACTATTCATAGAACCTCATTATATCGAATATCCCTGTCTTCTATAACACAGCTCTAGATTTGCCCGGCGTTCTATAGACCTCACCATCTGCGATAGCTTCACTAAGAACATACCAGCCAAGGCGGACAATTCTGCCAGCTCGAAAAACAGTCTCTAGCCGCCGCTTCTCTTGTTGATTACTTACATCACTACTTTATCCGCTAGTGCTCTCATTTTGCTTGACAGCATCGCCATTTTTGGCGATGCTTAGTTGTGCCTATGAGTAACACTTCATCTGGGAAGGGCGAGCACCAGTATCAGGTATGACGAAAGCAGTTAGTTGGCCTTATCCGGGCGGAAAGGGTGGCGGCGGAGTTTATCAAACCATTATTAACTCTATGCCTCCTCACAACACTTACATCGAAGCTTTTCTCGGGGCGGGCTCTGTCCTTCGACACAAGCAACTCGCACAACGCAATGTCGGCATCGACCTTGATGAGGATGTAATCCAAGGCTGGCGTAGCTCTAACGTGCCAGGACTTGAAATTATCCACGGAGATGCGTTGGAGATTCTTAATCAATGGACTTGGGGTAACGATGACTACATACACACGCTCCTCTACTGCGACCCTCCATACCTCATAGAGACGCGATCATCAAAGCGGCCAATCTATCGATGTGAGCTATCCAGGCCTGAAGAGCATGTAAGGCTGCTTGAGACACTAAAAGGGCTGCCTTGCATGGTGATGCTCTCCGGCTATCGGTCGCGGCTTTACGATTCAATAATCGGGTGCTGGCGTCAGGTGGATTTCCAGACTAGAAATCGCGCCGGCAGATCGACCATTGAAACCATTTGGATGAACTTCCCTGCGCCTCGGGAACTGCACGATTACAGCTATCTCGGCCAAGGATTCCGAGAGCGGGAACGTATCAAACGTAAGCGTGATAGATGGAAAGCTAAGCTGCTGAAGATGTCGGAGCTTGAGCGACAAGCTGTAGTCTCCGCTATTCACGAGCTTAGTAATTCCAGAGAACACACCGCTAGGCCCCCTGTAAACATTCCACCCTTTGACCGCTAGGCGTTTAAGGAAAGGCTTGCTATGTCCCAAAAGATAGCGATGATTGTCGATGGTAAAGTCGAAAGATTCCTTTTGCCAGACCCCAACCAGCAAGTATTACCGGGGGTGAAGTGGGGGCATCATTACGCAACCTTCACACCCGCTTTCTGGGCAACTGTAGCTTGGTTAGATGGGGTTGATGGAAGGTACTCGGCTTTCCGGCTTGGGAAGACCTTGGAAGAAGAAGTAGGAGCGTGTCTACTAGGTGGACACGGAATACCCGCTGAAATCGGTTTAGCGGCCTTCTATCGCGTGCGCGACTGCGGCCTGTTGGCTGGGGAACCGCCATCAGAAAACACTTTATACCAAACCCTTTCAGCACCTCTTATGATCGAGGGACGTGAAGTTCGTTATAGATTTGCACGTCAACGTTCGAAGTATTTGAGTGCAGCTCTTAACAAGCTCCACCACACTCCCCCACCTACCCACGATGCTCTAGCCTTTCGCCAATGTCTGCTTGAACTAAGCGGGGTAGGCCCAAAGACAGCATCTTGGATTACAAGAAATTGGTTAGAGAGCGATAGGGTAGCCATCATCGATATTCATATACATCGTGCTGGACTTCTTATGGGGCTGTACCAGCTAGATGAGTCACCCGCTAAACACTATTTTGACATGGAGCATAAATTTCTTGCATTCGCTCGTAATATTGGTGTAAAAGCCTCTATTCTTGACGCCCTAATCTGGCGGCGCATGAAAGACGCTGGGAACCTTGTCTTTAAACTTATGAAGAGAATCCCAAGCTAGTAATAGCTACGATTCTTTCCTTTTAACCTCACGTTCACAAGGAGAATAGTTATGTCAGGAAGCGGCGGCGGCGGCGGAACTAGCGGCGGCGGCAGTGGAACCGGGGGGAATGGTGGCGGCACAAACGGTGCCGCCAGGTGTCAAACCGTATATAAAGGGGCAGGACTGGCCTCTCCCAAAAACAATGTTCTTTCCACGTTGAAGCCTGGAGACACTCTTGACTTGGAGCCGCATCAACAAGGCACTTCTTATGTCTTGTATGCATCTAAGGCCGGCAAAAGAGCAGGGACAGTAACCCATAAGGTGATTGATCAAATCATCAGGTGCATTGTTGAAGAAGGCCACAAGTATATTGCCCATATTAAAGTTCTCGAAGGTGGCAACTGCACTTTAGAGATCAGGATGGAAAGCTCCAAATGATTAGTATTGCTGGCGGGGTTTACGTCGAGATTTGCACTGAGCCAGCTTGGGAGCAGTTGTTCGGGTCAGGGGGGCGAGCGGCAGCAGCTTTAAGTGAACTTTCGGATAAAATCTCTCTCACAACTTACATTGCGGATAAAGACCGTGCTGCTCTAGAAACCCTTGCAGCAACGTTCGGCTTTGATGCTGATGGTACCAGCATCGCTGACACGGCGCTGTTTTATTACTATCATGGGTTATCTGAGCCCCGTATCAGACCTTCTCTCCACTTAATTCCACAAGCTGAACCGTTAACAGTGAAAGACACTAATATCCTCCGCTTTGGCTTCATCGAAGGTGACGCGGTGGTTCATGGCGACAGTGTGGTTTATGACCCACAGAGCGCGTACAACCCGCGTCCCTTCCATGAGAATGGATCAACAGCGGAAAGGCTGGCAATTGTTGCCAACCTACGTGAATGCGTTAGCCTTGCCAAGAATACATATACAGGCGCGGAGATTGAACAGTTAGGCAAAGCTGTTCTTGATGAAGAGGGTGCAGAGGTAGTCGTCATAAAGCGTGGCAGCTTCGGTTTAACCGTCGTAACTGCGACTGAAACTAAAAACCTCCCTGCCTTCCGCACCGAAAGAGTTTGGCCTATAGGCTCAGGCGATGTCTTCGCAGCGGTCTTCGCATATCATTGGGCGGACGCAAAGTCAGATGTATTCGAGGCAGCACAAATAGCCTCATTATCTACAGCTTACTATTGCCAAACAAAATCTCTTCCGATTCCAACTGATATCTCAAAGACATTTTCTCCGTCTCCGTTGATCGCTGGACCTGGTAAGTTTCCAGTCGCACATAATCAGGTATATCTGGCTGGCCCCTTTTTCACGATGGCCGAAAGATGGATGATTGATCAAAGCAGGAGGCATTTATCAGAGCAAGGATTTAAAGTCTTCTCGCCCTTTCACGATGTTGGTTACGGGACTGCTTCTGAGGTTGTCCCCGCAGATATTGAAGCATTAAACAAGAGTGATATTGTTTTCGCGGTTCTTGATGGATTAGATTCGGGAACATTGTTTGAAGTTGGGTATGCACGAGCAATGAATAAACCTGTCGTCGCTTTTGTTCAAAACGAAGGTGAGAATAACTTGAAGATGCTTCAGGGAACCAAGTGCGAAATTGTTGATGACTTTGCCTCAGCGATTTATCGAGTAACATGGGCGGCAATGGAGTTATGAAGACCGGACTACTCCTTTCCGGAGGGATGGATTCTATTGCCATCGCCTTCTGGAAAAAACCCGATGTGGCATTCACTATTAATTACGGCCAGCTAAGTGCTGAGGGCGAGATTCACGCGGCTGAAACTGTTTGTCAGTCCCTAAAAATTCAGCATGAAGTAATCACAGTTGATTGCAGTAAGCTTGGCTCTGGCAATTTATCAGGCAAGTTACCAATACCATTAGCACCCGTCCCTGAGTGGTGGCCCTTTCGGAACCAATTGTTATTAACACTTGCTGGAATGCACGCAGTCTCTCTTGAAGTTAGTACGCTCCTGTTTGGTTCAGTAAAAACGGATGCAGTCCACGTAGACGGAAGCGCAGCTTTTTTTGAAAGAATGGATGCTGTTTTCTCTATTCAAGAGGGAGGGTTAGGTATAACAGCTCCCGCAATCCACTTAACTACGGCAGAACTAGTTAGGATTTCCGGAATCCCTCGCTCGCTACTAGCTTGGGCACACTCTTGCCATGTTTCCGACTTCGCTTGTGGCAATTGTCGAGGCTGTTACAAGTACCAAGCCGTAATGAAAGAGTTGGGTTATGAAGAGGGTTGATCTCGCAAGCCCCACTCCACGAGAAGTTGAGCTTCCTTACTCGGAATTTCCATACCAAGTAGAAGAAAAATCGTACCTTCCTCGCCCCGAGCCGCTACCCAAGGTTTCACTCTCAGACGTTCTTGCCTCAAGACAATCAAGAAGAATTTTTAAGACAGTTCATCAGCAGCATCTAAATTCCCTGCTTTGGCATGCAGCAAGAGCAATTACTGTTAATTCCCCTAAAGGCTCTCGCTGGCAGCATCGTCCAACACCGTCAGCGGGTGGAAAGCACCCAATTGACCTTTTAGTTTTCCCCGAACCGCATAATTCGAAGGATGTCTTTCTTTATGATCCTGTATCACATGCACTCGCCAAGTTGAAGATCGCAAATAGACGCTCATTAGATCAATTTTTAATTACAACCAATCTGGTTGTTGCCCTCGAACAAGCAACAATAATTTGGTTCGGAGCACAGTTTGAGAGGACTCTATCTAAATATATTAATGGAGAAAGTTTAGTTTGGCGTGATGCCGGTGCTTTAATAACGAGCATATCTTTGGTAGCCGAGTCGCTTGGCTTGAGTTGTTGTGCTATCGGAATTACGGGGGAACCTTTTATTTCTCATATGTTAGATTCAAAAGAAAAGGTGATAGGAGTAGGAGGTGTGCTCTTAGGACAAAGGTGAGAGGGAAAATAAGATTCCATTTGAAGTGGATTCATTCCTCTGCTGCGAAATGAGGAACTTGTTCTTCGTGAAGGTCAAGAAGCTCATTTACAGCGTAAGCTGACGATATTATCTGTCGGGTGTATATATCTTCCTTTTCTATAAATGGCTTTTCGATACCACTCCCGATATAAGCACCCTTAGCAAGCACCCTATTTTTGAAAGTTTTTCCATCAAGATTGAACTGTTCCGGTTGAACAATCTCCAACGCATCAAGGAATTTCTGACAATCCATTAGCCTGATTGGATGACCTATTTCGGTATATTTTTCTGCTGTCTTTATTGCACCTCTTCTGTATGAAGAAGTTGTAACGAACACTCCTTCCGTCAGGCCATTAAGCATCAAAGCACCCGCGAGCGCCCTTATTTGCTCTGCCTCTACTTTTTTCCCCTTCTTATGTTTCTTAACTTGAATACCTACTGTCCTCATGCCATCCGTTAAAACAATATCAATACCACCGTCCCCAGTATATGCAGTGACCCTAACCTCCCACCCATAATCTCTGAATACGGAGCCAACAAGCTCTTCAAAAATCCTCGGGTGTAAATCAAAGACTTTGTCTCTCTTGATCTGCAAGTAATTTCTTACATCTGAAAGGGGGGCAGATATGTCAGTTAGATCAAATTCCTTTAAGCTGCCCATAGCTCCTTCATAACACTCAAAGAGACCCGCACTTCTTGGGTGATCGCCTTGGAAAATTCTGAATACTGTCCACCAACCGCAATATGGGCATATTGATATCTGCACTATAAGTTTTCTTTGGGAGGCTTCTGCTTGAAAGCCTACGGGGTCCATACGTAGGAGTTTTTTATTGCACCAAACACACTTCTTGGAAGTGACGCAGTTTAGGGTAAGTAATGTGCTTGCACAGGAATAATCCCACATATTCGAGCCTTACTCAGAAGGATTTCTTTGTGACTGTTTCTGGCTACCTCGTCTTCCTGCCCTTAGCTACTTTCTGGATTGCAATGATTCTTCTAAGTTTTGTATTTCTGCTTTCAGGATTGAGAGCCTTCGGTAATTTGAGTCTGTCATCAATTAAAACGTCCGTTGATATTCCAATAAGGCGGGCATAGGCGAGCAAGAGTAATAGGGGCGGTTCACGTTCTCCACGTTCCATTGCGGAAATATTAGTTGGGTAGACCGGGGAATCTTTATAGTCTAACCGCTCGATCATCTGCTCAAGCGTAAGTCTAAGCGAAGCCCGAATCTGCCGGAGTTTCTCGCCCAAACGCGCGGGGCGCGGACGGTGTGAGCGACCCATCAGGAACACCTCCCTGATGGATCGGAATTAAATAGATTTACCCTAGCTTCTTGCCTAAATAGGCAACAATCGTCTAAATTGCCTTGTGCCACCAGGAGCAAGAGAAAGCCATGCTCCTTAGCAGCACATATCATTTGTGCTGTTGAGCCTCAAGGCGCATTAGTACGGTAACCGGCTGTCAAAGAGACAGCTTAAAATACCAAAGCCCGCCGCTACTTACCATAGAGATATTGAGCAGAATGCGGCGCTGCACATAATCACCGGATTGGCTTTATGGATAAGCCCCCCGTTAGTAATGAGAAGAAGCTGACGCTGCTCTTACTCTGCGGACTCTTCGGCTTGCTCGCCGTCCACCGTTTCTACACCGGCAAATACCTCACGGGCGGTCTTCAACTCATCGCCTATGGCTTAGCTGGCTTACTAAGCCTCTCCAATAGCGAAGTCCTCCCGGCGATCCCCATCGGCTTACTACTCCTATGGCTCTTCGTTGACGCGATGCTCATCATCATGGGCAAGTTCACGGACAGAGAAGGCAAACCGATTGAAGACTGGGTGTGAGATTCAAGTGAAGACCATCTCAGTAGGTGTTCTATTGGACTCGGATCTGATCACGACGGAAGAGTCTTACGATCTGATCGAGCGGTACGTAACCTACCCTCAGATCACAGCCGCCGAGATTCTTGAATTAGACCTACCAGCTAAGAACCGCGTCGAGGCACTGCTGCGGCGCGAGTTCCTGACAGAGAAACATCTGCGTGCTCTGGCCTGCGACTTCGCCGAGCACACGCTCTATGTCTTTGAGGCGCACGCCCCCGGCGATCATCGCCCGCACAAGTGCCTGGGCACGGCGGCATTACTGAATATGGAGGGGGCAGGCACTTGGGAGCAGTTGCAAAGAGTGATTGAAGAAGCTCGACCCGCGATGTGGCGATTTGAAGGAACGAAGCACGTCGGGGCTTTAGAAGCTTGTCGCGCGGCACTCATGGTTGGTCATGAGGATGCTGCACGGATGGCTCGTGAAGTGGCTATATGTTCTCAGGTAGCTGCTCATCGTAATGCATGGGAGAGTAGAAAGAGCAGTGTCGAGCCAATGACTAAAAGAGAAATGGAAGCGGCTTGGCAATTAGAAAAGATAGTTGAAAACTTGCCCAGATGAATTGTTGTTTCAACTCTCCTGAGCACGCTGAAACTAATTGACACTCTAGCGTACTTATTAGTCAAGCATATTATCAACTGGGGCGATCAACAACAATGCATATTTGACAAATATGCACGCTAAACCATTGCAAATAAAAGGCTTGATAAAAACAAGAAGGGATGATATATACGCGCTGGGGTTTGCAAGGGAGGACTTAAGAGGATAAACAAAAAGACCTGAAGCGGGTTTGGTAGCCACGCACTTCAGGTCAATTCGTTAGCTTAATTGTCCTTAACTGACTCGCCTTGGCGAGAGGACTTTTGTGTATCTAATGCCTGCTGCATTCTACCCTGGCGTATCCTCTTGTCAAGTGCTTTATTCCGCCCGAGCTATATGAAGTGAGAATTCCCTACTTACCGCCTAAGTTAGTCGGCTGTAAATAAAGGTCTTATTAGGTAACCGTGGGCCGTAGGAAGGAGCTTTTCTTTATGCTTAGTAATGCTGAACTTGAGAGATGGCATTGCTCCCTTGGTTTATCTGCCGAGGCACGAGTACTGGTTGATCAAATTCGGAACTCCCAGCCAGTCCGCGCAGTGCAAGGTTTCAAGAGCGTTCACGGACGCTATCCGAGCCGCAAAATGGGTGTAACGATTCAGTTCGAGAGCCATAAAAATGAGTTGGCCTTCATTAAAGAGTATGAGCATGATGAGGATGTTCTTGAGTACTATGACCAACCTTCGATTATTAAATTGGATTATGAATCAGCCAGCGGACGACGATTAGGTGTTTTACACACTCCGGATTTCTTCGTTTTACGTACCTATACAGCTGGCTGGGAAGAGTGCAAGTTGGAGGACCAACTGCTGAATCTATTATCCAAGAGCCCTAGTCGCTATTCTCTGGATGCTGAGAGTAAGTGGCGATGTGCCCCAGGTGAAGAATATGCCCAACCATATGGCCTCTATTACCACATTCGTTCCTCTAAAGAAATCAATTGGGCCTTTCAAAGGAGTGTCGAGTTCTTAGAAGATTACTTCCGTAATAGCTCACGGGCAGTTGCGAAAGATACTCGCCTCTCCCTAATCCAACAGGTCGTGGACACGCCAGGAATCACATTAGCGGATTTGTTCGAGCGTACAGGAGGGGCAGCCAGCCGTGATGATGTTTTCATGCTTATTGCAACTGGTGAGTTGTACGTTGACCTTTACAGGGTGCCGTTATTAGAGGCTGACCGCGTGCAAGTTTTCCCAGATAAGGATACAGCTCTTGCGTATGCAACCCTCACGCGGAGCACGCCGGATAGCAACGTAACTCAGTCACTATATGTTGATTTGACTGCTGGCACTTATATTCAGTTGGACAATAAGAGGTGGAAGATTGCATACGTTGGAGAAACCGCAGTAGGGCTTTTAGGGGAAGGTCAGACATTTACGGAAATACCCATTAATGTCTTTGAGAAGCTGGTTAAAGAGAATCGCATTACCGGCGTCGCAGCTAAAACATCTTCAAATATTCACCCTGTAGCTATGAGCCTATTCGCACAGGCTGATAGGCATATGTATGCAGAGGCTAATCGCCGCTACAGGATTATTAGTGCCTACACAAACAAAGACTCTTTACCTGCGGGCGAAGAAATTTCTGACCGAACGGTAAGACGTTTAAGAGCAAATTTCAACAGGGCGCAAGATGCTTACGGTATTGGATATCTTGGGCTATTCCCTAAGAGAAGAAGTGGGAATGCAGGCGATAAGTTGCCGCCAGCGACTAGGACATTAATCACTGAGTTCATCGAAACTCATTACGAAACTAACAAGCAACAAAGTAAATCAGCAGTCTACGGCGCTTTCCGCCTAGCTTGCGAGCAACGTGGAGTTTTGCCTGCCAGCTACAAAACATTTTGGAAAGCCATAAATTCGCGCTCGCTTCATGAGCAGGTCGTTAAGAGGAAGGGCACGAAAGCAGCGTATAAGTTTAAAGAATTCTATTGGGAGTTAACACCGACCACACCGCAGCATGGCGAGCGACCTTTTCAAATTGTTCATATAGATCACACTGAATTAGATGAGGAACTTGTCTGTTCACTTACTGGTCAAAAGCTAGGTCGCTCGTGGCTAACCACTGCGTTGGACGCATGTTCACGCCGATGCCTGGCCCTGAGCTTGACATATGACAGGCCAAGCTATCGCTCATGCATGATGATCTTACGCGAGTTAGTGCGAAGATTCAGCAGGTTCCCACAAACAATCGTTGTTGATGGAGGCAAAGAATTTTCTGACACTTATTTTGAAACCTTGCTGGCAAGATATGAATGTACTAAGAAAACACGACCACCGTCACAAAGTCGCTTCGGCTCAGTGGGCGAGAGGTTTTTTGGTACTACTAACACAAGATTCATCTATAACCTTCAAGGTAACACCCAGGTAACACGTAATGTTCGTGAAATTACGAAAGCCGTTAACCCCAAAGAACATGCGATTTGGACATTAGAAAAGATCTACCTATACCTGTGTGAATGGGCGTATGAGGTTTATGACACGATAGAACATCCTGCATTAGGTGAGTGTCCATGCGACGCCTTTGCTAGAGGCATGTTAAATGCTGGGGAACGCACGCATCGCCTAATTCCTTACGATGATGAGTTCCGAATTCTTTCTTTTCCCACTACTCCGAGAACAACAGCAAAGGTTTATCCGGGGCGCGGGGTGAAGGTCAACTACATCTACTACTGGTCGGAAGCTTTTCGACACCCGGAAGTAGAGGGCACACGCGTTAGTGTACGGTACGACCCCTTCAATATAGGCACCGCTTTTGCTTACGCCCGAGGCCATTGGGCTGAATGCCAGTCGGAAAAGTACTTGACCCTTCGCGATCACTCCGAACGCGAGCTAATGCTTGCGGCGAATGAATTACGACGCCGGCAAACACGCCACTCCCAGCGATTCAATATTACTGCTACAAGATTGGCCCGCTTCTTGGAATCTATTGAATCCGAAGAAGTGCTCTTGCGCCAACGCCTTCTTGATCGGGCGACTCGCAATGTACTCGCTCTGGCTGGTAGCAGTTTGCAGCAACAAATGCTTGAAACAGTGGCTGAGCCTACAATCCTGCCGGCTGATTCATTTAACACATCAGAACAGTCGCACAGTTCTCCCACGCGTGAATCTCACCCAACTCAAAACCTTGAAACCTATGGAGAGTTCTAACAGTGGCAGGTAATGACCCAAACTCAACTATTCAGGAGTTGCTCAAACAGCCCAGGGAGAAGAGGCTCAAGGCATTCCGTGAATTTAAAGTTAAGCACCCATTATTAAAGAAGGCTTACGATGAATTAAGGAGAGCTGTTCGGGATTCTCGCCCAGGCTCTCTCATCTTTATTTATGGACCCGCAGGTGTCGGTAAAACAACATTATTAGAAGGCATCAATAGATACGTAACTGAGATGATGTTTGGCGAAATGAAGAAAGATCCCGAGCGAATCCCTGTTATTACTCTTCAGCTCATCGCTCCCACGTCCGGCAATTTTGACTGGAAAGATTATTTCAAGAGGCTGTTAGTAGAGTTAGATGAACCACTGGCGGACCACAAGATTGATATTGAAAGGTGGGCTACTACCATCCAGCATACGCATCTAGATAAGAGTCAAACAGGCACGCGGTTAATTTTGAATGATGGGTCTTCAACAAGCAACATGCGGTTCGCCAGTGAGCAGGCTCTACGCCACCGCAAGCCTCTAGTTGTGCTACTCGACGATGCCCAACATTTAGGAATTATTGGATCGGGGCGAAGACTACTAGACCAATTGAACACAATAAAGTCAATCGGGGATAAGTCTTTAATAACACATTGTTTATGTGGCACATACGAGCTGATGCCGCTCCGAAACTTAAACGGCCAATTGAGCCGGCGGAGCATAGATATACATTTTGGCCGCTACCATGCTCGAAATAAGGCTCATCAGGAGACATTTAAGAGCGTATTGAATACTTTTCAACAGCGCCTGCCGCTAGCTGAGCAACCTGACCTAGTGTCGATGTGGGACTTTTTCTATGAACGAAGCATCGGTTGCATTGGGGTACTCAAGGATTGGCTAACTCTTTCCTTAGCATTCGCCCTGGAGAGTAATAGTCGCACCATTACAGTTGAGCACTTGGAACACCATGCCCCGTCAGTTGCCCAATGCACGACTATGTTGCGTGAGGCAGTTGATGGAGAGAAGGAACTGGAAGAAGTGGCTGGAACGCGAGCCTTATTACGAACGACTTTGGGGCTTGAGCCAGAATTGTCAAGAGGAGCGCAAGAAGATTATTCAATAGCCGATAGCAGGCAAACTAACGAAAAAAATGCGACACGGCGCAAACATCGTGTCGGCGCTCGGAAGCCAGTGCGTGATAAGGTTGGCACGGTAATATGATTAAGAATGTTTTAGTCTCATCGCGGGCCATATCCCAAGTATACCCACACTGGGATACGAC
Organism: Acidobacteriota bacterium; assembly: GCA_032229975.1. GTDB lineage: Bacteria > Acidobacteriota > Blastocatellia > Pyrinomonadales > Pyrinomonadaceae > JAIVGV01. The sequence goes on along the minus strand of JAVXVG010000038.1, from coordinate 144,652 downwards.
AGCGCCAGCACTGCCTTTGCGAAGCCGGCTCTTCAGGCTAGAGCCAATCGGCATAGGTTCATCGAGTGTGGAATGTCTGACGAGCTATATTTCCCGCCTTGCTGCGGAACATTGCGTTTCTCCACGAAAGCTGTTTTACAGGGAAATTCTAGCCTCAGCAGGAAGCGCCATCGTTCATTACTCAACAACTACGAAAATCTCTATCAGACTTATAAATGGAATGGGGCGTCTCGCGGATTTAACTGCTGGTACGGTAGAACGGCTAACCTTATGTAACGACCTTCAGTACATGACCGCGCTAAGTTGGAAGGATGTTCTTTCCAACCACTTACTTTTTCGAGCAAGAAAAGCTTGGTGTCCGATCTGCTACGAGGAGTGGCGGAATGAGGGAAGACTTATATACGACCCGCTTATATGGTCATTTACGATTATTTCACTTTGCCCGCTGCACCACGGGCCTTTATGCCGAATATGTCCGCATTGCAAGAAGACATCGCCTTTTCTAAGCACCTTCTCCTACCCAGGCTTTTGTTCAATATGCCGAATGTGGTTAGGTGCGCCTATGAAAGGAAAAAGGCAAGGCAATAAGACATTAGTAAATTCCTCAGGAAAGGTAATACAAATCTCAGAAGCCCAGTCAATCGGCGAACTATTATCGTGTGCTGTTATTTTTGACTCGCCGCCTACTTTGCGTGATTTCACTAGCAATCTGGTGGAATATGTGGAGCGACGTGCTAATGGGAGCATCAACATCTTCTCTAATCTAGTAGGTATTTGGAGTGGTACGGTTCGGCGGCTATTGGCAGGAAAAACGAAGCTTAGCCTTAAGATATTGTCTCAACTATGCTCTAGGCTGAATATCTCACCGCATGAAATACTTTCTAACCGAGGAAACAAAGAGGTGTTCAGGGAACGAACTCTTACTTTAAAAAAAACCCTCACGTAAGTGTTAGGCTTAACTGCCAGAATATTCATCGAGCGCAGCTCAAACAATCACAAGTTAAGCGAGTAGCCCCTTGGGACCAAGCAGAAATTGAATTTCTAGCTGCCAGCCAAGAAAATCCACCGCCATCACTGGAAGCCATCGCACGGCGATTAGGCTGTCATCCAAGTACAGTCAAAAGGCGTTTTCCCGAACAGTGTGAACTGATAGTTTCTCGTTATTTGGAGTATAGAAATAACAGGCATCCTCCCCCTGTCAAGGTGCGAGCAGCCTTTCGGAAGGCACTCAAAGAACTGCCCCCACCTTCTTTACAATGCGTCTTGAGACGCTTAGGTTGCCAGAATACTGGCTCTTACTACTATACAAACTATCTAAGCCTTTGCCTCGCGGTTTCACAACGCTATAAAACTCACCGAAATCATCCCTTCTGCATGGATGCTGATAGTAAATACTTACATAATACGCTTAGCGAGTATCCGCCTCTGTCATTCTCAGAAGTTTCAAGGCGATTGAGCCATACCAGAGAGTTTGTGCGACGAAAATTCCCAGAACTCTCAGAGGCGGTTGTCTCTCGATACCTCCAGTACCAAGCCGCTTTACGAAAAGAAGCGGCCCATAGGCTCCGTCATGCGGTAAGGATCGCAGCACAAGAAATTATGAGGTCTGGACAATATGTCTCAGAGGCAAAAGTCAGAGAGCATGTGCGTAGGCATTTACCAAAGCTTGGACGAGATAGTCTCTTCAAACAGGCCTTACGCGAAGTGAAATTGGAGTTAGGTTTCACCAAATAAAGAATCAGTATAGGCCACAGATCAACAAATCAGTCTGGCGACTAGCCCCTAATAAACTGGAACCATAAGTTGGCCACCCGCCATTGGAAGCATCAGGTGTCCAAAGCGGTCAACTTATGGTTCCAGTCACAGCCGACAAATCTTCTAAAGGCGTGAGTAGGTGAGTCCGGTCTGGCCCTGATACTTGCCGCCGCGATCTTCGTAGGAGACGCCACACTCTTCGTCGGATTGTAGGAAGACGACCTGACCGATCCCTTCGTTGACATAGACGCGAAGCGGGAGGTCTGCGAGGTTGGCGAGTTCGACGACGAGGCGGCCCGTCCAGCCGGCTTCGAGCGGCGTGGTGTTGACGAGTAGTCCGGCGCGCGCGTAAGTGGATTTACCCATCGCGATGCCGGTCACGTCGCGCGGCATCTTGAAGGTCTCGACCGTGACGCCGAGCGCGTAGGAATGCGGAGGCATGAGGTGATAGCGCGAGCCGTCTTCGGTCGTGTAGAGCGGCGGCTCGACGAGCGACGAGTCGTCGAAGTGTTTGGGATCGATCTCTCGACCGTGAAGGGGCGAGAAGACGCGGAAGCCGTCGTCGGCGAGGCGCATATCGTAGCCGTAGGAGGAGGCCCCGGCGGAGATGATGCGTCGCCCGTCGATCTCGCGCACGAGCCCCGCGCTGAAGGGCGCGATCAACTCATGCTCCTCCGCCATGCGGCGAATCCATCGGTCGGATTTAACTGTCAAGTGCGATGTCTCTCCTGTCCGTGTGTGCGCGTGTGTGAAGGCACTGAGGCGCGACTCGTTTTAGTTGCGCCACATCTTCTAACACGGAAGCGGCGCGTGGCAAGGCGCGGCAGACATTGGACGCATGAAAGAGCGAAGGGGCCTGCTTGAGTTTCCACTCAAGCAGGCCCCTTCGCTTCTGCGTTGTGTGACGAGCGCGCCCGATTGTAGCGTGCGCGCTCATCGCGGTTAATGATTTACGGCAGCGCTTCGACGATGACGAGGAAGGTGAAGCTGCCAGCCTGTTTGACGCCTAAGAGGAACTGCAGGTTGATAGAGTTGCCTGCGCCCAGAGGCGTGCCCGTCGTGATCATGCCGGTGGCTACCGTGCCCGCTCCCACGGTCGAGTTATAGCCTCCGCCTAACGTTTGCGTGGGCGGCTGTTCCAGAGTCGTGCCGCGCACCGTCACCGTGCAGTTGGGCGCGCTTGTGCCGCTCGCCGTGCATGTCGCCGCATCATTGATGCCTGTCTGCGAGACATCCGACGAAGTGATGAGCCGCAGGTCTGCCACGCCCGCGCCAGCCGGCAACGTCGTCATCTGCACGACGCGGAACCTCAGGCGCGTGACGTTCCCGCCCGTGTTGTTCGTGAACCGCCGACGGATAGAGAGCGTGCCCGACGAGTACACGCCAGTCCCACTCCCAACTGTCGGGGCAACGTCCGTGTAGGAGCTACTATTGCGCACGCGGTTCGGCGAGAGACTGCTCGACTGCGTGGCGTCTAAGAGCGACGACTTGATAGTCGCGCCGCGATTGATGGGCGAGGTCTTGTTCTCCGGCCCGGGCGCGCCCAGACGCTGCTGCACACCGGCGATGACTGTCGCTTGTGTGTCGGCGAAGAAGAAGTCCGTGAAGTTGTCGTTCGTGTCGGCGGGCAAGCCCGTCGAGAGGTTGCGGAAGAAGCTGTACTGCAAGGTCTGTGCGCCGAGGGCCGGTAGCGTTGCGCCCTCGTGGAGCAGGTCGCAGACGCCGGTCGTGTTCGTGCCGAAGCCGACGGCGTCAAGACGATTCGCGGTCGAAACGGTCAAGACATCTGCGGTCGAGAAGACAGCGACGTTGTGATCGTCCTCGATGTCGGAGGTCATGGCGAGATCGCCTACCGCCGCGTTCGTGCCACCATAGTTGGCGAGCGAATACTGCGAGCCCGTCAACAGATAGTGCGTGCGCGCCTTGATGACCGTGGTGTTCGGGATGACACCGATGAGGACGGGCGCGGCGTTGCAGTCCGTGCCCATCTTGAAGACGCCGTAGCCGTGCGTCGTATCATTGATGCCTGTGCCGTCCGCGACGCTCAGGTCGTTCGCCGTGTTGTTGTACAACTCGACGAAGTCGTCGCCCGCGCCTGTGGGGCCGGACGTGCGTAGCTCTGTGATGAGCAACGTGCCGGGCGTGTTGGCGTCTGTGATCGTGCCGGTCGCCTGATTGCGGTTGAAGGTTCCGGTGGTTGCGCCCGTCAGGTTCAAGAGGAACGTCTCATCCGCGCTCGTGTTGTCTGCGTTGTCGGCGCAGACGGGAATGGCGATGGTCTTGACTGTCTCGGTTGAGCCAAAGACGAGCGAGCCGCCGGTGACGGTCTGGTAATCGATTCCTGCCGCGCCGCACGTGCCGCCCGTCGCCGTGCCGTCGGCGGTCGAGTAGCTGACGGTCGTGCCGCCGGGGTAGGCGTGATCGAGCGTGACGGTGAAGAGCATGTTCGTCGTGCCCGTGGTGGGCTCCGTCACCTTCGCGTCGTTGACGCGAATCTTGGGCGGAGCGAGAACGTTGGTGCGCGTCTTGTCGTTGGGTGTAGGCGTCTCCGGGTCGTCCGTCAGGACGGGCGTGCCGCTCTCGGCGTAGGAGATCGAGCCCTGATTCTCGACGTAGGCGTTCGCGCCCGTGAACGGTGTGTTAATCGTCACTTGGAAAGTGATCGTCACACTGTCGCCCGCGTTGATCGTGCCGATGGCGATGGGGAAGGTGGCCTGCGTCGAGTTGATGATGCGCGTTGAAGGCGGCTGCTTCGCGCTCGCGCCGTCCTTCGAGACCGGCGACTGTTGCGTGTGAAGCGCGGAGGTCTGCGTTGCGACCTGCGCTGCCTCTGTCTTCACCTTCGCGACTTGCGGCAGCGAGACGAAGGGACGCGAGATAACGTCGCCCGACTGCGCGGACGGCTGCGAGACCGATGAGACAGTGACGCTCGCGCTTGTCGGCTCGGGCGGCGGAACGTCTCCAAAGTTCGCGATGGGCGGCACTGTGCAAGACGCAACTGCCGGAGGCGTCGTGGGCAACGTGTTGACGAGGGTGACCGTGCCCGAAGCCGAGACGGTCGTCGTCGCGGGATTGTTGTTGTCGTCCCTGATAACTTGTAGCGTCGTGGCTGCCGCCGAACCGTTCTTCGACAGGTTGATGAAGCCGCCCGCCGGAGTGTTCAAGCTGAAGTTCACGTCGCTGAAGTTCGACGGGTCGCCGTTGGAGAAGTCGTTCTTCTGCGCGGCGACCGTCGCCGAGCCGACGACGACGTTGATCTTGCTCGCGTCGCCAGCGACGCCCGCGCCGATGTCAACGTTCAGGCCAGTAAACTGGAAGGGGCCCGGCTCGGCGACGATGTTGCCGAAGACCGAGGCGTTGACCGTCGCGGTGCCGTTGTTGTTCTGGATGAAGATGCCCTCTTCGTTCGTCCGGCGCACGTCGTTGTTGGCGATCATGATGTTGTGCGTGCCGGACGAGCCGGAGATGGCGAGCTTGAAGCCGCTCGCCTGAGTCGAGCCTGTGAGCGTGGCGGAGCCTGCGACGCCGATGACGTTGTTAATGAAAGAGCCGGTGGTGGTGCCGGAGCCGCCGTTGCTGGCGACGATCACTGCGATGCCGATGGCGTCGCGGAAGCTGTTGCAAGAGATGTCGTAGGTCTGCGTCGTGTTCGATCCCGCGCCGCCGCCCGCGAAGGAGATGAGACCCGCGCCGCTCGAAGCGTTCACGTTGCTGTTGCTGAACTTGTTGCGGCGCACGACCATGTCCACCACTGAGGTGTTGTTGGCATTGACGCGCAGGTCTTCGCCGATGGAGTTCGTCAGGATAGAGTCTTGCAGCGTGACGTTGAGCGTCGCGTTGTTGAAGGCAGCGACGCTCATGCCGTCGTTGCCATTGATGCCGACGTTGCCGAAGGTCACGTTCGCGACGTTCAAACGGTTGAGCGTGCCGCTCGTGTTGAAGACGCGCAGGACATCGGAGAAGCTCGTGCCGCCGAGGTTGCTGTTGGTGATCTGCGCGGTCGGGAACGATGCGCTCGTGAAGAGGTTGTCGAAGTGTACGTCGCCCTCGCGCGAGCCGCCCGCGCTGCTCGTGCCGTTCGTGCCCGTGATGTTCGAGTTGGTCAGCGAGAAGCCGGTGACGTTCGTGCCGTAGATGGCGTGGTTCTGAAAGTCGTGCAGGAACATCCGGTCGAGCGAGACGCCCACCGTGCTACTGAGGTAGATGCCTGTGCCTTGCGTGGTGCTCCCATCGGCTCCCGTCTTGTTCGAGATGGTGCCGCCCGAACAACCACTCTGGTCGGCGGCGGTGCAGGTGCCGCCGTTGGCGGTGATGGTCAGTCCGGCAGTCGCTCCCGTGCCGTTGAGGATGATGCCGTCGCCCGTGCCGCTGCCGTTCGATGTGATGCTGCGGAAGGTCAAGCCCGACGCGCCGATGGTCGTGCTCGTGACGTTGAGCGCGGTGGCGGTCGTCGTCGTCAGCGTGTTGACGATTGAAGAGTTGTTCTGCGTCGCGCTGACTGTGCCGCCGCCCGTCGCCGTGAACGCCGCGTTGGCGTTGGTGGTGAGAGCGATGCCGCCGGTGAAGTTGATCGTCGCGCCGGTGTTGGTGGCAAGGTTGATGCCCGTGCCCGTGCCGCTCGTCGAGCTGATGGCCCCGCCGAACGCGACCGTGCCGCCCGTCTTGCTCTGCACGTCAACGACGCGCTGCGCGTTAGCCTGCGTGATCGTGCCGTTGTAAGTGACGTTGGCGGTTCCGGCATTGATCGAGAATGCCGCCGCGCCGCCGCCCGAAATCGCGCCCGCGTTCATGACGAGAGAGCCTGTGTTCGCGCCCGTCAGCGCGACGCCCGATGCGGCGGTAGCGTTGGAGATGGTCGCCGAGACGCTATCGAAAGTCAGTGCGAGGGCCGATGCGCTGAGCGTGATCGCCGCGGCGTTCGTCGTCGTGATCGTGCCGCTCGTCGCCGTGATCGTGCTGCTTGCGGCAGCGAGGGCCGCCACACCTGAATCGGGCGAGATGTCGAGGTCGGCGAAAACGACGCCGCCGCTGTTGGTCGCGAGATTGACACCCGTGCCGCCGGACTGCGTGACGTTCGTGTTGGCGAAGGTGACTAGCGTGGTCGAGTTCTGAATGTCGATGCCGCGACCGGCAGGGTTGGTGATGCTCGTCGCGCCGGTGACAGTCGTCGTGCCGCCGCCGCCACCGTGCAGGAACGCGACGCCGTTGTTGTTGAGCGTCGTGAGCGAGGCGAAGGTGCGCGAGCCCGCCGAGTTATTCTGGAAGGAGACGGCGTCCGTGCCGCCCGTGACAGAGGTGGCCCCGAAGGTGAGCGCGCCCGTGCTCGTCCCGATCAAGATGCCTTGCAACCCTGTCGTGCTGATGGTCGTCGCGCCGAAGTTGGCGTTTAGACCAGAGCCGGCGATGCTAATGCCCTGCGTTCCCGATCCCGAAACGTTTGTCGAGCCGAAAGCGACCGTGCCTCCGACCGTCGTCAGCGAGATGCCCGGCGCGCTCGTAGCGCTCGTCGTCGTCACACCGTTGAAGCCGGACGTGACGGCGAATGAGCCGCTCGTTAAGTTGAGCGCTTGACCCGTGCCGTTGAGCGTCACGTCGGGCGAAACATTATTGCCGACGGTGAGCGTGCCGAAGGAGCTACCGAAAATCTTCGCGCCGGTCGTGTTGCCGACCGTGAAGCCGCGCAGCAACTCGCCGCCCGCGCTGACGGTGATGGCGTTCGTCGCCGCCGTAGTGGTCGTGATGTTGACGATGGTTGCATTGCCGGAGTTCATCACGGGGAGCGGATCAGTGCCACTCGGCTGCGTGAGACCCGTGAGCGAGATTAGGCTCGTCGTTGCGTCCTGACCGATAAACTTCTGGTTGGCGAGCAGCGTGACGGGCCCGAAGTAGGCGGTTGCGCTCTCATAGAGGAAGACGCTATCGCCCGCCGCAGGGTGGCCCGCCGTGCCGTTGTTGACCGCGTTGAAAGCTGCGAGCGTCTGGAACGGGTGCGACAGCCGACCGTCGCAGCTCGACGTGCACGCCCCCGCGTTGTTGTTGACGAACCAGATTTTTCCCACGATCGTGATCTTCGCCGACGAGGTGGCCGTCTTGCCGCCCGATGTTGTCGTCGTATAGTTGAAGGTGTCGGTGCCGGTGAAGCCTGTGGGCGGATCGTAGGTGAAGCTACCATCGGGGCTGAGCGTGACCGTGCCGCCCTGCGAGGTCGTCGAAGTGGTGGTGCTCGCCGTCATGCCGGAGTTGTTGCCGGTGTCGGGGTTCGTGTCGTTGGCGAGCACGCCCTGCGCGGCGGGAACGGTGATCTGAACGTTGCCGATGGTGTTGTAATCATCGCTCCCCGCGACGACGAACGACGTGGGAACGAGCGTCGTGTTCGGGTCGATGGTGTCGCTGAGCTGAACGTTCGTGGCCGGAGCATTGCCGGTGTTCGAGATCGTCACCGAGTAAGTGATGGTGTCGCCGGGCAAGAGCAACGTCGAGAGGGGCACGCCATCCGTCTTGGTCGCACTGATGATAGGCCCGGCCGACAGAGTGCCGGGCGCGGGGAGAGTGATGTGCTTGTCGATTCCGATCGTGGGGCCCTTGCCCTTGCCGGGCTGCTCTGTGCCCTGCGCGGCGGCGGGCGCGGCGGCGCGCTTCACCTTCACCGACTGCGCGAAGACCGGCGCGAGCGGCGTGATGAGCGTGAGATATGCGAGCAGCAGGGCGAGGTGCGTGCGAAAGCGTCGGAGCGCGAAACGGGGGAATGACTTCTTCATGACTCTCCTTGAAATTTACCTAGCGAGGGTTGCGCAAGGGTTGTGAAATTCACACTGGCGCGCGGCCGAACTTCGTCAGGACGGCTGACACCTTAAACACTTCAAAGTTGAATTGCGGGGTTGCGTGCGTGACGCAACCCCGCGTGTGGTGATCGCCCGACTCACGTGCGGGGCGGGAAGACGCCTTGCAGGGCAATGCAGAAGCTGAGCGTCAGGTACGGCATCATGTTGTTGTGTGGCTGGTCGCCGCCTGCCGGAGCTAACATGTTGGGGCTGAACGGCACGACAGTGGTGAAAGGCGCGGGCTTATAGGCGAAGCCGCCGGACGATCTCGAAAACGTGCGATCAGGGGCCGGGCCGGGAAGTTGGGCGGGCTGGTTCTGCGCCATCATGGCGTGGCTATGCGCTGGAATCTCCGACTGAAGCAAAGTCACGGTTTCCGATCCGCCCGTCTCGCCCAGATCGTGGAGCGAAAGACCGGGCCCCTGACCGGGGTGCATGGGCGCGTTGCCTTGCATGTTCGGCAAGGCGAAGGTGGATTTGCCGTCGCCGCCATAGGTCGTGCCGAGCAGCGAGAAGAGGGCGGTGTTCTGCGAGAGCGGCAACAACTGCCCGTCGCAGAACGCCCAGCCTTTCGGGGCGAAGTTGAAGGGGAAGATGCGAATTTCAGCGACGAATGGGTCTGCCATCGTTGTCTCCTTAAGTCTGGGACGGGAAAATCCCGAAGAGCGAGATGATGAAGTCGAGGCACAGGTAGGGCTGGAAGTTGCTGTGCGGCTGGTTGCCGCCAACAGAGCCTACCGCTTGCGTATTCATCTGCGCGACCGGCGCTTGGGCGCGATAGATTTGCACCGAGGCGTTCGTCGCCGGTACGTTATTCTGCGGCTGCGTCGAGTCGCCATTATTCGCGGAGCAGAGCACGGCATGACTGTGCGCGGGTATCTGCTGCACGGTTAGAGTCACCTCCTCGACGCCTCCGGTCTCGGCAAGGATAAAGCCGTTGCCGAAGTGGATCGGAAGCCGCCCGCGCAGGTCGGGCAAGGCGAAAGTCTCTTGACCGTCGCCGCCGTAGGTTGTGCCGATCAAGTTAAAGAGCGTCTCGTTCTCTGAGATGGGGAGCAACTGCCCCTCGCAAAACATCCATCCCGCCGGAGCGAAGTTGCCTCCGAACATTCTGATCTCGCCGACATAGGGTTGTGCCATTAGTTCTGCTCCTTCAGTTTTGGGACGGGAAGATGCCTTGCAGCGCGATGCAGAAAGTCAGAGTCAGAAACGGCTGCATATTTACGTGCGCCTGACTGCCGCCGGTGTTACCGAGTGTGGCGGGCAGTAACGCGGTTAGATTCGCCGCGCCCGTGTAGAGTCCGTTCACCACCCCGAAGAGAGCATCGTTAGGCAGTGGCTGGTAATTTTCCGGGGAGGTCGTGTGGGGATCACTTGTCGCATTAGAGATGTGCACGTGCGTCGTCAATTCGGAGATGCTGAGCGTGTGATTCTGCTCGCCGCCCAACTCGCCAAGCGTGTGACCGTTGCCGAAGTGAAGGGGGGTGCGCCCTTGTAGGTTGGGCAGCGCGAAGTTGACACGTCCGTCGCCGCCGTAGGTTGTGCCGAGCAGCGCGAAGAGGGGCTGATTCTGATTGATGGGCAAGAGCTGGCCGTTGCACAGTGCCCAGCCCTTCGGCGCGAAGTTGAAGGACATGATTCTAATTTCAGAGAGGAACGGTTCTGCCATTTTTATTAACTCCGTTTCAGTGTCGCGGCGCACGGCACAGGTTTCGCGCTAGGCTTGAGCGCGGCATTGCGCCTGTCCGTTGCCGGGTTAAGAGGCTTGGGGTCGTTGGAGCTGAACCGCAGGTCTCAGGGTGTTCATGTGCGCGAGGCGTGGCGTCGTGTTTTTGCAAGCAGGTATCTATCGGGCATCTATTCGGCGAGGGAGGAACAGTGCTGTCCCTCAAACTCGGATGGAAGACGCGGGTGATTGTAAACGTTAAACCGCGACTTTTCAAGATGAGATTGCCTTTTGCGCTTTTTTTTTCGCGCAGGGCCCGTCTGCGGTTGTAACTTTCCCTCCGAAGCAATACACTGTTGCTCGGTCTTGTTAATACTATTGCCTGCCACAGACCACCTGCCTAGTATTGTTCTACGAAGGGACTTCAGAGGGAGAATTCAACGAAAGATGAATATTACGCGTCGCAGTTTCCTGCGTGCGGGGTCTGTCTCCGCATTGCTCGCCGGTTTGAACCTGAGTCCGGCCCGGCTCGTCTTTGGTCAACAGAAGGGGGGCGCGCAAGGTAAGGGCCCATTCGCCATTCCTTACGAGGCGAAGATCGATCCGGCCTTTTATTTCACGCGCGACACCTTCGCGCCGTATCTGAACTCGACCTTCCGCATCTCGCGCGGCAAGGGCATCGCGTTCGATGCGACGCTCGTCGAGGTCTTCGACTTTCAGGCGAAGGCGCGCGCCACCAAAGCACTGTCGCACGAGGGCGAATGCTTCGCGCTCTCCTTCCGCACGGGCGAACGCGACACGGTCTCGCAGGGGACGTTCAAGTTCGTCCATCCCGCGCTCGGACGCTTCTCGCTCTTCATCGTCCCCGGCACGTCTTCCGCCGAAGGCATGACATACGGAGCCGTCATCAATCACCTCGCCTAAGTTCCCCGACTCGCGCGTTACGACGCAATCAGGGACACGCCTGCCACGAATCACACTGCAAGTTTCTTAGCCAAAGATGGAAGAGACGATCAGAGAAGCCGCGCCGCCGCGCGTCGAGTTGCGCAAGGTCGCGCCCGGAGACGACGAGTTACTGCTCGACGTTTACGCCAGCTCGCGCGCCGACGAGATGGCCCTCGTTGACTGGGACGACGCCACGAAGCGCGCCTTCCTCCGCTCGCAGCTCACGGCGCAACGCGCCGACTACGAAGGTCGATTCCCCACCGCCGACTATCAGATCATCCTCGTCGATGGCGAGCCCGCCGGTCGCCTCTGGGTGGCCCGCACCGACGAACAGATACGACTGCTAGACATCGCGCTGCTGCCGCAGTTTCAGAATCGCGGCGTCGGCAAATTTTTACTGGGACGTTTGATCGAGGAGTCGGCGCGTGAGGGCCTGCCGCTACGCCACATGGTCTTTCAGTTTAACGTGAACGCGTTGCGCTTCTACGAGCGTCTGGGATTCGCCGCGCGCGGAGAGATGGGCGCGTACATCGAAATGGAACGCGCACACGCGACTGATTAACCTCGGGCCGCCTCACCGACGAGGCGATTGAAGACCGCTTCGTAACGGAAGCCGTCCTGCTCGCGCGCGATAGGGACGATGAAGATGTCGAGCGCGCCGAGTCGCTCGTGTTCGAGATGGTAGCTGCCCTGTTGTAGAAAGAAATTGCCCGCGCCGCGAAAGATGATCGAGAAACGCTCCGACGCGCCGACTCGCATCGCTTCGCTCGCCTCCACCAACTCGATCTCAAGCGGCTCACCCGACTCGACCAACAGGCTGAACTTCGTGTTCAGGTTCTCCGCGAATGATTCGCGCGTCATATTCTCAAGCGTCATCGCTTCTGATCCTTCCCTCTTCAACTCGAACTAAATTTTTCAAGGCCCTCACTGCTTCGGCTTCCCTTCGCTTAACTGCGCGAAGCGGATCGCGCCGTCGCCGACCTCGAACTTGAGCGGCGGGCCGCCCGCTCCCGCACGCACGCTCCACGAGCGCGAAGTCTGCGGCGCGTCTTCGCGCGGCGCGAACGCATCATGCTGTCCCGCGACTTCGCCCGTGTGCAAGACCGACGCGTCGATGTCGGCATTGAATCGCGCGGGTAGTGCGATGGTCATCGTGCCGCTCACGAGGCGCACAGTCGCGCCGCGACCGCGCCAGCTCTCCGCGTTCGCGCGGAAGAGGACTGTGCCGGAGAGGATCGTCGCCGTCACGTCGCCGCCCGCAAGATCGAAGGTCGCATCCGACTCGCCCGCGTTCAACTGCAAAGAGCCTTCGATGTCCTTGAACGAGAGCGCGCCCCGGCCAGCCGACACGTCCACGTCAACGACCGCCGGAACTTTAATGCGATAGTCGATCCGCCACGGCATCGCGGAGAGGCGCGCGGGAAAGTTTTTCAACTTCTTCATGAACTTGCGGTCGTGCGTGCCGGTGGTGACGACGCGCACGTGGCTACCGTCGGCGTCGAACACGAAGCTGTTGACCTTTGCGAGCAGCGCGAGGTCTTCTTCAGTGTCGGCGTGCAACTCTATGTCTGCGGTCACGTCGATCTCATCGCGCGACCAAGCCTCGACCGTGATCGAGCCGACCGGCGCACCGACGATTGTGAGCGTGCTCCCGTAACCGAGTCGTCGCGCCTCGTGCCGCGTCGTCGTGCGCGTGAGCGCGGGCGGGGCCACCGGCGTCGCGCTCTTCGTCTGGCCCTTTGTCTGCGCGAAAGCGCACAACGCAAGCGTGAAGACGAACGCGAAAAAGAGAGAGGCGCGCCACGCATGCGCGCCCTTTCCGCTCGACGTAAAAATTTTTCTCAAGGTTCTCTCTTCAACGCATGCGGCCGGACGCAAACTCGGCGGACGCGGGAGAGAGTAAGGGGCGAGCGCAGGTGTTGTAAAGGGCCGACGACTCGGCTTTCGGTTCAGCGTGTGAAGAAATTGATCGTGCCGCGCAGTGTGGTCGGCGTCAGAGTCGCGGAGCCGTCGCCGACGCGACCGACGACGCGTCGGTTGTCGCCTTGAAAGGAGAAGTCACCGCGATTGGCGAGGCTGCCGAGATCGATGCTGCGCGTGCGCGGTGCGGTGGCCGTCAGAGTGAAGCCTGAGCCGCCGCTAATGCGGACGCTGATGTTGCCTTGCGTCGATTTGAGATCGTAGAAGCCGCCGGAGAGCATCTCGGCGTCGAAGAGGATGTTGCCCGTGATGTTCGACGCCATCACCTTCAAGGCCCGTATGCCTGTGAGATCGATGTCGCCGCTGCTCGTCACGACAGCGCGCACCATCGAGCCATGAACGTTGCGCACGCTGATCTGGCCCATGCGCGTTTCGAGATCGACCGTCGCGTCAGCCGGAACTTGAATCTTAAAGTTCACATCGCCGACGCCCTCGCGCCCGCGCGTATCGTTCATCACGTCGATGACGAGTCCTTCATCGTCGAGAACAGGCGTGAACTTCGCTGCGGGCGATTCCATGTCGGCGGTCACTTTGATCTCGTTGCGATCCCAGCCCTCGATCTCAATCGTGCCCGAACGATTCATTAACTGAAGCCGGATGTTGCGGCGCGACGTGCGATAGACCTTCGAGAACTTCTGTTGCGCGAAGACGGGCGCGGACGACGAGAGTGTGAGAAGCGAGAGCGCAACGAGTGCGATGATGACGTGGGCGCGTAGGATTTTTTGAAGTGCGGTGCGCGACGCCGCGCGTGCGGCGTCTGGCGCGTGAGGAGCGTGCTGCTGCTGTACGGTCTCTGCCATCAAACTTGCCGAACGGCGTCCGGGGGAAATGGGACGCTTAAAACCTATCATCTTAGTCGGTGTCAACTCTTCGATTATGATTCGGACGTTTCGTTTACAACTCGGAGAACTCTTTGAGCAGTTCGATCTTGTCGCGCATCGCGGCGTTCAAAGTCTCTTCGGAGACTTCATCGTGTGGCCGCTCGTCGAGTTCCTTCATCATCTCGTTGACGGTCTCATCGACGACGCTCATGTTGCGGTCGAACGTCTCGCGCATACGCGGGTCCCAGCGCACGCGCCTCTGCTCGACTCTCTGCTTGAGATACTCGATCATCATCGCATCGTCCGGGCTCTGCGCCTGACGACGTGCGACCGTCGCCTTCGATGGACTGCCCTTGTCGCGTTCGAGCAGAGCGCGCATACCCGTCGCCGTAATGAGCGCGACCGCGACGGCGACGCCTGCGGCCACCGTTGCAAGCTGCGGCAGCGAGAGGGCCCAACGTCTGCCCACGAGACGCGACCAGAAACCTTCGCCCGAAGCTGCGGCGACAGTGCGACGACCTTCGGATGCGGCACGATGAGCGTTGGCGCGCGCGTCCGCTTCGATCTCGTCGCGGATGCGCAGCCACATCGCGCGCTCGTCGGGCGGCGCGATCAGATGCTCGCGCGTCTCTTGCGCGGTCGCGACAATAGACAACAACTCTTCGCGCACGTCGGCGCAAGCCAGACATTCTTCGAGATGTCGCTCGATCTGCGCGCGCGCCTCCGCCGACGGCACACCGTCGAGGAAGTCGCTCAGCAGTTCGTGACACTTCTCGCAGTTCATCTCTTTCACCTCACGGCAGTCAGTCATCAGGGGAGACTTACGGGAAACTCTGTTGACATCGATCTCAATGCGCGTCCGTTTGGTCTCCGCGCGAAGGGTGCGCGTGCAAACGGGCGACGCACTTGGAAGCTATGCAGAGGGATTTTGTTGCCTCAAAAGCATCCGCAACTTCATGCGCGCCTTGTGCAGTTGCGACTTGGAAGTCCCGACCGAGCAGCCGAGCATCCGCGCGATCTCTTCGTGCTCGTGCCCTTCAACGTCGTGGAGAACGAAGACCGTGCGATAGCCCGGCGGCAGTTGCACGACTGCGGCGTCGAGCGCAATGCGATCCACGACGGGCATCCGCGCAGGGTCTTGCGTGCCCACTACGATCTGAACGGGCGTGTCGCCATCGTCGGTCGTCTGTTCCAGCTTCACGCCGCGCTTGCGAAAGTGCATCAAGACTTGATTGACCGTTAGACGGTGCAGCCATGTCGTGAAGGCCGACTCGCCGCGAAAACTTCCAACCTTGCGATAGAGCTGTATGAAGACTTCCTGCGCGAGGTCTTCCGCCTCGGACGTGTTGCCGGTCATGCGCAGGCAGAGCGAATAGACGCGACGATTGTGACGCGCGTACAACTCCTCGAAGGCGAACACGTCGCCCTGCGAAGAGCGTTGCGTCAACGAGTAGTCGGACGCGGGCGCGTCGCCCTTGCCCGTGTCGGCTGTAGTCACTTGTCCGAAGTTAATCGGAGGGCAGAGAGTTGTCGCGCTCATTCCATCTCCGTCGCGACCGGGCGGCGGCGCGGGCGCGAACGATACTGAGTTTAGATTTGAAGCCCGAACGAGGACATAAGAAAGCTCGCGATCCTCAAAGACCTTATTCAAGCGCGGCTTCGAGAGCGAGGTTATCCTCGCGTCTTGTGATGCGTTCCTTTCGCCGCGTCGTTGCCCTGCCCGCCCGATCTTTCTCGCATTCTCGCGCAAAATCGCGTGCAGACTCAAGTCCCGACGAGCCGCACGCGATGCGCTGGCGACGTGTGTTGCCGCAACTTCAGACGGTCGCCGCGCATAATCTTGACAACGCTAATCATCACACATAGAATCCGCCGCGCTTTCCTGCTCTAACTCGCCGCAGACACGAGGCAAGAGGTGGCCGCTGTCCTTTGATCAATTAAATCTCGCACCGTTCCCCGCCCTCGCGCGCGGCATCCCTACCCGCCTCTGACTCGCCACGAACAGACACCTGTCTCAACCCGACAACAGTTATTTAAGGAGAACACAACCCCCATGCACGCACGGCAAAAGATCAAGTTGTTCGTCTTCATCCTTGCAATCGCGCTGCCGACCTTGCCCGTCCTCTCGCAATCGATTGATCGCACGCAGAATCCGAACGCTGCCAATGCGGGGATCGCCAAGTCGCTCACCGAAGAGATCGGCGCGGGCGTCGGCGATCTTTCGACGCCCGGCTCCTCCGCCTTCATCATCGCGCGCGATCCGTTCCGCTCGATCCGTCGTGGGCGGCAACTCTTCCAGCGCAAATTCCTGCGCACGCAGGGCGTGGGCCCCCTGAGCAACGATGGCGTCGGCGACATTAACTTCACACTCGCGCTCGGCGCGGGACTCTCCGATAGTTGCGCCTCGTGCCACGCGCGTCCGCGCGGCGCGGCGGGTTTCGGCGGCGACGTGGTGACGCGCCCTGATAGCCGCGACGTGCCGCATCTCTTCGGTCTCGGCATCAAGGAGATGCTCGCCGACGAGATCACCCAAGATTTGCGCGCCGCGCGCGCGCAGGCTATCGCACAGGCGCAAAGCTCGCACGCGAACGTAACGAAGACGCTCACGAGCAAGGGCATCGGCTATGGCTCTATCACGGCACACGCCAACGGCACGGTTGACACGTCGCAGGTAAAAGGAGTCGATCCCGATCTGCGCGTGCGCCCCTTCTTCGCGCACGGCGGTACGATCTCGATCCGAGAGTTTCTCGTCGGCGCGTTCAATGCCGAGATGGGTATGCAGGGCGTCGATCCGCAGTTGCAGGTGGCCCACAACGGCGGTGTCTTCGTCACCCCTTCGGGGATGGTGCTTGATGGCTCGAAGGACAGCGTCGAAGCGCCGCCGACCGACAGCCCGCTCACAGACCCGGATGGCGACGGCGTCATCAACGAGTTGCCGACGAGCATCATCGATCACGAGGAGTTCTACCTTCTCAACTACTTCAAGCCCGCGACCTACGAGCAAACAAACGTCACCAAGCATGGCTTGAAGGAGTTTCAGCAGATCGGTTGCGCGCAGTGTCACGTTCCCGATCTTTTAATCAACCACGACCGACGCGTCGCCGACGTGGAGACCGTCTATGATCCAGAGCGCGGCATCTTTAACAACCTCTTCGCCACCGCCATCTCACTCTTCAACGAGACGAACGATCATTCCGGCTACCCGACGCTCAAGACACCGAAGCTCGGCTCGTTTCTCGTCAATAATATCTTCGCCGACTTCAAACGTCACGACCTCGGCCCGAACTTCTACGAGCGCAACTACGACGGCACGATCCGCAGGGAGTTCATGACCACTCCGCTCTGGGGCGTCGGCTCGACCGCGCCTTACGGACACGACGGGCGCAGCATCAATCTCGCCGAGGTCATCCTGCGTCATGGCGGCGAGGCGCAATCGGCCCGCGACGCCTTCGCGCACCTCTCGCCGGAGAACCAGACCGACCTGCTGGCCTTCCTCAACTCGCTCGTCATCTTCCCGCCCGACGACACAGCATCGACGCTCGATCCGGGCAACCGCACGACGGCGAACTTCCCGCAGTTCGGTCACGGCAGCATCAAGCTCACAACGCTCTTCAATAACACGAGCGATCCTGAATAGGAGACTGCCGACAGCGCATCGTCAGACGAGGCGCAGAGATCAAAGCAACGCGTAGTAAAGAAGAGAGACGACCGCGAGCCGATCAAGCTCGCGGTCGTCTCTCTTCTTTTATCTTGTTAACTAACTTCAAATCCGCGTCACGCAATCAAGTCCAATAGGTACGATCCAGCGAGCGATAGCCGACGGCCTCCGCGACGTGCGTTGCGTTGATCACTTCCGACGAGTCGAGGTCTGCGGCAGTGCGACTAACTTTTAGAATTCGATCATAAGCGCGCGCAGACAGTCCGAGTCGCGCCATCGCCGACTCCAACATCCGCTCGCACTCCGCGTCGATCTTACAATGAAGACGAATCTGGCGCGGCGACATCTGCGCGTTCGCGAAAATTCCATCATCGCGAAAGCGTTCGAGCTGCCGCTCGCGCGCCGCCGCCACACGCGCACGAATCTCCTCCGATCCTTCCCCTCCTCCGCCCTCGCCCGCGATCTCCTTGAAGCGCACGGCAGGCACGTCAACATGTATGTCTATGCGATCAAGGAGGGGGCCCGAAATGCGACCGACGTAACGCTGAATCTGCAAAGGCGTGCAACGACACTCACGCGTCGGGTCGTTCCAGAAACCGCAGGGACACGGGTTCATCGCCGCCGCGAGCATGAACGACGAGGGGAACGTGAGCGACATCGACGCGCGACTGATCGTCACCCGTTGATCTTCGAGCGGCTGGCGCAAAACTTCAAGCACGCTGCGATCAAATTCGGGAAGCTCGTCGAGGAACAGGACGCCGTGATGCGCGAGCGAGACTTCGCCGGGACGCGGCACGGCTCCGCCGCCGATCAAACCCGCATCGCTGATCGTGTGATGCGGAGAGCGGAAGGGCCTCTCTGTCACGAGACCGCTTCGGCCCGTGAGTCCCGCGACCGAATGAATCTTCGTCAACTCTAACGCGGCTTCAAACTCTAACGGCGGCAAGATCGTCGGCAACCTTTTCGCGAGCATCGTCTTGCCCGATCCGGGTGGCCCTATCAGCAAGATGTTGTGCGCGCCAGCAGATGCAACTTCCAACGCACGCTTGGCGGCGAGTTGACCGCGCACCTCGCGGAAATCAACCGCGTAGTGGCCGCGCGGCGCGGCGACTTGCGTCGAATCGATCTTCACCGGCGCAGGTCGCTCGCCGCGTGCAAGCGCCATGACGAGTTCGACCGCAGAGCGCAAGTCTGCGACGCCGTACACGTCAACACCCGCGACGACCGCCGCCTCGTGCGCGTTCTCTTCGGGCAGCAGCAGAGTTTTGACGCCAGCGTCGCGCGCACGGATGGCGACGGGCAGCGCGCCCTTGATCGGGCGCACGCGACCATCGAGCGAGAGTTCGCCGACGGTGAGCGCGTCCGTCAAGTTGTCGATCTCGCCGAGGTCGCCGTTCGCGCCGAGGATGCCGAGCGCGATGGGGAGATCGAAGCTCGCGCCCTCTTTGCGAACGTCGGCGGGCGCGAGGTTGATCGTCGTCTTGTGAAACGGGAAGAAGAAGCCGCTATTGTTGATGGCGGCCCGTATGCGCTCGCGCGACTCTCTGACGGCAGCATCGGGCAGACCGACGATGGTCACGGGCGGCGAAGTATCAACTTCATTTCGCGCGGGCGTGAGATCGACTTCGACATCGACGAGATCGGCGTCGATGCCATAGACGGCGGCTGACTGTGTGCGGAAGAGCATGGCTGTGAGGTAACACTTTCCGTGAGCGTTGAAAGACCGTGAGAGATCAAACGCGAGAATGTCGCTCAGGTCAAGCAAAAATTTGAATCAGTAGAAAAGTCTAAACCCAAAGCGAAAGGGTGAAGGATGCTTTCAGTTCATCCTTCACCCTTTCCACTTCTGAATTTTGCTCTTCTTAACGGCGGCGGCGAAGCGGCGCGGCAGCGCCTGCGGCGGGCGACTTCGCCGGAACTTTGATGATCTGATTGGCGACGAGCGGCGCGTCGGCGGCGACGGCGTTCAAGCGCGCGACCTCTTCAGCGTCCGCGCCGAAGCGCGAGGCGATCTGCGCGATAGTCTCACCGGCCCTCGCGTTCACGTTGACGAGACTGCTGGCCGTCTGCGTGACGTTCGGGCGCGCGCGCACCATCGCGACGTTGCGTAGCGACCCGGCGGGCACGACCAGCTTGCCGCCCTTCGCGAGATCGACGCCCGCGTTCCAGAGTTGAAGTTGCGCAACGCTCGTTCCCGTGCGCGCGGCGACCGAGGTGATGTCCTCGCCCGGCGCGACCGAGACGACCTTCGCCGCCTCGCGCCTGTCGGCAGGCACGCGCTTCAAGAGCGCGACGAAAACTTTGCCGTGACCGGCCGGCACTCTCAGATTGAAACTCTCACCGCGCGGCGTCACGTCGCGTCGCAACTCAGGATTGATCGAGCGCAAGTAATCGACGCTCGTGTCGGTCGCGGATGCGACGAGTTGTAGGCTTGTCGCCGAAGGCACGCTCACCACGTCGTAGGAGAGCGGCGCGTCGGGACGGACGCCGCGGAAGCCATACTTGTCGGGGTTCTTCGCGATCAGGATCGTCGCGAGAATGTTCGGGACGTAGTTGCGCGTCTCCTGCGCGATGTAGGGATAGATGGCCCAGAAGTTGGCCGTGCCCGCGCGCGAGATGGCGCGGTCGATGTTGCCCTCGCCGGTGTTGTAGGCGGCGATGGCGAGTTCCCAGTTGTTGTAGCGGTCGTGCAGCCACTTCAAATAACGCGCTGATGCTTCGGTCGCTTTCTCGAAGCTGTTGCGCTCGTCAACCCAAGCGGTCTGACGCAAGCCGTAGCGCGCGCCCGTCGAAGGGATGAACTGCCACAGGCCCGACGCCGCCGCCCAAGAGTAAGCGTTCGGCTTCCAAGAGCTTTCGACCTGACCGAGCCAAGCGATATCTTCGGGCACGCCGACGCGGCGGAAGATCGTGCGCGCCATCGGCAGGTAGCGGCCAGAGCGACGCAGGCCATTGTCCATCGTCGCGCGACCGCGACCCTGATAGTAGTTGACGTACTGCTGGATGAGCGTGTTCGAGTTGAAGCCGAAGTCAATCGCGCTCTT
The DNA here is from genome assembly GCA_032229975.1 of Acidobacteriota bacterium. GTDB lineage: Bacteria > Acidobacteriota > Blastocatellia > Pyrinomonadales > Pyrinomonadaceae > JAIVGV01. The sequence continues at coordinate 123,962 of JAVXVG010000038.1, read as the reverse complement.
CGCCTGTTCGAGCGTTGCCACCTGCTCGTCCGTCACCTTCTTCTCTTCCTCATTGAGCACAAGCTTGCTCAAGTCGTCCAAGGGTGAAGGCTCGAAGTGCTGATCACGCAAGAAGCCGGTCGGCTGCTGCACGCTTGCCACATCATTCGTTGCGTTGGCGGGAATGATCTGCGCGCCATCGGGTGTCGTCGCCTGCTGCGACGTGTTCGATGCGACGACGACCTGCGCCGGAAGCTGCTGCGCCGGAACTTCCATGCGATAGACGCGCTCGACGAGTTGCAAGTAGTAGTTCTGCAACTTCGGACTTGAGCGCACGTCCATGCCGGATTCGAGCACCGCATCGACCGACTTGTCGAACTCCGTGCGCGCCGCGTCGAGGTTGCGATCCTTGAGGTTCAACTCGCCGAGCTTGTAGTGGCTCTCTGCCTGATCGATGATCGCTTGAACGCGCCCTGCGTCGCGGTCGATGTCGTTGGGCGTCGTGCTGCGAAGCGAAGAGGCGGACAAATCCTGCGCGCGCAGGGTGGAGAGCGGCGCGGTCAGTGTCGAGAGAAGCGCGAGGGCGGTAAGAAGACGGGGGAAGCTCGTTCTCATCAGTTGTTCGGTCTCCTTGATAATTCAGGTTGAAGCGAATCCACGATGGCGGTCTGTGTCCTTACACGTCCAGACCGCGCGAGCGGTTCCACCATGTATGAAACGCGAGGCTTATAACTACCCGTCAGGAAACGACCCGGCGCGTGCATTGGGGGCTCGCGGCAAAGCCGTCTTGAGGGGCAGGTCTGATACTTATCACACGACCCCGTGGGTGTCAACTTATCTGCTTGATAGAAAAGACGAAGCAGGCGCGATTTCCGCGTAAAAAGCCGCATTCGCGTCCATTTTAAGATGCCATGCGGAGGGACGCGGTTGCGCCCGCGAAGGCGTAATTTTTGGGTCTCAAAGTCGCGTTCAGGAGTTGGAGACTTTGGTCTGATTGCGGGCGCGGTCAACTCCATTCGAGAAGATGACTCGACCGCGCCACGCGTTCTTCAGTGAGCCGTCGTCGGGGGTGCGGGCTGCGGCAGAGCCTTCGGGCGCGGCGACGCGGGAGCGGGCGGCGTGGCGCGCTCCTTCAAAGCAATGTCGAAGACCTGTCGGACGTTCTCGACGAAGATGAACTGAATCTCGCCCATCAACTCTTTGGGAACCTCTGCCATGTCGCGTTCATTTTGCGCAGGCAGGATAATCTTCGTCACACGCGCGCGACGCGCCGCCAAGACCTTCTCCTTGACGCCGCCCACAGGCAGCACGTTTCCGCGTAGAGTGATCTCGCCCGTCATCGCCACGTCCTTGCGGATGGCGCGCTGCGAGAGCGACGAGACCATCGCGGTGGCGAGCGTTATGCCCGCAGAGGGGCCATCTTTCGGGATCGCGCCTTCGGGGATGTGTATGTGCATATCGTAGGTGTTGAAGTCGTCCTCCGGGATGCCGAGTTCGCGCGCGCGCGACTTGGCGTAGGAGAACGCTGCCTGCGCCGACTCCTTCATCACGTCGCCGAGTTGACCTGTCAAAACTAGATTGCCCTTGCCCTTCATTCTCAACGCCTCGATGAAGAGCACTTCGCCGCCGACCGCCGTCCACGCAAGGCCGGTTGCGACGCCGATCTGATCCTTCTTCAACACTTCATCCGGCGCGACCTTCGGCACGCCCAGAAATTCATGCACGTTCTTCGGCGTCACCAACACGACTTCCATCTTCCCTTCGGCGACGCGGCGGGCCACCTTGCGGCAGAGCGCGCCGATCTCTCGCTCCAACTGTCTGAGTCCCGCCTCTTGCGTGTACTGCAAGACGATGGTCGCAAGCGCAGGCTTCGAGATGCGCAGGTTCTTCGCCGTCACGCCGTTCTCTTCGAGTTGTTTGGGAATCAAATGCCTGCGCGCGATCTCCAACTTCTCTTCTTCGGTGTAGCCCGCAAGCCGGATCACTTCCATGCGATCTTTGAGGGCCGCCTGAATCGTGTCGAGCACATTGGCGGTCGTCATGAACATGACGTTCGAGAGATCGAACGTGACGCCGAGATAGTTGTCGCGGAAAGAATTGTTCTGTTCGGGGTCGAGCACTTCTAAAAGGGCCGATGATGGATCGCCGCGAAAATCCGCGCCGACCTTGTCGATCTCGTCGAGCATTATAAGCGGGTTGTTCGTCCCTGCCTGCTGCAACGCCTGTATGATGCGACCCGGCATCGCGCCGACATACGTTCGACGATGACCGCGTATCTCCGCCTCGTCGTGCAAGCCACCGAGCGAGAGGCGCACGAATTTGCGATCAAGAGCGCGCGCGATTGAACGACCCAAGCTGGTCTTGCCGACGCCGGGGGGCCCCACGAGACAGAGGATCGATCCCTTCGGCTTCTCCTTCAACTTGCGAACAGCCAGAGCCTCGATGATGCGCTCCTTAACTTTTTCGAGCCCGTAGTGATCCTCGTTGAGTATCTGCTCCGCCTTCGCGAGATCGAGATTATCGACCGACGCTTTCGACCACGGAAGATCGGTCATGATCTCCAACCAGTTGCGAAGCGTCGCCGTCTCCGCCGCGTCCGGGTGCATTCGTTCGAGTTTCTTTAGTTGCCGCAGAGACTCTTCCTCGGCGACTTTTGGCATCTTCACCGCTTCGATCTTCTCGCGAAACTGGGCCACCTCTTCGGCCAGTTCGTTGCCCTCACCCAGCTCGCCTTGAATGGCTTTGAGTTGTTGACGCAGATAAAACTCGCGTTGCGAGCGATCGATGTCGGCGCGCGCCTGCGTGTTGATCTCCTGCTGAACTGTGAGGACTTCGATCTCTTTGTTCAAAAGATCGTTGACGCGTCGCAGACGCGCCGTCGTCTCCTCGATATCCAAGACCGACTGCGCGTCTTCGACTTTTAGTTCAAGGTTCGACGCGGCGAGGTCTGCCAACCGGCCCGCTTCGTCGAGATTCGCCACAATCGCCATCACTTCGGGCGAGATGTTCTTCCCTAAGTTCGCAGCCTTCTCCATCGACCCGCGCACGTTGCGCACGAGCGCCTCGACTTCGAGCGAACGTTCCGGCGCGGGGGCCTCCTGCATCACCGCGACGCGCGCTCTCAAGTAAGCGCCGCCCTCTTCAACGCTCTCGATGCGCGCGCGCGTCAGGCCTTGCACGAGGATGCGCGTGCGGCCATCCGGGAGCTTGAGCATCCGCATGATGACGGCGACCGTGCCGACCGCGTAGAGGTCTTCGGCCCCCGGCTCTTCCTTGTCCAAATCCTTCTGCGAGACCAAGAGGATCATCCGGTTCTCGCCGAGCGATTCGTCCACCGCGCGGATCGACTTCTCGCGCGAGACGAAGAGCGGCACGATCATGAACGGGTAGATCACGATGTCGCGCAAGGGAAGCACGGGCAGCGTCTCCGGCACTTGCACCGGCTGCTCCTCGCCCCCGCCCGCCGACGGCTCCAACGCACCTGTAATTTCTTCGATTGATGGCATGGTCTTAAAAGTATGAACGATGAAGGCGGAACGATGAAGTGAAGATCAGTTGCACTAGTTTTCACTCTTGCTTCTGCTCTTACTTCATCGTTCCGCGTTCATCGTTCATCGTTTTCCTTTATCGGTATCTTGAATTCCGCGCCGCGACGGTCGGCGAGTTTCGGCAGGCTCACCGTGAGCAGGCCGTTTGAGAGCGTGGCGGTCGCGCCGCGCGTTTTGACAGACCAGCGCAACGGCAGCGTGCGGTCAAACGCCCCGTATGCGCGCTCGGAACAGTGGTGCGTGATTGCGCCGCGCGGCGCGCGCCTCTTCTTCTTCCCGCAGACGCGCAGAGAGCCGCCCGACAACTTCACTTCCAAGTCTTCCGCCGTCACGCCCGGCAGCTCCACCTTCAAGACGACGGCATCATTCGTCTCGCACAGATCGACCGGCGGCCTCCACGCGCCCGCAACGTCCGTCGGTGCATCGTCGATCACCTCCTGCAACGCCGCGACGAGTCGCCGCACGCGCTCGCGTAGTCGCTCAATCTCTATTCGCTCGATCCCGATGACTCGCATGATTCAAGTCCCGGAGTCTCGGAGTCGAAGTCAAAAACGATTTTGACTTCAGACTCCGGACTCCCAGACTCCAGACTTTCAAGAGGCTCGCTTGCCCGATGCCGCGCCGCTCTGTCGCGTGCGGACGAGGGTCTTGAGTTCCGCCATGAACTCGGTCACGTCCTCGAACTCCAGATAGACCGAGGCGAAGCGGACGTAGGCCACCTTGTCGAGTTCCTTTAAGCGACGCATGATCATCTCGCCGATCTTCGAGGTCAGTCGCTCGCGCTCCGCCGAGTCCTGCACATACTTCTCGATGGAGTTGACGATGCTGTCGAGTTTCGACGCGGGGATCGGTCGCTTCTCGCAGGCGCGAAGGAGGCCCGCCATGATCTTGTTGCGATCAAACGGCTCGCGCTGCCCGCTCTTCTTGACGACCATGTACGGGATTTCGTCGATGCGCTCGTAGGACGTGAAGCGTCGTTCACACTTCAAGCACTCGCGCCGACGACGGATCGACTCGCCCTCGCGCGACTCGCGCGAGTCCACCACCTTGTCTTCGAGGTAGCCGCAGAAAGGACACTTCATAAGCGAACTCCGATTCAAGTTAGTTAGACGTTGATCGAACCGCGCGAGGCTTCACCGACTCCCTTGAAACTCTCTTGCGTCGCTGCGCTCTCAGTTGCACCTCGCAAGCGCGAGAGTTTCACATCGCTGCGCAGGAAGAAGTAGAGACCGAGCAGCAAAGCGGGCCCGAACAAGACGAGATGCAGCACGATCGAGATCGCGGTGGCCTTCGCATCGGCGACGCCGAGGAACGAGAGCCCGCGCGCCGTCGCCACGTGAAACGCGCCCGCCGCGCCGCCCGGCGTCGGCACTAACGAGCCGACCAGCGCCCATCCCAAAACAAAGACCGTCTCCGCCGCGCCGAACGGCAGACCGAACGCGCGCAGCACGCACCAGTTCGCGAGCGCGATAACAGTCCACAGGGCCGCCGTCCATCCGATCGTCACGGCCAGAGAGCGCGCGTTGACGAGCACGCCGAGCGCGAGTCGCAGTTGATCGAGAAGGTTCGTGACGAATCTTCCGACGCGCTGGAGCGACGCGGGCGCACGCTCTAGTCTCATGTCGATCCGATGGATCAACTCCGCGCCGCGCAGCCTGAAAAGAACGAGGCACGCGATGCCTACGGCGAACGCGACGAGCAAAATGAATCCCAACAGACGCACGCGCGCGTATGTTGCCGCGCTACCATTCGGCGCGTGAAACCAGATCATGTCGATGGCAAAGATCAAGACGACCGCCGCCGAGTCATAGACGCGCTCGACGCCGACGGTCACGAACGAAGCCGACGGTCGCACGCGCCTGTCAACGAGCGACAGGAAAGTCGGTCGCAAGACCTCTCCCGAGCGACCGATCAGAAAGATCGCGCCGAAGCCGACGCTCGTGGCCGCCAAAAGATTTCGCACCGACGATTCGGCGACCGGCGCGAGCAGAACGCGCCAGCGCAGAGCGCGCACGAGATAGGTCGTGCAGACCACGCCGACGCCCGCAGCGATGAGCGGCCAGTTGACGCCTTCCAACTCAGCGCGCACCTGCGGCCAGTTGACGCCGCGCGCGAACCACCAGAGCAGGAGCGCCGTCAGCGCGACGAGGACTGCGAACTTGAGGTAACGGCGCAAAACCTTTCAACGTCCCGTAGAAGAATCTTCCCCGTCCTCGGCGGGTCGGCGTGTGCGAGATAGTTGATGACGACGGCTGAGCGGCACAATATGTTGTATGGCTCACAGAGGCTACAGCATTTCGGGAAGCACGCGCAACCGAGCCGGAATTGACTCATTGCTTCATTGGCTCATTGACTCATTGATCTGTTGAATCAAACACCTCTATCAACAATCTCTGGATCAATGAAGCAATAGGGCAATGAGTCAATGAATCAATCTCCCCTCGCCTTCCATCGACGCCTTTCATTTCCTATAATTTCGCGAGGAACTTTCCCGCCGGCGCAGTCGTAACCTGTGTTCGACGCGAGTCCCCGCTAGCGGAATGTATCGGGGACGGAAAGAGAGACCAGACGGGTGGCAGGAGCGGCAAGAGCTTTGAGTGCTGTGAGCGAAGGTGCTGAGCTGGTCAGGAGATGTCGCGCGGGTGATGGCGCGGCGTGGGAAGAGATCGTCTCTCTCTTCTCGCGTCGCATCTACAACCTCGCTTATCGCTTCACCTCGCGCGCCGACGCTGCAGAGGATTTGACGCAGGAAGTTTTCGTCCGCGTCTATCGCTCGCTCCAACAATACGACGCCAAGCAGGGCGACTTGCAGAACTGGCTCATGCGCCTCGCGCGCAATCTCGTCATCGACGACTATCGCCGACGCCAACGCGCGCCGCAGGACACGCACGCCGAAGACCTCGAAGGCCACACATATCATCTGCGCGCCGCAGGCGGATCGCCGCAACGCGAGTTGGAGAGACGCGAACTCGGCGAACAGGTACAGGCTGGCATCGACAAACTCGCGCCAGACCTTCGCACGTGCGTCATCCTGCGCGACATCGAGGAGTTGAGCTATCAGGAGATCGTTGACCTGTTGAAGATTCCAGAGGGCACTGTCAAGTCGCGCATCAATCGCGGTCGCATCGAGCTGGCGAAAATTTTACGACGGATGAGAGTCGTCGCGATGAGCGACGTTTGATTGTCGGGTTCGAGTTTTCGTTCGCGCGTCGTTTCGGCGGAAGGGCCGGGGCAACGCGCGTTGAGTTAAAATCAAGAAGGGTGAAACGAGAATAAAGATGCTTTGCGCGGAATTTGAAGATCAGTTGACCGACTACCTCGAAGGCACGCTCGCCTCCGAAGAGCAGCGCACGTGCGCCGAGCACGCCTTGCGCTGTCCCGTCTGTCACGATCTCTTAAACGAAGTTAAGAACACTCTGCGCGCCGTCGCTGTGGACGCGCCGCCCGCGCCTTCGCGACAGCTTGAAGCGCGCATCCTCATGCAGACCGCGCCGGAGTCGGCGATGACCTGCGATGAGTTTGAAGATTATCTAACCGACTATCTCGACGGCTTCCTGCCCGCCACACTCTTCCACCGTTGGGAGCGTCACGCCGCGCTCTGCACGCGCTGCACGAATCTGCCCGGCGAAGTCGTTCGATCAATCGGCGCGTGCTACTCCTACATCAGCGAGGAGCAGACAGTGCCCGCCGGACTCCACGAGAGAATTTTGCAAGCGACGCTCGGCACGACCGAGGCGCAAGAGGTGCGCGCGCCGCTCGCCGCACGTGTGATGGAAACGTTGCGCGGCTGGCTCGACGTGGTCGTCTCGCCGCAACTCGCGACCGTCGCGACGATGGTTCTCGTCGCCATCCTCGTCGGCACGAGCACGCTTTCGCCCGACGGCTCAATCGGCGGGATGTATCGCGCCAGTCTCCAATTCGCCGCACGCACTTATCAATCAACCGCGCGCGGCGCGGCGATCTTTAGAAGCGCGGGCGACGACGCGGGCCAGCCGACGCAGGGCCCGTCGGGCAGCGACGCGAATAGGCAGGGACGTTAGAGTTTGATCAAGGGAATGTTTGGAACGACAAGACAATTTGATCAAGGGAAGTTTGGAGCGACAAGACAAGTAGATGAGATGTTCTTACCACAGCAGGAACGCGGCGGTCGTCGAGTGTAGCCGTTGCACGCGCCCGCTCTGCGCGGCGTGCGATCATCGCATACGCGGCTTCCCTTATTGTCAGGACTGCATCGTCGCGGGCGTTGAGATGTTGCAGACGCGCGGCGTCCAACTTCTGGAAACGCCGCATGGCCTGCGACGCCGCACGTCGCCGTGGATCGCACTTCTCCTCTCATTCGTCATGCCAGGCTTGGGCTCTGCATATAACGGGCAGACCTCGAAGGCCCTCGTCCACTTCGCCATGTTCGCGAGCTGCATTCAACTCGCGGCGGTGACGAACGCACGCGCCTTCTTCGCGCTCGCCGCCGCAGGCGTGTGGCTCTTTGCCGCCGTCGATGGGTTTCGCACGGCGCAACTCATTCGCGCGGGTCTTGCGCCGGATGCGGAGATGGATTCGATAGCGCGTCGCCTCTATGGACATCCGGTCGCGTGGGCCCTCTTGCTCGTCGGGCTCGGCACGCTCTTCCTCTTGAACTCGGTCTTCGGCGTGCGCTTGCCCGTCCGCCAGATGCTCCCCGCCGCGCTCGTCCTGCTCGGTGCGTTCATGCTCTTCGACTATCTGCGTCGCGGCGGAAGGCAGAGGCGCGAAATGAACTTCGATAACTTGCCCGCCGTGCCGCCCTTCGGCGGAGCCGCACCGCCGCTCGGCGCGGGCCGTTTCCGCACGGGCGACATCGCGACGCGACAGCGCAACGAGACCTATCCACCGCGACTGTGAACGAGCCGTATGCTTTCGCGCGCGTCCCGATCTCTCTGCTATGATGTGCGTGCGCGTTTGATCGGAAGAGACTTGATGCTTTGATTGAAGAGACGCGGCGCGCGGTCGGGTGAAAAGATTTTCGGACTGAGAGGGGATTAACGTCATGTTAGGTGTTATGAAGGCTGCCGGTGGCTTGGGCGCGATCATGGCGCTCATCGCGCTGCTCATCATTCTCGTCAAACAGCTCATCGCGCTCGTCGCGTTCCTGATGATCGTGCTCAAGTTGGCGGTGGTCGTCGCCTTCGTCGGCGTCTTCGTCATCATCGTGCTCTCGATGCTGCGCGCGCGCGGCCGTCGCAGGCGCGAGGCGGACGGCATCTAAGCGCACGGGTCAACGCATTAAAGTTCGTGCGTCTCGGAAACATCAAAGCTCGCGTCTGAAGACTTCAGACGCGAGCTTTAGTTTTCTCGTCCTTCTTTTGTCGTGATCAGGTTGCGTCGCGCATCGCATTCTTCGTCGCGCATCGCGCGTTTGCAATCCCTTCGGGGCGTGTGTTAGGGTTCACCCCCTTGTACAGGTCGCTCGGCGTGCGGGAGGGTTAATAATCCTCAGTAATAAAGCCGCCGACTGCCATACTTCAGGCAGGTTCAAACTAAAAGAAGCCCCCAATTGTGGTTTCATTCGCACCGTCGCCCAACGGGCTGGCAGTGCCTTTGCCGGTTTTCGCGGCGCGCCGTTCCCGCTTTAATTTTTTCGCGCGCGAGAGAACGACCGAGAGGACACTTTCCAGATGAAGAGAGACGACAGGCTCTACGCGTTCATCGTCGCACACACCTCGCGCTCACGCTCCACCATCCGACGCTTCCGCATTCATAGACGCTGGCTCAAAGTCGCGACCGTCATGGCGGCCCTCCTCGTATGCGCCGCCGGTTACGGATTGTTCGGCATGTATCGCGAGGCGGCACACCTGAGAGTCGAGCGCGAGAATGGACGACTGAGAGTCGAGAACGAGTTGCAGAAGCAGAAGCTCGAACAACTCAAAGATCGCGTGGACGCGATTGAAGACGCCTCGCGTCGGCTCGCCGAGATGTCGGGCGTGAGTGAAGAGAACACGTCGGCGCGACGCGGATCGGGTGGGCCACTCGTCGTGATGGACGAGGCAGGGATCGCTGCAGTCGAAGCGCGTGCGGCGCAACTCGAAGAGCGTTTGAAGGATTATGAGAAGGCGATTGGCGAGAAGTCGCGCGTGCCTTCGATCTGGCCCGTCGTGGGCGAGAAGACCGACGGCTTCGGCGGGCGACGCAATCCGTTCGGCGGCTACTCGACAGAGTTCCACGCGGGTCAGGACATACGCGCCGAGCGCGGCACGCCGGTCGTCGCGGCGGCAAACGGAGCCGTCATCTTCGCGGGCTGGAAGAACGGCTATGGACAGATGGTTGAAGTCGATCACGGCGGTGGCTTGACGACGCGCTACGCGCACCTCTCGAAGATCGAGATCGAGATCGGACAACAGATCGCGCGCGGTCAACTCTTGGGTCGCGTCGGCTCGACGGGTCGCTCGACGGGCCCTCACCTGCACTACGAGGTTCGCATCGATGGCGAGTCAGTCAACCCGCTCGCATATCTTCCCGCGAAGGCTGAGGCTTCAGTGGATCGATAAGTGTGGATCGATAGTGAGGCTTCAGTGGATCGATAGTAAAGACGCGACCCGCTAAAATCTGCTTGACACTCACGGTGTCGATACATAGAATCCCGCCCGCAATCGCACCTGATGTTCGGGATTCGATAGCGAACTTCCTCTCGAACATTTCTCAAACACCGATCTCCAGCTCACGCCTCATGCACATTTTCACAACTGCGGCGTCGCGCCTCGCTTGAGACATAACGTTTAGGTTTCGTTCCCCGTCTGATACTCACGGAAGCTCAGACGGCGGGCACGAGCAAAGGAATTTAGCCATGCCCCTTCTCACCAAAAAGCAAGCCCGACTCTTCAAGCGTTTGCGCCCGTACATTCTGGCGATGACCGTGCTGTCCGCCGCCTGCGGCTCGATTTTTCTCGCCGCCGCGCACGCCGACAACTCTGTGAGTGCGGTTCGCGAAAGTGCGGCTGATGCCACCGGCACAATCACTCTGGAAGGTGATGTGACGTATCAACCGAGCGGGGCCGCCGCCGGAGGCGTGCGCGTAACTCTGACGACCACAGGCGGCGTGCCATTCCCTGCGGATGAGACGCCGGACGGCGCGACGGGCGCGGGCGTAGCTGCTGCGACTGCTGCGATCACTGACACAGCAATGACGAGCGCGGGCGGGCATTACAGTTTCACAGTACCGGCCCTCTGCTCTGTCACACACGAGATCACGGCCACCTCGCCGGACATCGTGGATGGCGAGTCGCTGCCACCGGCGCAGGTCAGCATCAGCGGCTGCGTCGTCTCTAACACCGTCCTCCCCACCCTCCAGATTCAACGTCCCGTCCCCATCACCCTCGATGGCTACGTCAAGCACAGGGACGGCTCGCCCGCCTCTGGCGTGACTTTGAATATCACGCGGACGAAGTACGACATCGGGCAGACGACGACCGACACGGCGACGACAGACTCCGGCGGCCACTACCAATATCAATCGTGGTCTCGGTGCAGCATCGAGTACATCTTCACCGTCTCGCAGCCGAAGTTCGCTTCTCCGCCGAGCGTGGCATCCAGTGGCTGCGTGTTGCAGAGCGCTCAGTTTCCCGACCTCATCATCCCCGATCCGACACCGACACCAACGCCGACACCGACGCCAACACCCGAACCGACGCCGACTCCCACGCCCGATCCGTGCGGCGCGACCTTCGCCGCAGGCGCGGCTTTCTCGGCTCAGTCAACTAGTCTCTCCCCCTGCGCCCCCCCACCATCCACGCCCACTCCCACCCCGACGCCCGAACCTTTGATCTTCGTGCCCGGAATTGGCGGCAGCTCACTTAATGAAGTCGGCGGCGGCAACCTGTGGCTCGGCGGGCTCTTTTTTACCGACCGGAGCAGATTGACGCTCGATCCGCAGAAGCAACAGTTCAACATCATTGCCACTGATGTGCTCCGCCAGACTACTCTCGCAGGGCAGGACGTGATCGTTTATCAGCCACTGCTGGAGATGCTCAAGGCGCGTGGCGGTTACCGTGAATACCTTGTCAACAACGATCCGTCGCGACGAACAACCGCCGGATGTGATCTTAAACAGAAAGATGACAACCCGAACCTATTCGTCTTCGCTTACGACTGGCGTAAGAGTAGTGCCGACAACGCCGCTCTGCTTAAAGATTATGTGGGCTGCGTGCGGAAGTTCTATCCCGACACCAATGTCAACATCTTGGCCCACAGCATGGGCGGATTGCTGGCACGCCGCTACATCTTGGATAACTCCGGCTCTCACCATGTAAATAAGCTCGTCACAGTCGGCACGCCGTGGCTCGGTGCGCCAAAGGCCCTCTACATCTTGGAGACGGGAAGGTTCTTCGACATATACGCTGTCGATAAACTCTTCTCCCCGCTCTTCAAACCTCTCGTCGAATTCTTCCCCGGTGTGCATCAGCTTCTACCAAGCAAACTTTATTATGCGGTCGGCAGTCCCTTCGGGGAGGATGTCGGTAGAAAGAGTTGGGACATCAATCAGAACGGTCAGGTAGATGAGAACTACACGTCAAATCAGGTTGCCGATCTGCTCGACAATAAACATTTTCCGCGAAGTAAGCCTGCACAAACTACCAATGCGTTTCACGACATCGCCGGGCAGGATGACTGGAATGGCGATCAAACCGGGGTGCAGTATTACCAATTTTACGGCATCCAATACCGCCCACGCACGATTGGGAAATTAATTGCTACGAGGGAGAAGGCGTTCGATAGCTCAGGCGAAGTAGTTGAGGTAAATGACCTCGCAGAACAAACAACATGGGGGGATGGCACTGTGCCGGATATAAGTGCACTCGCCTTCGGGAGGGCCTCGAACCTCACGAGGCGCGCCTTCAGTTCAACTTCACCTACAGATGACACTCTCGTCGAGCACACCGGGCTAACACAGAATGCGAAAGTTCATGACGCCATCTTGGAGGCGTTGAAGTCGAAGTCAACGCAGACTTCGGCCAGACGATTGTCACGTCAGTCCTATTTCCAAAAGGCCGTCTTTACGTTGCCACTTCGACAGCAATCTTTTGTCGAAGATGTACTACCTGAGTCTGCGGGAGGTGAAGGATATTATGTCAATCTATGGGGGGCCGACGATGTGTCGGTTACCGATGCCTCAGGCCGCAACACTTCTCAACTTGGCGGGATCGGATTCCAAACTCATTTACCCGAAGTTGATCTAGGCGGGGACGCGAATTTGGTTCACGTAGGTCTGCCGGTACAGATGTCATCTGAACAGTCTTATGCCTTAACCTTTCGCAGCACAGGAAAGCCATTGCGGATCGACATGACGAAAGGGATCGGAAACGCGCCCGAAGCGGCGACTCAGATCATTAGATACTTGGACGTAAACTTGCCAGTGGGCACTGCCATGTTGCTCAAGTTTACTTCACAGGGAGTCGAAGATTTGCGCTACGACAAAGATGGTGACGGCACGTTCGAATCGGTCATTACGCCCACCGCTTCCGCGACCGGCCCTACGGCCCGAGACACCGAAGCGCCAACCGTGAGCTTTAGTGAAACAGGTGACGGCTCTAAAAGACTCATTTCTATCATGGCGGAAGATAAAGAGTCAGGCGTGAAGATCGTGCGTTACTCGCTGGATGGTAAGAAGTACCAACCGTATGCCGGTTCAGTCGAGATAAATGCGTGCCAAACTAGGATGATTTATGCCATCGCCGATGATAATGTGGCGAACCGTTCTGATACCTTTGAGTATCAGGTCTCCAACCTACCTCCGGATATAAGTCAAGCGCGACCGAGCATCTCGACTCTATGGCCCGCTAATCACCAGATGGTTAATGTCTCAATAGATGGGATCGCTGATCCTGATTGCGATCCCTTCACGATCACTATCACGCGCATCGCCCAAGACGAGCCTGTCAACGGCAGTGGGGCCGGCAACACCTATCCCGACGCGCAGGGCATCGGCACGACGACGGCGCAGCTACGAGCCGAGCGTAACGGTAATGGTAACGGGCGCGTGTACACGATCTTCTTCACCGTGACGGACGCACGCGGGGCACAGTCGCGCGGCAGCGTGAGAGTCGGCGTGCCGCATGACCGCAACGGGGCGGCGGTGGATGATGGCGCGAAGTTCGACTCGACCGAGTAGTGTCCTCTTTTGAAAATCTCAGCCTGATAAGCATTGGGCCTCTATTTCCAAACAAGGACGCGACCTATCTTCTTTTCTGCTTGACACCCTCACGTGGCTTCGCTTAGTATGCGCCGTCGTTTCCGGCAGGCAAGGTTTGAACCTCATCCCTGCGATAGTTTTAGAAGTATTGTCATGTGTTCCACGTAGTAAGTCGGGCCCGTGTTTGGTGATTGTCGTCGCTCCCTCGCGGCGCAGCTTCACCGGACGCGGGCTTTTTTAGTTTCAGCCTCCGACAAGGTCGCGGCTTCTCGCAAGCCAAACGCGCACCCGGCTCAAACAACAACCTGCGGCACGTCGGGACACGCATCCCGTCGCGCCTGTCCAACCGAATCGTTAGGAGGATTCGTCTGCTATGTCTAGAATTACCGGTAAGGTCAAGTGGTTCAACAACGCGAAGGGCTACGGCTTCATCGAGCAGCCCGGCTCTTCGGACATCTTCGTCCACTACTCCGCCATTCAGGGCGACGGCTTCAAGACTCTCGAAGAGGGCCAGACCGTCGAGTTTGAAGTCACGCAGGGCCCGAAGGGGCCACAGGCTGAGAAGGTGACGAAGGCGTAAATCTCCCCAAGCTTTCGTTTGAAAGCCACTGACCGCTTGCCGGACTTTTTTCGACAGCCGGGAAGCGCAAGACCAAGCCCCGCACGCATCACAACTATGACGGGGCAAGAACTTGGAAGGCGCGACGTTTCGATTGAAACGTCGCGCCTTACGAATTTTATCTTTACTGCGATCTCTTGCGGTGAGTTCTCTCGACGAATTCTCGTCGCCGATCCACTTCCCTACTTGTCAGCCTTCGCCTTGAAGCTCACGCGCCCGTCTTGTGTGTAGATCGAATAGCGCACGCGCTCGCAGCCCAGACGCTCTTTGATCGCGTCGGTCTTCGAGGCGATCATCTTCCGAAACTTCGAGTAGGAGAAATCTTCCGTCGGCTCGCCGCAGCCGCGCTTCGCCTCGACCAGCGCGTCGTAGAGCCCGCGCACCGTCGTATCGTCTGAGCGCGCGTCGGCGCAGACGAAGCTCGCGTGTCGCTCCTTCGCGCCGGCCCCGTCCGACTTGCCGAGCGCGGCGCGTGCGGCTGCGATGGGGTCTCGTCCCTCTTCGCGCTCCTGCACGTTGCGACGCCACAGATCGCGCAGCGCGACGTAGCGCGCGACGAGCGTGTTGTAGCGATAGCGCTGCACGTAGGGCATCTGCCGCTCGTCGAAGAGCCGTTTGATCTGCGTCTCGACGCGACTCTTCGTATCGAAGGGTGGCCGCTTCGACGCGCCGTTGAAGAAGATGTCGAACTCGACCTTGAGCTTGCGCAGGTCTTCTTCGAGACGCGTCAACTGCTCGTCGATGGTCGGCGGAGCGACGCTCACGTCCATCGCGTTCTTGCGCTCTTCGAGCTGCGCCTGAATGTATAGCTCCTGCTCGCGCTCGCGCATCCTGCGCACGAATGTGTTTTCTCTGCCCACTACTTTGGCCCTCTCCTCACGCGCGTCTCTCGCAGGGGACGCGTCATTCGAACATAAAGGCTCGCCGTTGCGGGTGTCAATAGAAATAGCAAACAGCAGTCGGCACATCAGCAATCAACTGGACAAGTCTTATCGATCTCTATGCGCTTGGCGTAGAATGGCGAACACCGCTAACGTCCCGATCCTCGTTAGCGGTTAGGCTGACTGCTGAATGCTGACTGCTGCTGTATGCCTCCACGAAATACGCTTCGCGCGCTCCCTTCAATCGATGCGCTGCTGCGCGCCGCCGACGCGACGGACTTGCGCGGGCGCACGAGCCGCGCGCGCCTGACCACGCTCGCGCGCACGGTCTCAGACGAGTTACGCGCGGAGTTGCGTGCGCGTGCCCAAGGGCCTCCGGCATCGAACGGCGATCACTCGCGCGAGTCGCTGCTCGCGGATGCGTTGAGTCGGCTCACGTGTGCCGTCGAGCAAGACAATGCGAAGGGCTTGCGTCGGGCCATCAACGCGACGGGAGTCGTGCTGCACACGAACTTGGGGCGCGCGCCGCTCTCCGAAGCCGCCCGCCGCGCCGTCGCAGAGGAGGCTGCCGGTTACTGTACGCTCGAATACGATCCGGCCACCGGCTCGCGTGGTCGTCGTGGTGTGCGCGTCGAACAACTGCTCGCGGAGTTGACCGGCGCGGAAGATGCGCTCGTCGTTAACAACTGCGCGGCGGCGGCTCTGCTCGTCTTGACCGCGCTTGCGCGCGGCGGCGAGACCATCATCTCGCGTGGCGAGTTGGTCGAGATCGGCGGCGACTTCCGCGTGCCTGATGTGATGGCCCAGTCCGGCACTTCGATGATCGAAGTCGGCACGACCAACCGGACGAAACTCTCGGACTACGAGCGTGCTGTCACCGATCAGACGCGCATGATCCTGCGCGTTCATCCTTCCAACTATCGCATCGTCGGCTTCACTTCAACACCGACACTTTCGGAACTCGCCATGCTCGCGCACGAACGCGGACTGCCGCTCTACGAGGACGCAGGATCGGGCGCGCTCTTCGATCTCTCGCCGCAGGGTTTAAGCGGCGAGCCCGTCATCTCTGAATCGATCAGCGCGGGCGCGGACGTTGTCACCTTCAGCGGTGACAAGCTGCTCGGCGCGGCACAGGCCGGTCTCGTCGTCGGTCGCCGCGTGCTCGTCGAAACGTGCCGCACCCATCCGCTCTATCGCGCTCTGCGGGCAGACAAGCTGGCCCTCGCCGCGCTCGAAGCCACTCTTGACGCTTACCGGCGCGGCGCGGCTCTCGAAGAAGTTCCGACACTCAGAACACTCGCGGCGACGCGCGCAGAGATCGAACGACGCGCGCACTCGTTCGTCCAGCGCGCACGCGCACGACTCAACACCGACGCGCTGACATTCGAGATCATCGAGGGCCACTCGGCGGTCGGCGGCGGCTCCGCGCCGACCACGCACCCGCCGACCGTGCTCGTCGCGCTCTCACACGCACAACTCGGCGCGTCGGCAGTCGATGCGGAGTTGCGCGCCGCGCACCCTCCGGTCGTCGCGCGCATCGTCGAGGATCGAGTGGTGATCGATCTGCGCACGGTCGCGCTCACGGAAGAGGCTGAGTTGCTCGAAGCTCTCGCGCGACTCTGATTGGAGACGCGCGCCACTTCGGTCAGATACTTGAGCTTCTCTCAGATGTTCGAGCATTCGCGAAGATTTAGCTTGCCACGCGCGCGTCCCCATCGGTTATACTGAATCAGCGCCGCGCCCGCGAGCGCGATCTTGAAGACCACTCACCCGCCGGAACTTTCTCACTTTGAAACAAGCAAACAAACAGATCGTCGTCAAGCTCTACTACGTCTGCGTCGCGCTCTTCGTGCTCGCCGCGCTCGCGTTGCAACTGCTCGGCAACTTCGGCGCGCTGCCCGCGAACGTGCCCGCCGCGCTGCCGACCTTCGTGTCGGTCGCCGCGCTCTTCATCGCGCTCGCAGTGCTCGTGCGTCGCCTCTGGATCATCGACCGCCTGCTCGCGCGCGAGTTGCCGCAGCGCGCACCGGCCCTCTTCCCGGATCATCCCGTCCACGAGGTGATGCGGATGCACGAGGCGGAGACCGAGCGCGCCGCGAAAATTTCCAGCCTCTCGCACGAGCTACGCACGCCCTTGACGAGCATCAACGGTTTCTCCGAGCTGCTCATGCAGGACGACTCAGTGACCGGCGAGGCGCGCGAGTTCGCCACCTTCATCCACACAGAGGCGCAACGTCTCACCTCGATGGTCAACATGGTGCTCACCGAAGCGCAGCTCTCGGCAGACATCATTAATCGTCAATCGTGAATGGAAAATGGTAAATGATTTTAGAAGTTGAAAAGCCCGCGCTCCTCTTGAGTCGCGGGCTTTGAACTTTGAACGACATCAAACTGTCGCCCGCCATTCATCATCTGTTATTCACCATTTAGCATTCACGATTTACGAGGATCGTTGATCGTGCCCCTGCACGTGGGCGACTTGCAGTGGCACTTTTTTTTATCGGAGTGAAGCGTGGTCTCGTAGTCGAGCGTGATCTCTTCGCCGGGCCGGATGTCGCGTAGCGCCATGAAGAGGATGTGACCGCTCGCGATCCTCATGTAAGAGTTGGGATCGCAGGAGTGATTGATGTAGTGCGTGCCGTTGCCGCCGCGCGCGCCGTCCAAGCTCCAGCGATGGTCAATCGCGCAGATGCGAAGCACGCGGCGTCGGCTCGCGCGCCTCTCAGCCTCTCGCGTCGAGATGCGCTCGCCCGCGTACTCGGCGATCTTGCGTCCCTTCGCAAAGTGCGCGGTGGCAAAGCAGCCCCTTCCGTTGATCGGAGACTCTTTGACGGCGAGACCGGGAGCGAGTTTCACGGGAAGCACTCGGCAAATAGCATTCAGCATTCGCAATCAGCGTTCAGCCGATCAAGAAGTCAGCAATCTAAACTCATCATTTCATCGCCAAACGATCTGGCTGATTGCTGACGGCTGAGTGCTATTTGAGTCGGAAGCTGCGCGCGATGGCGTCGGTCTGCGCGCGCAGGCGGAGTAGTGAATCTTTCGCGCCGGTGAAGTGGAGGACGTAAATCGTGCGCGGGTCGGCTTGCAGGTAATAGACGATGCCAACCATCGGCTTGCCGCCGCCGGTGAATTCGTAGGACGACGCAACGCCTCGCAGCCGACCGGGGAAAGCATCCTGCTTGCCCTCGACGTAGCCGTGCTGGTAACGCAGCTTGTTATCGTGATCGCGCTGCGCGAGATCGGCGGGCGAAGTGTTCTCCTCGACGATCTCCTTGCGCACGCGCAGCAGAGCATCGCTGCGGTCGCCGTAGATGAACTCGAAGCGCGTGCGGTCGCCATCGGCGCGCGGCACTGCGCGCCACGTCGCGTTCGGCAGATCGATTGAGTATTCGAGTTCGCTGGTCGTATAGGTTTGCGCCTCTTGCGCGCGCGCGGCGGGCGCAATGAAGGCGAGAGCAAGTGCGGCGAGCGTTAGAAGGCGTCTCATACTTTCGTTTTAACTCCTCGATCCCATCGGCGTTTTACTGACTCACTCAAATGCGGCGGGCTGTTCCGATCAGACGTTTAAGATGCGACGAGCGCGGCCTGCTGTTGCCCGCTCAAGGTGAGTGGGCGCGCTCGATCATTCTTGTTCTTAAGGAGCGGCGCGACTGATCGCTTCGCGCTGCGCGGTGAAGAGTTGCGAGAGGCCGAGGCTCGCGAGCGCGAGCAATGCGTCCATCTCCTCGCGCGTGAACGCCTCGCCTTCGGCTGTGCCCTGCACTTCGACGAAGCGGCCGTCGCCCGTGCACACGACGTTCATGTCCACGCCCGCGCGCGAGTCCTCGTCGTATTTGAGATCGAGCAGCGCGACGCCCTCAACTATCCCGACGCTCACCGCCGCGATCTGATCCTTGATCGGAGACTTCGTGATGACACCCTTGCGCTGGAGACGTTGGCAGGCGAGCGCGACCGCGACGTATGCGCCAGTGATCGACGCGGTGCGCGTCCCGCCGTCGGCTTGCAGCACGTCGCAGTCAATCGTGAGCGTGCGCTCGCCGAGGCGTGAGAGATCGCAGACGGCGCGAAGCGAGCGACCGATCAAGCGTTGAATCTCGTGCGTGCGCCCGGAGGGGCCACCTCTTCCCGTCTCGCGCTGCGTGCGCTGCTGCGTCGCGCGCGGCATCATCGCATATTCGGCTGTCAACCAACCCTGCCCGGTGTTGCGCCGGAAGCGCGGCACAGACTCTTCGAGCGTCGCCGTGCAGATGACGCGCGTCTGGCCCATCTCGATGAGCGCAGAGCCTTCGGCGTAGGGCATGAAGTCGGGCGTGATGCGCAACGTGCGCAGCTCGTCGGGCTGCCTCGCGTCTGTGCGCGTGAACTGTCTCTTAGCTGACAAGTATCTGTCCCTCTGTTTGTAGTTTGTCCTGCCCCCAGACCTCCACGGCTTCGAGGACTGAAGGCGCGCTGCCCAAAAATCTTTCGGCCACGCGCGCGAAGCGATCCGCCGCGTCGGTCACATAGAAGTGATCTAGATCGTCGCACAGACGACGCGCGCGCGCACGCTCTGCAAAGAGTTTCCCCGTCGCCGTGTCCGTCTTGCGTCGAAGTTTCTTCGCATCCAACAACTCTTCGACGATCTCCGCCGTCGCCTCGCCCGAATTGATCAGTTGAACTTGCGCGCCGACTGTCTCCTGAATGACGCGACGCAAGATCGGGTAGTGCGTGCAGCCAAGCACGAGCGCATCAACCGCGCCGCCTTGAAACTCTCTCAAATACTCTGCGGCGACCGAGCACGCCACGTCCGTCTCCGCCCAACCCTCTTCCGCAAGCGCGACGAAGAGCGGGCACGCGCGCTCAACGACCTCGATGGCCGGTGCAAGCCTTTCGATCTCTCGACGGTACGCGCCGCTCTGCACGGTCGCCTCGGTCGCGATCACGCCGACGCGTTTTCCGTCCGACTTCTTCACGACCGCGCGCGCGCCCGGCTCGATCACGCCGACGACGGGCACGCCGACGCCCGCGCCGATTGCGGGCAGGGCCAGTGCCGAAGCCGTGTTGCACGCCACGACTAGAAGTTTGATCCCGCGCGCTTCTAAAAATCGCGCGTTCTCCAGAGCGTAACGCTCGACCGTTGCCAGAGACTTCGTCCCGTAAGGCACGCGCGCCGTGTCGCCGAGATAAACGAAACGCTCGTTCGGCAGTCGATCATGCAACGCGCGATAGACGGTCAGGCCGCCGACGCCGCTATCGAAGATGCCGATGGGAAGACTCGTATTCAAATTAGAGGATGATAGTTTGAAGGTGACAGGTTGATGACAGTTTGAAGTCAGACAATAACGGCTGCGATCTAAATTTCACACGAACAAACCCTCAAACGAAAATCTCCGACACCTTGCAGCGAAAGCCGGGTAAGAGCGCGCCGCCGTCAAGCTCGTCGTCTTCCGTCAAAATTGTCACGTCGGTCGCCGAACGACGGACGGTGATGGTTCGCTTCTTCGGGTTCACGTTCCAGACTTCGCGCGCGCCGCCAGCGAGCCACTCGCCGGTCTTCTTCTCAACTTTTCTCGGCGAGTCGTCCGGCGAGAGAACTTCGACGGCGAGATCGGGCGAGCCGATAGGATAATTCTTCGCGATGCCTTCGCGCTCGACGCGCTCGCGACGGATGAAAGACACATCGGGTGCGCGCACGGTGTCGGGATCGGATTCGAGCTTGAACCCTGTCTCCGCGCCGAAGATGATGCCGAGTTTGTTTGCTCTGACGTGTTGAAAGAGTAACCCCGTGAGGTTGGCGATAATTGCGCCGTGCTCGCCGCCGGATGGAGACATCGTGATCAGTTCTCCTTTAATGAGTTCGTAACGAAACCTGCCGCTGGGCAGTGTGAGGAGTTCGTCCGCCGTCATCAGTCGAGTCGTGGTGCTCATCATCGTTCCTCGCTTTCGCGCGTAAAAAAAGGAGCGGTCGCGCGGAACGGATGGTATCACACCGTCCGCCCGTTTGACCGCTCCTCGTTTCGTGACCTTCTAATGGAGGTGCCGAGAATCGAACTCGGGTCCAAAGGTCGCGCCCGCCGGAATCTACACGCTTAGACGCTTCTCCTCTGCCTGACTCTCTCAGGCGCGTTCATCTCTCGCGGGTCAGTGAAGCGACGAAGACCCCGCAAGAGACTAGCCCGTTTTTCTCACCCACCGCACCCGGACACGTGCGGCGAGCCAGCTCAACTGTGTGACATCTCGCTCCGCGCGCTTGAGCAACTTGCGGTGAGACGCTCAATGCTTAAGGTTAATTAAGCAGCGAGAGCCAATTCATTAGAGTTGGCAATTGTGTTTCTCAAAGCTTTTTAACGAGCCGCTTAGAGTAAGCCCGACGTGCATCCGTTCGAACGTCAAGACCCCTGTCGAGACCTTTCACCCCCGAACGCATCTGATTGTAACATGGTTCGCTATCTTTAGACGTTCGCGTGAGCCTTTCGGTTGCGTTATAATCCCTCGCGTCGGTCGGTCTCTCCCGCATCGTTAAAGCTACTTTTGTCCTCGTCGTGCCGTCAGACTTTTGGTCAAGGAACGTCTCTCAATGGCAGCTAATAATCCGCGCCAACTCGCGCCCGCGCGCCGCAACGCTTCGACGAATTTGCCGCCGCGCCGCCGCTCGCCCATACGTCGCTTCTGGCTTCCCGCAGTCCTTCTGCTCGCGCTTGCCGCAGGTGGACTGACGGGCGTCGTCGTTGCATACGAGTTGAACTACTCGAAGGCTGCGGGCGAGGTGGCCGCGCTCGCGACGTATCAACCGAGTCAGGTGACGCGGGTTTATGCGGACGACGGCAAGACCGTCATCGGCGAGTTCGCTTTGGAGCGACGCATTCCGCTTCGCTACGACGAAGTGCCGCCCGTCTTGAAGAACGCGATTCTCGCCGTCGAGGATGCGCGCTTCTTCAGTCACAACGGGATCGATCCGGTTCGCATCGCCGGCGCGGCGTGGAAGAACATCACGCAGGATAGGCGCGAGGGCGGATCGACTCTGACGCAGCAGCTCGCGAAGAATCTTTTCCTCACGCGCGAGCAGACTTTCAAACGCAAGTTCAACGAGTGGCTCATCGCGCTCCAGATC
Organism: Acidobacteriota bacterium; assembly: GCA_032229975.1. GTDB lineage: Bacteria > Acidobacteriota > Blastocatellia > Pyrinomonadales > Pyrinomonadaceae > JAIVGV01. The sequence continues at coordinate 101,683 of JAVXVG010000038.1, read as the reverse complement.
GAACGCTACTACACGAAGCAGCAGATCATGGAGATGTACGTCAACCACGTCTTCTTGGGCGCGCGCGCCTACGGCTTTGAAGCCGCCTCGCAAATCTATTTCAACAAGCACGCCAAAGATTTGTCGCTCGAAGAAGCCGCTCTGCTCGCGGGCATCCCACGCTCGACTTCAAAATACTCGCCGACGGTGAACATCACTGCGGCAAAGGAGCGACGCGATCTCGTCCTTCAACTGATGGCGACGAACGGATTCATCTCGCAATCGGAAGCTGATGCAGCGAAAGCAAAGCCGATCAAGATCGCGGACACGGCTTGGTATCCGCCGCCTGCCGCGTCGCACGCTTGGTTCGAGTATCCGGTCGAAGAGGTTCGTCAGTACATCGAGGAGAAATACACGACGCGCGTCGCCTTCAGTGGTCTCTCGATCTACACGTCGATCAACGCAGACGCGCAGAAGAAGGCTTACGAGGCTCTGCGCGCGGGGCTACGCGTTTACGACCGTGGACATTCGGGCTGGCGCTCCGACTACCACAACATCGGCGCGGACGACAGCGACAACAATCCTGTGCCGACGCCGCAGCAGCTTAACAACTTCGTCATCCCCGAGTGGTACGCCAACAACTTTGCGCCCGACACCTACGTGCGCGGGCTCGTAATGAGCGTTGACCGCGCGAAGAACGAGGCGACCGTGCGCTTCGGCGGCTTCACGGAGACCGTCACGTCGAAGGACATGGGACGCTCTAATAGACAGCCGCGCGACGAGTTCAAGCCGGGCGACATCTGCGAGTTTCACATCAAAGACGTGAACAAGGATGCGCGACGGCTCTCCGGTGAACTCTCGCAGATTCCTTCCATACAAGGCGCGCTCTATTCTCTGAACGCGAAGAACGGCGAAGTGATCGCGCTCATCGGCGGCTACAACTTCTACACCAACAAGTTCGACAACGCGACGCAGGCTTATCGTCAGACCGGCTCCTGCTTCAAGCCCTTCATCTACACTGCGGCAATCGAGTGGGGCATGACGCCCGACACCGTTATCTCAGGTGCGCCGATCACGCGCGGCGACTGGCAGCCGCACAACTACGACGGCTCGACGAGTTGCGGCAACGTGCCGATGAGGATCGCTCTCGCGCACTCGCTCAACATTCCGGCGGTGCACACGCTCGACACTATCGGCATCCAGACCGCTTCGCAGATGGTGCGTCGCTTCGGTATCACCGTGCCGATGGCCCCTTATCTCCCTTCGGCGTTAGGCGCGACGGAAGTTCCCTTAGAGCAGATGGTCTCCGCCTATTCGATGTTCCCGAACAAGGGCATCCGCGTGAAGAACCATTTCATACGCCGCGTGCTCGACCGCGACGGCGCGCCGCTCGAAGAGTTTGAGAAGACGACTTACAAGGTGGTAAGCGAATACGTCGCTTTAACGATGGTGGACATGATGCGCGGCGTCACCGCGCCCGGTGGCACTGCGCCCGCCGCTTCGACGGTCGGCGGTCAAGTCGCTGGCAAAACGGGAACGGTCAATGATCATACCGATGTCTGGTTCATCGGTTACACGCCGACTTACGTGACGGGCGTGTGGATGGGTTATCCCGGCTACAAGAAGAACCTCGGCTCGGACATGACGGGCGGGCACGGCGCGCTCCCCATCTGGATCGAGTACATGAAAGACTTTTTGAAGGACAAGCCGAAGGAGAAGTTCGACGCGCCGCCGAAGATGCCTGGAGACATCAAAGACCTCTACCAGCAGCGACAACGCGAGATGCGCGAAGAGATGCAGGCTGAGAACGCACTCGTCAAAGCAAAGAGCGGCGGCGAGGGGACGACCACGAATCCCGACGCCGCGCCCATCAACACCAAGTTAGAGCCGATCACTCTGCCACCTTCAGCCGGAGACTTAGACCCGCCGCCGCCCACCGAAACCGCGCCGAAGAGATCGCAGCCCGTCGTCGTGCCTCAAGCGGTCACGCCCGCGCCCGCCACAGAGAAGCCCGCGACGCGCCCGCGCGAAGTAGAACCGACCAAGAAGAAGGGCAAGAAGGGCGGCAACGACAACACGGGCAACTAAGAGAGGTAGCGTGAGAGCATGAAGGGCCGGGGAGAGACATCGAAACAGTCTCTCCCCGGCCCTTTCACTTGTCCGGCAGACCCGCGTCAGGAATACTCGCTGCTCAAAGATTGGAGACTCCGATTGAAGATCAAAATAGATGATCTAAGCGGGCACGAGATACAAGAACTGCTGCGGGAACACCTGCGGAACATGAGGCAAATCTCGCCGCCTGAGAGCGTGCACGCTCTCGACATTGAGGGGTTACGAAAACCCGAAATTACTTTTTGGACTGTCTGGGAGAATGACGAACTACTCGGTTGCGGCGCGCTCAGAGAACTCGACTCGCGGCACGCCGAGATCAAATCCATGCGGACTGCTTCGCGGCATCTCAGGAGAGGCGTCGCGTCCAGTCTCCTCAAACACATCCTCGAAGAAGCAAACGGACGCGGCTATAGTCGTCTAAGTTTAGAGACCGGAGCGGAGGATGCTTTCGAGCCCGCGCGCAGGCTCTACGCTAACTTCGGCTTCAACTATTGCGCGCCCTTCGCGGATTACGTCGAAGACCCGCATAGCGTGTTCATGACGAGAGAGCTTTAAGAGCGCTCTTCAAAACATTAGTTACAGAGGGCTCGAAGGACGCAGAGGGCAAAGAGGTAGAGCAAAGTTTTTCCTCCGTGTCCTTACGTATCCTCTGTGGTTAATTTCCTCCCACATCAAATTGCACCCGACTATCTTTGTGGAGAGTCGCCTCCCCTTCTCTCCCACGCCTTCTCTTGTTCGGAGAAGTCGTCTCTCTCATCGGAGGAAGCTCTTCCCCAACTAGAGAACTCGTCTCCCTTTCGAGAGAGCGTGCGTCCCTCTTTGGAGAAGCTATCTCCCCGTTTGGAGCAGTCCTTTCCCCTTTCGGAGACGCCATCTCCCCTTAATGTTAATCAGTCTTCCACGCCGTTGCGCCCGCTCTACGGCACGGAGCAGGCGCGTCAATTAAGAGTTGACGCGATACGCTCTTGTGATATGCTGCGCGCCGCCCGCCCAACGGGGCGAGCCTTTGACAGACCAACTCCGAAATCTCAACCTCAACAAAGGAGTGAACTCTCACCATGGCAGGAAACAAATCCATCGACACGATCCTCTCGGAAGCGGAACAGATCGAACGGGTCTGGGCTGCGAATCCGACCTACACGCTCGGCGACCTGACGCTCGCGCAGTTTCAAGCGATGATCGCCTCCCTGCGTGCACGCCGCGACCAGTTGCAGGAAGCGCGCGCCACACTTACCGCCGCGACCAACGCCGCACACGACGAGGGCGCGGCGCTCAAAGCCATTAGCACGCGCGCACGCGGCGGCGTCCGCGCCTTCTTCGGCCCCAACTCCACCCAATATGAACAGGTCGGCGGCACGCGCTCAGCCGACCGCAAACGCCCCACACGCAAACCCAAACCCGACGGCTCCGGCGGTTCAAACTCTAAATAAGTTCGCGCCACCCAGAGGCCCACAAGCCCACACACGCGCATCGAAGCCGGCGGAACAGAAGACACACCAATCCTTCTCCACGCCGGCTTTGATACGCTAAAGTACGTAGTTATGCCGAACCATTCGGCTTTTGCCGCTCCATTACGGAGTTATGCCGATTGATTCGGCATAATAAGCGTTAGGTCGCTTATCATATCGGAAATAGATATATTCGCTACGTGCTGAGTAATCATTAGGAGAGCTTGACATGGAACAATTAAGAAAGAGGGTTTACATGCCTCCGAGGAATGTGATTAGCTCACTTCTCCCGCTAACTGTTGTGACATGGTATTTCACGGACAAGCTTGGAGGAGGTAGAACATTCCTAAAATTTGTACTTGTTATAGCTGCTGCTATCGCCCAAGGAGCGGTCGTTTATATATCTTCAAGAACAAGAAAGAAACGGCGCTCCTTCTTTTGGAGCATTTACAACTTCTTAACGGGAAATGGCAGGCTTCCCATGCGTTTACTCGCGAACGCCCTTGCCTTAGTAGTATTTTGGGGCACTTGCTTTGAGTTCTCTGGGTTGCAACGTCAAGGGGGCAACCCACAATCGTTTATAATTCGTTTTATGGAGGTAGATTTATTCTGGAGCATACTTAATTTTCTAGGAATATCAGATGATTCGATAAAGACTTACGGATTCAGCAAATTTCTTACGATTTTAACCGCCATTAGCGGACTTATGTTCTGGGGAATGTATATTTCGATTCTAGTGAATAAGTTTATGGAGCTTCAATCTCTGTCAACAAAGAATGCCTCTCCAAGGGAGATAGACCTCATAAACTATAATGAAGGGGTTAATACGTCAGATGAAGAGGTTGATTCTTAAGGCAGCGCAACCTAACAACTCATTCAACCCGACCGCCCTCAGCGTGCCTCTTATCAATCTTGTGTCCTGCGATGTGGCTTGAATGGTCGCGTCGGGCGGCGGGTTAATTTAAGCGTTAGGCCCTGCATCTTTGCCTGATAGTCCATTGACATTTCGGCCCTTGAAGGAATACCTTGCCGAAGTTCTACCCCTCGCCTACGTTACTCAATTCCTGCAAGCAAAAAAGGAGACATGCATGGCTATACAGGTGATTCTTCAACAGGCTGGCCCCTTGCCTATACGGGCCACCTTTCAGGCCCCCGGAGACGAGCCCATGTACTTGGAGGTCAACGGGTCTGTCTGGAGTCAGTCCATCAACGTGGTCACCGGGATCGCGGTTAGTCTCGATGGCAAAAAGGTGGGGGACGCGCGAATCTTCTCCAACGGAAATGCTACCCACCGGAGTGTGGTGCCGGCCTACATCCCCGTCCAACTTAAACAGGGGCAACACACCATCACGCTCTCCACCGACACCGCTCAGACCGTGTCCGACCTCAACGACTTTTACACCGTGGTCATTCACTACTAGAAGTCCGCCTGAAAGGATAGGGACGGGGCGGCCTCGCGTGGCCGCCCCCGCTCTACCAGCCTTATACATATCCGCGCCGGAATCTTAAACGTGCGGGCATGCAGCTCACGGCGACCTTTGGGCGAGCGCGGGACTAACAACGGCATGCACCCGACCACCGACACTATGGTTTTCAAACTCATCAACGGCGAGGGGCGGCCGGTTAATTCGAGGTTAGCTGCTTAATGTGAGAAGATTAGAATAGAAGTTGTTATAAATAAGTGTGAGGCGGTCTGCAATTCTTCTAATTTGTGGAGGAGGTAATTATGAAGATGTACGCACTTCTTCTGGCTTTGTTTATGCTTGCGTTGGGCTCTGCACATCAGGTGTCGGCGCAGGAAACAAAAATCAAGTGGTTTGGACACGCCGCTTTTTCAATCACGACGCCGAGAGGCAAAGTATTATTGATTGACCCTTGGTTAAAAAACCCTTCCAACCCCGAAGCAAAAGACGGCAAAGACCCTCTCGCCTCTCTCTCAAAAGTTGACTACATTCTCATAACACACGGGCATCGCGACCACGTCGGCGACGCGGTTGAGATAGCCAGAAAGACTGGGGCCATCCTGATTAGCAATCCTGAGCTAGCAGGTAATTTAGTGAAGCTGGCTGACTTCCCCTCCAAGCAAGCCGACACGGACGCGATCATGGGCATCGGCGGCGAGATTCAGATCGCCGATGGTGAAGTGACGGTTGCCATGACACCGGCTGTTCATTCGAGCAGCGTCTTTAATCCGAAAGCGACTGCGACCGAAGCCGAGAGAGCTTACGGCGGGAACCCCGCAGGGTTTGTCCTGATCATCAAGAATGGCCCGACCATCTATCATTCCGGCGACACGGCATATTTCAAAGACATGGAAACTATCGGCGAGGAGTATCAGGTCGATCTGGCTCTGCTCAACATCGGCGGCCATTTCGGGATGGAGCCGCGCATGGCTGCCAAAGCGGCACAATCTGTTCGCGCCAAACTAGCCGTCCCGCAACATTACGCCACCTTCCCCGGCATCACTGCGAATTCGGATGTCTTTGCCGCCGAGCTTAAAAAACTACGAATCCCTTTTTACGAAATGAAACCCGGCGAGACCATTTCATTTCGCGGCAGGCAAATGGTGCACAAATAGTCTTGATGGAGCGTGCGAGAAGAACGAGACGATGAACGCGCCGAATCTCTGTAAGACTGTCGGCGGATGAGCGAGCTAATTTCCTATCCTATAACCTTCTCTAAATAAAAGGGCAGCATCTTGCGCCACCAGGGCCAGTCGTGATCCACGTCGTGTCCCCACATCTCCAACTGATGAGGGATGCCTTTGGCGCGCAGGATGTTCGAGAGGTCGCGGCTGCGCTCAGGGGCCTCCCACTTACCCTGTCCGGTGACGATGTAGATCGAGTCGGCGTGTTGAAGGAGCGGCAGGTAGTGTTCGTCGTTTAAGTTCGAGAGGTAGGAGACGGGGTTATTGAAATAGACGTGGTCGTCGTTGTAGCCGTTGAAGTAGGAGCGTATGTCGTAGCTGCCTGCCATGGCGATGACGCCGCGAAAGAGATCGGGGCGACGGAAGTAGGCGTTCACTGAAAGCGTCGCGCCGAGGCTCGCGCCCGTGAGCAGTGGCCGTGCGCCCGCGTCGCCCGCGTCGCGTCGCATGAGCGGCAAGACCTCTTCGGTCAGGTACTCGTTGTAGCGCGTTAAGAGCAGGGCCTTGAGCTGCGGCGGGGCTTGATCGTTTAAGAGACTATAACGATTGACGCTGTTGACCGAGTAAGCACGCACCCGACCCGCTTCGATCAAGGGCCGGATCGAATCGACCAGATAGAAACGCTCGTACTCAAGATAGTCCGCCGCAGCGGTCGGCAGCATCAACAGCGGAAGCCCTGCATGACCATAAGCCACGAGCGGCATCTCCATTCCCAGACGCGGGCTGAACCACGCGGTCGTCCGACGCTCCATCACGAAACACTCCCCCTCCCGCCTACTTGAACGGACGCAGAACTCGACGAACTTCCTTCTCTGATTACTTCGCGGTGACAGATAATCTCCCACTTCACGCGCGCGACGCAAGCCGCCGCACGCAGAGGCGCACGCGCTTGCGATTTCACGACTCGTCTGTTATAAAAATTTTCGCCGCTACGTGAAGCACACGCTCCATGCAGGCGGTCAACATTCCGCAGTAGCTCAATGGCAGAGCATCCGGCTGTGAGAGCTGCTTGATCTTTTACAATGTCAGAGAAGCGCACATACAAAGAGCGTCGGGAGTATCTGCTCAAAGCCGTGTAAAGAAGGTGAGAGAAGGTGCGACTGATGGCGGTCAAACACAAAGGCTGTCGCTGCCAAGTGTGTGGCTACGAGCACTGCATCGAGGCTTTAGAGTTTCATCACCTCGACCCGAAACAAAAAGACTTCGGTATCTCCAATAAAGGTTATACGCGGAGTTGGGAGAAGGTGAAGAAAGAAGTCGATAAGTGCATCCTCTTGTGCGCCAACTGTCATCGTGAAGTTCACGCAGGTAAGTTGCAGCTTCCACAGGTGACTGTGGTTGAAAAACTGGGTGAATTCAGGGAAGCCTACCCCGGCGACCGCGTCGGCACGGTAATCCTGAGCGAAGCCTGACGAAACGGCGCGTGTGATACGAAGCACGCAGTAGTCAGGAACGTGCAGAGACTAGGGGTTGAGGAGCCGCCACCGATAAGACCCCGAAAGCGCCCGGCAACTTCCCACAAGGGAAGTTGATGAGATAGTCCACCCCCGCGCGAAAGCACGGGATCAAGTGTAACCGGAGGGTTGTAAGTTCGAGTCTTACCTGCGGAGCCAATTCCATAGAGCGAAAGCCGCGCACTGCGCGGCTTTCGCTCTTTTATTTTGGGCTTCTTGTATCCCGTCGCTTTGCATTTTTTGGTAGTGGGCCAATTTGAAAATATGAGCCGCATAAACATTGACCGAGAATTTCAAACTGACTCACCACTCCGACGAGCAGTCCCTTGCTTTCGTAAACCATCAACACCGCAACGGCGCGCAACAACAGACCGATGATGATTGAAGCGACGCCGTCAAGGTGTGTCAGACCTAATTGCCGTCCGAGAAAAATGCCGAAGAAGGCCACCTCGAGTCCGACGAGGGCGGCGGAGTCTTCGAGCAGCACGGAGAAGCTCGTCGGGTCTTTGCTCGGGCCAGCCTATCCGCTCTGTTTTCCTGATGTCTCCATGATCCGGCTCGCAATTTTTCCTCAAGCCCTCAGGACGACCTTGCCGGTCGTCTTTCTGCCCTCGATGGCCGCGTGCGCACGCGACGCTTCCGCCAGAGGAAACTCCTGCACCATCACGCGCAACTTGTCCGCCTCGATCTGCGACATCAATTCGCGTGTGAATTCGGCGAGCGTTTCCGGCCTCTCGCCGTAGAGCGTGTAGCCCTTCACGGTTAAATTCTTGCCGAGCAAACCGAGTGCGGATATTTTAAAATCCTCGCCGCTCGCCGCGCCGAAGACGATCATCGTCGCGCCTTGCGCCAGCAACTCGACGTTGCGGCTGCCGATCTCGCCTCCGACCATCTCGATTAACAAGTCAACGCCTTTGCCCTCCGTCGCCTCAAGTACGCGCTCTGTCCAATCCGACTCTGTGTAGTTGATGCCAATGTCTGCGCCCAAGTCATTAACGATGTCGAGCTTCTGCGCTGTGCTTGCCGTGCCGATCACACGCGCGCCCTTGTGCTTCGCAAGTTGAACGAGTAAAGAGCCGACGCCGCCCGCCGCCGCGTGAATCAAAACTGTCTGACCGGCCCGCAGATTCTTTAGTAGTCCAAGTGCGGTCAAGCCTTGCACGAGGAGGGCCGTCGCCTTGCCGAACTCCAAGTTTTCAGGGATCGGCACGACCCGCCCCGCGTCCGCCACGGCGTATTCGGCGTAACCGCCGCCCTGCAAAGTCGCGATCACACGCTGCCCGACTCGCAGTTGCTCTACGCCCTCACCCACACTTTCAATCGTCCCGGCCACCTCGAAGCCGAGTGTGAATGGGAGTGGCGGCGTAAACAGGTAGTTACCCGTGCGCAACATGATGTCCGCATAGTTGATGCCCGCGACCGCCGTCTTGATCAGTGCCTCGCCCTGCTTCGGTTGCGGCTTCTCCACTTCGTCCACGCGCAAACAGTCCGCGCCACCGAACTCATGTATTCTCACTGCCTTCATTTCTCTCTCCTCATTTGTTATCTAAAACTTGTACTTGCCGGACTGCTTAACGCAATGCATTGCCAACGTTTCATCGCACGCGCACGATTCACTAACTCTTGAAGCCCTGCGAGCGAAGAGGGCCAGACGCCGATCGGCGACGAAGGCGGGCACGCCCTCATCCCTAACTCCGCAGCCTCGCGCTCATCGGCAATCACGCTCGCTTTTAACAATTCACTCATCGATAAATTCCTCCTCAGAATATTTGGCTTACTGACCAGCCGCTGATCGTGCAAGCCTTGAATGTTCAATCTATCAACACTTGTCGTCACTCGCACACTCCATCTGCTCAGGCCCTTTGCGCCGAAGCATCTTCCTTCCACACCTCTGCAACGATCTCGTAGGCGCGAAGTCTTGCCGCGTGGTCAAAGATCATCGAGTTAAGCATCAACTCATCGGCGTCTGTTTCTGCCAGAAGTTTCTCCAGACCATTTTTGACCGTCGTTGCGCTACCGATGATCGAACCGCCCAAACGAGACTCGATGGCCACCTTTTCCCGTGCCGTCCAAAGCTCGTTCATGTTTTCAACCGGCGGCTGCATCTGGCCCGGCATGCCGCGCGTCAACCGGAGAAAAGCCTGGAACTGCGTCGTTGCCAGAAACTGCGCTTCCGCGTCCGTCTCGGCGGCGACGACATTCATCGCCAGCATGGCATACGGTTTTTCTAATTTGTCCGACGCTTTGAAACTCTTTCGATAAAGTTCGAGCGCGGGCAAGATGTACCCGGGTGAAAAATGGCCGGCGAAGGCGAACGGTAACCCCAACTGTCCGGCAAGCCGGGCTGAGAAATCGCTCGAACCAAGAAGCCAAATCGGAATGTTCAACCCCGCGCCCGGCACGGCTCGCACTCTTTGATTTTCCACCGGCGCGCGGAAGAAAGATCGCAACTCTTCCAACAGCTCCGGGAAATCGTCGCCATCGCTGTGCAGAGTGCGACGCAGCGCACGCGCCGTTATTTGGTCTGAACCGGGCGCGCGCCCCAACCCTAAATCAATCCGGTCGGGGAACAATGATTCGAGCGTCCCGAATTGTTCGGCGATCACTAAGGGGGCATGATTCGGCAGCATGATGCCTCCGGCCCCAACGCGGATGTTCGACGTTCCGCTTGCGATGTAACCGATCACAACCGATGTCGCCGCGCTCGCGATGCCGGTCATATTATGGTGTTCGGCAAGCCAGAATCGGTGAAATCCCAGACGCTCGGTATGCTGCGCTAAACTCAAAGAGTTGCGGAACGACTCCGCCGCCGTCGAACCCTGATTGATCGGCGACAAGTCCAGAACCGAAAATGGAATGTCAGAAAGTTTCTTCATCATGCTGAACGCTACGAACTCTTATAAAACTTACATCGATGCTCAACCAGATTCCCTGTCGACTTGTGCTCACCTAACAATTCCAAATGAATGCTGCTCAGGTGCACATCCGTGAGCGGCGCTAGAGCAGCTTCGGCCCCGTCCCAACTTCTGGAGATCAAGTTGACAGTGACACGACCGTTGTCGAATTCGAGTTCGGGGATGTCATTTTTTTGTAAACCGGTGTAACGCGACTCTATCATCTCGAGATGAAGCAGGTCGGGAGAATGTGCACGCTTGCAGTTCTGTTAACCATCTGTGAATGTCTTGTTGTGACTTTCGTTGTGATAATAAACGTCATCGTAAAAATTCTAGTCAGGTCTGTCGCGCAACGCTTCAAGTAGTTCAGAACGAGCAGAGAGCGATGGATGAGGCCCTCTGCTGAACCTCACGTCTTCCCTTCCACGCACATCAATCTGAACTGACACTGTCAACCGATCATGTCATGTTGCGCGCACGCGATGCGCGCGCGGCGACGCGAGATCGCACTTTTCGGCGCGCGCTCTCGATAGTCGTCTGACAGACTCGTGGCATACCGCGTGCTAATTCCTGTGCGACAGCCCTCGCCTTGAGAGGCGAGGCCGGCTGTCGAACAGAGCACGTCGCCTGCTTTTCAGAGAATACCTGCTGGACTTACACGACAACGACGGACAGTTGCGCCGCAGCGTGACGCTTAATGTCATGCCCGTGGTGACAAAGATCGTCACCATCACGTGTTTCCGCAACCAGACGGCCGTCGTGGAAGTCATCGGGCTCACACCCTGTTAATAGTTTTATGAGGGAGGTGAGACGCGAGCCGGTATCTCACCGCCGTCAATTCGCCTGAGCACACGAAGAGGGAAGATGCGTATTGAAAGAAGAAGAGAGCGCGGCTTCTCCGTCATCGAGCTGATGCTCGTCTTGACTGTCTTGATGATTCTCATGACGTTCGCCCTCGTCGGGGTCACGCGGGCGCGCGACCGTGTGCGTCTGGCTGACAGTGCGCGCTCGCTCACGAACCAACTTGAGAAGGCGCGCACCGACTCCATCCGCCGACACGCCGACGCCGTCTCGCAGGCGGGCGTCCAGATACTAAACTCCACCACCTACCGCATCGCATACGATCAGAACAGCGACGGCGTGCTCGCGGCTGGCGAGACGTTGGATGTCGCGCTCCCGACCGGCGTCACGTTCGTGACCAATCCCGCGCCCACCGCAGCGTCCTACGACTGGCGCGGACGCGTCGCGACTCCGATCACTTACACGCTTCAGAACAGCACCGGCACAACCACCATCAACATCACCGGGGCCGGAGACGTGACTCTCAACAGCACCGCCGTCGTGCCCACCACTGCTTCTACTCCCTTCCTGACGCCGACGCCGACGGCGACGCCGACGCCGACACCGACGCCATCCACCGGCGACATGAACGGATGCAGCATCGCGCCGAGCCCGACGGCTCTCACCGTCCGCAAGAGCGGTAAGACATCGGGCACTGTCTATGAAGGCGGGAGCCTGTACGGACAACCCAGCACGGTCACGGTCACCTTCGACTCGTCGAATTTGAGCCTCAAGTTCGCAACCGGCGGCGTAATCAAAAACGGCGACACCTTTCAGGTCTATCCAACCGGCCCCACCGCGATCTCCGTGAACGACGTAAGAAACTCCAATACCAACTACACGTCCACGATCACCTTCGACTCTGACTGTGGCCCCTACGACGTGATCGTCACCGTGACGCAATGAGGAGGATAGCCTTGCGACCAAGACGAGCACAGCGCGGTTCTTCCACGACGCGCGGCTTCACGCTGATCGAGACGTGCATCGCCCTGCTCATCCTGATGATCGTCGGACTCGGCGTCGCTTCCCTCTTCCTCTATGCCGTTCGCAACACTTCCGGGGCCGGTAGCCGCGCGCTGACGCTCGCCGTGGCGCAGCAGCAGTTGGAGGAGTTGCGCGGGGCCACTTTCGACAACCTCGAAGCGACGGTCACAGCAGGCGGCGGCAGCCCCAAGATCGTCACGATGGCCGGACAGCAGTTCAACGTCCAGACGACGTTCACTTACACGCCCGCCGCGCCCGCCACCGCAACCATGAAGACCGTCGTCATCGACGTGTCGGCGCGCTATAACGGCAACGTCGCATGGATCGGCGTGCCCGTCAGGTTCGTCATGACGCGCTCCACGCTGCGCGCCGGGGGTTACTCGAAGTGAAGAGCCGCAGAAGCGCGTTCGCACACGTGCGCCGACAGATCATGAAAGCAGAACGTTCAACGCAGTCCGGCTTCTCGATCATCGAGTTGATGATCACGCTCGTGATCATGCTGGTCGTCACGACGCTCGCGAGCCAGTTGGTCGTCTCATCCTTCCGCATCAGAGGGCGTGAAGACAAGCGCAGCGAGGCGCTCGCCGACGCACGACGCGCGCTCAACATGATGAGCCGCGAGATCGCCAGCGCCGGTTACGAGTTGCCGACCGGCTTCGGGCTGCCCGCCAATGGCATCGTCGCCGCTAACTCAAACGCCACGAGCATTCGTTTCGTTACCAACACGGGAGCGGCCAACACTGCGCTCGTTAACGAGACGGGTGAAGACGTGATCTATCAACTCACCAACGACGCTGCCGGCAACAGCTTCATCACGCGCTTCGATCTGAACGCGGCGGCCGGCTCGCAATCGTCCGTCATCGGCAACCGGATCGACAATCTCACGATCCGCTACTACGACCAGATGGTCAGGTACACGACCGTCGCGCCCTGCGATATCAACACGGCGGGCACGGCGGAGAGCGCCGACCGCACGCGCTCGACCTACGTCGTGCTCTCGATCTGCGTCACGCTCCCCGCGATAGGCTCGCCGGGCTCGGATGGCTATCAGGCTGCGTCGCGCGTGCAGATGACCTCTGACGTGTTTTTGCGCAACTCGACGCTGAGCAATTACTGATGCGGGGCGACACGACGACGGGAGGGTTTTGAAGTCCATGAAGAAGACACTGCCTGAAGTGCACGTCGCCGAACGCGCGCGCGAGCGTGGCGCGGCCCTCGTGCTCGCGCTCCTGCTCTCGCTGCTGCTCCTGCTCGTCGGCGGCGCGCTCATCACGAGCACGATGATGTCTGCGACGAACATGCTCGACGCCACGCCGGAAGTGCAGGCTTACTACGGCGCGGAGGCTGGCCTTCAAGCGTCGCTCCTCGCACTGCGCGGCAACCTCGCGCCGAATCCGCTCTTCGTCGCCAACCCGACGGGCGGCATCGCCGACGGCAACAAGCTCGACTTTCGCGGCGCGATCACTCCCACCATCTCGAACCTCGCGAGCGATCCGACGGCAGCGGCCTTTCCCACACGTCTCTCTCGCTGGCTGCCCTATAGCTACACTCCTGCGGGCGGCGCTTATGCAGATCGCGTCGCCATCACGCCCGGCGCTTATAACCCGATGAACGGGATCGCCTACAGTCTCACCGTGAGAGATCGCGACAACAGTCAGACCGTCACCTACTCCACCACCGGCACTTTCAACGGCGGCGGAACATCCGTCACCTTCGGGAGCGGCGCTAACACCGTCGTTGTCTCTTACACTCCGCAACCGACCACCACCGTCACGGCCATCCCGTCCATCTCGTCGGGCTTCGGTAGCTTCACCGTAACCAGAAATGGAACTGGGGCCAGTGCGCCGTCGGGCACGTCGATCAATATCAAGATCAACGTCGATGCTCCGTACAAGGGCTACATCATCATGAGCGGCAGCATCTCGGGGAGCGCGACCAACGCTACCTGCTCGCTCAAGATCACTTTCAGCAACATCAGCGCGCGCGTGCGCGGCACGCTCTTCACGCTGAGCGCCAATCCCTTCTTGATGAACAAACCCTTCGGCGGTGTTTCAACCGTCACCTTCCCCGTTCAGGCAACCGTCACCGCGCCCGAGCCGGAGCGTCTGCTCATCACCTCGACCGGCTACGGCCCTCGCGGCGCGCGCAAGGTGCTGACGATGGAGGTCTCACGATTCGTCTATGACATTCGCCCGCCCGCGCCCGTCGTCATACGCGGCTCCGACACGGCGGGCGACATCACGACGTTCGATCTCGGCAGCAGCAATGCCAAGTTCTATTCCGGCAAGGACGCCGCCAACATCCAGACGCAGTTGCCGACCATCGCGATCAGCCTGCAAGACTGGACATCGATCTACAACGGGCTCGGCAAGGGCTCAACGGTCGTCGATCCCAAGATGAGCATTCTCGATCTCGACGCGGTGCCGAACCCTTGGCCCGCGACGCTCACCCCCGTGCCTACGGCAACGGGTATGCCCCGCACTCCCCCTTCGGCGCAAACCCCTGACTTCCTGCAAACGGCGGACGCCGCGCGCACCTTCCTCAACGAGTTGCAGTCATCAGCGCAGAACAGCAGTCGCTACTACACGACCTTCAACGGCTACGCCGACGCCACTAACGATGTCGCAGGACTCAACAATCCCGCGTTCACTTTCGTCGATGGCGACTGCACCTTGAGCGGCGGCTCCGGCTTGCTCATCGTCACCGGCACGCTCACCATGACAGGCAACGACGACTTCCACGGTCTCGTCCTCGTCATGGGTAACGGGACGGTGGTGCGAAGCGGCACGGGCAACGGCAACGTGCTTGGCGCGTGGCTCGTCGCCAAGTTTCCGCGCGCGGGCACGGGCGGATTCACCGCCCCTTCCTTCAACGTTTCGGGCGGCGGCAACGGCTCGTTTCAGTTCGACACCAAGGCGGTTGATGATGCCTTGCGCACGCTCGGCATGAAGGTGGTCGGCGTGGCTGAGACGTAAACGAAGAACTTCCGAACCTCACCGGCCTCTCGCCGCACACTCATCAAGGGTCAACCCCTCCGCCGCGCCCCACGGTAATCAAGAGCGGTTCGACCGAAGAACGAAACTATGAATCACAAGACGTGGCCCGTTAAGTGGACTCCACCGAGCGGCGCGACCGAAACCTCCGAGGCTATCGACGTGACGACGCACGGCTGCTTCATCGTCAGCCGCACGCGCGTCAAGGCCGACACGCAGATCAGATTGTGCCTGCGCGCGGCGAAGGGCGTCCCGCTCTACCTGCGCGGCGAAGTGAGTTGCTTTACCGAGAGCGGGTTCGTCGTTCAGTTCAGGGAGCTAACCGACGATGCCATCGCCGTGCTCTCTCAGGTCGTCGCCGTCGCTGCGCAGGCTTGAGTCAGCCGCACGCTCCGGGCCATCGACACACTCATCGACCCACGCGATCAATCGCCGGGTTAGAGCAAGGGCGCGTTTCGTGTTTGCGAAACGCGCCCTTCTCTTTTACGAGTCCGGCCCTTGCCTCTCGCACAGTCGCCGCGCATCACCGTCGCGTCGTATCACGCGAACCACTCGGCTTCGATCATCAGGCGCAGCCACTCGCGATGCTCCGACTCCAACACCTGCTCGGCCACCGATAGATCGCGGAACACTTCATCCCACTCGGCCCCGCCGCGTAGTCTCTGCGAGAGCGCGTGGAGAACGACGTACTTCGCTTGGTAGCGGATCGTGTTGCGCGCGAACTCGTGCGCCGAGCGGATGGTGCGCAAGCCTGCGCCGACGACCGGCAGCGAGGCGGCGAAGAAGGTGAAGACCACGCTCCACTCGATGCGGCCCTCGCGCGCCGCCCCGATCTTCTCTCCGATCTCCGAGATGTGAACTAGGAAGTGCGCGAGCGCGCAGAAGACACTGCCGAAGAAGAGCAACGGGGGCAGGGCCTTCGTGTAGTGATCCCAGCGCGAGTTCGAGCCCGCGCGCTCGCGGAAGTAGTCCGCCTGACGGTCGAGCCGCTTGCGCAGGTAGTAGTCAACGAGGGGATCGGGGCTTGCGCTCGCGAGCCTCTCGGCGGGTGGCGTGCGCGCCGCTTGCGGAACGCAATCAGCCGCAGCCCAGTGGTGCAACTCCTCGCGCGTCAGGTTCAGTATCTCGTCCACGCTCTGCGTCAACTGATTCTTCCAGTCTTCGAGTTGCGCGCCGCCGCCCCACAGGGCCGGATCGACGATCGCGCTGAAGCGCAGCAGCCTGAGCCGTTCCGCCTTGTGGCGTTCGAGCAGCCACTTGGGCTGGAGCGCGGCATAGAGTCCGAGGACGACCGCCGCGAGGGCCAGCAGCACGGCGAGCGCTTCGGCGAAGCCGAGACTGTTTGAGGATGAGCCGAACAACTGAGGCGCGGCGAGTTGGAGGATCGCGAAGAGGACTGCGAGCGTGCCGAACAACGACGCGACGAGCGTGATCCACCTGTGGCGTCGATGCTGTCGTTGCGCGCGCTCGTCAGTCGCGCGATAAGCCGGTAGGATGATGCGCTGGCAGAACTGCACGGCGTCGCGCAAGGGTTGGATCGACGGCAACTCCTCCGGCACATCTTCCATGTCGTCGCCCTGCGCCGCAGTAGTGATCCCTTTCGCGAGTCGCGATCTGACCTCGTCTGCCTGACTCATGTCCCACGTCCCTTCCGTCTTCCCCGACGATGACTATCTCGCGCGGATCACTTCGAGCGGACGCGCGCGGTGGAGCATCACCCAGCCAGCGTTCTCTGCGAGGGCCTCCTTGCCGAGTTCGAGGACGAGGCTCTGCGCCTCCGCGAGCCGGCCCTCGTCGAGCAGCTCGCTCAGGCCCGCGCGCGCGCGCGCAAAGAGCAGGCTCATGCGCCCGTACTGTCTCGCGTGCACGTCGAGCGCGCGCTTGTCGAGATAGCTGTGAATGAGCGCGGCGGCGACCGGCGTCAATGCGGCGACGACGGCGAGCGGGTGATCGCGCCGCAGAAAAATCTTGACGACGGCGAGGGCCAATCCAACCGCGAGAAGGACATAGCCGATCCACTTGAGGCGACGACTCCTCCCCTCTTCGCGCACCGACGCTGAAGCGAAGTAGTCGGCTTGCCCGCCGATCCAGCGCGCGAGCGCGAATCGCAGTCGCTCTCCTTGCGGCGCGCGCGGCGACGAATCGACGAGCGCATCGTCGTCAGATGTATCGAAGTCGCAGGCATCGACCGCGTACCCGATCCACTCCAACTCGTCTCGCTGTCGGCGCAGGTAATGTGCGGAGACTTCATCATTCAATCCCACGAGTCGCCAGTAGAGCTGCACGCGCAGGCCCTCTGCGAGCGCGCGGTAATCCTGATATTTGTTCTGGTAGTCGCCGCGTCGTGCGCGCAGATACGCAACGTAAGAGGCGGCGAGGGCGAGCGGGTAGAGCATCGACGCGATGCTGCGCGCGTCGCGCGACTGTAACAGGTCGAGGTGGAAGAAGAGGGCCGCGAGAAAGACGAGCGAGAGAACTTGTAGCAACGCATCGCGCATCTTCCTTTGAAAGTGTAGCGAGAGATCGTCCGCCGTCGCGCAGTGATCCGCGAGCCGTTCGAGCGGCGCGAGCGCGTCGTCATCATCAACATGAGCGACACGCGCGCGCTCCGGTAAGAGCGACGAGGCGACGATCTCTCTTCGCGCGGCGCGAGAGGGCCCGAGGCGCAACGCGTCCGCGTTGAACGCATCGACGCGCGCACGCACGCATGCACGCGCTCGCTCCGCCGCCGGCTCCGAGGCGAAGCCGCGAGAGTAGAGTCTGCGCACGGCGAACAGATCAGGCGGCGTCGTTTCGGCGCGCGCGCGCGGCGTGATGATGTGATAGACCACCGCGCCGCGCGGTGGGTCGAGCGGGCCATGCGCGCCGCCGTAGCGCGCGGGTACGCCTTCGAGCATGAAGCGCACGGCATCCGCCGTGCCGCCCGTGCGCTTCGACGGCTGGCCGTCCCAGAGCGCGATGAGCGCGTGCGTGTGGCGCGCGATGTATGCGCCCGCCAGCGCGTACTGTTCGCGACGATCAAGTGTGCTCGCCGGTGCCGCAGAGCGCGGCGCGATCTCTATCGTCCGTTCCGCGCTTCGCAGCAGCGCGCGAAACTCATCCTTCGAGGCGTCACTCGCGAAGTCCTCTTCGTAGAGCGCGCGGGGCATGGGCAGCACGGCGACGAGGCGCGCGCCCCGCGCGAGTGCAACGCGCGCGACAAGTCGATCCGCGCCCTCTGCGAGCGACGAGAGAAGAACGACGGGCGTGTGTCGGCAGTCGAGCGCGAGAGCGTCGATGATCTCCGAGACGCGTGCTTCGAGCGGGGCCTGCGCCGCTTCGGGCAAGTCGCGATGGCCCGTCACGCCGACGAGGAGCGGGACGGTCGCGAGCCGCGCCGCGCGCGTCTTTTGCCGAACATCAGGTCTTAACATCGAGCGGCTCAGTTCTCTCCTATCGATCTGGAAGACGGCGCGGAGATCGTCGTTCCGATCCCGCGTTGATCTGGAACAGGTACGCGCCGCCCGTTGTTGAAGGGTGCGCGGCTAAAGGGCCGGTGCGCCGGTTATAAAGGAGAACAGAGACGCGCGCGGGAGGACTCTGCATTGCTTCGGGCGGCGCGTAAGTTAGATCATCCGCCGCACGCGAGTCAACGTGATTTTTCCTCAACGCTCAACTCGGCGAGCGAGCCGACGCTCTCTTTACTCAACGTCTCCGCTCCCGTATTATCTCGCCCTCGTTACAGAAGAGGCGCGTGCCTTCGCGCTCGTCAAGTTTCCGAATCGACTGCGCGCGCGGCGTCCAGCAATCTTTCATACACACGAACTCGAACCGCTCGCATCGGCGCGAAGCCACGCGCGAACACCTTGAGAGGAAGACCAAAGCCATGAGACGACTCACGCTGCTCCCACTGCTCCTGCTCTTCGCGACAACCATTGCACTCGGACAGAACGCGAAGCCGCTCTTGCTGCGCCACCCGACTGTGAGCCGCACGCAGGTGGCCTTCGTTTACGGCGGCGATCTCTGGATCGTCTCGCGCGAGGGCGGCGACGCGCGCCGGCTCACCGCAGGCGCAGGCGTCGAGACCGATCCCTACTTCTCGCCCGACGGCCAGCAGATCGCTTTCACAGGCGAGTACGACGGCAACGTCGATGTCTATGTCGTCCCCGCGACGGGCGGCGTGCCGCGTCGTCTCACCTATCATCCGGAGGCGGACGTGGCAATCGGCTGGACGCCCGATGGCGCGCGCATCCTCTTTCGTTCGGGTCGCGAGAGCTACACGTTCTTCGACCGCCTCTACACGATCCCTTCGACCGGCGGCGCGGAAGTGATGACGCAACTCCCACTGCCCACCGCCGAAGAAGCATCGTATTCGCCCGATGGCGCGCGCCTCGCTTACGTGCCTATACAGCAGTGGCAGGCGGCGTGGAAGCGTTATCGCGGCGGGCAGACGAAGCCGATCTGGATCGCCAACCTCTCCGACTCTTCAATCGAGAAACTGCCGCGTGAGAACTCGAACGACTTCAACCCGATGTGGATCGGTCAAACTATTTACTTCCTCTCCGACCGCGCAGGGCCCGTCTCGCTCTTCGCCTACGACATGACGACGAAGACCGTCAAGCAGATCGTCGAGAACAACGGTCTCGATCTCAAATCCGCATCCGCAGGCCCCGGCGCAATCGCCTACGAGCAGTTCGGCACGATCTATCTCTACGATCTTTCGTCGCACGCATCGAAGCGTCTCGATGTGACGGTCGCGGGCGACTTGGCGGAAGTACGTCCACGCTTCACGAAGATCGAGCCGCGTCGCATCACGAGCGCCGCGCTCTCGCCCACAGGCGCGCGCGCGGTGTTCGAGGCGCGCGGAGAGATTCTGACCGTGCCTGCGGAGAAGGGCGACGTGCGCGATCTCACGAACACGACCGGCGCGGTCGAGCGCGATCCAGCTTGGTCGCCCGACGGCAAGTGGATCGCCTACTTCTCCGATGAGTCCGGCGAGTATGCGCTGCACCTTCGCGATCAATCAGGCATGGGCGAGGCGCGCAAGATCGATCTCGGCCAGCCGCCTTCGTTCTACTACTCGCCACGCTGGTCGCCCGACTCGAAGAAGATCGCTTACACGGACAAGCGCATGAATGTCTGGTACGTCGATCTCGATCATCCTGTGCCCGTGCGCGTCGATACGGATCGCTACGAGCTGCCGTTCCACTCGCTCGATCCCGCTTGGTCGCCCGACTCGAAGTGGATCGCTTACACGAAGCAGCTCACGAACCACCTGCACGCAGTCTTTCTCTACTCGCTCGATCAGAAAAAATCTTCGCAGGCGACCGACGGCATGAGCGACGCGCGTTACGCCGCCTTCGATCATAACGGCAAGTATCTCTACTTCGCCGCGAGCACCGATCTGGGTCTCGCCAACAGTTGGCTCGAAATGTCGAGCATCAACCGGCCCTTCACGCGCAGCGTTTACATGATCGTGCTCGACAAGACGCAAGCATCGCCGCTCGCGCCGGAATCGGACGACGAGAAGATCGCTGCCGAGCAACCGAGCGCAACACCCGCCGCGTCTCCTGCGTCAACACCTGCCCCCGCCGAAGCTCAGAGCGAGCCACAGGCGGCGGCTGCTCAGAAGAGCAAGACGAAGACCGTGACAGTACGCGTCGATCTCGATCAGATCGATCAACGCACACTCGCGCTGCCCCTCCCCGCGCGTAATTACGTCGGACTCACGCCCGGCAAAGACGGCGTTCTCTTCGTGGCCGAAGCCCCGCCCGTTGATAACGGCAACGGGGCCGTCACTCTGCAAAAGTTCGATCTCTCGACGCGCAAGTCAGACAGGTTTCTGGACGGCGTTACCTCTCTCGACGTTTCGCACAGTGGCGAGAAGATACTCTTCCAGCGCGGCGAGGGTTGGTTCATCGCGGGGACGGCGCAGCCGCCCAAGCCCGGCGAGGGCGCGCTCAACCTGTCTGATCTGACCGTGCAAGTCGATCCGCGCGCCGAGTGGCGACAGATGTACAGAGAGGTCTGGCGTATCGAGCGCGACTTCTTCTACGATCCCAACCATCACGGTCTCGACATCGGCGCGGCTGAGAAAAAGTACGAGCCTTACTTAGACAACATCGCGAGCCGCGACGATCTCAACTACCTGTTTGAAGAGATGCTCGGCGAACTCTCCACCGGCCACGTCTTCGTGCGCGGCGGCGAGACGCCCGACGTGAAGCGCGTGCGCGGCGGACTGCTCGGCGCGGACTACGACGTTGATCACGGTCGCTATCGTTTCGCGCGCGTCTTCAACGGAGAGAACTGGAATCCGCAGCTTCGCGCGCCCTTGACGCAACCGGGTGTGAGCGTCCGCGCGGGCGAATATCTCTTGTCGGTTCGCGGGCGCGAGCTGCACGCAACAGACAACATCTATCAAGTGTTCGAGGGCACGGCGGGCAAGTCAGTCGCGCTACGAGTGGGCCCCAACCCTGATGGCGCGGGCTCGCGCGAAGTGACGGTCGTGCCTGTCGCATCAGAGCGTGCGCTTCGTCGGCTCGCGTGGATCGAGGACAATCGACGCAAGGTCGATCAGATGAGCGGCGGTCGCGTCGCCTACGTCTATCTGCCTGACACGGCGGGCGGCGGCTTCACGAACTTCAACCGCTACTACTTCTCGCAGGTCGGCAAGGACGCGGTCGTCATCGACGAACGCTTCAACAGTGGCGGCGACATCGCCGACTACGTCATCGAGAACCTGCGTCGCCCGCCAATGAGCCGCGTGACCACGCGCGAGGGCGAAGATTATTCGTATCCCGTCGGCTCGATCTACGGGCCGAAGGTGATGTTGATTAACGAGATGGCCGGATCGGGCGGCGATGCCATGCCGTGGTACTTCCGCAAGGCAGGCTTGGGCCCCCTCGTCGGCAAGAAGACGTGGGGCGGGCTCGTCGGCATCTACGACTATCCTCAGCTTATGGACGGCGGCTCGATCACCGCGCCGCGCATCGCCATCTACGGCTTGCAGGGCGAGTGGGAAGTGGAGAACCACGGCATCGCGCCCGACGTTGAAGTCGAATACGATCCGCGACTCGTCCGTCTGGGCCACGATCCGCAACTCGAAAAAGCCGTCGAGGTCGCAATGGACTTGCTTGCCAAGAACCCGCCGCAGCAGTTCAAAAAACCCGCCTACCCGAACTATCAAAAGGGCGGCGCAACCGGCGGCACTAACAACCAGCGACGCAGGTGAGCGTGCTGTCACATGCGAGTGCAGGCCCGCATGTGTGAGAAGGTCGCGGGGCGTCGCAACCTCGCGACCTTCTGCTTTCACTCACGCGCTTTGGTGGTAAACTGTGAGCGAGGTGACGAGACAGTGGCGACCGATCTGGAAAAACTCTATAGCCAGCACATCAAACCGTTACCACCCGCCGACCGCCTGCGCCTACTCGCGATGATGGCTCAAGGGTTGACGAACAGCGAAGCCGCTAACGGGCAACAAGCGAAACGCAGCATCCTTGAACTGGGTGGACTGGGCAAGGAAATCTGGGAAGGTATCGACGCACAGGAGTATGTCAATGAACTCAGGAGCGAATGGGATCATAGACCATGACTCCTCTCGCCGACGCTCTCACAGGAGTAACCAAGCTCGGACTCGACACGACGCCCTTTATCTACTTCGTCGAGCGTCACGCCGCGTATTTCGATCTCGTGCATGCGGCGTTGAAGTTGGTTGACGAGGAAAAGATTATTGCCTATAGCTCCGTCGTCACCTTAACTGAAGTTCTCACGCAGCCCTTGCGCCTCGGGAATAACTCTCTGGCTGACGAGTATCGCCAACTTTTGCTCAACGCTCGCAACCTAACATTACTGCCGATTGTCGCGCAGACTGCCGAACTCGCCGCAGAGCTGCGCGCTCGTTACAAACTTCGCACGCCCGACGCGCTGCAAGTCGCCGCCGCGCTCGATGCGGGCTGCGAGGCATTTCTCTGCAACGACGCGGGCTTGCGGCGTGTCACGGAACTGCGCGTGCTGATTCTCGAAGAGCTTGAGTTGTGATTCTCGAACTGCGATCCGCCCGTTTTGCCTGAAAGCTTCTCGGTTTCGAGACTAGTTATAATCTCGAAGCTCTTGATCATTCATCCCAGCTCTTCCACGTCGGAGGAAAATTCATTGATCTCGAAACGCAATCTCTTCGTCGCATCGCTCATTTTCTCGCTCATGCTTGCGTCGTCGCGCCCGGTCGCGGCGCAGCAATTCAATCCGAATCTCTACCAGAATATGCGCTGGCGCATGATCGGGCCCTTCCGTGGCGGTCGCACTATCGCCGCGACGGGCGTCGCCTCGCAGCCGAATGTTTTTTATATCGGCGCGACCAACGGCGGCGTGTGGCGCACGAACGACTACGGTCGCACGTGGAATCCGATCTTCGACGACGAGCCGACGGGCTCAATCGGCGCACTCGCCGTTGCGCCGTCTGACCCGAACACGATCTACGTCGGTAGCGGCGAGGGCGTGCAAAGGCCCGATCTCTCCGTCGGCGATGGAGTTTATAAATCAACCGACGGCGGAAAAAATTGGCGACACATGGGCCTGCGCGACGGTCAACAGATCGGCGCGATCATCGTCGATCCGCGTGATGCGAACCGCGTCTTCGTCGCCGTCCTCGGCCATCCTTATGGCGCGAACGAAGAGCGCGGCGTGTATCGCTCGACCGATGGCGGCGAGCACTGGCAGAAGGTCCTCTACAAGGATGAGAACACCGGCGCGATTGCGCTCGCCTTCGATCCATCGAACGCGCAGACGATCTATGTGGACTTGTGGGCGGCGCGACAGGGCCCGTGGGAGAACGGCGCGTGGCAGGGCGCGGGCAGCGGACTTTATAAATCGACCGATGGCGGAGCGACGTGGCATTCGATCAACAAAGGCCTGCCAACCATCGAGCAAGGCTTGGGTCGCATCGGCTTCTGTGTCGCGCCGAGCGATCCGCGCACGCTCTTCGCCACCGTCGATGCGAAGCCGGAGTCCGGCGGCATCTTCCGCTCCGATGATGCGGGCGAGACTTGGACGCGCGTGACGAACGAGCGGCGCATCTGGGCGCGCGGCAGCGACTTCGCCGAGATCAAGATCGATCCGAAGAACAAGGACGTGCTTTTCGCTGCGGCGGTCGAGACTTACAAATCGATTGACGGCGGCAAGACCTGGTTCGGTTGGAAGGGGGCCCCCGGCGGCGACGACTATCACACGCTCTGGATCAACCCCGACAACCCGCAGACGATCCTGCTCGCATCAGATCAAGGCGCGGTCGTCACCGTCAACGGCGGCGAGACGTGGAGCAGTTGGTACAATCAGCCGACCGCGCAGTTCTATCACGTCATCACCGACAATCAATTTCCCTACTGGGTCTATGGGGGCCAACAGGAGAGCGGATCAATCGGCATCGCTTCACGCGGCGACAACGGCGCGATCTCTTTTCGCGACTGGCGCACGGTCGGTCTCGAAGAGTATGGCTACGCCGCGCCCGATCCCTTGAATCCCAACTACATCTACGGCGGCAAGCTCACGCGCTTCGACAAGACGACGGGACAGGTGCAACAGGTGGCCCCCGAAGCAATCAGAAGCGGCAAGTATCGCTTCCTTCGCACCGCGCCCGTCATCTTCTCGCCCGTCGATCCACACGTGCTCTACTACGCGGGCAACGTCATCTTCAAGACGACGAACGGCGGGCAGAGTTGGGACGTAATTAGTCCCGATCTCTCGCGCGAACACGCGGACGTGCCCGCCTCAATCGGCATCTATCGTGCGCCTGAGATGACGACGATGGCGCGACGCGGCGTCGTCTATACGCTCGCGCCGTCTTACAAAGACGTGAACACGATCTGGGCCGGCACTGACGACGGTTTGATCCACGTCACACGCGATGGCGGCCGCACGTGGCAGAACGTGACGCCGACTGCGCTTAACAGTTGGAGCAAAGTCTCGATTATCGACGCGGGTCGCTTCGATGCGAACACTGCTTACGCTGCCGTCAATCGCATCCGACTCGACGATCTGCGCCCGCACGTCTATCGCACGCACGACGGCGGCAAGACTTGGAAAGAGATCGTCAGAGGCTTGCCAAACGATCCCGTCAACGCGGTGCGCGAAGACCCGCAACGCAAGGGCCTCTTGTTTGCGGGCACGGAGCGCGCGGTCTTCGTTTCGTTCAACGACGGCGAAGAGTGGCAACCGCTCCGACTTAATATGCCCGCGATTTCGATCCGCGATCTTGTCATACACGACGATGATTTGGTCGTTGGCACGCACGGACGTGGCTTCTGGATTCTCGACGACATCACGTCGCTTCGACAGATCGACGGCGATGTCGCATCCGCGCAAGCCTTCCTCTTCCAACCCGCGCCCGTCTTCCGTTACCAGCGCAACGCGAACACCGACACGCCGCTTCCGCCCGAAGAGCCCGTGGGGAAGAATCCGCCCGACGGGGCCATCATCGACTACTACCTGCATCGCGAAGGTGGCCCCGTGACGCTCGAAATTTACGATCCATCGAACCGGCTCGTGCGTCGTTATTCGAGCGAGGATAAGCCGGAAGTGATTGACGAGAAGGACTATCAAGTTCCCGCTTACTGGTTTCGCCCGCCGCAGATTCTCTCGAAGCAATCGGGGATGCAACGCTTCATCTGGGATTTGCATTACACGCCGCCGCGCTCTGCGCGCTACGACTTCCCCATCTCCGCCATCTACCGCGACACGCCGCGCACGCCGCAGGGGCCCGCCGCGCATCCCGGTCAGTACACGTTGAAACTCAACGCGGCGGGCCATACCTACGCGCGCACGCTCATCGTTCGCATCGATCCACGCGTGAAGACCGCGCCCGCCGCGTTGCGCCAGCAGTTCGATCTCTCCATGCAAACTTACGACGGCATGAACCGCAGCTTCGACGCGCTCGCGGAAGCGAAACGTCTGCGCGGGCGCATCAAGGAGTTGAAAGATCGCGCCGGTACGGGAGTAATAACAACTGCGCTCGATGCGCTCGATCAGAAGCTCGCGTCGATCTCCGAGGGCTCAACCGGCCGCGCTGGCCCTCCCGCCGCGAGCACGAACGAGACGAACCTCGCGCAGGTAAACTCCGCGCTCGAATCGCTGCTCGAACTGTTGCAGTCTGCTGATGCGCAACCGACGACGCAGGCCATCGCCGCCTCCGTCGATCTACAACAGAAGCTCAACGCGCTCGTCGCGCGCTTCGGCGAAATTAGAAACGTTGACGTTCGCGCGCTCGACGATAAGCTCCGACGCGCGAACCTGCCGATGCTTTCTTCAGCGCAGTAGCACTGCGGGTGCGTGCGATCCGAACAACACATCACCACAGAGACACAGAGAACACGGAGGAGGCACAGAGGGCCGATCTTCTCTGTGCCTCCTCCGTGCCCTCCGTGCCTCTGTGGTGAATCTTCCTCGCCCACTCTTACACAAACTGAACTATTACCGCCTCGTCTCTCCGCTTGTTGTTTCGACCCGCGCGTAATAATCTTGTCGCAAGTTCAAAAACTTAATTCAATGCGGAGGGAAAGTTGATGTCAGAACAACAGGACAACTCTACCCGTTTGGGTGATGGCAACGAGGCTTCGGGCCTGCTGCGCTCGGTCGAGCCCGCAGGCGGCGCGAGCTACAGTATGTCCAGCACGGACAGCAGCAGCGATGACAACAAAGACACGCTCGGCAGCGGCAGCGCCGACAGCTCCGACAAGAGCGACGACAACAAGGACACGGCCGGTAGCGGCGACGCCGACAGTTCCGACGACGGCAGCGACAGCTCCGACGCCGACGGCACAGACTCCGGCGCGGACGCCGACGGCTCTGACTCTTAAAGAGTAAGGATGAGGGATGAAGAAACGATGAGCGATGAACTAAGAGAAGTCCCTTCGTTCATCGCTCATCGTTTCTTCATCCCTCGTCCCTTATATGAACGGCGCGGCCCTTAACAACCTATCGAGACTTTTGGAGCCGTGCGCGGCGGATGAGTTTCTCGCCTCCTCTTGGGGTCGCGGCTTCAAACACGTGCGCGGCGCGCGCGGCAAGTTCGCGCATCTCATGCCGTGGTCGCGTCTCAACGACGTGCTCACGCAACATCGTCTCGATGCGCCGCGCCTGCGACTCATGCGCGACGGCAAATCAGTCCCCGTCGCGGACTACACGCGTCACACCACGACGGGCGGCAAACGCAAAGTCACGATCCCGCGTCTGCGCGCCACGGAACTCACAGATCAACTGCGCGCGGGCGCGACGCTCATCATCGACGCCGTCGATGAGCTGCACGCACCGATCACTGATTTGGCCTCCGCACTTGAACTCGCCTTCCGCGAGCACGTCCAGATCAATCTCTATGCGGGCTGGCGCACGTCGCGCGGCTTCGATCTGCATTGGGACGAGCACGATGTGTTCATCCTTCAGGTCGCGGGCCGGAAACGCTGGCGCATCTACGGCCCGACGCGGCCCTCTCCGGTCACAAACGACATCGAGCCTGCGCCGCGACCGGCCAGTGATCCGCTCTGGGAAGACACGCTCGAAGACGGCGACCTGCTCTACATCCCGCGCGGCTGGTGGCACGTTGCATTTCCGTTAGACGAGCCGACGCTGCATCTCACCGTCGGCATACACAAACGCAACGGTCTCGATCTCCTGAGATGGATGAGCGAACAGATGCGCGCGAGCGTTGCGTTCAGAGAGGACTTACCGCGCGATGTATCTCTCGAAGAACAGGCCGCGCACGTCGAGCGTCTGCGTCGCGAGTTGATCGAACGCTTCGACAGCGCGGCTCTCACAAACTTCTTCCAAGAGCAGGATGCGAACGCTGAGCCGCGACCGCGACTCAGTCTTCCTTCGAGCGCAACGCACGCGCTCACGCCTCCGCCGCTTGAGACTCTCGTGCGACTGGCCGCGCCGCGCCCGCTTGTGTTCGATGTGCGCGGCGACGAAGTTTCGTTCAGTTGTAATCGCAAGCAGTGGCGCTTCGACGCTCGTGCGCTGTCTGTGCTTCGCGCGCTCGACGAGCTTCGCGCGTGCACGGTCGCGCAGTTGTGCGAGTCGGCGCGCGGCGTGTTGGACGAGAGAGTGGTGCGCGCGCTCGTCGGCGAGTTGATTCTCCACGGGCTCGTCGCTATCGTGGACGAGTAAACCGCAAAGATGAGTCAAACACTGTTCTTCTGCTCCGAGCTATCGCGCAACGCGGGCGAGCAAATCTTCGGCACGGCTCCAACCGGCGAGGTCTGGTTGCTCGTCGAGTACCCGCACCCGTGGGGCCCGCGCGCTTTGGAATCGAGTGCGCTCTCCGTCGCCGTCAAACAACATCTCAACAACCTGCTCAAGACAATTCCGCGCGCGCGCCTTCTCTTCATCAAGCAGTCGCCGCCGCGCGATACCTTCAGCCTCTTCGTCGTGCGCGCGCGTGCACGCAGACCTTACGCCGTGCGTCTCATGCTCGCGGACTACGAAGACCTGCGCTCGATCAACGTCGAGGCAATCGTCGCGGGCGACTCTCTTGAGGGCGGCACGCTCACGCACGATCCGCTCTTCCTCGTCTGCACGCATGGCAAGCGCGACAAGTGCTGCGCGAAATTTGGCAACGGCGTCTATCAACGCTTGCGCGAGCGCGAGAGCGCATCCGCGTGGCAGTCTTCGCACGTCGGCGGCGACCGCTTCGCCGCGAACCTCGTCTGCTTCCCGCACGGAATCTTCTATGGACACGTTGGCGAAGAATCGGCGGCGCAGATCGGCGAAGAGTACGCGCGCGGTCGCGTCCGTATCGAGAACTTTCGCGGTCGCGCTTGCCTCTCTCATCCGGCGCAGGCGGCGGAGTGCTTCGTGCGCGCTGAGACGGGGCTGGTTGGATTAGACGATCTTGCGCTCGCGAGTACGCGGCGCGCGGGCGAGTTGACGTGGCGCGTGAGGTTCGATGGGCCGGACAAAAAAGTTTACGAAGCGCGCGTTACTAACCGCGTCTCGGAGTTTCGCACCTTCGTCACCTGCAACTCCAGCGAGCCGAAGAACGTCGCATCGTTCGTGCTCGATGATCTGCGCGCGCTCGACGCTTCCGATGTAAGCGAATAACTCAACCCACACCTGCGGCGTGTTTGACGTATCAGCATAACCTAATCGCGGCTTTGGAGATCGGTGCGGAGGAATGGATCGGATTATGAGGCGTGCGGGCGTTGAGGCGCGGGCGGCGCACTTCAATCGTCGCTGTCGGCGTGCGCGGCGCGAGGGCCTTAGTGGATCGTGGTCTTCGTGACGGTGATGCGTTGCCAGAAGATGTCTTCGTCCGGGTAGCTGATGCCGTCCTCGTCGCAGAACGTGCGCGCCGTGACGACGATAGTCTCGATGTCTGTGAAGACGCACTTGCAGGGCGGGCATCCGTCGAGATGTTGCGTCACGCTCGCGCGATTTCCGTCGTCGAGTGCGCCGTCGCGAAAGTCGCTCAGCAGCGAGAGGCTCTGATCACAGTCCATGTTTTTTCCACCGGGGTCGAGCCCGCGAGGTGTGCCGGGCTTCGGATTGACGCGAGTTAGAAGCTATGCAGCCTCAGACTGTTGCCTGAGCAGTTTGCGTAATTTCAAACGCGCCTTGTGAAGCTGCGATTTTGAAGTCCCTTCGGAGACTTCTAGCATCCGCGCGATCTCGTCATGATCGTAACCTTCAACGTCGTGCAGGACGAAGACCGTGCGATAGCCGGGGGGCAACTGATGGATCGCGCGTTGGAGCGCGATGCGATCCACGACGGGCATCGCGTTCGGATTCTCCGTGCCGCGCACGATCTGCACGGGCGTCTCGCCTTCGTCGGTCGTTAGCTCTTGTCTGGTGCTCGCCTTGCGGAAGTACATCAAGACTTGATTGACCGTCATGCGATGCAGCCACGTCGTGAAGGCCGACTCGCCGCGAAACGATCCGATCTTGTTGAAGAGGTTGACGAAGGTCTCCTGCGTTAAATCTTCGGCGAGCGTCGGGTCGCCGAGCATACGCAAACAGAGCGCGAAGACGCGTCGGAAGTGGCGTCGATAGAGCTGCTCGAAGGCCAGCCCATCGCCTGCGGCAGCCGCCTGCGCCAGCTCGAAATCTTTCGGCTCCTTCTTCTCGATCTCTACGACGCTCACGCTCTCTCCCTTCGCGATCCCGACGGCCCGACGACCATTCCACTGTTTCTGAAGTGAGCTAACTTTATCACGACACGACGCCCGACGCGAAGCACGTGACGCACGCTGCGCGCGTCTTGCGCCCACGCGGCTCTTGCGGCTATCTTGCGGGAGCACCCCGTTTCATTACAACTTCATCGGCTGATCTCAACCAAAGGAGTCACACCAATGCGATGCCGCTTCGCCCTAGCACTCGCTCTAAGTTTTGTCGCCCTCTGCGCCCGCGCTCATCAAGTCGAAGCGCAGACGCCCGCTCAACACACATCACCATCGCAGGCGACGCAACCAACACAGAAGCCCATGACCACAACACCGCAAACGCCCGCAACGACCGCCGCGACACAGATGCCAGCCGCCAACCCTGCGGACGTGGACACGCTCGATCATATCGTCGCCGCGCTCTACGACGTGATCTCCGGCCCTGCCGAGAAGAAGCGCGACTGGGATCGTCTCCGCTCGCTCTTCGCGGGCGGCGCGCGCATGATCCCCACAGTCCCCTTGCGCGCGACCGGCACGCCGCCCGACGCGCCTTTGACGGGCAGTGAGGCTTATGCCCCGCGCGTCCTCTCGGTTGATGATTACGTCGCGCGCGCCGCGCCGCGAATGTCGAGCGAAGGATTCTTCGAGCGCGAGGCGGCGCGGCGCACGGAACAGTTCGGGCACATCGCGCACGTCTTCTCGACCTACGAGTCGCGCCACGCGTCGGACGACGCGAAGCCTTTTCAACGTGGCATCAACAGCATTCAGTTGATGAACGACGGCAAGCGTTGGTGGATCGTCACGATCTTCTGGGAGGGCGAGACCGACCGGACGCCGCTGCCGGAGAAGTATCTCAAGAGCGCACCATAAAACACTCGCCATAAAGCATTCACCACAGAGACACGGAGGACACGGAGGAGGCACAGAGACTTGAAAGGCCTTTTCTCTGCGGCCCACTCTGTGCTCTCTGTGTCTCTGCGGTGAATCTTATTCTGCTACTTCGCGTTGAGATTGAAGCACGCTCATTCGGGCAGGTCGATGTATGCGAGCAGAGGGAAATGATCGGAGGCGTGCGTGGCCTCCGGCGGCGCGGTGATAACCTCGCAGCCGGTGAGTCGCGCGGCGTGTCGCTGCGGGAGGAAGAAGTAATCGAGCCGGACGTGCGGGTCCCAGACCGGAAAAGTGTAGCCGCGATCATCGGGGTGAAGCGTGCGGAAGCCGTCCGAGTATCCGGCGTCGAGCAGTCGGCGCACGGTGTCGCGCTTGATGTCGCGGCCACTCACCCAGACGAGAGCCTTTATCCACAGAGGGAAGTGTGAGGTGTCTAAAATTTCATCGGGCGCGAGCGTGTTGAAGTCGCCGCAGAGAACGTGGAAGCCCTCTTGATGTTCCTTGATGCTATCCAAGAGCGCGCCGATCTCGCGCACGCGCCGCGCCTCGCTCCACTTCGAGAAGCGCGCTGAGAGATGAAGGCCGAAGATGCGCGGGCCGCCCTTGAGTTCGATCTCCAGAACGCCGTGGCGCGCGCCCGCCGGATAGTGCCACTCGTGGCGCGCGATCTCGATGCGAGAGATGAAGCCGACCGAGTGCGCGGCGAGCGCGCCGCAAGTCGTCATCTCTGTCGCCTGCGCGATGCGCGCGACGACTATTGGGTCGGTCGCTTCCTGAAAGACGACGAGATCGGGCCCGACCGAACGAATCACTTCCGCGATGCGATGCTCTCGACCGCGACCGCCGAAGCGTATGTTATAGCTCAAGAGCTTGAGATTCACGCGCCTTCGCCCGTCGCGCCGCGCGGGGCCGGTGCGCTCGCCGCTTCTTTCACGTCCGTTTTTTTCGTCGCGTCGCTTGCCGTCGCTTCAGTCTCGCCCGCCTTCTCTTCATCGCCCGCCTCGATGATCATGTAGTAGGGCTGACCGAGCAGCACGTCGCGCGCGAACATGATGATGTTGGAGGTGGCCTGAAAGTTGACGGGGCGACGCGCGATGCGCTGCAACTCTTCGCGCAGAGGATTCAGAGGCGGCGCGATCTGCGGGTCTTTGTCGCCGAGCGGTTTGGTGTGGAGCGCGGGGATGTAGTAGCCCTCTTCTTCGTCCCAACATTTCATCACGTCGCCGCCGATGAGCGTCACGTCCAAGTCGCTCGTGCCATGTCCATCGGCATCGAACGGCGAGCCGTCCTCCCAACGCTGCGCCGTGACGACGCTACCGCGCAAGGCCACTCCCGTTCCTGCGGGCAGCCCCGCGCGACACGCATCGCAGAACTCGCGGTAACGTCCGGCATCGCCATCAAAGCCGAGGCTCACGATGCGCGCGACGATCTCCTCGTCCGTCATCTCCTTCACTTCTCTCGACACGTCTTCGGCCATCTCACACTCCGCTTCCATCAAATCAATCTTCGCCGCATCAAACTCGGTGACGCGCGATCCGTCGTGCGCCGCTTCAGCCGTGCAATTCAACGAACTCTTTTTTGAACTTGCGCGTCTCGCCATCGGCGAACGCGACGATGAGCTTATCATCTTCGACCGACTTGACGCGCCCCTCGCCATACACAGGCACGCTCACCCGCTCGCCCGGCTCAAACTCCGGCGCACTCTTCACCGCTTCTCGTCCATCTTTCAACGAAGCGGGCAGCATCTCCGGCGCGACGTTCCTCTCGGCGCGACCCGACTGTTCACGGGGCGGTTGCAGACAGTTGTCGCAGTTGCCGCAGTGTTCCTCCGCGAACGGCGCTTCAAAATATTCGTGCAATAGCTTCCAACGACACGCCACGCTCTGCCCGTAGAGCATCATGCGCTCCAACTTCTCGCGGTCGTGCTGGCCCTGCTCGTCGAACGTTCGCGCCGCCGCTTCGATCTCATCGCGCGAGATGGCCGCCTTCGCGAGCTTGAAGCGCGCGCCCCTGAGTTCTTTCACCAACTTCAACTCTTTGAGGAGCGACAGCACGACGCGCACCTTCGTCGCGGCGACTGTGTTCGCCGTGTCTTGCAAGGCTGACAGATCAATCGCTGACTCGCGCGCGCCGAGACTAAGCATCGCATCGTAAACCGCCGATACGTCTTCGATCTTCGGGTGACGCCCGCCGAGGAAGAACTGCTGCGTGCGCCGGTCGTCGAGTTGATAGAGCAGAACGCAGCGCGCCTCTTTGCCGTCGCGACCGGCCCGGCCCGACTCCTGATAGTAGGCTTCGATCGATCCGGGCATCTGGTAGTGCGCGACGAAACGCATATCGGGCTTGTCGATGCCCATGCCGAAGGCGTTAGTGGCGAACATCGCTTTCAACCGGCCCGCCATGAAACGCTCTTGATTCTCCTTGCGCTCGCGCGCCGGGAGCTTGCCGTGATACTTCGCGCACTCGAACCCAGACCCTGCGAAATGTTCGTAGAGTGATTCGACTGCTTTTACAGTCGCTGCATAGACGATTCCTGTGCCGTCGATCTCTCGGAAGAGTCGTGCGAGGTGTGCGCGCTTCTCCGCCTCGTTCGTCGCGCGCACGACTTCGTAGCGCAGGTTCGGTCTATAAATCCCCGTTGTGATCACGCGAGGCTTGCGCAGGTTAAGATGCTTCTCTATGTCGCGGACGACTTCGGGCGTGGCGGTCGCTGTCAATGCGAGTACGGGCGGCGAGCCGAGCGACTTGATCGCCTCGCCGAGCGAGAGATACGCGGGGCGAAAGTCGTGGCCCCATTCCGAGATGCAGTGCGCTTCATCGACAACGACGAAGTCGATCATGTTCTTCGAGAGCGTCGCGAGAAACGACGGATCGGTCAAACGCTCTGGCGTCGTGAAGATGAGCCCGCCCGCGTCGCCCTCGATACGCTCAAGACTCTCGCGTCGCTCGACGGCGGTGAGCGCGCTGTTGAGTTGCGCGGCTTCAACACCGGCCTCTTCGAGTTTATCGACCTGATCCTTCATCAAAGAGATGAGCGGCGAGACGATGAGGGTCGTGCCGCCGAGATGCAACGCGGGCAGTTGATAACAGAGCGACTTGCCCGCGCCCGTCGGCATCAAGGCGAGCGTGTCCCTGCCTTCGAGCACCGAGCGAATAACCTCTTCCTGTCCGGGTCGCATCCGCGCAATGCGAAACGTCTCGCGCATCACGCGCCTCACCTTCGGTAGTTCTCTTGTGACTCCCATTCGTTAATCCTCGCATTCGCGCAATCAATTCGCGCGCCAACGCGCGCGCCCGCGCCCGTCTCACTCAAAACCGCGCCACGCGCATGTCAACGTCATCGCGCTTGGACTCTTTCTATACTTCGCACGCCGCACCTTTGACTGTTAACGATGCGCGCCGCGCGATTCGCACGCGACTTCCCCTGCGCCTCAAAAGCGCGCACGTCTCTGCTGACAAGCTCGACTCCCATTGCTTCGCAGTCTTCCGCAGTCGCTTAAGCGTGGGTTATGATTCGCGTGCGAGTCCAACGCAAATTTTTTCGGTGTGAGCGGAGCGTTCGTCGCTTGCGCTCCCCTCGTAACTGGTCGAGTTAGATGCCGGCATTCAAACCACTCGTGATGAAGTTCGGCGGCACGTCCGTCGAGGACGCGCCCGCGCTTGCGCGCGCGTCGGAGATCGTCGGCGCGCGCCGTGCGCTGCGCCCCGTCGTCGTCGTCTCCGCGATGAGCCGCGTTACAGACGCGCTGCTCGGCGCAGTGCGACGCGCCGAAGCTAGCGATGCGGACGGCGCGCTTTCATCACTTGAACCACACTTCGCGCGCCACCTCGATGCCGCGCAGAGTCTCGTCTCCGCCGAGGAAGTTGAAAGCATAACCTCTGTGGTCGCGCGAGCACGCGCGGAGATCGGCCCGTTGCTTCGTGAAGTCGCCGCGCGCGCGCGCCCCCACGCGCTGCTTCAAGATTCAATCGTCTCTTTCGGCGAGCGACTTTCCTCCACGCTCTTCTCCGCGATCCTTCGCGCGCAAGGTCTCGACTCAGAGACGGTGGACGCGCGCCGTTGCATCATCACAAACGACGAGTTCGGCTGCGCGCTCCCTCTCCAAGAAGAGACTGATCAACGCACGTGCGCGGAGATCGATCCGCTCGTCGGGCGCAACTGTGTGCCAGTTCTCGGTGGCTTCATCGGCTCAAACACATCGGGCGAGACGACGACGCTCGGTCGCGGCGGCTCAGACTACTCAGCCGCCATCATCGGCTCGGCCCTCGACGCATCGGAGATTCAAATCTGGACGGACGTGACCGGCGTGCTCACAGCCGATCCGCGCGTGGTGAAAGCCGCACGCACCGTCCCGCGCATGAGCTACGCCGAAGCCGCAGAGCTTGCCTACTTCGGTGCGAAGGTCTTACACCCGAAGACGATCCTACCGGCCACCGTGCGCGGCATCCCCGTGCGTATCTGCAACTCGCGCCAGCCCGCAGCCGACGACACCGTCATCTACTTCGAGACAGCGCTTTCGCCGCGCACCGTCAAAGCCATCGCGCACAAGACGAACGTCGCCATCGTCCACGTCACCTCCGCGCGAATGCTCGGCTCGTTCGGTTTTCTACGCCGACTCTTCGAGGTCTTTGATCGACATCGCACCGTCGTCGATATCGTCACGACCTCGGAGGTCTCCGTCTCGCTGTCCGTCGAAGATACGACTTCGATTGAAGAGATCATCGCGGACTTGAGACCCATCGCGGCGGTGCGCGTCGAGCCGCAACGCGCGATCATCTGCATCGTCGGCGAGGGCCTGCGCTGGACGCCCGGCGTCGCCGCGCGTGTCTTCTCCACCATCAGCGACATCAATGTGCTCCTCATCTCGCAGGGCGCGTCGAACATCAATCTAACTTTCGTCGTCGAAGAGGAGCGGGCCGTCGAAGCGGTCAGAAGATTGCACGCCGCGTTCTTCGAGGAAGACGAAGCGGAGGACAATCACCCCGCAGAGATAGCGACGGAGGCGCACGGCGTAAACCGTTGACCATGACGATGCGAGAACTTTTTGAACTGACGCGCCAACTGATCGACATCCCTTCCGTCACCGGCGAAGAGGCTGCGGTCAGTCGCTTCCTCGCCGCGCATCTCGAAGGCTTGGGCTACGAGGTCGAGTCGCAAGGCGTCGCGCCCCGTCGCGCGAACGTCCTCGCGCGCCTCGCGAACTCACGTGCGCGCATCGTCTTCTCCACGCACATGGACACAGTGCCGCCGCACATCGCTTCGCGCGAAGCTGCAGAATTCATTCACGGTCGCGGCGCGTGCGACGCGAAGGGCATCATCGCCGCGCAGATCGCTGCGGCCGAGAGCTTGCGCGCCGACGGCGTCAAAGAGATCGGCCTGCTCTTCACCGTCGATGAAGAGATGTCGAGCGACGGCGCGCGCGCCGCCGACTCGCACGCGTGGGCGCGCGATTGCCACTACCTCATCAACGGCGAGCCGACCGACAGCCTGCTCGCTGCGGGCACGCGAGGGTCGCTGCGTGTGCGACTCAAGGCGACGGGGCGCGAGGCTCATTCCGCTTACCCTGAACAGGGCCAGTCCGCGATTGATAAACTGCTCGACGTGCTCGCCGACATGCGCTCTCATCAGTGGCAACGCGAAGAGTTCTTCGGCGAGACGACCTGCAACGTCGGCACGTTGAGCGGCGGCACGCGACCGAACGTCACAGCCGCCGCCGCCGAAGCGGTCTTACAGTTTCGCCTCGTCACGCCCGCGCGCGAGGTGAAGGCGACGCTCGAACAGATCGCCAACGGTCGTGTCACAATCGAATATCTTTCCGAAAACGATCCCGTCCGTCTCGCGACGGTCGAAGGTTTCGAGCAGGCGATCATGCGCTTCACGACCGACATTCCTTACCTGCCGAACTGGGGCACGCCTCTGCTCATCGGGCCCGGCTCGATCCTCGTCGCACACACCGCCGAAGAATGCGTGCGAAAGAGCGAACTCACCGAAGCCGTCTCGCTCTACACGCG
The DNA here is from genome assembly GCA_032229975.1 of Acidobacteriota bacterium. GTDB lineage: Bacteria > Acidobacteriota > Blastocatellia > Pyrinomonadales > Pyrinomonadaceae > JAIVGV01. The sequence continues at coordinate 64,307 of JAVXVG010000038.1, read as the reverse complement.
ACTCGCGCGCACGCTGCTCGCACGCGCCGACGACGCACACGCAAGGCGCGACGGACACGACGACGCACACGCGGCAAGCACGACGCGCGACGAAGCGAACGCCGGAGGTGCTGTGCGATGAAGCTGGCTCTGTTCGGACACGGCGCGATGGGCCAACTCGTCGAAGCGCGCGCACGCGATGAAGGACACGAGATCGGCCTCGTCATCACTTCACACGATGCTGCACGCACCGCCGTAGAGATCGCAGAAGAGTTACGTGGTCATGATGCGGCAATAGATTTCTCCACCGCGTCGGCGGTCTTGCGAAACATCGAAGCGTGTGCGCTCGCTCATGTTCCGCTCGTCGAAGGCACGACCGGCTGGAACGATCAGATCGAGATCGTGCGACGCATCGTGGCGGAACGCGACGGCGCGCTCGTCTTTGGCGCAAACTTTTCCGTCGGCGTCCAGATTTTCTACCGCGTCGTCGCGCGTGCGGCGGAATTGTTCGCGATGGTCGAAGGTTATGAGTCCTTCATCGAAGAGGCGCACCACTCGCGCAAGCGCGACGCGCCTTCGGGCACGGCCCTCAAGCTCAAAGAGATTCTTGCCGCGCGACTCAATGATCAAAACATCTCCGTCGCCTCGACGCGGGCCGGCCACATTCCGGGCACGCACCGCGTCGGCTTCGACTCGGCGGCGGATCAAATTACACTCGCGCACGCGGCGCGCACGCGCGAAGGCTTCGCCGCCGGCGCACTCATCGCCGCGCGTTGGATTCAAGGGCGTCGCGGCGTTTACGAGTTTGCAGAAGTGATGGATGAGATATTGAAAGGAAGTCTGAAGTCTGGAGTCTAAAGTCTTGAGTCGGAAGCTGCGTGATCGTCACGTTGGACTTCTCAATACATGCGTGTCGTTGCGAAGGCCCTCGGACTCCAAGACTCCAGACTTTTAGACTCCATACTTTCGCCGGAGGCGAACATGACGATGAACGTCGAATGGATGCGCGGGTGCATGACCGCGCTGGTGACGCCGTTCCAACGGAACGGCTCGATTGACGAGGCACGCTTTCGCGACTTCCTCGACTTTCAGATCGAGGGCGGCATTAAAGTCCTCGTGCCTTGCGGGACGACGGGCGAGAGCGCGACGATGACCGAGGAAGAAGATCGGCGCGTGATCAAGATGGCCGTCGATGCGGCAAAGGGCCGCGCGCGAGTTCTCGCGGGCGCGGGCAGCAACTCAACTGCCGCGTCAATCGAATACTCGCGAGCAGCGCGCGATCTCGGCGCGGATGCCGTCTTGATCGTCGCGCCCTTCTACAACAAGCCGACGCAGAACGGTCTCTACGCGCATTTCCGCGCGGTCGCCGAAGCGGTTGAAGGTTTGCCCGTCGTGATCTACAACGTGCCGGGTCGCACCTCGTCGAACATCGCGGCGGAGACGACGCTCAGGCTCGCGCGTGATGTCGAGAACATCGTCGCGGTCAAGGAGGCTTCCGGCAACCTCTCGCAGATCATGGAAATCTTGCGCGCGCGCCCCGCGAACTTCCGCGTGCTCTCAGGCGACGACTCTCTGACGCTCGCCATGCTCGCGCTCGGCGCGGACGGTCTCGTCTCGGTCGCGTCGAACGAAGCGCCCGCGATGTTGTCGCGCATGGTCTCGCTGGCCCTCGAAGGAAACTGGGAAGAGGCCCGCGCGCTGCACTTCAAACTTCTGCCGTTGATGGAAGCGAACTTCATCGAGTCGAGCCCCGCGCCCGTGAAAGCCGCGCTCGCGTTGATGAATCTCGTCGAAGAAAATTTGCGCCTGCCGCTCGTGCCCGTCGAAGAGAAGACGCGCGCGCGCCTGCGCGAAGTGTTAGACGAACTCGGATTGTTGAAAGGTGAGACTCATGCCGCAGCCTGAGACGAACGAGCCGCGAGCGAAGACCGACGCACGACGCGACGCGGACGATCAAACGTCGAGCTTGCGCGTGCGCGTCGAAGAGCTTGCGGCGCGCGAGGGCGCGGAGTTCTCTGCGGACGACCGCGCGACGTTCGACGAGTTTAAGGCGGCCCTCAACCACGGTCGCATCCGCGCGGCTGAGCGAGGCGACGACGGTGTGTGGCGCGTCAACCATTGGGTCAAGCGCGGCATCCTCGCGGGCTTTCGCATGGGTGGCCTCGTCGATATGTCGGCGCATCCGTCCTTGCGCTTCTTCGACAAGAGCACGTACCCCGTGCGCGCGACGACGATTGAGGAGCACGTGCGGATCGTGCCCGGCGGATCGAGCGTGAGAGACGGCGCGTATCTCGCGCCCGGCGTCGTCTGTATGCCGCCGATGTACGTCAACGCGGGCGCATACGTCGGCGAGGGCACGATGATCGACAGCCATGCGCTCGTCGGCTCGTGCGCGCAAATCGGCAAGCGCGTGCATCTCTCTGCTGCGGCGCAAGTCGGCGGCGTGCTCGAACCCATCGGCGCGGTTCCCGTCATCATCGAAGACGACGTGCTCATCGGAGGCGGCTGCGGCATCTACGAAGGCGCAATAGTTCGCGAGCGCGCCGTGCTCGCCGCAGGCGTCATACTCACGGGCTCAACTCCCGTCTTCGATCTCGCGCGCAATGAGATTTACAAACGCGACGGCGAACGCCCGCTCGAAATCCCTGCGGGCGCGGTCGTCGTCCCCGGCGCACGCGCGGTGACAACTGAGCAAGGGCGCGCGTGGGGACTCTCCGTTTACGCGCCCGTCATCGTCAAGTACCGCGACGAGAAGACCGACCGCTCGGTGCAGTTGGAAGATTTTTTGCGGTGACTCTTACGACAATCAATGATTTATGACTAACGAAAACGACTATCAGGCTATTTTGAATGCTTGTCGGATGCTCCCAACACCACGCCGTGATGCTTATGCTGATGATTATGTGCTGAACCTCATGTCAACAGTTCTCGATTATCAGTTGAACACTACTACTGTCTTTAATGCTGAGAGCCATTACAAGAGTAAACACTGGGACGACATCAGAACCCGCGATGATCTAGCCAACTTTTTGTCAATATATCCTAATGACCAAGAAGGAAATGTTGCCGCCGCCGCCGAACTTTGGGGATATAAATACGGCAACCGTCTTCAACAGCTACGCGAACTCCTTGAATACTTTGATTCTGTCGGCGTAACAGATCAGGAGGGCTTGCGTCGTTGGGCCAAAGAAGGTGATTTCAATCGGGATTTCAAAGGTAAGGTTAAAGGGTTAGCGTATGCGGTCTATAAGTGGCTTGTAATGCGGCAAGGAGTAGAGACGGTTAAGCCGGATGTTCATATTAAGAATTTCCTTGCTGAAGTAACTAACCGATCCTTTACTGAAAAAGAAGCAGTATCGGTGCTTGAGAGAGCCGCAAAGGAGTTAGGGATTCCTGCCAGCGAGCTTGACTGGAGAATTTGGGTTTATCAGAGGAGTAAGAAGAAACCTCGGAAGATCAAAGTAAACGAAACTGTAAATGATCATCTATTCATGCCGCCAATGCGTCTGCGCGGGATTCAGAAGAGCGCGATCCGTGCGTTGTTTGATCGCGCGCTGCCGGGGAGCATCAATCTCGGATTGGGTGAGCCGGACTTACCGACGCCAGATGTGGTGCGACGCGAAGCGGCGCGCGTCGTCTTGGAAGAGCAGAACGGTTACACGACGCACGCGGGCCTGCCTGCGTTGCGCGCGCTCGTCGCGAATGATTATCCGCACATGAATTTGACGCCGGAGCGCGTCGTCATCACGGCGGGCTCGCAGGAGGCCCTGTATCTCACGCTGATGTCGCTCGTCGATGCGGGCGACGAGGTGTTGCTGCCCGATCCGGGCTTCATCGCGTATCCCGTCATCGTTCGCATGGCGGGCGGCGTGCCGGTCTTTTATAAACTTCCGGCGAGTAAAAATTTTTCGTTCGATGCGGAAGATTTTCGACGCAAGGTGAGCCCGCGCACGAAGGTCGTCGTCGTGATCAGTCCGTCGAACCCGACTGGCCGCGTGCTCTCGCGCGACGAACTGGCGCAGATGGCGGATGCGCTTCAAGGCACGAACGCGCGCGTCGTGAGCGATGAGATTTATCGAGAGATTCACTACACGCCGGAGCGGCCCGCTTCGATCTCCGAAGTTTATCCTGAACGCACAATCGTCGTGAGTGGCCTCTCGAAGTCGATGAGCATGACGGGGTGGCGACTGGGTTGGATGTGCGGCGAGGAGGCGGTCGTGCGCACTGCGCTCGTGCTGCACGGCTACGTCACGACCTGTGCCTCAACCGTCTCGCAGAAGTCCGCGCTCATGGCTTGGACAGACGAAGCGGCGAGAGCGCGCGAAGTGATCCGTCAGACCTTTCAAGAGCGGCGCGACTTTTTGCTCGAACAGATCAAGACGCAACTCCATCTGCGCGCCGTCGCGCCCGACGGAGCCTTCTACACGATGCTCGACACGAGCGCGCACGGCACGTCTGCCGAAGTCGCGGACAGATTGCTCGCCGCGCGCGTCATCACCGTGCCCGGCGGCGCGTTCGGCGCAGAGTCGGAAGGTTTCTTGCGCGTCTCCTTCTGCGCCGATAAGACTGCGCTCGCGGAGGGCGTGCGTCGCATGGCGGAAGCGTTGAAGGGATAAGATTTTCGATGAGTCAGAGATTTCGAGTTGGTATCTTGGGTGCGACGGGGACGGTCGGGCAGCGGTTCATTCAACTGTTGGAGGGCCACCCGCAGTTCGAGTTGACGGCGTTGGCGGCGTCGGACAGATCGCAGGGGAAGACTTACGCGGAGGCGTGTGCGTGGCGTCTGCCGGGTGAGATGCCGGAGTACGTGCGCGAGTTGAAAGTTTCCGCGCCGGAGCCGTCGCTCGATTGCGAGCTTATCTTTTCGAGTCTGCCGGGTGAGATGGCCCGCGCAACCGAAGGCGCGTTCGCGCGCGCAGGCTACGCAGTCATCAGCAACTCATCAGCCTATCGCATGGATGAGGACGTGCCGCTGCTCATCCCTGAGATCAATCACGAACATTTGCAACTGCTCGACACTCAGCGCGCCAATAATAAGAGCGGCGGATTCATCGTCACCAACCCAAACTGCTCGACGATCATGATCGCGCTTGCGCTCGCGCCGCTCCATGCGCGTTTCGGGATTGAAGCGGTCGTCGCGACCACGCTGCAAGCTCTGTCGGGCGCGGGCTACCCCGGCGTGCCTTCGCTTGATGCGACGGACAACGTCGTCCCTTTCATCGAGAATGAAGAGGAGAAGATCGAGGAGGAGACGCAGAAGATTTTAGGCGTGATGAGAGACGCGCGCGTCGAGCACGCGCCGTTTCGTTTGAGCGCGCAGGTGCATCGCGTCAACGTCTCGGAGGGCCACATGGCTGCACTGCGTGTGAAGCTCGTGCGCCGCGCGACGGTTGAAGAAGTTAAAGACGCGCTTTCGTCGTTCACATCGCTCCCGCAGGAGTTGAAGCTCCACACCGCGCCCGCTCGATCCATCGTCGTGCGCGAGGAGCGCGACCGGCCGCAGCCGCGTCTCGACCGCGACGCGGGGCGTGGCATGAGCGTCTCGGTTGGTCGTATCCAGCCCGACAAGGTGCTCGACTTCCGCCTCGTCGCACTCAGCCACAACACGATTCGCGGCGCGGCGGGCGCGGCCATCCTCAACGCCGAACTACTCGTCGCCACCAACCGGCTCGCTCGTTAACACCTGAAAAAAATTCTTTTGCGACCTTGCGACTTTGCGTGAGAAAGATTGATCACGCAAAGCCGCAAGGTCGCAAAGAGAAGATCAGTTTTGAACGGGGGCCGGCGCGCGTGCGTGTGAGAGTTCTCAGCCGAAAAGCGGCTCGCCGTCATAGACAATGCGCCAGCCGTTGCGCTGGCTGGTGAGGAGACTGCGACGAAACCAACGCTGCGCCTCCGCCGCGTCTTCGTAGGACTTCGCGGCGGGCATGGGCTGGCGCGGATCGATGCGGACGATCCGGCCGCCGCCCGCCGCCGTCCGCAGAGAGATCAACGCGATCATCTCCTGCTTGGCGAGCAGCGCGGCGCGAAACTCCGCGGGCTCGTCGTCGTCATCATCATCGTCGTCGCCGTTGTCGCCGATGTCATCGTCATCTTCGTCGCCGACATCGACGATTACATCGTCGGATGCATCGTCCGTGTCGATCAACTCTTCGTCAAACTCGTTATTTTGTTCGTCCATCTCATGCGTGCTGACGCACGCTGCGCGCGCCGCTACCTCTCGAATAATTTATCGTATGCCCGTCAGAGACGCGCGCGTCTCAAGCCTTGCGACGGGCCGGAGCGCGCCGCGTCCGAGTCGTCGTGCGCGTCGCGGATTTCTTCGCGGCGGGCGAAGGCGCGGGCGCGAACATTTCGCGCATGGCAGAGGCGACCGTGTTCTGCGGGAGGCTGATGCCGAGCAGCAGCTCGTTGTCGCGCACAGTGTTGGTAAGCGATCTGATCAAGTCGAGGGCGTGCGCCTCCATCGGCGACGGGGGGCCCTTGCGCTTCGCCGCTTCTTTGCGCGCCTCCGCTTCGGCGTAGCTGACGCCCGCCGTGACGAGACCGCTAATGGCCCGCGCGTTCTCAGGCGTGTCCGTGCGCAAGGTGGTCTGCGCGCCAAACTGCGCCGGGTTCATGTTGAGCGAAATCTGAATCTGTCGCACGGAGTCTATGAGCCGCTTCATCTCGTCGTTGAAGAGATCGCCCATCATGCCGCCGCCCGCAGGCGAGTTGAGATACTTCGAGAGTGACGGCGGCATATCTCCCGCGAAACTCACGAGCGCGTCATTGTCCTTCAAGGCGAGTTCGACCAGATCGGATTTGATGCGCGTGCCCGCGCCGCCTCGCGCGTCCAGAGCCGCCGCGACGTATGCGGGCGTGCCGATGAGCAGAGAGTCCGCGCCGAGCGAGACAGCGCCCATCTCTGACGGCAACCCGTCCTTCGACTTGGGCCCGTCTGTTGTCACGGCGTTCTTCTTCTTGTCGCCGTTGTCGAAATCCGTCTTGAAGATGGTGATCGTCTTTCCCGCGTGCGTCTCGTCGCGATACTGGCCCTGCTGGCTCATGCGGACGAACGAGAGCAGCGCGTCGGCGTTGAAGCCGCCTTTGACGACGAGACCGAACTCCACAGGGATCGTGCCCGACGCAGGCGCGTCCGTCAGGCGCACGCCCACGAGCACGTAATCGATCTGGCGCAGGTCGATGTTCGCCATCTTCTTCGCCTCGTCGAACGCGCCCTGATACCGCGCCGCAGGCACGACGCGCGGCATCACCTCGTTCGTGATGCGCCGCGTGTTGACGAACAACACAGCCTGCGATTCGGGCAAACTCGACAAGTCCTCGCGCGCCGCATTGGCCGGGGCTTGCGCCGTTGCGACGACAGCCGATGCGATGACGAGCGTGATAGTTGCGATCAGTCTTCTCATGCTACTCATTCCTTTGAGGGTTCAAGTTGATCGAGGTTGTTAAAAGCATCGCGCATGGTCGCGCTAAAAAGCTGTTTGAGAAAAAGCTGTTTGAGAAATCGTCGCTCCGTAGGAGCGTAATGTTTGTAGCTGACGCATCCCTACTTAATCTCTTCGAGAGCCCCGTCAGGGGCGACATGTAACATGCCGCTCCTACGGAGCTGGCGAGGTAATGAACCGCATGAACTATAAACATCAAGTCCCTACGGGACTCTCAAAACAACTTCTAAGGCTTCGCCGCTCTCGCGCGTCGCTCGGCACGAGCCTTTGCGACGATCTCTTTCACGTCGGCGAGGAGTGTGGGCGCGTGGTAGGGCCGGCCGTCCTTGATCGTCCATTCAACGCCGCCCGTGTGAATCTGCTTGCCGTCTTTGACGATGTCCACGCCCGTAGGATACAGCACTTTCAGATTTTCGAGGGGGTTGCCGTTGACGACGAGCAGGTCTGCGACGAAGCCGGGACGCACGCGACCGAGTCGATTCTCCTGACCGAGTATGCGCGCGTTGTTGCCCGTCGCTTGTTGAATGACTTTCAGAGTGTGGAAGCCCGCTTCCTGTTTCAACTCAAGCTCGCGTATGAGACCGAAGCCGTACATCTGATAGATGAAGCCCGCATCCTCGCCCGCGCCGATCAAGCCGCCGCGACGATCAAACTCTCTGAGCGCGGCCATCCAGATGCGATAGTTCTCTTTCCAGAAAGTCTCGTCGGTGGAAGTCCAGCCTAAAAAATATGAACCGTGATGACCTGCGTCGGGCCGGAAGTAATCTTCGAGCGCGGGATGCAGATAATCAGCGAACCACGGCTGCGTCTGCGCGCGTTGCAGGTCGCGGCTCGCCTCGTAGATATCAAGCGTCGGGTCCCACGCGACGTGTGCCTCGATCATCGCGTCGAGGACTTTCATCAACTTGTCCCAGTTCGCCTCGCGCCAGAGGTGGCCCGCGAAGCGGAAGCGATCAACTTCGTCCGAGTAGTTGTATTCGGGCGGGAAGTTCTGCACGCCGCCTTCAATGGCCGCGTCGGGGATGCCGTACCAGTGCTCGATTGAGGTCGTGCCGAACTTGATGTCGTCCCACGCGTTCGTCTCGGCGACCGCCGCATGATGCGCGATGCGTAGGTTCTGCTTGTGCGCTTCGTCCCACGCGGCCTCCATCAGATCGCGATCCATCGCGAAGAACTTGAGCCCGTCCGCGCCCAGGGCCTTCAACTCTCGCACGCGCGCGCGCGACTGCTCCGCCGTCTTCGGCATCGGCGAATTATTCCAGACGGCATAGACGAAGATTCGCGGCGCGGCCACCTCGCCTGCGTCGCTCTTGCGTTTGAGTTCGAGCGTCTTGCGCGTGTCGCTGCCAACGTCGCGCACGGTCGTGATGCCGCACGCGAGCCAGAGTTTCAACTCGTAGTCGAGTGGCTGCGGCACTCCGGCCCTCTCGTCCTGCACGTGCCCGTGCAAGTTGATCAGGCCGGGCATGACGTACTTGCCCGTCGCATCGATCTCCGCATCGCCCTGCGCCGGCCGCCGCGCCTCGCCAGCTTTCACCGAGACCGGATCGAGCGCGATCATCTCCTTGATCGTGCCCGCTTCGATGACGATGTCGTAGGGGCCGGAGACGGGAGTCGCGTTGCCGTCGATGACGAGCGCGTTGCGTATGACGAGTCGGCTGTAACGCTGTCCCGGCGTGATGCTCGCGTGCTGCGACTGCGCGACAGTCGAGGCGACGAGAAGCGCGGCGACGAGGAGCACTGACATGAATGCTCGTGCGGAGTTGATCATCTTTTCGATCCGATCCCTTTCACATTATTCCGCGTTGCTCGTTGCCGTCATCCTGAACGTTCCCTGCTTGCAACTCGCTCGCGCCATCGCTTGGTTCGGAGACGAGGACTGAGGCGGATAATCCGGTCGCGCGATTATATTCGCGCTCGATGGTTTCGCGGAACTCTCGAAGCGCATCGCGACGCACGAGATTGACCGTCGAGCCGCCGAAGCCGCCGCCGGTCATGCGCGCGCCGAGCACGCCGCCGAAGTTGCCAGCGATCTCGACCAATACGTCAAGCTCCGGGCAGCTCACCTCGTAGTCGTCGCGCAGAGATCGGTGCGAGCGATCCATCAGGCGGCCCATCTCCCAGAGATCGTTGCGGCGCAAGGCTTCGGCGGCGGCGAGCGTGCGCGCATTCTCCGTCACGACGTGGCGGCAGCGTCGGAGCACGGGTTCGGGCAGGACGTGCTCGTGTTGCTCGAACTGTTCGACGCTCACGTCGCGCAAGGCTTTGATGGCCGGCATTACGGCGCGCAGCAGTTCCACGCCGCGCTCGCACTCTGCGCGTCGCGTGTTGTAGGCGGACGACGCTAGCTCGTGCTTGACGTGCGTATCGCAGACGACGATGGCCGTCTCCGAGGTGTCGAGCGGCACGGGCGTCGAACGAAGCGAGCGGCAGTCGATCAAGAGCGCGTGTCCAGAGCGGCCGAGCGCGGCGACGAACTGATCCATGATGCCGACGTTCGCGCCGACCCACTCGTGTTCCGCCTGCTGGCCCGCGAGCGCGATCTCCACGGGCGAAACTTCCGCGTTCGAGATCGTCGCGAGCGCGAGACCGACGGAGACTTCGATGGCGGCGGACGATGAGAGGCCCGCGCCCACAGGCACGCTCGAAGTTACGAGCAGGTCTGCGCCGCGAAGCCGCGCGCCGCGTTGTTCGAGCGCGTGCGCTACGCCTTCGACGTAGTCGCGCCAGTTGCCGCGTCGCGGCTCGCCCGATTGGTCGAGATCGAATTCGGCTTCTTCGTCGAAGTCAGTAGCGCGCACGCGCAGGATGCGATCATCTCGCGCTGCCACAGCGACGACCGCCTCGCGATCAATCGCCATCGGGAGCACGAAGCCATCGTTGTAATCCGTGTGCTCGCCGATGAGGTTGACGCGACCGGGCGCGCGGAAGCAGCGAGGCGCGCGCCCGTAGCGCGTCTCGAAGTCTCTGCGCAACGCGTCGAGATCAATCACTCGTTTCCTTCCGGTCTCGTCGCCGATCCAACGTGGCCCGCGTCGTCCGTCGCCTGTTGCGCGAACTTCCAGACGACGGGTTCGACGTGCGCGCGCAGTTCCGCAGCTTTCTCTTCGGCGAGCGTGTCGTTGATGAACATTCCGGCCCCGGTCTCGCTGCCCGCGAGATACTTGAGCTTCGTCGCGGTGCGAAGCGGCGGGTAGAACTCGATGTGGAAGTGATAGTGATCGTAGGTCGCGCCGTCAGAGGGCCGCTGATGCAAGACCATCATGTAGGGGAACGAGAGGTTGAAGAGTTTGTCGTAAGCCGCGATCACTTGCTTGATCGCCGTTGCGAGATCGCGACGCTCTGCGTCGGTCATGTCCGTCAATGCTTGCAGGTGGCGGCGCGCGGTGATGTGAACCTCGTAAGGATAGCGCGCGAAGAAAGGGATGTAAGAAGTGAACGAATCGTTCTCCGCGACGATGCGCCGGCCATCGCGTCGCTCTTCCGTCAAGATGTCGCAGACCAGACAATGGCCCGTGCGCTCTTGATGCGCGAGGCACTCGTCGAGTTCGCGCGCGACGCGGGGCGGCGTGAAGGGGTAGGCGTAGATTTGCCCGTGCGGGTGGTGAAGCGTGACGCCGATCGCTTCGCCCTTGTTCTCGAAGATGAAGACGTATTTGACGAAGTCGCGCGCAGAGAGTTCGCGGAAGCGATCCGTCCAGACGCGGACGAGTTTATAAATCTGCTCGACGGGTTCGGTCGCGAGTGTCGCCGAATGGTTCGGCGTATAGACGACGACTTCGCAGATGCCGTGCGCGGGCTCGACCCTGTAAAGCTCCGTCGCTTCGACGGCGGGCGCGGGTGGATCGGGCCGCAACGATGGGAAGCGATTCTCGAAGACGACGATGTCGTAAGTGGGCTCGGGGATTTCGGTCGGAAAGCCGCCGGGCTTGGTCGGATCGAGCGGGCAGTGATCGGGCGGCGGCAAGAAGGTGCGCTCCTGCCTGTGCGTGGCGGTCGCCACCCACTCGCCGAGCAGCGGATGCCAGCGCAGCTCAGACAATTCGATCCTCTCCTTCACGCGGTTTCGACCGCGTGGCGATCTGCTCGTCCGTGGAGATTTGACGTGGGTGCGCGACTGCTTGATCTACTTCATCAGTCGAAGAGACGTTAAGCGGATCGGTGTCTCTCAGTTGCGCGTTTGCTGACGTGTTCGTGTCGTTCGGCTGTGCAGATAGTTGCGCGCCCGCGTCGGCGACTGCGCCGAGTTGTGGCTCGTCGTCAAAGGTATAGAAGACGAGGTAGCGGTTGCCTTCAATAGTGATTCGCCTGCTATTCATCGGTTGATCGTCGCATGCCTATCGTTAAAGTCACACGATTGTACAGGAGGCACGCGCGCGCGTCATGGCAAGTCGTGCGCTCCTCTTTAAGTTTTTCCTTGCACGATGCGTAAGATTGGTTTATTAGGTTGGGTAAACGTTTCCGACATTACGAAGAAGGAGAGACACGCTCATGGCGACAAAGAAGTCGAGCCGCAAGGGTGCTTCCGGCGGCGGTGGTAAGAAGTCTGGCAAGAAGGGCGGCGCAGGAAAGAAAGGCGGCGCGAAGAAGAGTGCAGCGAAGAAGGGCGGCGCAAAGAAGAGCGCAGGTAAGAAGTCCGCAGGCGGCAGTAAGAAGAGCGCGGCTAAAGGCGGAGCGAAGAAAGGCGGCTCCAAGTCAGGCGCGAAGAAGGGTGGCGCGAAGAAAGGTGGTAGCAAGAAGGGCGGCGCGAAGAAAGGCCCGGCGAAGGGTATAGTTCGTCGCGTGCTCGCGGGCGCGGCGGCCGGGTTGGTGAGCGGCGCGGTGGCGGCGGCTCTCCCGCCTCTCGAAAAGGAAGCGGGCATACAGGACGCTGGCGGCGGCAACTCGCCATCCGGTAATGGCGGAGAGGGCGGCGGGCAGCAGTAGCATCAGACTTGTTACTCGTCTCTAGCTGCACGCGACTTTCGAAGCGCGGCTGTGACGCGCAAGACTAAACCATGAAAGAGAGAAGCGGCGCATGGGAATCTCTCCCACACGCCGCTTCTCTCTTTCATGCGCGCGCTCTTCATTCGGCGCACGCGCGACTCGATTACAACTTGATGTTGGTCTTCTTGTACTTGTCGATCAACTGCTGCATCCCGTCGGTCGAGCCCTTGCGATACTTGTAGTAGCCGGTGAGCGACGCGAGCAGTTGCTCGTGCATCTGCTCGAAGCCGGTCTTGCCCTCCGACATCGCGACCGACTGCGCGTACATCTCGATCACCTTGTCGAGTTGCGCTTGCGCCTTCTTCGTCGCCGCGTCGCGATCCGCGCCTGCCTTCATAGCCATCGCCTGCTTCGCCAAATCCTCATAGTCTTTGTCCGCCATGTCTGCGAGCAGTGCGTAGGTGGTCGGGTCGCTGCTGCCAAGCGTGGTCGCTTTCTCCAAACGCGTGCGCGACTCTGCGTTGTTGCCGGAGATGAAACTGAGCAATCCGAGCGACTGGTAGAGCGTCGGCAGCCATTCGGTCTTGTAAGATGACCACACAGCATCGTCCATCGTTGCGGGCTTCTTGTTCGCCTCCATCAGCTCGACGGCTTTCATCGCGTACTGCTGGCTCTGCGCCACGAACTTGGCATTGCGCAGACGCGCCTGATCGATCCCAACGAGACCGAGTTGCGTCAGCATCGGCACGTCTTCGGGATGCTTGCCAACCCAGTCGCCACCGACGCGGAATGCATCGTCGAATCGCTTGGCATCGACATAGGCGTTGACGAGGAGCGGAGTGACGACGGCCACCTCTTCGGGCCGGTCGAAAAGTTTCGCCGCGCTCTCCGCAAGCGTTGCGCGCTGCGTCGCGTCCTGCACCGCGCCGATCTTGTCGGCAACCATCCGGCCCACGCGCGCGCGCACAGGGCTCTTCGCATACTTCTTCAGAAACTCGCCCGCCGCCGCAATCGCTGCCGGTGCGTCCGCCGCTTGCTGCACAGCCTGCGCCGCCTTTATCTCGCCTTCAGACGGCTGGTAGCCGCCGCGACCAGCGCCGCCGCCACCACCACCCTGACCCTGATAGCCCGGCGACTGTGCACTCGCGCGCACGCCCGTTGAGACAAGACAGGCCACCGCGCACAAAGCGAGCGCGCACGCACGCATTCTAAACGTCACACACTCTTTCATCACGATTCCCTTCAACTGTGGAGTTAATAAATAACAGGTGACTGACAGCTTCTCACCTGAGTTTCGCGAGGTCTGTCGCGAGCTTCGACTTCATCTCTTGCAGGGCCTTCTGCTGTTCGGCGAGACCGGCCCGATTATCCGTCAGGTAATAGGCGAGGCCGAGACTGTAGCGGGCCTCCGCGTAGTCGGGCTTCGCCTTGAGCGATTGCTTGAACTCGTCGATGGCCTGCGCGTATTGCTCTGCGCGACTATCGAGCAGACCGAGATTGTAGTGCGCCTCTGCATAGTCCGGCTTGATCTCAATCGCTTTCTTGAACGCATCCGCCGCCGCCTGCTGCTTGCCGAGCGCGACGTAGGAGAGACCGAGATTATAGTGGGGCGTCGGGATGGGCGCAGGCAGCGTGTCGATGAGTTTCAAGTAAGTCGCAACGGCCATCTCGTGCTGATTGCTCAAAGCGAGCGAGTTGGCGAGGTTGTACTGCGCGTAGAAGAAGTCTTGCGGCTCGTCTATCGCCGCGTCGGGCGCGAGGGCCACTGCTTTCGTGTAAGCCAACGCAGCCTCTCTATATTTGCCCTGCGCCTCATGGGCCATCGCGAGCCGGTACTGCGCGCGAAACCACGCGGGCTCAAGCTCTGCGGCGCGGCTGAACGCTGCGGCAGCCTCCGCATACCTAGCTGACTTGTAGAAGTCCATTCCATGTTCGAGGCTGGCATTCGCCTCGGCTTCCGCCGCATCCTTCGGCTCGTTGCGCGTCGCGCCGCCTGCGATCAGCTTGTCGGAGGCGTCGCGGTTGGCGAACTGATCGAAGCCGCGCACGCCCGGCGGCAGTTTCTTCTTCTTCGGCGGCGGCGCGGGCTGCTGCGACTGCTGCGCGTTATGACGCGTGCGCGCTGCGCGCCCATGCTGCGACATCGCGACCGACGGACTCAACAGGCACAACGCGAACGCACACGTCGCCAAGACCATCACGACGCGCCCCGACAGATTCAAGTTATTCAGCATAGACTTTCCTTCCCGTAACAAAACTATTGAATCATTGATTCATTTGTTCATTGAAGACGAGCATTCAATGACTCATTGGATCAATGAACAAATGAGTCAATCCATCTCACTTCCAATCGCCGACCAGCACGAACGGAGCCCAGTAGAACGGCGCGCTGTAACGCTTGCCCGCGATCATCTGTTGCTGCGCGGCGCGCAAGGCGGCTGCGGGCGCGCGACCCTGCGCGGCGAGATAGCGTTTGTAGAAGTCGGGCATCAACTCTGCGGTCGAGCGATCCGCAACCGACCAGAGCGAGACGCCGACCGAAGGCGCGCCCGCGTACATGAAGGCACGCGCGAGACCGATCACGCCCTCGCCCCTGTTCTCCTTGCCGAGCCCCGTCTCACACGCGGAGAGAATAACGAGCGGCGATCCCAAACGCAGGTTGAAGACTTCGCCGACACGCAGAAAGCCGTCGTCTTCCGCATCGCCAACGAGCGAGAGGGCCAGTCCTGTGAACTGTGGCCTGTCCGTATCGAGCAGGCCGTGCGTGGCGAAGTGTATGACGCGGTAGCCGTCGAGTTGATGACTCCGCAGGTTGGCCTCGCTCGCATCGAAGTCGAGCCAGAGATCAGCCGCGCCGCCAGCGTTGCGCGCGAGCACGGCGATCTGCTCCGCCTCGCTGCGCGTGCCCGCGAGGCGGACGAGCATGAGGCGCGGCGACTTCAGATTCGCCACGTCGCCGATGGCCGACTTCAAAGCAGCGCGCTGCGCCGTCTCGTCGCGCGGCTTGAAGTTCTTGCCGCTCGCGCGAGAGTCCGCCGCGTCGAAGACCGGATCGGCGACGACGAGCACGCCGCGCGCGTTCGCCGCTTGCGCCGCCGATGCCGCCCGCGCCGCGCGCACAGCCGCGATGACGGAAGCCGAAGGCGCGTAAACGATCTCGTTCGTCTTAACGAGATAAGAGAGCGACGCATAGTCCGCGCCGTCCGGCTTCGTGACGAGCGCCTCGAAGGGCACGAAGTTGAGCGCGCCATCGGCGACGACTAATAGTCGGCTCGCGCCGACGAATTGCGCGGCGGGAGCGACCGTCATGTTGTAGAGCGCGTTCGCGGCGTTGGCATAGGCGTGCACGACCTGCGGAGCGATGGCAGAGCCACCCAGCACGAGACCGCGCCCTGATGCGGCGGCTTTCAAGTCCTCCGAGATGCCGCGCTGCGAGTCAGTCGTGTCGATCCCCGCGATGGCGCGGCGCGCGCCCGACGGTACGAGTTGCTTGCGCAGCTCGAAGACCTGCGACTCGACGACCGCGCGCGGCGGCAGACGATAGAGCGCGAGTCCCGACTTGGTGACGGCGAAGAGATAAGAACGCTCGCGGCCGAGACTGTATTCGAGCAGGGCCGTCCCGTCGTCCAACACTTGCTGCTGCACTTCTGTGAGCGAGAGCGGCTGAGAGCGCATGAGCGTGTTGTAACGCGGGCTCGCCACGCGTAGTTGATTCTCAAGCGCGACGTGCTCCGAGCCGAGTCTTTCGAGTTCGGCTTCGAGTTTCGCGACGGTGTCCTGCGGAGCGGGTGCGCCGGGCGCGCGCACGCCCCGCAACATGTCCTCGATCTCCTGCTGTCGCGCGGCGTTCTCCGCGCGGCGCGCGAGCAAATCTGACTGCACGCCCTCCGTGATTTCTGCGTGCGACTCGCCGATGAGATCGAGCAGCGCACGCGCGCGACCCTGTTCGGTGACGCGGAAAGCCTCGGCCGCATATGCGAGAGCGCGGCCCGTGAGCGGAGGCGGATCGAGCGAGGCGTGAGCTAAAGCCTGACCACCTTGCACGGTCGTCTTCATGGCCGACTCGGCGAAGGCGGAAGCTGCGTCGTCGAAGAGATCATGTGTGGTCGAGAGGAAGTCCGCACGCGCTTCGTCGGCGCGCAGGCTTCCGGCGAACAGTGTCTCGACCGTCTTCAATGCAGCGCGGAAAGCGTTGAGCGCGTCCTCTCTCTGTTTCGACGCAGCATTCGCGTCCTGACTTTGCTGCGCGAGCGACCAGAGACTCTTACCCAAGCCGCGCTGCGCCGCCCAGGCCAACTCAAGCCGGTTGTCTTTCTGCGCGCCGTCGATGGCCTGCTGGTATAAGTGCGCGGCCTCGCTGAACCGGCCCTCGCGAAACGCGATGTCGCCGAGATTCGTGCGCGCGATGGCGCGGAAGAGGCGCGCGAGTTGGAGATTGCCGGTCGGCGCGGTCGTGTCGGAGACAGCAAGGACGTTTTGATAATGCGCGCGCGCGGCATCGAGATTGTTTGCGTCGTAGTCCGAGCGACCGCGCCACAACTCGCCGAAGACGTAGCTCGCGAAGAAGCTGTAGAGATCGAAGCACGCGGCAGGATTCGACGCGCCGCCGCGAGCTTGCTGCGCCACGTTTGAGACGTGGCCCGCCGCGTTTGCGCCCGCCGCCGCGCCCTTCGCCTGCAAAGCGACTTTGTAAGGCTGGTTAAGCTCGGAAGGATCGACGCTGATCTGCAAAGGCTCGAAGCCCTTCGCATTGAGGGCCAGCTTGAGCGTGTGAGTGAGATGGATCGGGTCCATCAACACTTTGCCCGCGTCATCTGTAATGTGCGTGCACTCGCAGAGCAGACCGTTCGCGCCGCGCTCCGATTCGAGTTTCGCCTTGACGCCTTTGACGGGATTGCCATCCTGATCGACGACGCGCAAGTCCATCCTCACGGAAGGCGAGCGACCATTCATAGGGCCATGGCCGAACGAGGGCACGTTCGGCGGATTGTTCGCGGTGCTGTTGTTATCGTTGTTCTGCGAGAACGCGGGGCACGAGGCGAGACTGAGGGCCGCGCCGATGGGAATGAATGCCGCGCTGTCGCGCCGTCGATTGCCGTCGTCTCCCGCCGCGACGTTCGACGTGCCGCACTGATTCATGCGCGCGAACGCTGCACGCGCGCCGTCGGCGTCGCCTGAGAGGTAGCGCGTCTCGCCGATCTTGACGAGCAGGAGATTGGCGTTCGCTTGAGAGTGCGCGCCGCAGAAGGCATCGAAAGCTGTCTGGTAGTTGTCGAGCGCGGTCTGATACTGGCCGTAGCGTTGATAGATGTCGCCAATCTGATCATGCGCCGCAGCCGCGCCCGCAGTATCGTTCGCCTGCGTGAAGAGCGAGAGCGCGTTCTGCAATTGCGGCAGCGCTTCATCGGCGCGGTTGTGTCTGAGCGCAGCCTTGCCCGCGTCGAGCGCAGCCTGCGCCTGCGCGAGCGAGCCGCTGTCGGTCGGCCCTCCGGCGCGGACAGGGCCACCATTGATGATCGACACGAGCAGCGACGCAGCCGCGACGAGCAAGAGCATTTGGCTTCGAGGGCGTCTGTGCATGAGAGTCTCCAGCGAGAATCGGCGTGTGTTTTCGGGAGCAGGCAGCGCGAGCGGTCAAACGAACCCTTCCGGGGCGGGGAGAAACTTGGGCACGCAAAATTTACCACATGCAAAACGATGCCGTCCAACCACTCCCGCCACACGCGAATATACGAAGACGACGAGTCCGGCAGATGCGCGACGCACGAAGAGGGCGACCGAGACCGTGACGATCTCAGTCTCCCTCTTTGTCGCAGACATTAAGTCAGGTGTCGCTACTCGTAGCGCAGGCAGGCGATGGGGTCGAGACGCGAAGCCTTCATGGCGGGCCAGACGCCGAAGACGAGACCGACGCCGACCGAGACGCCCAGACCCGACGTGACGGCCCACGCAGGGATCGCCGCCGGCAGCGACGGCACGAAGAACATCACGACATGTGCGACGAAGACCGAGAGCGCGACGCCGAAGACGCCGCCGAGGAGTGTGAGCGTCATCGCCTCGAACAGAAATTGATTGACGATGTCGCGTCGTCGCGCGCCGATGGCCTTACGCACGCCGATCTCCTGCGTCCGCTCCGTCACAGAGACGAGCATAATGTTCATCACGCCGATGCCGCCGACCATCAAGCCCACAGATGAGATCGCAATCGCCACGACGCCGACCATGCCGAAGACGCTGTCGAACTGCGTGACGAAGGCGTCCGCCGTCTTCACGTCGAAGTTATCGGGCTCGGAGAATTTCACGTTGCGGCGCGCGCGAAGTATCTCCTCGATCTGATCCATGGCCGGTTGCAACTGCCCTGAGCGAGCGCGCATGACGAGGATGAGGAAGTGGCGCGCGGGCGCAACCTGCACGCCCGTGCGGAACGGGATATAGACGGCGTTGTCCTCGTCGTTCTCGCCGAAGAAAGTCGCCTTACGCTTCGCGAGCACGCCGACGATCTCCCAGACGTAGCCGCCCATCTTAACTTTCGTTCCCGCGATGCCGTCCTCCCTGTCGGGGAAGAGGGCCTGCGCAGCGTTGACGCCGATGACCATCACGTTGCGACGATTGAGATCGTCCTGCTCCGAGAAGAACCGGCCCTCGCGCATAGTCGCGTTCGTCATCTCGCCGTAGTTTGGCGTGACACCCTGCGTGTTGCCGCGTCGATAGGTCTTGCCCTCGTAGATGACCGTGTCGTCGAAGCCGCAGCCGCCGCAGCCAACGTTGGGCGAGCGCAACGCCACGTCTTCGACCGTCGCAGCCTGCGCGCTGATCGCCTCGCCGTCTTCGGGCGTTAAAGGTTTGCGCGCGCGCTCCGACTGATCGCGCTCGCCGACTTGGGGGCCCGTCGTCAGGTGAAACGCGTAGATGTTATTGGAGCCGTACTCCTCGACGATTTTAATGATATTGCCCCGCATTCCTGTCAAAATCGACGCGACGACGATAGCGACCGAGACGCCGATGACGATGCCGAGCACTGTGAGAGAGCTACGAAACTTGTGCGCGCGCACGCTGTCGAGGGCCATCAGAAGCGTCTCGCGCGGGATGAATTTCGGCAGTCGCAGTCTCATAAAACTTTAGTTGCGCGTGAGCGCGATAATGGGATCGAGTCGCGAGGCTTTGTACGCCGGGTAGATGCCCGCGATCATGCCGATGATAGTGGAGACGCCGAGCGCGAGCGCGATGTAGCCGAGCGTGATCGTCATCGTGATCGGCGTCAAGACGGTGACGAGCCAAGAGATGCCTGCGGCGGCGAGCAGACCGATCATGCCGCCGAGCGCGCACAAGAGCGACGACTCGATCAAAAACTGTAAGAGCACCTGCCTGCGCCGCGCGCCCAGAGCCTTGCGCAGACCGATCTCGAACGTGCGCTCGGTGACACTGACGAGCATGATGTTCATTACGACGATGCCGCCGACGACCAGAGCGATCAGAGTGATCGGTGTGACGACGACCGCAATCGCGCCGGTGAACTGATCGATCTGGTTGCCGAGTTCTTCAGTGTTGACGATGCCGAAGTCGTCTTCCTCGCTGCCGATGAGCCTGTGATAGTCGCGCAGCGCCTTGCGCGCATCTTCGATGGTTAGCTTGAAAGTCTCGCGCGCGCCTCCCTTGCCGTGAATTTCCAGACCGTCGCCCTTGCCGAAGAGACGCTGGAAGGTCGAGAGCGGAATGTAAACGTGCTTATCGACGAGCTCGCCGAAGATGGGGCCCCTTCGCTCTTCGACGCCGATGACGCGCATCGGCAACCCCGCGACCTTGAACTCCCTGCCGATAGGATCAACGTCGGGGAAGAACTTGTCTTTGATGTCCGCGCCGAGCACCGTCACGAGTTGCGAGTGCTCGTCGTCCTCCGGCTGAATGAAGCGGCCATCATCAATCATCTTGTCTTCGATCTCCGCCATGTTCGCCGTCACGCCGAAGATGACGCCGCCATAGAAGGTCTTGCCGTCCTGCTCGAACTTCGTGCCGCGTCCCTGCTCCGCCCCGACCGCCGTGCAAGTCTCGCAGTATTGCTTGAGCCATTCTAAGTCATCGCCGCGCAGACGCTTGTTGCGCCGGTTCATGCGCTCCAAGTCCTCCTCCGACAACTCGCCCGACGAGGCGATGCGCGCGATCATGAAGTGGTTCGCGCCGAGCATCTTCGTCACCTTCTCGACGACGTAGGTGTTCAAGCCGGAGATGGCCGCGCCGACGACGACCACTGACGCGACGCCGATGATGATGCCGATCAAAGTCAGGAACGCGCGCAGCTTGTGCGCGAAGATCGACTGGACGGCGATCCGCGCAGCGTCGAGATAAAATGTATAAACAGTCTTCATGGACGAGAATGACGCCCGATCCGCCGGAGTTCGGGGCGCGACTTCTATACGTTAAAACGTTCGGGGATGTTTGAGTGTTAACAGAGGCGAGAGGAAAATCTTACCCGGTGAGAGGCGGTTTCATTTCTTAGCGGCGCGCTCCTTGTCGATCCGGTCGAGGTTCTTGTCGATGAGTTGAACGAACGAGAGGATCGTCTCGGCGGAGTGGACGAAGAAGGGCGGGTCGATGTTGGCGAAGGTGTCCGTCGGTTTGTGATAGTCCTTGTGATCCTCTACGCCGAAATAGATGAACGGAATTCCGGCGATGTGGAACGCGCCCTGATCGGATTGCAAAGTCCAGTCGTCGTGGCCCAACTTCGGATCGTCGTGCCCGATGAGCAGGTGGACGCTTGCGTCCTTCGCGATCTCTTCAAGGTAAGATTTGAGGAACGGGTAGGGGTGCGCGCCCGCAGCGTAGAGTTCGCCGCGCTCGTTGCGGCTGACCATGTCCATGTTCACGTCGAGCGCGACCGACTTGAGATCGAGCGTCGGCGACTTGACGAAATACTGACTGCCTTGCAGGCCCTCCTCTTCGCCGTCAAAAGCGATGAAGACGATGGTGTGCGCGGGCGTGTGCCGGTTGAAGTAGTCAGCCGAAGCGAGCAGCGTCGCGACGCCCGAAGCGTTGTCGTCCGCGCCATGATAAATCTCGCCGTTGACGACGCCGAGGTGATCGTAGTGCGCGCTGACGATGACGACGCGCGCAGGCTCCGTCTTGCCGCGAATGAAGCCGACGACGTTGTTCGCCTGATAAGTCTGCGCGCCGCGCGCGAAGGTGAACGGCTGAAGGTAGCTTGCGCCGTAGGGTTGCAGCCCGTAACGCTTGAAAGCCTCGACGACGTAGGCGCGCGCCTTCGCGCCACCCTCTGTGCCGGTCTTGCGTCCCTGCATATCGTCGGCAGAAAGCGTCTGCACGTCGCGCAGCAGACGCGCGGCGTCGATCACCTTCGAGCGCGGCCCGGCATCAGAGCGCGATGAGTCCGTGCGAACGTTTGAGCGAGAGGCATCGGCCTGCCCGCGTGCCGCACTCGTTGAGATGATGAGCGCGAGCGATGCGAGCGCGAGTGTCCGTCGTGAAACTGATTTCAAGTTCATGCCCCTTGAGTTGATCTTGATGCCGCACGCGAGTTGAAACGGACGCGCGCGATGTTGTAGAGATTACACCTGATAAAGCTCTACACGGAAACTTGGACGCGCCGCGCGCACGAGAGCGCACGGCTGAGGTGAACACAATGACAAGCAGGGCCGCTAGTGGATCGCTCTCGTGTCTTGATGCATTCGCAGATGAATCAATGCACGTTAACGTCGTCATCGAGACGCCGCAGGGCAGTCGCAACAAGTTCAACTACGACGACGCGCTCGGCGTCTTCAAGCTCGGTGGCGTACTCGCGGCGGGCGCGGTCTTCCCATTCGACTTCGGCTTCGTGCCGTCAACGCTTGGCGGCGATGGCGATCCGCTCGACGTACTCGTACTGATGGACGAGCCAGCTTTTGCAGGTTGTCTCGTCGAGGCGCGACTCGTCGGCGTCATCGAAGCGGAGCAGACCGAGCGCGATGGGAAGGCCACGCGCAACGATCGGCTCATCGCCATCGCCGTCAAAGCTCACACGCACAAGAGCGTGCGCTCGTTGGGCCAGCTCGACGAAAACCTCGTCGCGGAGATCGAGCACTTCTTCGTCTCCTACAACGTGATCAAGGGCAAGACCTTCAAGCCGCTCGGTCGTCACGGCGCACGGCGCGCGAAAGAGACAGTCGAGGAAGGCGTGAAATTGTTTAAGAGGAAGAAGCGCGCGAGGTTGAAGAAGGGTTGAAGGAAGAAGGATTGAGGGCGCGTGAGAGGCCCACACAAAACGAGAGGTTGCCGACGCGCTTTCGCACACCGGCAACCTCTCGTTCGTTCTTAGTGTTCGCTGTCTCTCGTGAGACTAGCCGCGCTGGTGTTGCGGCTGCGGCGGGCGGCGTTTCTTCTTGTTGCGCTTGCGTGCGAGAGCGGATTTGAGCTTCGCCTTCTGTCCCTTCGACATGAAGAAGGCGTGCTTCTTCGCGTCCTTGATGATCTCTTCGGTCATCACCTTGCGCTTGAAGCGACGCAGCGCGCTCTCGATTGACTCGCCTTGATTGATGTTAACTGATGCCATCTCTCTTCTGATACTCCAATCTTTCTAAAACAAACGTCGGATATTATGCCTTCTGCCACCGGAAAACGCAAAACCGCAGCGACGACGCGCGGGCGTGCTACTCTCTCAATCTCACTTGGCCCGGCGGCTTTGATCGGTCGCGACTTCGGGCAGCCGCAAAGGCTTGCGCCGCATCTGATGTCGGGCATATTTTAATGACGCGGCCGCCTCAAAGCCTTAGGCCCCCGAACGAGGTCGCGGCTCGCGCTCCACGATCTGTATTGCCGCTCAGCTTCATGATGGCCCGGAGAGAAGGGAGAGATCGCCGACGCGCGTGTCTCTCCGCCAACTTTCACGCGTAGCAATTTTGTCCCGCAGGGACGCCCGCAGCTTGAGATCGAAAGCGAGTAGTTCAATGCCCACACGCTCACGCAGACGCGGCGACGCGCACACGCCACGTGCCAATTTTTACGCCGACTTGAAACGTCTCCGACTTCCCTCGCCCATCTCGCTCCGCTCGACCGCAGCGATACTGCTCGCGTGTGTCCTCGTGCTCGCGTCGTCATTCGGCGCGCAGAGGGCCAGCGCATACGCGCCCGCGAAGGTGCGAGAGCGTGGGCGAAGAGATGAAGGCCGCGAAGCGAGCAGAGGTCGAATCGATAGCGCCGCGACGAAGACTTCGACCCAAGCCGCGCTCAACTCTGCTTACGGACAACTGCCGATGAACTTCGTCGCCAACGACGGCCAACTCGCCGACGAGGTGATCTACTCCGCGCGCGGCGGCGGCTATCAACTCTTCCTGACCGAGACCGGCGCGACGCTCGCGCTCGACAATGACAACAAGAAGTCGCATGCCGATCTACGCAACCCTGCGACGACGCGCGGCGCGGTCGATGATTCATCCGCGCGCGAAAGCTCTATGGTGCTTCGCATGAAATTGCCGGGAGCGCGACGTGCAGCGCGAGTGATCGGCGAGGGCCAGTCAGATGCGAAGGTCAACTATCTGATCGGCGACGATCCGGCGAAGTGGCGCACGAACGTCGCGACCTACTCGGCGGTGCGCTACGCGGAAGTTTATCCGGGCGTCGATCTCGTTTACTACGGCAGCCAGCAACAGCTCGAATACGATTTCCAACTGGCCCCGCACGCAGACCCGCGACAGATCAAGATCAAGTTCGATGGCGCGACCGAAGTGAAGACCGACGCCGAAGGCCAACTGTTGCTGCGCGCGGGTGCGAGTTTCGTCACGCAGCGCAAGCCCGTCGTCTATCAGTTGATCGGCGGCGCGCGGCGCGAAGTCGCGGGCCGCTACATCATCAATGCACGTCGCGAGGTCGGCTTCAAACTCGGCGCATACGATCACAGCCAGCCGCTCGTCATCGATCCCGTCTTGAGCTACGCCACCTACCTCGGCGGCTCGTCGAGCGATCAGGCAAACAGCGTCGCCGTCGATGCGGCGGGCAACGCTTACATCACGGGGCAGACCACCTCTACAAATTTTCCCACTTCCGGTGCGCTGCAAGCGACGCGCACGGGACGCGCGGATGTTTTCATCACGAAGCTCAACCCCACAGGGACGGCCCTCGTCTATTCCACTTATCTCGGCGGAAGCCTCAACGACACGGGCTACTCTATCGCCGTTGACTCTGCAGGCAACGCCTACGTCACAGGCTCTACGAGTTCGACCGACTTCCCGCACACCGCAGGTGCGTATCAACAATCGAAGGCCGGTGGCGGCAGTGATGCCTTCGTCGCCAAGTTGAACGCAAGCGGCAACGCTCTCATCTACTCCACCTTCCTCGGCGGCAACAACGCGGAGACCGCCTACGGCATCGGCGTCGATGCGGCGGGCAACGCCTACGTCACAGGCTCTACGAGTTCGACGATCTTCAACGGGACGCCGACGCCGAAGCGTGGCAGCCCGTCTTACCGCAGCACGGACGCGGGCGGCTCTTGGTCTGCGAACAACAACGGCTTGCCTGACGTGTCGCTCAGTGGCATCACCGTCGATCCGACCAACCACCTGACGCTCTACGCTGCTGGCTCCTCTGTCTATAAGAGCACCGATGGCGGCACGACATGGGTGATCACCGCGCCGTTCCCTTCGATCCCCGGCGTTAACAGCACGTTGTTTCCGGAGTCGGTCACGGTCGATCCCGTCGTCCCTTCGACGGTTTACGCCGCCAGCTTCTTCGGCATCTTCAAGAGCATCGACGCGGGCAACTCTTGGACGATCTCAGATCAGGGCGACATCTGCCAGCAGGTGCTCGTCGATCCGGCCAACCACCTGACACTCTATGCCGCGACCCTCGACGGCGTTATCAAGAGCACAGACGGCGGCGTGACGTGGGCCACCTCCAGCAACGGCATACCGGGATTCTCTACGTCCGTCTCGCGACTGATCTTCGATCCGAGCAATACGAATACGATCTACGCCGGAACCAACGAAGGCATCTACAAGAGCACCAACGGCGCGTTGAAGTGGACATCTGCCAGCGTCGGGCTCACATCCTTCTCGACGCCGCCGCAGATCGATTCGCTCGTCATCGATCCGCTCACGCCCTCGACCGTTTACGCCTCCGTCAACATCGGCATCAGCACCGTCTTTAAGAGCACGGACGGCGGCGCGAGCTGGCACGCCAGCGGCAATGGTCTGCCCGCGAATGGCGATGTCGCTGATCGACTCGCCATCAACCCGCTCACGCCCTCCACCCTCTACGCCGTCGGGTCTCTCGGCGTCTATAAGACGACGGACGGCGGCGCAAACTGGTCGCCGAGCAACAACGGGCTGGCGAACAAGCTCGTGTATGACGTAGCAGTCGATCCGGTTGCGCCCTCCAGAGTCTATCTCGCGACCGACGCGGGCAGGGACGCTTTCGTTGCCAAGCTCGACGCAAGTGGCAGCGCGCTCGGCTATCTCGTTTACCTCGGCGGCGACGAGGACGATGTCGCGCTCGCCGTCGCCGTCGATGCGGCGGGCGACGCGTACCTGACCGGCTCGACCGCATCAACCAACTTCCCCTTGATGAATCCCCTGCGCGCATCGAGCACCGGCCCATTCGACGCCTTCGTCGCCAAGCTCACGCCCGCCGGTTCAGTCGCCTACTCCACCTATCTCGGCGGCGATGGCTACGAGGCGGGCACGGGCATCGCCCTCGACGGATCGGGCCGCGCCTACGTCACCGGCTACACCACATCATCTAACTTCCCGACGACCGTCACGCGCAAGCAGCCTGATACATTCGCGAGCGACATCTTCGTCACGCGGCTCGCCTCTAACGGTGCATCGCTCGACTACTCGTTCCTCTACGGCGGCAGCGATTCCGAAAGCGGGAACTCCATTGCCGTGGATACCGCAGGCAACGCCTACGTGACGGGCCAGACTTTCTCGTTCGACTTTCCTCTGCTCAACCCCGCACAGACCGCGCAAGCCGGGGCCTTCCTGCTGAAGATCGATCCGTCCGGCAACCCCGCGCTCTCGACTTATCTCGGCGGCGCGGGCGCAAATGACAATGGTTTAGGCATCGCGACCGACAACAACGGTGCGGCATACATCGTCGGCAGCACGAGCGCGACAAACTTCCCAGTCACCTCCACTGCGTTCCAGCGCACATTGGGTGGCAGCACGGACGCCTTCGCCGTTAAATTGCAGATCGGCAACGAAGTCGCGCCGCAGGTGCAGTTCAGTCAAGCGAGCTATCAAGCTTCCGAGGGGGCCGGTCGCGCGACGCTCGTCGTCACGCGCACGGGCGAAGCCTCCGCGCCATTGAGCGTCTCCTATCAGACCATAGACGATCCGGCGGCGGTGCGTTGCGACGACACGGTCAACAATCACGGCGCGGCTTATGCGCGTTGCGACTACTCGACGACTCTCGACTCTGTCTCCTTCGCCGCAGGCGACACGCAGCCCAAACAGATCACGATCCCGCTCGTGGACGACGCACACGTTGAAGGCAACGAGACCGTTCAGGTCAGGCTCTTCAACCCCGTGAACGCGACGCTCGGCGCGCAGACAACCGCGACGCTGATCATTCTGGACAACGACGTGGCGGGCGAGCCGAATCCGATCCTCTCGACGCCGCTCTTCGTGCGGATGCAGTACCTAGACTTTCTGTCGCGCGAGCCCGAAGCGGGCGAGCCATGGTCTGCGACCCTGAACAACTGCGCGGCTGGCGATACGAGTTGCGACCGGATCAGTGTCTCGGCAAACTTCTTCCGCTCGCAGGAGTTTCAGTTGAAGGGCCTCTTCGTCTTCCGCTTCTACAAGGTGGCCTTCGGCAGACTCCCGCGCTACAGCGAGATCGTCGCCGACATGAGGGCCGTGACGGGCACGACAACCGCCGAGCTGATCGCGAAGAAGGGGGCTTTCACTACAGCCTTCACGCAGCGACAGGAATTTAAGAACGCTTACGACGGGACGACGGATAACGGAGGGTACGTCAACGCCCTGATGGGTCGCTACGGTTTACAGCAGATCACCACGCGCACGCCCTCTGATCCTGACTCCGGCTCGAAAGTGGTCTTCTCGGTCGCCAGCTTTACCGACGCGCTCAACAGGGGAACGCTCACGCGCGCGCAAGTGCTTCGGGCCATCGCAGACTCAGACGAGGTCGGGGCCGTCGAATTCAACCCCGCTTTCGTCGCGATGCAATACTTCGGCTATCTACGTCGCGATCCTGACACCGGCGGTTACAACGCGTGGCTTCAGACGATCAACGCGAACCCCTCGGACTTCCGCTCGATGGTCAACGGGTTTATGAACTCGACGGAGTACAGGCTCAGGTTCGGTCAGCCGTAAGCGACGAAGTTATCAGGTTGGCGAGGGCCCGCCGCGACGTTGAAGGATCAGTCCTCGTCGTGGTGGGTTCTTTTTTTGATGGGCTGATCGTAGAAGAGAATGATGATGAGGAGGTACGCACCGGCGGCGGCGGCCAGCAGGAAGCAGATGATGGCGAGTCCGGGGTAGCCGAAGATTTTGAACGCTGTCTCGACTCTCATCAGCAGAGCCGCGCCGATGATCATCGAAGCGATGACGACGCCCATCGTGATGCGATTGGCGATCTTCTGCGCGCCCTCCATCAAAACTTTTTCGTCGAGCGCATCCACCTTGATCTGTAGATCGTTGTTGCCGATGGCGTCGAGAATCTTGTTGACGCGGCTCGGCAGTCGCTCGGCAAACTCTTTGAGATCGATCAAGCTCGACATCAGATTGCCGGGCTCGAACACTTTGAGCAAACGGTGCTGAAGAATCTCGGTCGCGTAGCCGCGAATGGTGGCGTTCGGATCGAACGAAGGCGAGAGCGTATAGACGACGCGGTCGAGGTTCAACAGGGCCTTCGCGATCAGAGTGAACTCCGAGGGCAGGCGAAAGTTGCACTCCGCGCCGATGCGCGTGATCTCTAGGACGACCGCGCCCGCGTCGATCTTGTTCATCGGCGCATCTGTGTGGCGCACGACGAGGTCTGTGATGCGTCGCTTGAAGTCTGTCTCGTCGAAGCCGCCCTTCTTCTCGCCCATGCGGATCGTCATGTCCGACACGTCCTCGCCGCGCCCCTCCGCGATGGCCAGCAGCAGACGCAGCAGGTTGTCCTGAAAGGCGGACGCGACGTGCCCGACCATGCCGAGATCGAGGAGGATGATGCGCGCGCCGTCGTCGGAGATGAAGACGTTGCCGGGGTGCGGGTCGGCGTGAAAGACGCCGTCCACGAGTATCTGCTGAAGATAAGCGCGGAAGAGTTCTTCGGCGAGACGCGCGCCGTCGATCTCCATCAAACCGAGCGGCGAAAGGTCTGTGATCTTCTTGCCGTGCACGTACTCCATCGTGAGCACGCGCGTGGTGGTGTAGTCTGCGACGGGGCGCGGGACGAAGACCGACTCGAAGTTGGCGAGGTTGTCGGCGAAGGTGAGAAGATTGCCGGCCTCCTCTTTGTAATCCAACTCGCGTATCACGCTCTTGCGCAACTCCTGCACCATCGGCGTGAACTCGTAGCGACGACCTATCTCTGTGCGCGCGTCGAGAAAGCCCGCGACCTCTTCGAGCGCGTCGAAGTCATCGACCATCTGCTCGCGTATGTTCGGTCGCTGCACTTTGACGACGACCTCGCGCCCGTCTCGCATCTCGGCGCGATGCACCTGGCCCAGAGACGCCGAGGCCATCGGCTGCGAATCGAAGCGCGCGAACGCTTTCGACAGACGCACGCCCAACTCCGACTCGACGATCCGCTCGATCTCCGCGAACGAGACCGGCCCCACGCTGTCCTGCAAGCGCGCGAGAGCTTCGAGGTAGGGCGGCGGCAAGAGGTCTGCGCGCGTCGAGAGCAGTTGACCGAGCTTGACGAAGGTGGGACCCAAGCGTTCGAGATCGTCTGCGAGGTCTTCAGCCTTCGGCGCGGACTTGTTCTCCGCCATGTCTTCTTCGACGAGCGCGGATTCAAGTCCCGATCCTTTGACGAGATCGGAGCGCCCGTACTTCATCAGCAGCAGCGCCACGTCCTTGTAGCGTTTCAAGTGCTCGGTCTTCGGCAGGATGCTCATTATCGCGCGCGCCCCTCGCGTGTCGTGATCGATGGATCGAACTTCGGATCGGAATTTTAGGAAGAGATGACCGCCGGAGGATTATAACCCTAACCGCGCGCCGCGTGCGCGGAGACGTGAGGAATTTCCGTGGTTGCGGCTAAGCGCGTCGCTATTTCTTGATCTTTATGCTCCCGCTCACGGTCTTCGCCGCGACCGTCTGGCCTCCCTTGCCGACCGGGCCAGACGCGCGCGAGCCCGCGAACTGCTTCTCGATATTGACGCCGAGCCCTTCGTCCGCACTCACGCTGCCCGTCACTGTCTCGGCTTGCACTTGCGCGTTCGCGCCTTCGAGCGCGAGCGTGATATCGCCTTTGACGGTGTTGTAGCTCTGCGACTGCGCGGGCGTTGCGCTCTTCAGATCGACCGAGATGTCGCCCTTCATCGTGCGTAGATCGACCGTGCCGGTCAGGCCCTTGATGGAGAAGTCGCCCTTCATCGTTTTGATTGCGACGCTGCCCGCGAGATTCGAGAGCGTCACGTTGGATTCGAGCGAGTTGATCTCGATCTGACGGAGCGCGCGCGGGAGTTTGATCTCATACTTGATCTCCTTCAACTCGTCCATCTCTTCGGGCGAGTGAAGCGTCAAGCCTTTGTCGTTCACCGCGTGCATGATCTCGACGCCGGCGCGTTCTTCGGCGTCGCCGCCGCGCTTCGTGATCGTCACCTGTGCCTGATTCTGATCCCAGCCCTCAATCGTCACGTCGCCCCTGATCTGTTGGAGCGAGAAGGCCGCGTCCGGCCTAAGCGCGAAGGTCTTGGTGAAGACGGTCTTGTCGCCCGACACTTGCGCGCCCGCTTCATCAAGTGGCGACAGGCCCTCCGTACTCGCTTCGTCCATGTCGGGAATCGCAGGCATCGCAGGCATCGCAGGGATCGCGGGTATGCCGCGCGCCGAAGTCTCTTTGTGAACGACGATCCTGTGCCTGACCCGATCCACGATCACCTGTGCGACGAAGAACGAGCCCGCGCCGAAGAAGACGACGAGGCATAGGATCGCGATCAGCCAGCCGCGCCACTTGTGCCGCTTGCGTTGCAGTTGCGCCGTCTCGGTCGGGAACGCGGCGGGTACACCCGCAGGTGTCTGGTACTGTGCGGCGAAGCTGGAGTGATAGACCGAATCCGTGTCGCGGCTCGCGAGCGGCGTCGTGCTCGAAAAGGGCCGCTGCGCGGCCTGCTGCGGCGTCGTGGGCTGCGACGGCCTTCCGCCGGAGAAGATCTGCGTCGGCATCTCTCCCGAAGAGAGATTGCGCGTCGGCGCGCCGCATTGACGGCAGAATTGTTGCCTCTCGAAAAGTTCCGCGCCGCAGTTGCTACAACTTTCATTCATCGCGTCACCGCCGTTTGTCGATTAGTTCAGAGAGCGTCGCGCCTGCGCATGATCGGTTCAGAAGCAAGTTGAAGATTCTCAACTCGCGCTGGGATTCTAAACTCGCCGCGCGCCGTTTCACAAATGCGAGCCCTGTCGAGAGCCCTCTGCACGATTAAACGAAGCGGACTGCGCACGGGTTCGCAAAAGAACCTCGCCAAGACTATCTGCTTTGGTTGGTCGAATCGTGTCGCGCCTTCATCTGCCGCCGGGTAGTTGCGACCAACTGCGCGTCAGGACATCGGAGAGCGTGAGCCCGATCATGATAGCCAGCCAGAGGAAGCCGCTCGCGATGACGACCCACGTGAGACGCGAGCTGTAGCGGACGTGCATGAAGTAGAGAATGACGAGCGTCGCTTTCGTGACGGCGATGGTCAACGCGATGACCGTGCCGATGGCTTCGCTCTTGAACGAGATGTTCGCGGCGAAGACCGTCAGCGCGGTGAGGGCCATCAGCGCGGCGAAGATCGCGTAATAAACTTTGCGTGGGACGATGTGTTCCGACATGACGAATCAACCCTTCAGTGCCCGCCGTGCGTCAGGTGCGCGCCGAGCAGGTAGAGCAGGGGAAAGAGGAAAATCCAGACGATGTCAACGAAGTGCCAGTAGAGGCCACTGTTCTCGACCGGCGAATGATACTCCGGCGTGTAGCGTCCGCGATAAGCGAAATAGATCAGAAACAACATGATGCCGATGCCGATGATCATGTGGAGCGCGTGAAGGCCGGTCATCGCGAAGTAAATCCAGTAGAACATCTGAACGGATCGCTCTTGCACACCCGCAGGGATCGGTCGCTCAGTCGTGTCCCAATGCCAGAAGCCAGCGATGGGGACGTGATGATCGCGAATCTTCTCCGCATACTCGATTGACTTGACGACGAGGAACGTCGCTCCGAGCACGACCGTGAGCACGAGGAAGACGATCTGGTTACGTCGTCTGCCGACTTGCGCGAAATAGACGGCGAGGGCCATCGTCAAACTGCTTGTGATGAGCACGACCGTGTTGAGCGCGCCGAGTTTCCAGTTCAATGTCGAACTCGCGTAAGCGAATGAAGCCTCGTGCTGCGTGCGATAGATCGTGTAGGCGGTGAAGAGCCCGCCGAAGAACATGATCTCGGTGATGAGGAAGACCCACATTCCAAGCGAGCCCGCCTCGCGCTGCTGTTCGAGATTATCGAAGTGGTGCGCAAGCGCGGTCGCCGCGTGATGCTCGGCGTCCGTCAGGTGAATCTCATCGATTGAGTAAGACAAACTCGCTGCCCCCTTCTAGCTCTTCAAGTCAGCGTTCGCGCCGTGCGCGGGCTGCGCTGCGCGCGACGTGTCCTCGTCGGTCACGCCGATGATGCCCATCTCCTCGACGGGCCTGTACTCGTAAGCCTCCCACGTGACGACCGGCGTGACGATGAAATTCTCTGTGGGCGGCGGCGAAGGCGTGCGCCATTCGAGACCTGTGGCGGGCCATGGATTGGCGGGCGCGAACTTGCCGTAGCGCATCGACCAGATGAAGTAGATGCCCGGAATCAACAGACCCACGGCGAGGATCGACGCGCCCGCCGTGCTCATCACGTTCAAGACCTGCCACACGGGCTCGTCCGCCGGATAAGCGGCGTAGCGTCGCGGCATACCCAACGTGCCAAGCAGGAATTGCGGGAAGAACGTCAGATTAAACCCAACGAAGATGACGAGCGCGCTAAACCGGCCCCAACCCTCTGGATACATTCTTCCCGTGATCTTGGGCCACCAGTTGTGCAAGCCGCCGAGATAACCCATCAGCGCGCCGCCGACCATGATGTAGTGGAAGTGCGCGACGATGAAGTAGGTGTCTGTCAGGTGTACGTCCGTCCCTAAACTTGCGAGGAAGAGGCCGGTCAAGCCGCCGATGGTGAACAAGCCGATGAAGCCCATCGCGTAGAGCATCGGCGTCGAATAAGAGATCGAGCCCTTGTAGAGCGTCGCCGTCCAGTTGAAGACTTTGACCGCCGAGGGAATCGCCACCGTGAAAGAGATGACCGAGAAGATCATCCCTGCGTAAACCGACTGGCTCGAAGTGAACAGGTGATGGCCCCAGACGAGGAAGCCGAAGACTGCGATAGCGAGCGACGAGAACGCGACGAACGTGTAGCCGAAGATATTTTTGCGCGAATGCGTCGAGATGAGTTCCGAGACCACGCCCATCGAGGGCAGGATCATGATATAGACGGCGGGGTGCGAGTAGAACCAGAAGAAGTGTTGGAAGAGGACTGGATCGCCGCCGAGGCGTGGATCGAAGATGCCGATGTGCGCGAGCCGCTCCAACGCGACGAGCAGGATCGTGATCGCGATGACGGGCGTGCCGAGCACCATGATGAGGCTCGTCGCATAAGTTGACCAGATGAAGAGCGGCAGGCGAAACCAAGTCATGCCGGGCGCGCGCATCGTGTGGATCGTGACGATGAAGTTCAAGCCCGTCAGGATCGACGAGAAGCCGTTGACGAAGATGCCGAGTCCGACGGCCACCACGTAAGAGTTCGAGAACGTCGTCGAGTAAGGCGTGTAGAACGTCCAGCCTGTATCGACGCCGCCGTTCAAGAGGGCCCAGATGACGATCCCGGCGGCGATGATGTAGAGATACCAACTGAGCAGGTTGATGCGCGGGAACGCTAAATCCTTCGCGCCGATCATCAAGGGCACGAGAAAGTTCCCCAAGACCGCCGGGATCGACGGGATGAGGAAGAAGAAGATCATGATGATGCCGTGCTGCGTGAAGAGCTTGTTGTAGGTCGCGGGCACGAAGAGATCGTTGGCCGGCGTTAAAAGCTCCAGCCGGATCATCATCGCGTAGATGCCGCCGAGTATGAAGAAGAGCGTGATCGAGGCGAGGTACAAAAGCGCGATGCGCTTGTGATCCCTCGTCAGCAGCCACGACTTGATGCCGTAATGCGCGTTGATGTAGTTCGTGTGCGCGAAGCGGACGCGCGGCTCGAAAGAACGCGGCGACATACCTTCATGCGGCGGTGGTTGGTTAATCGAACTCATGACCGTTTAACTTCTCTTCCCTACTTGCTCACCTGTTGCTGTTGCCGCGACTCGATCCGCCGCCGTTCGCATTCGTCGCGTTGACCTGCGTGCGCGTCGAAGTGTTCGCGCCGCTTGCGCCGTGCGGTTGCGTGGGCGCGAGCGGGTTTGAGCGTTGCGCGTCGGGCGCGACCGCGCCGGTCGTCGTCGCCACGTTTGAACTCTGAGGGTGCGAGCCCGTGGTCGCGCCCGCGTCCTGCTGCGTGCTGCCGAGCGAACGTATGTAGGCGATGAGCTGCAAGACCTGCTCCTCGCTCAACTGGCCCTGATACGTCGGCATGATCTGTTGGAAGCCCGCGACCGTCTTCGCCTGCGGATTCAAGATCGACTCGCGCACGTAAGCATCATCAACCGTCACGGTCGAGCCGTCCGCCAACTCCTGCGGCTTGCCGAAGACGCCCGTCAGATTGGGGCCCCTTCCTTGCGAGTCGAGTTTATGACAAGTCGCGCAGCCGACGGATTGGAAAAGTTTCTCGCCCGACGCCGAAGGTGATTCCGATCCGCCGCCCGCGAGCCAAGTCTGATACGCGGTCGGGTCCATCACCTCGACCCAGCCGTTCATCCCCGAATGATTCGTGCCGCAATACTCCGTGCAGAAGAGATGAAAGCGTCCGGTCTTCGTCGCCTCGAACCAAGCGTAGGTGTACTTGCCCGGCACAACGTCGGAGCGTATGCGAAACGCGGGGACGGCGAAGGCGTGGATCACGTCTTCGGTCGTCAGCGTCAACTTCACGCGACTGCCGACCGGCACGTGCAGCTCGTTGATCTCACGCTGGCCCTCTGTGTGTTGAAACTTCCACATCCACTGCTTGCCGACGACGAAAATCTCTATCGCCTCTTTCGGTTGCCGGTAGAGCGTGAAGTAGAGACTCGATCCCCACGCGAAGATCGTCATCGCGATGAGGAACGGGATGACCGTCCACATCGTTTCGAGTTTCAGAGAGCCTGCGTTCGGTCTTGGAATCTCTAATGGATCGCGGCGTCGATACTTCACCGCGAAGTAGAAGATCAACGCGGCGACGAGCACCGAGAAGAAGATCGTGATCGCGGCGATGTAGGCGTAGAGCGCGTCGTACTGGCCCCCGACCGTCGAGGCGCGCTCAGCCATGAATGGAACCGAAGGCAACTGCATCTCTTTCTAAACTGTCCCTCTCGCGGCGCGCAACGCGTCGCCCGCGCGCGAGCGACGCAGGATCAAGATCAGAGCGATCAACCCCAAGACCGTCATGACTCCGGCGACGCGCATCGCGCTCATGATGACGAAACCGTATTTGCCGGTCGTCGGATCGTAGTGATAGCAATAGAGAATGATCTTATCGACCGCCGTGCCGATCTTGCCCGCCGATGATTCGACGAGCGCGAACTTGAGATCGCGCGGCGCATAGTCGATGCCATAGAAGTAGCGCGACAACTTACCCGCAGGCGTCGTGACCATCACACCGGAAGCGTGTGCGAACTGGTTGGTGCGCGTGTCAAACGCATAGTGGAAACCGACCGCATCAGCCACCAGATCGATCTGCGTCTTATCGCCCGTCAGAAAGTGCCAGCCTCCGGCGGCGATTGGATCGTCCGCTCGCCTGAGATCGCCCATGACGATCTTCTTCTTCTCGGCGGCGTCCTGCGGCGTCTCGCGCGGGTCGAAGCTGATGGTCACCACGTCGAAGTCTCTGCCGACGAGAAACTGCTGCCCGCGTATGCCGCCGACCAAGCCGTTCAAGACCTGATTGCACAGCATCGGGCACTTGTAATAGACGAGCGAGACGACGACGGGCCGCCCCTTGCCGAAGTAGTCGCCCAAGTGAACGACGTTGCCTGCCTCGTCTTTGAACGTCGCATCGAAAGGAAGTTGATTGTTCAGTCGTTGGTCGATACCGATATTCTTCAAAGTGTCCGGCGGCTGCTGGCTCGCCAAACCACCCTGCGGCGGCTGCGCGTACTGCGCGCGCGCAATGCCGCGACAAAAAATTACAATCAACAAACAGAACGCACAGAGCGAAACGATCTGCCACGCGCGACTCGCGAACGACGCGCGCCGCACGCCCACGCCTTCGGGCATCGCTTCCAACCACGAGCTATAAACTATATCCGTCAACTTTCGACCTGCGACTTTCAACTTTCAACTTTCAACTTCAAACTTTTAACTCTCTAATGCTGAATCCTCTTCTCGGTCTGCCGACCCGCGCTCGAATACGTCGGCACATCTTGGCCCTTCCAAGTGATCGTGCCGGGCTGCTGCGTGCGCGCGGGCAGATTCTTATCGAGCAGCATCCGCTTCGCATCCTCGATGGGCACGCGCATCGTCTGCGTGTTGGGATCGGCGGCGGTTGGATTCTTCAACTCATAGTCCCACTTCTCGCGCAGCGCGTTCCATTCGGCGGCGGGCTCCTTCAACTCGAAACTCATCTTCGGATCATCGAGCGAGGCGAAGCCGGGCGCGGCTTGTAGTCGCGGCGTGGGCGGCAGACGCTCAGCTTGTGTGCGCGCCATCGGCGTGACGGCGATGCGCTCATCGGCCACGCGCGCTCTCCACTCGAAGACCTTCCAGAGACCGATCATCATGACGGCCATCACGATGAGACCGGCGAAGAGGATGCCGACGAACGCGCCGACGCCTTTCACGTTCACGTCCGACTCTTCGTGCATCACGTCCGGGTTCGTGATGTGGCTCACGTCCGGCGTCTCTGTGATGTGCACGTAACGGCTCCCGCGCCCCTCTCCGTCGTGGCCCTTCCAGCTCATCTCTTTAACGCCTCAAACCAAAATGATGAACGATGAACGCGGAGCGATGAACTGAAGAACGTTTGTCTTACTTCATCGTTCATCGCTCCTACTTCATACTTCTTCTCAATGATGCCCGTGCGGCTGCTCTAGCGCAGCTTCGAGTCCCTCGTCGCCGAGCGGCAAGAGCGGTCGCTTCCTCAGTTCACCTAAGAAGTGCCAGAGCCACACGCCGCCGATGCCTACGGGGATGATGAAGCACAGAGCGTAGCCGAGTATCAACGCCGCGCCGTGGGCCGACTCCGCGCCGTGACCTTCCGCCGCCTTCACGCTCGGCGCAACCGTCCAGAAGAGATCGACGACGCGCATTGTGAGCACGAGCAGCGCGACCGCGCCCAGAAGTTTCCCCGTCCGCTTGAGATCGCGCGAGAGCAGCAGCACAAACGGAAGCGCGAAGTGCAGCAAGACCATCGCGAGCGCAACGTATTGCCAGCCGCCGCGAAGACGGCGCAAGTACCACGGAATCTCTTCCGGCAGATTGCCCGCCCAGATAATCAGATACTGCGAGAACATGAAGTAGGCCCACAGCATGATGAAGGCCAGCAGCAACTTTCCCTGATCGTGGAACCAGCGCGGCTGATAGACCGCTTCCATGCCGTCCTCGCGCGAGAGGCGCACCGCCACCGTGATCGCGAAGGCGAAGGCCGAGAGACCGAAACCGGCCATGATGAGCAGCCCGAAGATCGTCGAGAACCATTCCGGTTCGAGCGACATCAGCCAATCAATAGCTGCGAACGTCACGGTAAAACCGAACAAGACGATGCCGGGGCCACTCAACGACTGCATATGCTCGCGCAGCATTCGCTGCTTGCGTGGATCGGGCTCGTCGTCTTGCGCGAGAGACCAAGTGTTCAAACCGCGCGCGAGCAGAAACCAGACGGCGAAGTAGAAGACGGTGCGCGCAAAGTAGAACGCAAGGTTGAAGTAGATCGCCTTGTACTGGATGGCGTGCTCGTGCTGAAGTTCTGGAAACGTCCACGGGTAGAGCGTGCGCGACAAAACCGCGACGGCTATCGGCAGGTAGAGCAACATCATCACGGGCAGCGTGCGCGTCGCCGCCTCGAAGATGCGTCTCAGGACGACGCCCCAACCGCCGCCCGTCAGGTGGTGCAGCATGATGAGGGCCAGCGAGCCGACGGAGACGCCCGTCCAGAACGTAAAGCCGACGAGGTACGGTCGCCAGAACGTCGCGCTGAACCCTGCGGGACTCAGGAACGCGAGCGCGACCGCCAAGACGAGCGCAACCCCGCCGACGACGAGAGCCGCGCCGCGCGCACGCTCAAGCGATGCGGGAGCGGAGTAGAGTTTTGTATCGATCACCGTCGCCATTAGTGGCGCACACCTCCGCTTGCCTGTGTCTGCGCGCCCGCGTTCGTCATCGTCGATGCTCCCGACGCGGGGGCCTGCTGGCTCAGTTGCAGCGCGCGTATGTACGCGATGATGGCCCAACGATCTTCGGGCGGAATCTGCCCGGAGTAGTCCGGCATCGCGCCCCACCCATTCGTCACAACATCGAAGAAATGGCCGACCGGCTCGCTGCGCAATCGATCATCGTGATACGAAGGCGGGCGACGATAGCCGCGACGCACGATCATGCCGTCGCCATAGCCGGTCAAGCCGTGGCACTCGGAACAGAAAATCTGGTAACGCTCCTGACCTCGATCAAGCACCTCTTTCGTGATCGGAAAAGGAAACTGATTGACCACGTCCTTGCCTGCCTGCGACTGAATCTCGCCCGCTTTAATCCCGACGTGTGCACCCGCGTTGCCGCGCGTGTTCACGTCGCCGCCCGCGACTGTGCCCGTGCCGCCCTGAATGTTCGGCGCGGCGGTCTGCAACACGGTCTGCGTCGCGCCACCCCCGTTCTGCTGTTGCGCGCCCGCCTGCGCGTCCTGCTTGCCTTGATAGAAAAACTTGTCGTCGTTCAGATGGCCGCGCGCAATCGTGCCTGCGACAAAGGGGCGCGACGACTGGCCGTCGGCGAAGAACGTGCTCGCGCGCAGAGGCTTGTACTTCGGCTGATTCTGCATATCCTGCCGACAACCGGCGGAGAGCAAACAGAGCACAGCAAGCAGTGAACAGATGAAGAGGACGCGGAGACGCGCGGACGCGCGGACGCGCTGAGACGCAAACGCCGCGACACGTCGAGCCGTCGTCGCTCTCGATCTCAAATTTGAAATTTCAGATTTCAAATCTTTCATCTGTCCTCTAACCTCTAACCCCTAACCTCTGCTTTTTAGAACTCCACGTCCGCCACGGAGCGCGCGCCTTCGAGACCACGCAGGAAGTCGGCGGTCGCGGCAAGATCGAAGTTCGGATCGCGCCACTCGATCAAGAGGAAGAAGCGGTCGCGCGTGGCGAGCGCGAAGTTGGGCGCGTTGAAGACCGGATGATACGGCTCCGGCAGGCCGTTCAACGCGAGCATCCCGAAGATGGCAAACAATGCCGCGCCGAGGATCGTCATCTCGAACGTGATCGGGATGAACGCGGGCCAACTGTGCAAAGGCTTCCCGCCGATGTTCAAAGGATAGTTGATGACCGACAGGTAATACTGCAAAAAGTATCCGCTTGCGCCGCCGAGGAGTCCGCCGATCAAAACTATGAGCGGCAGGTGATTCTTCTGATGACCTATGGCCTCCGACAACTCTTCGACCGGATAAGGCGAGAAGGCATCCATGCGCCTGTAGCCCGCGTCGTAGGCGTGGCGCGCAGCCGCGACCGCCGAGGTCGGGTTATCAAACTCCGCCATCACGCCGTAAACCGTCGGTCTTGTGCGCTTCCTAGCCATAACACTCAAGGAACGATGAACTATGAACGCGGAACGATGAAGTAAGAACTTTCAACTTTAACTTCATCGTTGATCGTTCCTACTTCATCGTTTCACGATTCTAACGCCTCCTCATCGACCGCCGCCTGCGGCAAGATCGTGCGCATCTCGAAGATCGAGATGACGGGCAGGAAGCGTATGAAGAGGAAGACGAGCATCAGGAACATGCCAATCGTGCCGAAGAGCATCGAGAAGTCGAAGACCGTCGGGCGATACATTCCCCACGAAGAGGGCACGAAGTCTCTGTGCAGACTCGTTACGATGATGACGAATCGCTCAAGCCACATCCCGACGTTGACGAACATCGCGACGATAAAGAGCACGAGCGTGCTATGACGCGCCTTCTTGAACCAGAGCACCTGCACGGCGAGCACGTTGCATAAAATCAGCAGCCAGTAGAGCGAGCGATAGGGGCCACCCCAGATGCGATTCTTCATCATGAAGCCTTCATACTCGCTCGCCGAGTACCAAGCCGTGAACGCCTCCATCATGTAACCGTAAGCGACGATCAAGCCCGTCGCCAGCATGATCTTCGCCGAGTTGCGAAGATGCCGCATCGTGATGAAGTCTTCGAGCCCGTAGAACTTTCTAAGCGGGATCGTTAACGTCAAGACCATCGCGAAGCCCGCGTAGATCGCGCCCGCGACGAAGTAGGGCGGGAAGATCGTGGCGTGCCAGCCGGGAATGATGCCGATGGAGAAGTCGAAGCTGACGATGGTGTGAACCGAGAGCACGAGCGGCGTCGCGAGTCCGGCGAGCAATAGATACGCCGTCTCGTAGCGTTGCCAGTGGCGCGCGCTGCCGCGCCAGCCGAGCGCGAGCATCCCGTAGATGACTTGGAAGACGCGGCTGCGCGTGCGATCTCTGAGCGTGGCGAAGTCGGGGATTAAGCCGATGAACCAGAAGAGCGCGGAGACCGTGGCGTAAGTGGAGACGGCGAACACGTCCCACATCAAAGGGCTCCGATAGTTCTGATAGATGTTCATCGTGTTCGGGTACGGGAAGAGCCAGTACGCGAGCCACGGGCGACCTGTATGCAGGAGCGGGAACAAACCCGCAGCGGCGACGGCGAAGAGCGTCATCGCTTCGGCGAAGCGATTGATCGACGTGCGCCAGTCTTGTCTCAGCAACAAGAGAATGGCAGAGATCAAAGTGCCCGCGTGGCCGATGCCGATCCACCAGACGAAGTTGATGATGTCGAATGCCCAACCGACCGGCTGATTGTTGCCCCAGATGCCGATGCCCGTGACGACAAGGTAAGTGATCGTCATCATCAGCACGTTCGTCAGCATGAAACAGATGCCGAAGCCGATCCACCAGCCCAGAGGCGTGCGTCTGTGCAGGACGAGCGCGCTGATCTTGTCCGTCACCGAGCCAAACGTGTGACCGGGCTGGATGACCGGGTTCGGTGTGACGTGAATGTCACCCGTCCAGTCGTGCGGCTGATCAACTTTGCGGCTCGACATCTTCCTCGTCCTCTTCAGCGTCCCTTGCCAGTCTTCACGTCTCTACGAATCTCTCAACTGATCTTCACGTCATCACGAACGTCTCTTGACTCTCGTATCGTTGCCGATCATCACATCGACGCGCGCATCCTCACGTCCCATTGATCTCCGGGTTCGGGTTGCGTAGCACCGACAAATATTTCGTGCGCGGGCGCGTGTTCAACTCGGCGAGCAGCGCGTAGCTGCGTTGCTCCGATTGCATTCGCGCGACGCGACTGTTCTTGTCGTTCAGATCGCCGAAGATGATCGCTTCCGTCGGACACGCTGATTGACAGGCAGTGACGATCTCACCGTCGCGCACCTTGCGTCCTTCCTTCTCCGATTCGATCTTGGCGAACTGAATGCGCTGGATGCAGTAGGAACACTTCTCCATCACGCCGCGCGAGCGCACCGTCACTTCCGGGTTGCGCTGTAGCTTCAGCGAAGGCGTGTTCCAATCCTGATAGAGCAGGAAATTGAAACGGCGCACCTTGTACGGGCAGTTGTTCGAACAATACCGCGTGCCGACGCAACGGTTATAGACCATATTGTTCGTGCCCTCTGCGTCGTGCACAGTCGCGTTCACAGGGCACACAGGCTCGCACGGCGCGTTCTCGCAGTGCATGCAGGGCACGGGCATGAAGTAAACACCGTCGGGATTTTCGGCGAGACCTTTGAAGTAAGCATCGACTCTCAGCCAGTGCATCTCGCGCGAGCGCGCGACCTGTTCCTTGCCGACGACCGGAATGTTGTTCTCTGATTGACAGGCGACGACGCACGCCGAGCAGCCGACGCACGAGAGCGTGTCAATCGCCATGCCCCACTTGTAGCCGTTGTAGTCGTAGCCGGTGTAGAGCGTGTCCTTCGGGCCCGGCTCCTTCTGCGTCTCCGTGTTCGTGACCTCGCGGTGGCCCTCGCCCGACTCGACAGGCTTGCCGCCCGCGCCCGCGCCCGCGCGCTCGTCGTGCACTTGGCCCTTGCCACTGATGTACTCCGCGAGCGTCGAGGACTTGACGATCTCGCGGCCCTCCATCTGAAAATGAATCTGCGTGAGCGCGAGCTGATAGTCGTCGCCCGTCAACTTCGCTTCCGCGCCGGAAGCCCACCACATCGCGTTCGAGTGACGAACTTGATAGGCGTCGAAGCCGACCGGATGATCGAGCTTCGGCGATCCGCCGACGCTGCCTGCGAGCCTGCGCCCGTAGCCGAGATGAAGCGTTACAGTCCCATCCGGCACGCCCGGCTGCACGAGCAAGGGCACATCAACCGTGCGCCCTTGCAACGTGAGACGCACGACCGGATTCTGTAGCTCCTTGCCCTTGTACGTGATGCTGTTCTCAGCGAAGCCGAAACGCTCGCGCGCGGTGTTCGGACTGATGTGCGCCGCATTGTCCCACGTCAGCTTCGTCAGATTCTTCGGCAGCTCTTGCAGCCAAGCATTGTTCGCGTAGCGGCCATCGTAGATCGTCGGGTCGGGCCGGAAAACAATTTCAAGCTGCGACGCGGAAGACGACTGCGCGGGCGTTGTTGCTAACTGCGACGCGAAGTCGCCGCGAACTGCGACTGCTTTTTCCTTCGCCGCCGTGTTTGCGACGACGCCGTCATGCACAGCCTTGCGCCACTGCGACTCGAAGTCACTACCCGCACCTTGCGTCTGCCAGTAGCCGCGCACGATGTCGTAGCTCGACTTTTCGGGCGCGTCGCCGAACACTGCGAGAAATTCGTGAACCGTCCGGCCCTTGTAGAGCGGCGCGATCAGAGGCTGAATGATCGTCGCCGTGCCGTCGTGCGCGCGCGTGTCCGACCAAGATTCGAGGTAGTGCGTCTCAGGCACGTGCCAGTGAGATAGCTCCGAGGTCTCGTCGTAGTAGAGGCTCAGATGAACGCGCAAGCCGTCGCGCCCGTCCGGCCCTTTGATCTTGTCGAGTCGCTCTTTCGTGAACGCGAGATCGTAGGGCGCGTTGTAAACCGGATT
The DNA here is from genome assembly GCA_032229975.1 of Acidobacteriota bacterium. GTDB lineage: Bacteria > Acidobacteriota > Blastocatellia > Pyrinomonadales > Pyrinomonadaceae > JAIVGV01. The sequence goes on along the minus strand of JAVXVG010000038.1, from coordinate 21,376 downwards.
ACCGCCGACGATGACGAGCATCTCGACCTGACCGCTATCAATGTCGTTGACGAGTTGACGAAGGCTCTCGACCTGATCGACCGGGTTCGCGTCAATCGGATCGGTATAGATGACCGTCTGTCCGACGTTGCCGAGCGCGGCGTTCATTGCGTGCGCGAGCGCGTGCAGTTGCGGCGACTGGAACTCGCCCGCGACGACGACGGACTTACCGCGCGCCGCTTGAAGGTCTTTCGCAATCGCATTGATCTTGTCCGCGTGAGTAACAGCTCCGTTTGGCGCGCTCACACCCGAAACATTGAGTGCGGCGGCGAGCGCACTCGCGAACGCAGTCATCTCGCTTGGTCGGATGGCAAAGCGATGATCGGCTTTCGCGCCGGTGTTGGTCGGCGAAGTCTCGACGGCGTAGAGGCGATTCATCGAAGGCTGCGCGTCCGTCACGCGGCGGCGCGAGATGAAGTCGCGCGAGTAGCGATTATTCGCGCCGATGCCGTTTAAGAAATCCGAGTCGAGCGAGACGACCGTATCGGCGCGGTCGAAACGATAGATGGTTTGGACAGGCTCGCCGAAAGCGAGTTGCGCGCCGACGAGTGCGGCGTTGCCGCCCGCAGGCTCATAGCTGTGCCACTTCGCGGCGGGGAAGTTTTTGAGTATGTCGCGCAACTGCGCGGCGGCGGTCGGCGACGTGATCGTTTCGGTTAAGAACCGAAGCCCCGCGCCCTGTCGCGCTTTCATCTCGTCGAGGCGCGCGCGCACTTCGGCGAGAAAGGCCGTGTAGGGCCGCACCTCGCCGCGATTGCGAACCGTGTCGGATCGATCAGGATCGTAGAGACCTAAGACGGAAGCCTGCGCATAGAGATCGACGCCCGCCGTGCGTTGATCGACTTGTCGTTCCGGCGATCCACTCGTCGGGTGATCCGGATTGCCTTCGACGTGCGTGGGCCTGCCTTCGTTGCTGCGCGCAAGGAGTCCGAGCGATCCCGTCGGGAACGGCATCGCCGTGGCGAAGAACAGAGGCTTGCCCGGAATCAACTCTTCGGGCTGGCGCACGTAAGGGACGATGGTTTCGGGCGGTTGATAGACGCACGCGCTGGTCAGTCCCGCGAGCGCGAGCGACGCGCCCATCAACTTCATGAACGTGCGGCGGCCCACTTCGTCCGTCGCGTCCCACTCCGAAGCCTCGCGCGGAAACTCTCTGTGCAACAGATCGTCGAACTCCGGCGTCGCGGCCAACTCTTCGAGGCTGCGCCAGTATTCCCGGCCGCCCTTGTCTGCGAGGCGTCGGCGCACGTCTTCGCGCGTCAGAGGTTTTCTGATCTGGTAGAGTTCGGGGAGAGTGTCCTTAATGTGCATCTGACTTGTTTGAAACTTCGGATGCGCGCCGCGTTTACCTGTGGCACGTCGAACAACTCTGCAAGATCGCCTTGTGTCGCACGCTGTACTTCTGCTTCAAGTCCATCCCTTCGGCGATCTCTTCCTTCGTCTTGTTCTCCTGCCGCCACTGCATGTCGAAAACTTTATCCTTCGGACGCAGGAACTTTTCCGGCTCGCGATGACATTGCAGACACCACTCCATCTGCAACGATGCGTACTGGTACATGAGCGGCATCTGATCGACGCGACCGTGACAGGTCGAGCAGCCCACACCTTTGTTGACGTGGATCGAGTGATTGAAATAGACGTAGTCGGGCAGATCGTGTACGCGCGTCCACTCAATCGGCTTGTTCTCTTTCCAACTCGCGCGCACGGGTTCGAGATAAGGGCTGTCGGCGTAGATTTGCGAGTGGCAGTTCATGCAGGTCTTCGTCGGAGGTATTCCGGCGGACGCGGAAGTCTCGACCGACGTGTGGCAGTAGCGACAGTCGATGCCGTCGTCGCCGACGTGATGCTTGTGCGAGAACTGCACGGGCTGCTCGCGCTCGACGTATGCGCCCGTGCTCCAAGACGAGCGGTTGATCTCCGCGACGCACCACGTCACGAACGCGAGGATGAAGAGCCCGCCGAAGATCGAGAGCTTTGCCAGCGTGTTCGTGCTGCGATGGAAAATTTGCGGCATGAACTTATCTAGAGCGACCGTCGCCGAGTTTCTATCCGAACGTTGTCTCAGGCGCGATGATTCCCTGTCACGTTAGCGTCACGCGTGCGAGCACCCGTCGCACTTCATCAAGAGATCGGAATGCGCGTCACTCTATATCGCCCTCGCACACGGATACGAGAAGAGACGCGCCCTGCTTTTGACAATCACGAAACTGCGTTTTAGTGATTTAGCTTTTACTTAATTTTTCGACGGAGGGCAAGCGCGAAAATTTACCGCATCCGCAAACGAACGCTCGCGACACACGACGCCGCGCCACACGCTCAACTCTTTGCGCCGCGACAAAACGCGCCAAAGGCGCATTTTTACTGCGCAAAATCACTTCTCGTCGTCGCCGCCTTCATGCCCTGCGCGTCGTCAGTTATAAGTTCGCCTCGCACAAAACGATCGCAATTATTCATCGACCGTCGCGCTAGTTCATCGACAATAGTTCGCCCGCGTCTCCCACGGCTCGACGATCACTTCGGTTGGCGCATCTCTTCACAGAAGGCTTTGATAGCGAAGTTAAACTGAGGCATACAGTCTTGAGGGTTGCGACGCCTGAGGGATGAAGTCTTGTGAGCTTCAAAAGTTTCTCACGCACGCCGCCGGTGATATACTGCGCCGCGCCGCCGGGACTCTACGTCGAGAGCGTCGGCCCGGCGCGATCCACCCAACTTCCATCGCCTCATGTAAGGAGACTACTCACGATGATCACCCAACAACAGTTGCTCAGCCAGTTGCACAGCCTGCGTCATACAGGCTTCTTCGATAAGCTCACACAGGCGGCGCAGGCGCACGGCTTTGCCGCTTCGTTCTTCTTCGGTATCGCCAGCCGCGAGACGAACTGCATCAACGAACTCGGCGACTTTCAGGGCGGACAATTCCACGGCGTCGGCATCGTCCAGATCGACATCCAACACCCGATAGCCAAGCAAGCCCGCGATGACAAATCGTGGATAACGAACCCCGATCCTCTCATCGACTTCGGCGCGCAGCTTCTCGCCACCAACATCAACACGGCGAAGCAGAAATTTCCGGCCCTCAACGCGCAGCAGCAGTTGAAGCTCGCCGCCAGTGGTTATAACTGCGGCATGGGCAACGCTATCCTCGGCGCGGAGCACGGCGACAGCGACAGGGCCACGACCGGAAGAGATTACGGTCGCGACGTGATGACGCGCATGGCGATGTTTGAAGAGTTGATCGCGCACGGCAACTGAGCGTCGGGCCTGAAGCGATCCGCACGACTGCGGCCGGTCTTCAGCCGCGCGTATAAAAATCTATCACGCGAGAGATGGCCCGGCGGCAGACGGCGCAGAAGTGTGTCGTGCGCGAGAACATGATGCAGTCGAGCTGCGGCCTGTAATATCCGTGTGCCTCATAGTTCGCGCCCTCGAACGCGCCGACGCGCTCCGCATAGTTCTCGCGCGCGAGCGTCTGCGACTCGTGTTGTTCCTCTTCGTTGAAGAGCGCGTCCATCTCCGCTTCGGGCCTCTGCTCGCTCCTGATGCGTGCGCGTCGTGCCTGCATCTCGCGCGAGTATTTCTCGAAAGCCTCTTTGCCCCACGGCGTCGGGAGAGGTGTGCCGGGCAAAACCAAATCCTTCCACTTCAAGTTTGACGCGTCGAGCAGCGCGGTCGCATTCGGCTCCCACGGCTCGACGCGAGTGGTCGCGGGCAAGTAGGCGACCGACGAAGTGTAATACTCGTCGGCGAGCCCCGCGAACTGATGCCCGAACTCGTGGACGAAGACGTAGGTGGCCCAAGCACTGTCGGCGGCGACCGTCGAGTAGAGATTGTGTATGCCGCCGCCGCCATAGGTCTTGCTGTTCGTGATGATCTCGACGAACTCGTAGGGCGCAAACTGCGCGACCTTGCGGAACGCGTGATTGTCGAACGTCAGGACGTAACGCTCCGAGCCGAAGGCGTCGTAACTTGCGCCGACCGGCGAGTCTCTGTAAATCCCGCTCGAAGGTCTTGAGATGCCGGACTCGAAAGCTGCGGGCGCGAGGGCCCAGACGTTGAAGTCGCGCCGTCTCTCTTTGAAAGGCGAGGTCGCAAACAGGACTTCGACGAGACGCCGCGCGTCGCGCTCAAACTTCGCTTGCTCGCGCGCGGTGTAGCCGTCGCCGAGGATCAAGAGATCAACTTTCGTCGCCGAGTCGCCCATCTGCTGGATCGGGATCACGCGGCCGGGCGATGGCTGCCGTGAGCGGTCGATGAAGATGTCGCGCGGATCAATCGTCGTCGTCCAAATCTCTTTAAATACATTCTGCTTGTCGCGCTTCTTCAAAACGATCTTCACCGGCCCATCAGGCGCGGGGAAGCGCAGCGACTCGCTGAACGTGCGATTCACCTTCGTCGCCTCGCCGGTCGTCTCCCACTCGCCGTAGATCGAAGAGAAGCCGCGCGAGTAGAGCACGCGATCGGTTTTCGCGTCGCGCACCTCGAAGAAGTATTTGCCGAGGTTCGTGTCGTCAATCGCGCGGGCCGGATTGCCCGCCCACGCGAGAGGCTCTAGGACGATCCGATCCACGCTGAACAACTCACGCGACGCATCGCCCGTGTGAAAATAGTCGAGCCGCATCGTCCGCGATGGCGCGGCGGAGGCTGAGACGACGGACGCGAATAGGAAGAGCGCGAGGCAGGCGACGAATAAAAGTTTATTGCTCATGGCGCGATTGTAACAGCAAGACTTTGGCAGTCGCAGTAGTAAGTCCCGCCCGACACGATCATGCGAACGTCTCGCGTCCGGCCCTCTCATTGATGCTTCTCGCGCGTGCCTTCCAGAGTGTGTGCGCGAGGACGGAGGCGACGATGATCGCGCCGCCGACGAGAGCCCAATGCGACGGTCGCTCGCGTGTGACGAGGAAGACCCAGACGGGATTAAGTACGGGCTCGACGTAGCCGATGACGCCCGCGTCGAGCCCGCGCACGCCGCGCGCGATGCCGAGCGTGAGCATCGAGTAGGCGAAGCCGATCTGCACGATGCCGAGATAGGCGAGGACAGCGACATTGCGCGCATCGAGCTTCGACGCGCCGGAGGCGAAGGCCGGGAGCGTGACGAGGGCCAGCAACAAGTTGCCGTAGATGACCGCCGAGGCGCGGTTCACCTCGCGCGCTCTCTGCGTGCGAAGCAAGAGGTAGAAGGCTGCGAAGCACGCGCCCGACGCGAGCGCGGTCAAGTTTCCTTCCACGTCCTGTGGTCTAAGCTGCCCGACGAAGAAGAGGGCCATCCCCGCGATGCAGCAAGCGACGACAAAGAAGTCCGCCGCGCGATATTTCTCCCTGAAGATGACGGGTTCAAGCAGCAGTATGTAAACGGGCGCGGTGTATTGCAAAAAGATCGCGTTCGCGGCGGTCGTCAGCATCGTCGCGCGCACGAAGAGAAAGAGCAGCAGCGCGTAGAGCACGGCGGCTGCGGAGGTGACGAAGTTCAGACCGAATCCTTCGCGTCGCGTCAAGAGCGCGACGGTCGCGGCGGAGAAGAGCGCGCGACCGCACGACAACTCCGCGTCCGTCAATCCGCCCGACTTGCCGAGCTTGATGAAGACACCGCCCGTGCTCCACAAAATCGCCGCGCCGAGCACAAGCACATAAGGCGAGACCGCATCCGATCCAGACTTCTTCATCTTCAGAGCACGCTCGAAAGTTGATCATTAATACTTCGCGCCTTTGCGTCTTCAGCGTGAAAAACATTCTCACGCTAAAGACGCAAAGGCGCGAAGGCTATGCAAGTTTAGCCGCGATTATTTAAGTTGAATATCAACGGGCGACTGATCATCAACGATTGACAGCTTTACCGTTGATCCTGATCGTCGTCCGCGTTCGGGCGCGCGCCCTGCGGAGATGTGTCGCGGCCCGCGCCGAGGTTGTCGAAGTTGAGCGCGGCGTTGAAGACGAGGAAGAACTCGCCCTGCGTCTGGTGTCGCCACATCGGATTGGTGGCGAACATGACGACGTGGCCGCGACCGACGGGCACGTCAACGACTGCGGGACGGTTTGCCAACTCCTGCCCGCCCGCGAGCATTCCGCTCACGAGCAAGTTCTGCTCGCTGCGCGCGAAGCGTAAGACGACGCGCGGTCGCTCCTGCGCGGGCGCGAAGAAGGGGCCCAATTGCAGACGCTGCTCGTCCGTCGTCTGTTCTTCGCCTGCTCGCGCGGGCGCGCGCTGCGGAGGTGGCCCCGCCTGCGGCATCGCCTGCACGATGTCCGGGTCTGTGAGCGTGCCGCGTCCCGATGGACGCCCGCCTCCCGCGCCGCCTTCACCGCCGCCGCCGCCGCCAGCAGCGACTTGCAAGAGCGGCGCTTGATTGAAATAGATCGGCAAAGTCTCTTCATAGCCGTAGGCGATGGGGCTGCGTCGATCCGCGAACGTCGCGTTGTAGATCGAGCCTGCGGCTTGAAGCTGTCGCGCCGTGTCGATGGAGACGCCGTTCGTGATGCCGTAATCGACGGGCACGCGCGAGGTGTTTGCGATGGTGATGAAGAGTCCGCCTTGCGAGACGAAGCGTTGCAGGTGGCCGACGCCTGTGAGTTCCATGCCGCCCCGCATGTCGTCGGTCGTGTCGGGCGACTGGCCGAGATTCGGCGTCACGTCCGACTGTTTCCAAGGGATCGGATCGCCGCGCATGGGGATGCCGTTGACGATTGACTGCGCCGTGCCGCCCACAGGCGGGAAGATGATCACGTCGTACTTCTCACGAAGATTCGGCGTGTCGCGGATCGTGTGATCGGAGATGTATGTGTAAGGAATCTGGTAGCGGTCGAACTCGACGCGAAACCAGCCCTCGTTCTGCGTGTTCTGCCAAGTGTGCAGGATGGCGATGCGCGGCGCGGTGATGTCGTGCGTCTTCACCGGCGGAGCTTGATCGAAAGCGTAAGCGTTGAGGCCCAACTCTTCGACCGCCGATTGAAGGCGACTCTTCAAATCAGATGGATTGCCTTCGCCGCGAAGGACGAACGAGCCCGCGTTGAAGTTTTGCGAGCCGACTTTGAAATCTGATTCGGCGACGCTCATCTTCACGTCTCTCAGACGATAGCGCAGAGTCATCAGCGTGTTGTCGGTGTTGTGATTGATGACGAAAAAGTTTCCGCCGCCGTTCAACTTGCCGCGCACGCGCGCGTCCGTCGTCAACAGTTCCATCGGAGCTTTCAAAACATTCGCGTCCGTCACGCGCACGGTCTTGACGTTGCGCATCGCGCCGAGCGTCCAGCCGGTGTCGTCGTAGGGGCGCGGGTCGTTGACGTTGTAATACTGCGTGTCGAGCATCATGTCAGCCATGCGCGAGTAGGGCTGATCCATGCGGATGATGTAAGAGCCTGCGGGGAACGTCTGCTCGGCTGGCGGCGAAGACTGTTGAACGCGGCCACTACCTTGCGCGCGCGCATCCCCCGTTCCACTCATGGGCTGATCGCTTTGATCGCCCGCCGATCCCGTCGTGCCTTGTACGACTGCTCCGGCGGGTCGCTGTCCCGTGGGCCGCAGATTGTGAACTGTGAACTCATGCGTCGCGCGTTGGACTTCGACGCCCATCAGACGCAGCAGGTTCACCATGTCTGCGGCTTCGACGGGTCGCGTCGTATCGCCCGGCACGACGTAGGCGTAGGGGCCCTCGTTCGCGGCCTTCGCGACAGAGCGTTTGCTCTTGATGTAGAAGTTGTCGAGAAACTTCTCGCGATTGCGCGCCGTGTAGTTCATTGCGAGCAACAGGCCCGACTCCTGCATATTCACGTTGTTGCGCATCGACCACTTGACGCGCGGCAGAGGCGGGTTCGGGCGAAACCAATCGCGCTGCGACTCCGCGCCCACAGTGCGGTCGCGCGTATCGGCTCCGCCGTTGCCGAACGTCTCGTAGAAGCGGCCTATCGCGTTGTGGCCGTTGGCGACGTAGAACATGTAGTTCGGAGCCCAGCCATCGTAGAAGCCGTGCGTCCACACGCCGGGGACGCCGCGCTTCGTCATCTCCTCGATCTCGTAGTAGGCGAGGTCTTGCCACTCATCGATGACGAGCGGATCGAGCCAAGCGTTATAGGGCCCCGTGCCCGTCGAGGTGTACATGAAGGGCACGGACTCGTGCAGGTCGTGCAGGATCGTCGGATGATATTCGAGGAACGTCTTCATCTGATTGCGCGTGAGGGCCAGAGCCATACCGAGCCCGTCGCGATTGTTGTCGTGCGCGACGTACTTGCCCCAGTACAAAAGATTCGGCGCGTTCTTTCCGGGATTCGCCTTGCGATAGTTGTATGTGTCAACCATCATGTCGCGCCCGTCGGTCTCAAGCACGGGCGTGATGAGGACGATGACGTTCTTGCGAATCTCTTGAATGAAAGGCGACTCATCGACGGCGAGCCGGTACGCCAGCTCCATCAGCATTTCGGGCGAGCCGGTTTCGGGCGAATGGATCGAGCCGGAGAGCCAGTACATCGCCTTGCCCTCGCCGATCAGTTGCTTCGCTTCCGCGTCGCTCGTGCGTCGCGGGTCTGCGAGTCGCGCGGTGATCTCCTTGTAGCGGTCGAGTTTGGCGAGCGTCGCCTCGTCGCCGACGGCGACGAGCAGTTGCTCGCGTCCTTCCTCCGAACGCTCCGGCGCGGTGAAGACTTTGACGCGCGGACTTGCGGCGGCGAGCGCGCGATAATAACGATAGAGGTCTTTCGTATAAGTCAGCTTGTTCGGCGCACCGACGACGTAGCCCAGCACTTTGTCTGGCGAAGGCACGCTCGACGAAGCGGGGAGATGATCGACGAACTCGGTCAGAAAATATTTCTCCGTCGTGTACTCCCTGATCTTCGCGCCGTATGCTTCATCGTTCGTCGTCGTGGAAGAGTTCGCGGTCGTGTCCGTCGCCGTGCTCGTGCGCGGTTTCTCGCGCTTCTGCGCGAAGGCGTTCAGCGTAGCGATGAGCAGCGCGCAGGCGAGCGCGCAGATGAGTCTTCGGGCGTGTGGGCTTGATCGGAACATGGGTCTCCTCCGTCCAATGCGTCGTGTTCAGCCGGGAAGGGTTGGTTTGAATTGAAAGCGCGGAGATGATAGATCAAAGCGACCGGATTTCACCAAATATTTCTCGTGCGACAAAAGGCGACCACCTCGCTCGAAACCCTTTAGCTCAAACTAGGACGAGATACTTCCGCGCTTCCGCAGATAACGATCATTATGCGGAATCATTCCACAGAACATCCCAATACGGCGTATTATGAAGAGAGATTCCGCATACACAGTAGTTGGTCAGCTTCTTGAAAAGAATGGGGACTAATGAATGCCATTAACAGAAGATCAGGTTAAAAATGCGGTAATTGCTGCTCTTGGGAAGAGAGATTTTATTCCTACAAAGATTAGAGCCCTAAGGGAACACGGCGTAGATATTACAGCTAAGCATCGCAATTATTCGCGGTATTTTCTCGTTGAGGTTAAAGGCGACCCATCTAACAGTGTCAAGAATTCGCGTTCTGGTCGAGAAGTTCGTTTCTTGCAAAGTGTCGGTCAATTAATAACCCGCATTCAGCCTAAGCGCGGCTATTATTATGGTCTTGCTTTTCCGGCAACATATAAAACAATGGTTACTCGAAGAATTCATCCGACGTTACTGAAGGAATTGAAAATACAATTATTCTTCGTTGATACAAGGCGTAACGTCGAATGTTTGACATGGAGGGATGTTTCAAGGATACAACAACAATAGTTGCACGAAGTATGTTTCCTATTGCGTGCTGGCTAACGCCCGACATCACCCGCGCCCCTACACAATTTATATGAGAGGCGCGCTGAAGGGGCATCGGGTGCACGCCGTTGTTAGGCTGATTCAATCTTGTGCAGCGTGTTTTTAATGGCGACGAGTAGCGTAGAGTCGGCATTGTCTCTCATATTGAACTGACATAGGATACTTGCCTGAGAGGAGATGCGTTCATGTCAGAGGTCATTATAAATTTGCCGGACGGACTGGCTAAAGAGGCGGAAGCCAATGGACTGCTGACGCCGGAGTTCATCGAATCTCTGTTGCGCGCGGAGATTCGTCGCCGCCGCGTCAATAAACTGTTCGTGGCGGCTGATCGTTTGGCTGATCTAGACTTGCCGACGCTGACGGAGACGGAAGTGGAAGCGGAAATAACTGCGGCTCGTCAATCTCGCCGCACGCCTGATGCGAGTCGTAGCTGACACCAACGTCGTCGTTTCCGGCTTGCTCTGGCGGGGCAACCCGCGCCGCGTGTTAGACGCCGCGCGCGACGGTATCATCGAACTATTCACCAGCATCGCGCTGCTTGAAGAGTTGGAAGACGTTCTAAGCCGCGAGAGATTCGCCCTCCGACTCGAAGCCGCAAAGGTCACGCCGCGTGAATTGGTTTTGGGATACGTGGCTCTGGCAACGATAGTCGAAGCCGCGCCTATAGAACCCGTCATCCTCGCCGACACGGATGACGACGCCGTGTTGGCTTGCGCGCTAGCGGCTCAGTGCGAAGTCATCACGTCCGGCGACAGTCACCTGCTGGACTTGAAGCAGTACAAAGAAGTCCGCATTCTCACACCATCGCAATTATCCGCCGAGCTTTCGTTTTAGAAAGAACTGAATTCCCTCCGTCAATCGAGTCGCATTCAGCCGGGAAGGGTTGGTTTGAATTGAAAGCGCGGAGATGATAGTCCAAGGCGGCTGGATTTCAATAACTATTTCGCGCGCGTTTGAAAACGTGAACCACAGAGGACACGGGGGGACGCGGAGGAAAGACTGGATTGCTTTCCTCCGCGTCCCCCGTGTCCTCTGTGGTTAATCCCCCGTTTCGAGCCCGAACCCTGACTTTCCGCCCAAAGCCCGACAATTTGCCCTTTTCGCCCGTAATTTGGGTCTCTGAGAGGGAAAGTTCCGTCTCGGAGACCCAAGATTGACTCTCAAAGAGGGAACGTTGACTCTCAAAGACGGAACGTTCCGTCCCGGAGACTAAAAGTCGGGTCTCGGAGACGGAACGTTCTGTCTCAAAGACGCAAGGCTGAGGCTCGGAGACGGAGACCTGAGGCTCGGAGCACGAAGGTCGCGGCTCGAAGCCTGAGACTCCGTGCTCCGAGCCGCAACTTTGGTGTTAGCACCTCCGAGACCCGTTCACATCGCCCCGCTTCGCGCCCGCCCCTCTGAAACTCCTTCAACTCAAACTAAGACGAGATACTTCCGCACTTCCGCCGGTAAGGGTATTATGCGGAACTGACTCCCGCATAACATCCGAAATCCTTGTTTATGCGGAATGAGTCCGCATAAACAGTAGTTGGGCGGCTATTGTGTATATCTTGAAGATGTAGGAGATAAACCCAATGAGAGTGTTTATATTTGAATGCAGTCAAAATACATATCAGACGTGCATTTCACACAACCTGTTCGGTGCTGGTGAGCGTGCAAGTTGGGCATCCGACGTTCAGCAAGGAGATATATGCTTACTCTACAATATCACGAACCATATCATATGTCCGGCGGGTTAATTCGGGCGTGATGCTGGTACGCTTGGCAGTCTTAGGTTAATCTTAATTAGAGGAGATGGCCTGTGGATTCAAAGTTTTTGCGCGCGGAAGATTTCGGAATTAGATTAGAGATCGTAGGTGGCCTTCCAATCTGGGAGCCGTATCCAGTTTACAAGCACCAAAAAGCTGTTGACCGGATTCGCGCAACAATCGAAAAAGTGTCGATTCCTTCCGAAGTGAGGGACAGCAAATGCGACTGCCTTCACGTATCTGATGTTTATATTAGTTTCCCCGATGGTTCATTAAAGCGTCCAGACATTTCTATTTTCCGTCGAGAGCCGGAGGAAGAGGAATCCGCTATTACACTTGTTCCAGAAGCAGTAATTGAAGTAATAAGTAAAGGGTATGAAGCAAAAGATTTAGAGATCGGGCCGCGATTTTACTTATCGCAGGGGGTTAAAGATGTGGTCGTCTTTGATCCTTATACCTTAGTCGTACTACACGTAAAGAAAGAAGCGGTCGCGCGGTATGTTTCAACGGTTGAGATAAATCTCTCGTGTGGATGTCGCTGCATTGTGTGATTTTGAGAGCTGTCTTTTCTAGCAGAGGGGCGATGTAGAATAGTTCGTACAATTTGCGGCGATGGAGTTCGCCGTTAACCGCCTCTGGTGTTGAGGCTGATGACTCCTGATCGAATGCGAGGCTCTGTGCGGGCTTCGCGCTCAACTCGGTCGGGAGTTTTTTTATTGTCGGGACGAGACGGGAGATAAGCACGATGGATACTCTAACGAAATACTTGGCGGTGGCCGCAGGTGGCGCGCTCGGTGCGGTGGCCCGCTACTTTCTCGGCGGGACTGTGCTGTCGCGCGTCGCCTCGCCGTTCCCCGCAGCGACGTTCGTTATCAACGTGTCGGGCTCGTTCATCCTCGGCTTCTTTCTCACGTTGGTTGCAGAACGCGCGCAGTTCTCGCCGCACATGAAGCTGGCCGTCGCGGTCGGCTTCGTCGGCGCATACACGACGTTCTCGACCTTCGAGTATGAGACGTTGCGACTCTCGGAAGAGCGCGGGATGGCCCTCGCGTTGTTGAACGTCGTCTTGAGTGTCGTGGTTGGCTTCGCGGCTGTGTGGGGCGGGATGGCGTTGGCTCACTGGTGGCGTGGTGCGGCCGCGTCGAGCGTCGCGGAGTACGAACGCTTCGAGGAGTTGGCCGATCTGACAGACCCTGCGCAGATGCACGGCGCGGCACGCGACATACGCGACTCGACCATCGAACGCGTGCGACGCGCAGACAATTAGAGCGACTTGAAAGATGTGAAACGAAGAAGGCCCGACACTCAAATGAGAGTGTCGGGCCTTCTTCGTCGAAAGTCCGCCGCGAGTTTAGAAGTCGAACTTGACGGCGAGTTGGAGCTGGCGCGGGATGACGAAGGTCGTTGTGCCGGACGCAGGCGATTGAAACGAGCGCGGCGTGCCGAACGCCGTGATGAACGACGGCGCGGTGAGTGTGCCCGCCGGGCCGCCGGAGTAGTTGAAGAAGATGTTGTTGACGGTCGCCACGTTCGAGCGGTTGAAGAGGTTGAAGGCTTCGAGGATGAGACGCAAGCGCATCTGCTCGTGAATCGGGATCGAGCGCGTCGCGCGAACATCGAACTGATAGACCGATGGCGTGGTGAACTGGTTGCGCACGGTTCCGGGCAGACGGTCGTTCGCACGATTGCCGTCGTTGTTCGGATCGCCGCCGACGAGCGCGGAGTAAGGCGTGCCGGACTGGAACTGCACGATGCCGGAGAGTGTGTAGTTGCTGAAGAGTGCGCGCGCAAATGCATTGTCGCTCCAACCGATCCGGCCCCATTCATAAACGGGGCTGAAGACGAAGCGGTGTCGGATGTCCGTGTCCGAGATCGAGTAGTCGGCTGACGGGTTCAACTGATTCTCGACGATCTTGGCGTCGTCCGCGCCGACGACGACGATGGTCTGGTCGGGCCGGTCGTCCTTCGCCTTCGAGAAGGTGTAGGCGGCGATGAACTGGAAGCCGCGCGTGAGTCGCTGCGTCGCCTGAAAAGCGAGACCGTTGTAGAGCGAGTGCGACGCGCTCTCGAAGATGCTGATGCGGTTATAGGAGACGCCCGCCGCGCGAGAGATTGGACGCGCGCTTGAGAAGCGTTGGAACGTATAGACCACGCCGTCGGGGCCGGTGCGCGCGAACGCTGTGGGCGGAAAGAGATTGATGTCGCGCGTGCGCGTCAAGTGTACGCCGTGATAGTAGAGATAAGTTGCAGACAAGCTCATCTTGTGCCACACCTCGCGCTCGACGCCGAGGCGGCCCTGCTCGACGTAAGGGTTGACGTAGTCCTGCGCAAAGACGAAGAGGTTCGGGTTAGCCGACGTGCCTGCGGGCGGCGCGGTCAAGATGTTCGGATAGGTGAGACCGGCGGCGGCGATCTGCGCTGCGTTCAAGTTAACGCCGGTGACGTTGATGCCGTTCTGCGAGTGCACCGTGCCGACGACGATGGCCGGGGTGCGCGCGTAGTAGAGCCCGTAGCCGCCGCGCACGACCGTCTTCTCATCGGGCGCGTAGGAGAAGCCAAAGCGCGGCGCGATGTTGTTCTTATCTTTAGGGCAGCGCGCCGTGTCGATGTTGTTCGAGAGCAGGAGCGGATCGGTGTTCTCGATGGGCGGGCACTTGAGTCCTTCGTAATCGTAGCGCACGCCGAGATTCAAGGTGAGCTTCGGAGTGACGCGCACGTCGTCCTGCAAGTAGGTGGCGTACTCGGAGAGGTCTGGATGAGTCGTGCCGCCGGTTGTTCCCGTGCCCGCGAAGTTCTGCGTGTAGGCGGACGGCGTGTTGTTAGCGAAAGCTGTGTAAGAGGGGAACGTGTAAGAGCCGTTAAAGAGGCCGGGGAAGAAATTGAAGATGCGGTCGAAGTTGAAATCCAGACCGGCCTTCCAGTTGTTGCGACCGCGCAGGTAAGAGACGTTGTCGATGAACTGCACGCGCTTGATCGTGGTCTCGCGCGGGCTGAAGTTGTTGCGACCGATGTTCAAGTTTCCGCCGCCGGTGTTGATGACGGCTTCGGGCGCGTCGCTGTTCGCGAGGCCCGGCTCACTATCACGCGCGAGTTGAAAGCGAAACTCGTTGACGACGCGATGCGTCAAGGTCGATGCGAGCGAGCCGCTAAACGTGTCGCTCTTGACAAGGCTGTTGCCCGAATGTTCTTCAGCCGAGAGCGTGCCGTTGTTCTCGTTGTTCTGTCCGGTGAAGCCCTGATGGTTGTAGCGAAGGCTCAACTGGTTGCTGTGGTTGAGCGAGATGTCCGTCTTGCCCAAGAACACATCCTGCGAGCGACCGACCTGATAGGTGTTGAGTTTCGGCAAGAGGATCGAGAGCGCGGCGGCGGGTGCGCTTCCGAGATTCGGCACATCAAGAACTTGCGGGACGTTGGCGCGCTGACCATCGTAGGTGGCGAAGAAGAAGGCACGGTTCTTGACGATGGGGCCACCCAGTCGCCCACCGAACTGATTGATGCGCGAGGCCGGTCGCTTGTTCAACTGGCCGCGTCGCGCTTCGTTCGCCTTCGTCACCGGATCGTTCGAGTTCAGAGACTCGTCGCGGAAATACTCGAACGCGCCGCCGTGAAATTGGTTCGTGCCGGATTTGGTGACGACGTTGATGACCGCGCCGCCCGCGCGCCCGAACTCTGCGGAGAAGCCGTTCTGGTTGACCTGAAACTCCTGCACCGACTCCTCGGAGAATTGATAAGGTGGCCGCACGCCGCCGCGACCCAGAGCCTGACCGAAGAACGTGTTGTTGTTATCGACGCCGTCAACTTGCAAGCTGTTCAAAGTTCCGCGCTGGCCGCCGACGGAGAGATCGCCGCCGCGCGGATCGCGCACGACCCCGGGCGAGAGCGTGGCGAAGTCCTGAAAGTTGCGTCCGTTGATCGGCAGGTTCTCGATGGAGCGTTGATTGATCGTCGTGGAGACGGAGGTGCGCGTGAGTTCGACGATCTGCGATTCGGAGACAACGTTCACGTCGATGTTCGAGCCGCCGACAGCGAGTGAGATGTCGAGCGGCGTCTTGCCGCCGACCGTAACGATCACGTTCTGCACCGTCGTCGGCTGGAAGCCGGAGACGCCGGAAGTCGTGACGGTATACTGGCCGGGTTGGAGCAGGACGATGCGATAGATGCCCTCCGTGTCGGACGTGGCCGTCCGCTCAAGGCCCGTCTGTTGATTCTTCGCCGTGACGCTCGCGTGCGGAACAGCCGCACCGTTCGGATCGACGATGCGCCCCTCGATGTCGCCCGTCGAAGCCTGCGACTGAGAGAAGACGAGCGTTGAAAGAAGCGCGAGCGCGACGCACGCGAGCGTTGCACGGTTCAAGCCAGAGAGTAAGAGTCTCTTCATAATGTCCTTCCGCCTGTGAATTCTGTTTGTGATGACACGACAAGGCCGGAAGGGCCTGAAGTCTGTGCCTTCGGATAGTAGACCCTGCGAGAAAACGAACGAACCCTGCTGGTAGGAAGCGAGAATATAGATGCGCGAGCGGCGGCGGTCAAGAGCTAAAGACGATGAAGTAGGAGCGATGAAGTGAAAGCGATCTGTTCTCACTTCATCGTGGCTGTTCACGCCTTGCGCGCGGCGAGGGGCCGGAAGAGGTGTTGGAGGCGGCGCGCGCCGGAAGTTTGCATCAAGCTCATCGTGCCGATATAGCCGTAGCCGAAGAGGAAGAGGAAGAGGAAAGGGATCGTGCCGAAGAGATGCATGTGCGCGGCGTAGGCGACGGCGCAACAGAAGTAGGCCGCGAAGGAGAGTTCCAAAAGCGGCAGCCAGCCGTGCTTGCGTTTGTACTTCTTGGCCTTCCAAGTCGTGTCGCTTCCCTGCTCGACGCTGTACTTCGGCGTGCGGATGAAATCGCTCTTCACTCCGAACAACGCTTCGAGCACAGCGCGCGCATTTGAGAAGGCCAGACCGATGCCGATAGCCATGACGAGCGGCAGGTGAAGCAGTCGCCGCGTGCGGCCGATGTCGCGGTCGAGATACCAGACCGCCGAGCCGTAGAAGAGTACGACGGAGACGGTCGAGAAGAAGAGGATCGGCACGTCGAAGATGAGCAGATGATAGTAACCTTGATTGTAGCGCACGAGCAGGAGCGGGAACTGGAGGAAGCTCGCGACGATCATCAACGGATAACTGATGTTGCCCGTCAAGCGAAAGAACATCTCGGCTTTGACGCGGAAGGGCAAGGGTGATCGCCAGATGCGCGGGTAGAGTTTCAAGCCGACCTGCATGACGCCCTTCGCCCAGCGACGCTGCTGCGCCTTGAAAGCGTTGATCTCGACGGGCACTTCCGCCGGCGCGTCCTCATCCAAGAGATAGACGAATCGCCAGCCCATCAGTTGCGCGCGGAAACTGAGATCGGTGTCTTCCGTCAAAGTGTCGTGCTGCCAGCCGCCGGAGAGTTCAATCGCGCGACGACGCCAGATGCCCGCCGTGCCGTTGAAGTTGAAGAAGCCGCCCGTGCGATTGCGAACGGTTTGTTCGACGACGAAGTGACCGTCCAGCATGATCGTCTGCAAGCGCGTGAGTAGATTGTAAGAGCCGTTGATGTGCGACCAGCGCATCTGCGCGCAGCCGACGCCCTCGTCCGTGAAGTAGTGGACGAGCTTGCGCAGACAGTCGGGCTTCGGCACAAAGTCTGCGTCGAAGACGGCGAGCAGATGGCCCTTCGCGATCTTCAGACCGTTCTCAAGCGCGCCCGCCTTGAAGCCCGTCCGGTCGGTGCGATGAACGTATTGAATATCAAACCCTTCGCGTCGATAACGCTCGACGGTCGCGTGCGCAAGCGCGGTGGTCTCGTCGGTCGAATCGTCCAAGACTTGAATCTCAAGTCTATCGCGCGGGTAGTCGAACGCAGTGACGGCGGCGAGCAGACGCTCGACGACGTACATCTCGTTGAAGAGTGGGAGTTGGACGGTGATGAGCGGCAGGTCTTCGTCGGCGAAGCGCGCTTTGGCTTCGGGCCGGATGCTCTTGTAGCGCCAGAAGTCTATGACCTGCTTGATGCGATACGCGCCATAGACGGCGAGCACGAAGAGGATCGTGAAGTAGAGGATGAGGACGATCCAGTCGAAGCGGTCGAGCCGGTAGAGCGTGCTAATGTTCGATTGCGTGCGCCAGTACCAATCGTCGATGAACTTGCTCTGCAACTCGCCGAACTCGTGCCAGAGTTGATCCGCAGTTTTCTCGACGTGCTCCGCTAAAAAAAACATCTCTTACTTCCACACTCCGAAACACCGACGACGACGCGCGAAACTCGCGGGCCACCCTTCACACGCGCAGTTGCCACGCACAGCGACTTCAAACAAAACGAGCAGCGCAATTCCCTCGCGGGTTCGCGCTGCCCCGTTTCGACGAGAGCACATTGTAACCGACGCGCGCCGAGCCTACAAAGACACGCGCGCCGTCGCGTGCGGGGCTGTCGAGCGTTTCCGCCCGGCAGCCCCGCACGCGTAAGTTTTTGATCGGTCGCACGATCAATTAGAACCGTGCGTCGGGCCGCTTGTTTAGACGTTCCCGCCGAAGCCGGAAGGAGGCGGAGGCGGAGGCGTGTTCACCCCACCCGAACTGTTCTTGCCGAGCACGGCGTTGCCGATGATCGCGCCGAGCACCGCGAAGCCTACGACGACCACGGCAGTGAAGACAATGCCCATCGTACCTGCGGCGGCGGCGAAGCCCGCGCCGAGACCCGCGCTCTTCATGTTGTCGCTCATCGCCGCCACGCCGACGCCGAGCAGCAACAACGGGATGCGGATGACGGCGGAGACAATCGCGCCGACGACGCCTGCTGTCGCGCCGAGTTTCGCCGCGTCGCCCATCATCATGGGGCCCGGCGCGTTCTTCATGTACATATAGACGGCGAGGAATCCGCCACCGAGAGCCCACAGGAAGCAGCAACCGCCGATGATCGGTATGCCTGAGAGTATCCCCGCGATGACGCCGCCGATAACCGCGGCTTTGGTTCTGTCGTTCATGTTAGTTCCTTCATTGAAGCGAATTCGATAGAGCTTTGGGTTGAGCGTTCAGGTGTAAAGATGTTGACGTTTGACCGTCTCGCCGCGCGTCTAGCACGCGACTACAACGCGACGACCAGCGTCGTCGCCCGCTTGTTCTTTCGCGTCGCGCGCCGCCGCACGACTGCGACCGATCCCTTGCGCGATCTCGACGAGACCGGGCAGCGTGTAGAAGACCGCCGACGCGCCGAAGAGCGCGCCCGTCACAGCGCGCGAGGCGTGCGTGTTGTACCACAGCCCTGTGAAGTTGACGAGGAAGTCGGCGACGCAGGGCAGCGACGCCGCGACCAACCACGCACGTCGAGGCGTGTCCGTGCGCCGCAAGTTACGCGCGAGCGGGTAGAGCGCGAGGCAGACCGCGTAGCCGACATAGACGCCCGCGCAACGCGCGCAGACCGCGAGCGGGTGGCCCCCGACGTAAAAGGATCGCTCCGGCAACTGATGGCATAGCGGCGCGAACAGATGATAGATAGCCCACGCGCCCACGCCAGCCCCATGCGCTTCGAGCACAGGCGCGGCGAAGATCAAGCCGACGAATGCCCACGCCCCCACGCAAGCCAACGCCCAAGCGCACACGGCAATTCGGGTCGCGACCTCTCGCCGCGCGATCTGAGGAACGTAGTTTTCGATGGAAGCAGCCACGGGTGATTAAATGATGAAGTAGGAACGATGAATGATGAGCTGTAAGCCAATTGCTCTTACTTCATCGTTCATCGTTCATACTTAGAATCTGATGACGGTGTCGGGGCCACCCTCGACGTGGACGGTGTCGATGAAGCGTATGTGGCGCGACTCGGTCGTCATCACGAGCGAGTGCGTGCGTTTGCCCGATCCGAAGAAGCGAACGCCGCGCAGCAGCGCGCCATCGGTGACGCCCGTGGCGGCGAAGATGATCTTCTTCCCCGGCGCGAGATCGTCCACGCCGTAAACCTTGTCAGGGTCGTCGATACCCATCTCCTTGAGTCGCGCGAGCACCTCTTCGCGTGGCGGCACTTTGTCCTTATCGACGCCGAGTCGATCTGGATCGAAGACGAGTCGCGCCTGCATATCGCCGTTTAGACATTTGAGCGCGGCTGCTGTCAGCACGCCTTCGGGTGCGCCGCCGATGCCCATCAGCGCGTGTATGTTCGTGCCCGCGACCGCCGCCGAAATTCCGGCGGAGAGATCGCCGTCGGAGATGAGACGAATGCGCGCACCCGCCGCGCGTACCTCGTCGATGAGAGTTTTATGTCGTGAGCGTTCGAGGACGATGACGGTTAGATCGTCAACGTCACGACCGAGACCGGCGGCGATGCCTTCGAGGTTCTCCTTGACCGAAGCGTCGATGTTGACGCGACCGCGCGAAGAGGGCCCGACGACGATCTTGTCCATGTAGATGTCGGGCGCGTTCAAGAGCCCGCCGCGCTCGCTGGCGGCTAAGACGGCGATGGCGTTGTTCGCGCCGAGCGCGCAGAGGTTCGTGCCTTCGAGCGGATCGACGGCGATATCTACTTCGGGGAACAGCTCGTCGTCGGGGCAGTCTTCCTTTGTCCCGCGCCCGACCTCCTCACCGATGTAGAGCATCGGGGCTTCGTCGCGCTCGCCCTCGCCGATGACGATGCGCCCGCACATATTCACCGTGTCCATCGTGCGACGCATCGCCTCGACCGCGACGTGATCGGAATACTTACGGTCGCCCTGCCCCATCGTGCGGGCCGACTCGATCGCCGCCGCCTCGCACACGCGCAGGAAGTCGAGCGACAGATGCTCCATGCTCCAGTCAGTAGCCATTAAGTCCCTACCCTGATCCCGAAAAGTTTGTACCCGGCAAGCCCCGAAGTTTGATTGCGCGTGCCCGCGGCAGGAAAGCGAGAGCATACTATCAGAGCGTGCGCAAATTTTGTAGGGGGCAGATGTTGTATAATCCGCTCGCAAGCCTGAATTCACACCCTCGATGAAAGGGGCACCCATGTCTCACGCCTTAGTTGTTAGAGCATTGCCGATGTTTGTTTTGTTGCTGGCCCTTGGCGGTTGTCCGCCGCCAGCCCCGCCGGTGATAAACGATTTTACGGTCGTGCCGACGAATCAATGCGCGACCGTGCCGGTTGCGATTAGCTGGGCGGCTGACGCGAGCGAGGGCCATCTCGCCATCAGTCCGCCGACAGGGGAGACGCCGCCCAGTCCATTACCCAGTTTGGCGAGTGGTGGGTTTCGCTTTCTCACCGGCACGACCGACACCACCTACACGCTCAGCGCAGACAGGGGCGGACATACAGTTTCACAGGCGCGGACGGTGCACATCGTTCCCAACCCGTTCGATGATACTTTGGAGTTGCCTTATAACTGCGCTGAACAGGTCTGGGAACTGCCCGGTTTTAGCGACCGTGAATATAGCGAGGTGATCACGGTCGAAAGTTTTACCAATCTTGAGCATCAGCCGCTCTTGCTTGAGTTCGGGGGCCAGACTACTGATCTCCCGCCCGGCACGCCGACGCGCATTTTGTCGCCCGTGCGTTTCCCCGGGGGCCGGTGGCGCGCACGCCTGCCGGGTGGAATCGCTCCTGTCTGCGGTGGCTCTGGAACTACCGGCACCACACCGCCCACACCGCCGCCGCCCGTGCGAATCACAGTTAGATCGACCTGCCCGACGCATTGACGAATCGACAGCGAACGACGCCCAGACGGATCGCTCATGCGAAAACAGAGAGGCGCGCAATCGTGTGCACACTATTGCGCGCCTCTCTGTTTACGCATGAGCTATCCGTCTGGGCGTCGTTCGCTGTCGATTCGTCAAAGCGTCGGGCAGGTCGATCTAAC
>JAVXVG010000037.1:0-14928 GCA_032229975.1 Acidobacteriota bacterium | reverse complement strand
GTTAAGCGTCAAGCCTTCGCGGTCTGGCCCTGAGCCTGTTGCTGACCGAGATGCTTCGCCAGCAGACGCTTCGCGTCATCGGCCCGACGCGCGTTCTCCTGTTTCAGATTGCGGAAGAACTTGACGGTCTCCTCGTCGCCCGTGGCTTCCGCGTCGGCGATGTAGCGCGCTTCGGTCTCCGCGCCCTGAAGAGCGTGATAGATCGCGCTGACGAGATCGTATGTGATGTCGGGCGTCCCCGTGTTGTCTTTGCTCGGCTCGTTCTGATTCGCGGACATGGTCGTACCTCTTTCATGGAAAATGACTTTCAACTCACAAGGGGGCGTTGGGAGGGGAACTTGAAGAGTGACTTTAGAAACTATGCGCGACGAAAGCAAGTCGGCTCGCGAAGGAGTTATTTAGTGGAACTCTTAATTCCTACGAAAAAAGTGACGGCTATCGGTGAACACTCGTCATTCGCCGACACGACAATAAATTATTTTTCGCGCAGCCACATCTTTTAGTGGTTGACTCGTGCACGCAGTTTGTCATAAAAGCACTGCGCCCGTTTTATATCTCATGCGCCTTTAGAGGCGGCACGATGCGAGAATCATCTCAGAGATTCCCTTGCCGGACCGAAACAAACAGAAGGGCCGTCGCCGGTTCTTGCCGGTCAACTACCGTGGGCTGCTGTTCGATCTAGCGGTCTTCGTGGTCAACGTCTTCCTCGTTCGATTTCTGACGCGCCGCATCGGGCGTTTGCTGGGGCAAAGTTTCCTGAGCGACGACGCGCAGGCGAGCCGCACACTTCTCATCATCATCTCGGCGGCGTTCACCGCACAACTCATCGGCGCGTGTCTCAAACGCAGGCCGCTTCAAGCGAGACTGCTCGCGCAACACGACAGCGACGATAGTCCTTTCGGTTGTTTAATCATTCTTCACTTCGCCTTGACGCTCGTCACTTCCGCAGGGATCGTCGCGCTGCTACTGCCTCACGCGTCGGGCGGCAGCACGGTGCTCGTCTTCTTCTTCAGCATGATCCCCACCGCGCTCGTCTGGCGCGCGATGTCGCCCTACAAGAAGCCGCCGGAGCCTGACTGGCGCAACTCGCGCGGGGCCGAAGTCGTCGCAGACCTCTGCCTCTTCACGTATATGCTTGTGAACCTCGCCGTCTGGAATACTGTGACGGGTGGTTCAAACGTGCGGGCTACAGGCGTGGGCGACATTTTTTCTCGCGCCCTCGGCTTCCTTCTCCTCAGCCCCGTGATTCTTCTCTTCTATCTCCCGCCGCGCCTGCTCTTCCTCGTCGAAGATTATAAATATCCCGCGACGTGGATCAGCATGACGCTCGCCGCCGCGCCCGTCGCCTATCGCCTCATCATCGGCTCGCCTTTGAACACAAATTGGTGAGTGCGCGCGGTTGCGACGAACTAGAAGAATCGGGCCTTTTGATGCAGGCCCGATTCTTCTAGTTCTCAGGACAAGATGTTGGATCGAAGGATCGCCACCGCTCGCTTAAGAAGGTCACGCCGATCTGCCCTTGAAAGACGCGCGGGCTGATGAATGGAAAAATGAACTTCAAGTCCGTCGAGTGACTCAGGTCGCGTGTTTAGCCGCCTGAGTCACAAGCGAACCTGCTCCGGTCGGAACTTTAGCGACTCGGATCGTGAGCTTAGTCGCGGAGGTCTTGGCTCAAACGATTTTGATCGCGATCAAAGTTACGGCGATCTCGCAGACGATAAGTAATGTGAAAAGGTCCGTTCCGATGTTGATGAGCGAAGAAACAATGTAGAATCCCCGCGCTCTTTCTCAAACATAATTCACAGTTCAAAAGGGAGTCACTTAATGATTCGGACTCTGCCCGCTATCTTTCTGCTCGTCGTCGTCTCGCTAGGCGCTAATGTCGTTCGAGCGCAGGATGAAGACCACGACCATGATCATCATCATCACGCGCACTTGCACTTCTCGCATCCCTTGATCACCGAGTCGCCTTCGCCCGATACGAAGATACGCTTCGACTACTTTTATCAACGATTCAACGACGACGGAATCAGAGCCACAGACCACACCGCGCGAGTAGAGTTTGAGTATGCGTTTCGAGACTCTTTCAGCATCGAGGTCAATGCTCCTTACACCGTCCACAGGGAAGATGCGCCGGGCGAGAATCAACAGCACGTCGGCGACACGGAAGTCGCGCTCAAGTTTGCGAACTTCCACTTTGAAGATAAAGGGTTGCTGCTCGGCTACGGGGCGGAGTTCGGTCTGCCAACCGGCAGCGAACGCAAAGGCATCGGTAGCGGTCACGTCCTAGAGGTCACGCCGTATGTCGATATGGGCTACCAGAGAAAACATCTGCAAGTCGTCGCCTTCACCTCACTCGCCATCCCGACCAACCAGCACAGCGACGAGCACGAGCCGAAGGCCCTCGGCTACAACCTGTCATTTCTCTATCAACTGCGCCATCACCTTGAGCCGTTGATCGAGTTCGTCGGCGCGACGGCTCTGAGCGGCGGGTCGGGGACAACTTTCAACGTCACGCCGGGATTCAAGTTTCGCGCGTTGAAGAAGAGAGATTTTTCCATCGGGCTAGGTTCGAGCTTGCCAATCACACACCGGAAGGAATTTCAGAACAGAGTAGTCGTCTCCGCTTTCTACCACTTCTGATCTCGAATAACTTCGCTTGGATGATCGTCCTCTGGTCAGACTCGCTATCGCGTGAGGAAGACCGCCGGGAGGTTTGTCAGCCGCGTGAAAGATGTCTGGTGCCGGGGGCGGGACTCGAACCCGCACGACCTTTCGATCTACGGATTTTCTTACCACTACGACTTTCGCCGCCTGTCGAAAAGACAGTTCGTGGTCTGGACTATACCTTCACCTTTTATTACGCTTTCGCGCAACAGTCAGATGGGAGCCGTCTAGTCTCTACACTTTCTTGGAGGCTGCATGAAGCTACGCAAGTACACAGAACGCCAGTTAAGAAGAGCGGTCCGAACTTCGACCTCTCTCGCTCAGACGTTAAGTAAACTAGGCGTCGCCCCGTTCGGCGGTAATTATGAGGTGTTGAGAAAGGCGATCAAGCATTTCTCAATTGACACATCACACTACACTGGACAAGTTTGGAATAAAGGAAAGACTTTCGGAGCCAAGCAGCCTTTGAGCCGTTACTTGTGTAACGAACTTCAAATACAGTCCTACAAGTTAAAGAACAAGTTGCTTGCCGACGGACTCTTGAATCGTGTGTACTCTAGCTGTAAACGAAAGACATGGCTCAGTGAGCCTGTTCCGCTAGAACTGGATCACATCAACGGAGACCGTCATGACAACCGACTCCAAAACCTGCGGCTGCTATGCCCCAACTGTCACACCCTGACCCCAACCTACCGCGCCAAAAATAGAGCCTCCAAACTTAGCTCGGTATTGCCATCAGCATGACCTGTTAAGGTTTCACCGAGTTTGACTCCATTCACACCGGAGATTTCGCTCCGGGTGCTCAAAGAACTAAGTCCGTTGCGTCTGCCATTTCGCCACCCCGGCACCGTGGACAGGAAGATAGCACGCACGTGTGCGACGCTCCAAATTCTTCGCAGGGCGGCGCGCATGATGCTAAACTAAGATCATCGCAAACGAGTTCGGTCGCCTCGTCCGTCGCAACGAGAAGAGTTTATGAGCGAAGAGCAGGAAGTTTTCTTGAGGCACATTCAGCGCGCGGGTTTGAAGCGCACGGCGCAGCGCGATCTCATCCTCGACGTGTTCCTGAGAACCGAGGAGCACCTGTCGAGCGAAGACCTCTATCGTCTCGTCGAGCGCGAAGATGCGACCATCGGGCAGACGACCGTCTATCGCACTTTGAAACTTCTGACCGACGCGGGACTCGCGCGCGAAGTGCGCTTCGGCGACGGGCGCACGCGCTACGAGCACAACTACAAGCACCCGCATCACGATCATATGATCTGCGCCGTGTGCGGCAAGACCATCGAATTCTTCTCCGAAGAGCTTGAGAAATTGCAGGACAAGATCGCCGCCAAGCACGAGTTTGAGATCACGCATCACACGTTGCGTATGTTCGGCTACTGCGCCGATTGCCGTCCTGACGATTCCACGCACGAACGCGAAACGACCGCCGCCGAGCCGCGCGTCCGCTTCGCCTCCGCGCCAAGCACGAGCTGAGAGGGTATTGAATCATTGACTCATTTGAGCATTGATTCATTGACTGTATTAACTGATTGACTGATTGACTCATTTGATTGCTGACTAATTCTTTTAATGAATCAATGAGTCAATGATGCATTGTTCAGGGAGGTTTGATGAGCGTCAACGTCGAATTCACGCCCGACGGCCAGCACGGCGTCGTCGCCGAAGGGACGTACCTGTGGGACGCTGCGAAGCGACTCGGCGTGCGTCTTCCCGCCGAGTGCGAGGGGCGCGGCGAGTGCGACACCTGCGCCGTCACCGTGCGCGAAGGCGCGACGCTGCTCTCGTCGCTCACGAACTCGGAGCGCGAGCATCTGAGTCCCGAACGCCTCGCTGCGGGCCAGCGACTCGCGTGTCAGGCGAAGGTCGTGCTCGCGGGCACGCTCGTGCTTTGGCCTGTGCCGCAGCCGGAGCGTGAGCCGACGACCGAAGAGTCGAAGCGCGAGTTGAGCAAAGAATTCAAAGACCTACCGTTACAGAAGCAACTCACCACGCTCGTCGAACTCGAAATCATCGCCGTCTCGCAAACCTTCCGCGCCATCTCCGGCGTTGCCATCTCCACGCTCGAACGCGGACTCGATGCCGTCGTCGGTCTCGGTCGCGCACGCGCGCGTCGCCAGCGCGTCTCGCATCGTCCGCCTGAACACACCGGCGCGGCGGGCGGTAAAGCGGGAGACGCCGGAAAAGCCTCCAACCGCAAATCATGAACCTTCGTCAACTCAAAACGCGCTCGCTCAACTCGCGACGCCTCTTGCATGCCTGCGCGATCATCTGCGTCTCGTTTCTCTTCGCGGCCTGTCAGGGTAACTCCGCGCGTAGTGAATCCGATTCAAGCGCGAATGGATCGAGCGCGAACGCGGCTGGCTTGAACGCGAACGACGCAAACGCGCCCGCCACGCGACCCGCGTTCGACAGCGCGCGCGCCTTCGAGCACGTGCGCAAGATGGTCGAGATGGGCCCGCGTCCCGCCGGTTCGCAAGAGCTTGCGAAGACGCGTGAATACATTATTAGTGAGTTGCAGTCGGCAGGTCTGAAAGTCTCGAATGACGAATGGGAAGCGCAGACGCCTGTGGGTGCGCGCAAGATGGTCAACATCGTCGCGGAGATTCCGGGCAAGTCCTCCGACGTGATCATCGTTGCGAGCCACTACGATACGAAGTTGTTCAAAGAGTTTCGCTTCGTCGGCGCAAACGACGCGGGCTCATCGACCGGCACGCTCATGGAGATCGCGCGCTCCATCGCCGCGACAAAGAAGCAGCCCGCGCTCACCTACTGGTTCGTCTTCTTCGATGGCGAAGAGGCCTTCTGCAAAGGTTGGGAGGAATGCAAGACGCCCGACGGCCAGCCCGACAACACCTACGGCAGTCGCCGCTTCGTCGAGCGCATCAAGGGACAGGGCCAACTCTCGCGCGTGCGCGCTATGATCCTGCTCGACATGATGGGCTATAAAAATCTCACGCTCGCGCAGGACGACATGGGCACGCGCTGGCTCTCCGGCATCATCTGGCAGACGGGCCGGGAACTCGGCTACACGAAAATCTTCGTTGACGGCGAAGAGCCCGTCGGCGGCGATGATCACGAGCCGTTCCTGAGCGCGGGCGTCCACGCCGTCGATCTCATACAACTCGCGGGCTATCCCTACTGGCATCTGCCCACCGACACGCTCGACAAAATTTCGCCGCAGAGTTTGCAAGTCGTCGGCGAGACCGTCATCGCCAGTCTTCCGCGCATCGAGCGCAACGTCGCGCACTGAACAATAAACAGATCATCAAGCATGAGTGAAAAGACTGTGAAGCGAATCGCGGTCGTCCCCGGCGACGGCATCGGGCCTGAAGTGATCGACGAAGCTGTGGGCGTGCTCGACCGTTTGCGCGAGACGCACGACATCGAGCTTGAGCTGCGACACTTCGACTGGGGCGCGGACAAGTTCTTGAGCGAGGGCGTGTCGCTGCCTGCGGGCGCGCTCGAAATGTTGACGCGCGAGTTTGATGCGATCCTCGCGGGCGCGTTCGGCGATCCGCGCGTGCCGTCGAATCAGCACGCGGAAGATATTTTGTTGGGAATGCGGCGCGGGCTCGATCTCTACATCAACCTGCGGCCCGTCAAACTTCTCGACGCGCGGCTCACACCCTTGCGTGATCGCAAACCGGAAGAGATCGATTTCGTCGTCTTTCGCGAGAACACCGAGGGCGCATACTGCGGCGCGGGCGGCTTCCTGAAGAAGAACACTGACGAAGAGATCGCGACGCAGGAGGAGTTGAACACGCGTCGCGGCGTCGAAAGAATCATCGTCGCGGCGTTTGAGTACGCACGCGCGCAGGGGCGAAAGAAAGTGACGATGTGCGACAAGTCGAACGTGCAAAGATTCGGCGGCGATCTGTGGCAGCGCACGTTCAAAGAGGTCGCGGCGCGCTACGAAGGCATCGAGGCCAATCATCAGTACGTCGATGCGACGGCCATGTTCATGGTCTTAAATCCGGCCCAGTTCGATGTCGTCGTCACTAATAACTTGTTCGGCGACATCCTCACGGACATCGGCGCGGCGTTGCAGGGCGGACTCGGCATGGCCGCTTCGGGCAACATTCATCCCGGTCGCGTCTCTGTGTTTGAGCCCGTGCATGGCAGCGCGCCGCCGCTCGCGGGCAAGGGAGTGGCGAATCCGGTCGGGTCTATTCTGACCACGGCGATGATGTTAGAATATCTCGGTCACGGGGAAGCGAGTCGCGCCGTCGAGCGCGCGGTCGGCGAGTGCGTCGTTGCGCGCGAGACGACGCGCGATCTCGGCGGCGAGCTTTCGACGAAAGAAGCGGGCGAAGCGATCCGCAAGCGACTAGAGAAAGTATGAAGTGGGAATGATGAACGATGAAGTAAAAACGATCTGTCTTTCACTTCATCGTTCATCATTCCTACTTCATCATTATTCTGCGGGCGCGGTGGAAGAGTTATGAGCGGCAAGGGGAGAGACTTCGGGCAGAAGCTGATCGCGATCCTCGTCATCTTCGCGATGCTTGGGTTAATGGGCCTGCCTCTGACGGTCATCGTCTTCTGCTCGGTCGTCGTCTTCTTCGTCTGGCGCGCAGTTGATCGCTCCGAGCATCACGAGACGCGGCGTGTCTTCGAGTTCTACCTCTCCGCACATGAAATCTTACGCGAACAGGACAGGCGTTGGTTCGGCTTCGAGATCAACGATGTCATCGCCGCAGGCGAAGGCGTCCTCGCCTCGATGAATGACGCGCCGACGCTCGTTCACTACGCCCTCGGCGCGCTCTATCAGCGAGTCGGCGACAACGACGCGGCGATTGAACACCTCGCATACGTCTGCGAAGACGAACAGTCCGACGAGCGACATCTGACGCAGCCGACCGCAGAGCTGCGTCGCTACGCCGAGACGCTGCGCCGGCTCGAACACGATCCGCGCGACGGGCCACTCACCATCAACGCTGTCCGCAGCCTCGAACGCGCGCGCACCACGCAGGCCGCCGCGCTCCTCGCCGACGCACGCGCCAAGCTCACGAGCGCGCCCGCGCCACGGTTCACAGAGACACACGCGGACGCACAACACTCCGGCGCACTCTTCGATCTAGGCTCGCACAAACTCCCGCGCGCAAACGCTGCGACCGCGCCGCCTCCGCCGCCCTCACAGCCCCCGCCCATCGCCGAAGTCCTGCGCGATCTTTACGAGGAAGAGAAGAAGACGGCGTAAGAGAGCAATCAGCAGTCAGCCAAACCGCGCGGCGAGCAGCGATCTTGTTTTCGTTTGGCCGATGGCTGATCGCAGATTGCTGACTGCTCATAGCTTTTCTGTTATAACTGTCCACTGAAGGGCACTCACAGACGTTCCTCGCGATCCACCTTGCAGACTGTAGAGAGTTGATGTCGGCTGAGACGATCATCGGTAGTTATCGCATCGGGGAGCGCATCGGGCGCGGCGGCATGGGCGAAGTCTTTCGCGGCCAGCATACGAAGCTGCCGCGCGAGGTAGCCATCAAGTCGATCAGCCCGCGCGCCCGCGCGCAAGATTTGCGCTCGCTGCGTCATCGCTTCGAGCGTGAGGCGTTCATCCAGTCGCAGCTCGATCATCCGGGCATCGTCAAAATCTACGACTACATTGTCGCCGAGCAGACCTACTACATTGTCATGGAGTACGTCGAAGGCCTCTCGCTCGCGCAACTGCTCGCCGCCGAAGCGAAGCCCCTCGCGGTTGAGCGGGCCCTCTACCTCTTCGATCAAATCCTGACGGCGGTCGCCTACGCGCACAGCTTCACCTACAAGGACGGCGAAGGAAACTCGCATCGCGGCATCATCCATCGCGACTTCAAACCGGCGAACCTCCTCGTCACGCGGCAGGATCGGATCAAGATCACAGACTTCGGCATCGTCAAACTCGTCGGCGCAGATACGACCGACACCTTCGGCACGGGCTACGGCTCGCCACGCTACGTCTCGCCCGAACAGGCTGAAGGCTCGCCCGTCGATCAACGCTCAGACATCTACTCGCTCGGCGTCATCCTCTACGAGATGCTCACGGGCTCGCCGCCCTTCGGCAACGCCAACGACAAGCTCTCGCGCACCGAAATCTTACGCGCGCACGTCGAACGGCTCCCGCGCAGGCCCTCGGAGATCAACGCGGACGTGACGCCGGAGGTCGAGTCGATCATTCTGCGCGCACTCGAAAAAGACCCGGCGAAACGTTTTCAAAGCGCGGCGGAATTTTTGCGCGCAGTTCGTCTCGCGCGCGCACGCGATGCGAGCGACGTGATCGAAGAGGCGCAGGCCGCGGTCGCCGCCGAAATCTTCCGGCCCATCGGCACGCACGAGTTGGACGAGGGCGGCGGCGATCACACAGTGCGACAGAGCTACGCCACGCAGCCGATTCACGGTCGCTCGTGTTCCGCGTGCGGCGCGGAGGTTGAAGGCATCGAGACGAGTTGTCGCGTCTGCGGCGCACGCCTCGACTCTTCGCCCTCGACCGCCAACCTCACGCGCCAAGACGCGACGCGACGCGCGAGCGCGCGCGGCAAGTGGGCCGTCGTCGCACTCATAATGTTTGGAGTCATCACGAGCGCGCTCATCTATCTCAATCTCGCGCGTGCGGCACGACGACGCGCCGTTGATGAGCAGACGCAGAACGCAAACGCGACGGGTATGCAATCATCCACGCAACAGTCTTCGTCGCCGCCGTCACCGTCGCTTGTCGAGTTAAAGCCTGCGCACGTCGTCGTCGATTCGAGTTTCGAAGGCTACAACGAAAGGCCTCTGACGGACGGCGTGACGGACGTGCGACGCATTAGCGCGCTGCATTACAACGAGGGCAACTGGGCTTCAGCCGAGACGCCCGGCGAGCACTGGATCGAGCTGCGCTTCGATGAGCCCGTGAGCATCGCGGCGGTCTATGTCTTCTGGGGCTTCGATAAAAATCGTTACCTGCCCGCGCGCCACGTCGAGCTGCAAACGTCTGACGGCGACGACAAGTGGCGCACGATCTCCACAGTCGAGCCGGGCGACAACTACGACCGCACTTCATTCGAGTTCGCACCCGTTAAAACGACGCGCCTGCGCGTCCTCCAGCCCGCGCAACAGGGCCCCCAGAATCGCGCCTTTATCATGTGGGCGCGCGAGGTGCAGGTCTTCGGCGCGAAAAAACAGAACTAATGCTGACAGCAGAAATCATCGCCATCGGCTCGGAGCTGTTGACGCCGGATCGCAGCGACACCAACTCGCTCTGGCTCACGGATCAACTCAACCAGATCGGCATCGAGGTCAAACTCAAGACCATCGTCGGCGACGACGACGCGCGTCTCGAAGAAGCGATCAAGGACGCGCTGCGACGCTCGCGAGTCGTCATCACAACGGGCGGATTGGGCCCGACCGAAGACGACATCACGCGCAAGATCGCCGCGCGCGCGATGTCGCGCAGGCTTCAACTCGACGAGAAGGTTTTAGAGCACATCCGCGCGATGTTCATGCGTTGGGGACGCCAGATGCCGGAGATCAACGCGCGACAGGCGATGATCATAGAGGGCGCGGAGGTGTTGGATAATCCGAACGGATCGGCCCCCGGTATGTATGTCGAGCACGAGGGCCGCTCGGTCGTCTTGCTTCCGGGGCCACCTCGCGAGATGAAGCCGATGTTCGAGTCGCAGATCAAACACAGGCTTGTGGCGAAGGCCGGCGACGTGCGCGTCGTGCGAAGGATGCTGAGAGTGTCGGGCTTGGGCGAGTCGGCGGTGGATGAAAAGATCGCGCCGGTCTATCGTCAGTACACGAACCCGCAGACGACGATTCTTTTCAACCGCTCAGAGATCGAGATACACCTGACCGCACAGGGCAAGACCGAGCAGGAAGCTGAACTATTGCTCGATGGGCTGGCCGGACAGATCGAAGAACGACTCGGCGATGCGATCTTCGCCTTTCGCGGCGAGCGTATGGAAGAGGTCGTCGGGCTTCGACTCGCCGTCAACGGCTTCACGCTCGCGACCGCAGAGAGTTGCACGGGTGGCCTCATCGCCGAGCGCATCACGGAAGTGCCCGGCTCGTCCGTCTATTTCCGCGAGGGCGTCGTTACATATTCAAACGAGTCGAAGGTGCGTTTGCTCGGCGTGCCCTTCGATCTCATCGCGGAGTACGGAGCGGTCTCCGCGCCCGTGGCCGAAGCGATGGCCGAAGGCGTGCGCCTTCGCGCCGACGCGGACTTCGGCATCTCCGTCACTGGCATAGCTGGCCCCGATGGCGGCTCGGAAGAGAAGCCCGTCGGCCTCGTCTTTATCGCGCTCGCCGACGACGCGCACACAGAGCACCGCAAACTACTCCTCCCTGGCGACCGCCAACTCATACGCTGGCGCGCCTCCCAAGCCGCGCTCGATCTGCTGCGGCGCAGACTGATCTGATCGTCAATGCCTCGCGCATCTCTTATATTCGTCGCATACCTGCTCGGCTCGATCCCTTTCGGCTATCTGATCGTGCGTGCGAAGGAGGGCGGCGACGTGCGCGAGACGGGATCGGGCGGAACGGGCGCGACGAACGTGACGCGCACAGTGGGGAAGGGCGCGGGCGTGTTGACGCTTGCGCTCGATGCGTTGAAAGGCGCGGTTACGGTTGTGCTCGCGCGCTGGCTGCTCACGCCGGACTTTGGGATCAACTGGTGGGTTGCATTGTGTGCGATTGCGGTCGTGGCCGGTCACATCTTCCCTGTGTGGTTAAAGTTTCGCGGCGGGAAGGGCGTGGCGACGGGACTCGGTGCGTTCGTGTGTCTCGCGCCTTTGGCGGTCGGGTATGTCGCGCTCGTCTTCGTTGCCGTCGTTGCGGCGACGCGCTACGTTTCGCTCGGCTCGATTATCGCCGCCGCGCTGTTGCCGCTCTTCGTGTGGCTGCTCTATGCGCGCAATGATGCGGGCGCAAACTTTCGTCCCGTCGTCGCGTGCGCGCTCACCGGCGGCGCGCTCATCATCTACACGCACCGCGCCAACATCGGCAGGCTCGCACGCGGGAGTGAGAACAAACTGAAACTATGAAGGCGGAACGATGAACGATGAAGTAAGAACAGGCCGTCTTCACTTCATCGTGCATCGTTCCGCCTTCATAGTTAAATTCTATGTCTCGAATTGCCATCATGGGCGTGGGCGGATGGGGCACGGCGCTGGCAATCGTCGCTGGTCGCGCAGGCCATCGCGTGCGCCTGTGGTCGCGCAACGCCGAGGTCGTCGCATCGATCAACGACGCGCGCGAGAACACGCTGTATCTGCCCGCGCATGAGATCGCGGGCGACGTGCGCGCAACTTTGAAGACGCATGAGGCTCTGCGTGATGCAGAGTTCGTCCTCCTCGCCGCGCCTTCGCACGCGACGCGGGAGACGCTGGTGCGTATGAAAGAGGGCATGCCCGCAGACGCTGTCGTCGTCAGCGCGACGAAGGGGATCGAGATCGAGACGGGGCGGCGCATCTCTGAGATCGTGCGTGACGTTCTGGGTGAAGCAGCGGCAGCGCGTTTCGTCTGTCTATCGGGGCCATCGTTCGCGCAAGAAGTCGCGGCGGGCCAGCCGACGGCGGTCGTCGCGGCGAGTCGCGATGTGGCCTTCGCCTTGCGCGTGCAGTCGGTCCTGAGTTACGAAAATTTGCGCGTCTATACGAACGACGATGTGCTGGGCGTGGAGCTAGGCGGGGCGGTGAAGAACGTGATCGCGCTGGCTGCGGGGATGGTCGGCGGGTTAGGATTGGGCACGAACAGCGTCGCTGCGCTCATCACGCGCGGGCTCGCGGAGATGACGCGCTTCGCCACGAGACAAGGAGCGCGCGTCGAAACTCTGGCGGGTCTCGCGGGGCTCGGCGATCTCGTGTTGACCTGCACGGGCTCGCTCTCGCGTAATCGATTCGTCGGGCAAGAGCTGGGACGCGGTCGCACGCTTGAAGAGATCACGGGCGGGATGCGCGAAGTCGCTGAAGGCGTGCGCACGACGCGCGCGGTGAAGTTGATTGCAAACCGGATCGGCATCGAGATGCCGATCACGGAGCAGGTCAATGCAGTGCTCTACGAGGGCCAGTCGGCGCGCGACGCGGCGCACGAGTTGATGAGGCGACCGCTTAAGGGAGAGTTTGAAGAAAGGATGAAGTCGGAACGATGAACTATGAAGTAAGAGAAGAAGTCTTCACTTCATCGTTCCGCGTTCCGACTTCATCGTTAGTTCATCATGGCTGTTGCTGACGAAGAGAAGAATCTGGTGACGAACCGCTCGGTGTTCCACGAGTATCACATCCTGAGCAAGTACGAAGCGGGCGTGATGTTGCAGGGCACGGAGGTGAAGAGCATTCGTGCGGGGCAGGTGCAACTTAAAGAGTCTTACGTATCTGTCAGAGATGGCGAGGCGTGGTTGTTCAACGCGCACATTTCGCCGTATGCTTACGGGAATCGAGAGAACCACGATCCCGTGCGAACGCGCAAGCTACTGCTTCATCGTCGCGAGATCGAGCGGCTCGAAGAGGAGGCTTCCGTCAAGGGCATGACGCTCGTCGTTACGCGCGTCTATCTTAAAAACGGCCGGGTCAAACTTGAGATCGGCGTGGCGCGCGGCAAGAAGCTCTACGACAAGCGCGAGACCGAGATGCGCAGGACAATCGACCGGGAGACGCGCGCGCAGTTGAAGGAACGCAATCGTTAAGAACATTGTCGTTGAGGAGAGACATTTAAGATGGAGATTCAAACTAGCACCGGGCGCGTGGGCGATGTGGACGTGCAGGCCCTCGCCGTCGCGGTCTTCAAAGATGAGAAGGCGCATGAAGGTTTCTTGCAGGAGCTGGACGCGGCCACCGGCGGGCTGATCAAATCCGTCATCGAGTCGGAGGAGATGAAGGGCAAAGAGGGCGAGACGGCTTACATCGTCATCGGCGAGGGGCGCGAAGGTTTGAAGGCACGTCGGCTTTTGCTCGTCGGCGTCGGCGAGCGCGACGGTTACGGGCTCTCACAGGTCTCGCAGTTCGCCGGGGCGGCGGTGCGTGCGCTGCGCGCGCGAAACGTGAAGACCGTGGGGCTCGTCGTGCGTGCGACCGAGGGCAAAGATGAGAGCGCGGCGTCGGCGGCGGTCGAAGGCGCGATCATGGGCCTGTTCGAGCCGGACAAATATCGCACAGTCGAGAAGGAAGAGCGCACGGTCGAGCGTCTGGTTGTCATCGCACAGGGCGCAGATGAGTCGACGATCAAACGTGGGGCGGAGCGCGGTCGTATCGTCGGCGAGTCGGTCAACTTCACGCGCGATCTGGCGAACGAGCCGGGCGCATACATGACGCCGACCATCATGGCTGAGCGCGCGCAGCAGCTCGCCGAAGAGTTCGGTCTCGAAGTCGATGTGCTCGACCAAGAGCGCATGGAACATCTCGGCATGGGATCGCTTTTGAGCGTCGCGCGCGGATCGGAAGAGCCACCCGCGTTGATCATCTTGAAGTACACACCCGAAGGCGGCGGCGGTGGCTACGGCATTGCGACAGGTAACGCGCCGGGCGACGGCAAAGAGTTGCTCGCGTTCGTCGGTAAGGGTGTGACGTTCGATTCGGGTGGCATCTCGATCAAGCCGGGCGAGAACATGGAGTTGATGAAGTATGACATGACAGGCGGCGCGACTGTCATGGGCGTGATGCGCGCCGTCGCACAACTCAAGCCTTCGATGTCGCTGCTCGGAGTTGTGCCTGCAACTGAGAACTTGCCGTCGGGCAAGGCGACGAAGCCGGGCGACGTGGTGCGGGCCATGTCCGGCAAGACCATCGAGATCATCAACACAGACGCAGAGGGCCGTCTCATCCTCGCCGACGCCATCGCCTACGCGAAGAAGTTGGGCGCAACGCGCATCGTCGATCTCGCGACGCTGACGGGCGCGGTCTCAATCGCTCTGGGCGACGTGAACACGGCTGTGCTCGGCACGGATCAAGAGCTGATCGACGAGGTGATCGAATCGGGCAGGGAAGTCGGCGAGAAGATTTGGCAGCTACCGCTCGACAAAGAGTACACGCGACAGATCAAGTCGGACATCGCGGACATCAAGAACGTCGGCGGTCGCAAGGCCGGAACGATCACTGCGGCGGCGTTCCTCAAGGAGTTTGCCGACGGGATTTCATGGGCCCACTTGGACATCGCCGGAACTGCTTGGGGCGATGATGCGAAGCCCTTCCGCGCCAAAGGGCCCACGGGCGTCTGCGTGCGAACGCTCATCAACTACGTCGAGCGCAAAGCGCAAGCGGCGGAGCGGGAAGGCTAAGGCTCGATCCAGTTAATGTC
>JAVXVG010000036.1:0-52814 GCA_032229975.1 Acidobacteriota bacterium | reverse complement strand
TGACGACGGGTCACGGCAACAACAAGTCTGCGGTGCTCGCGGCGTTCGTCTCGCCGGATGAGAGCGACTGGCGTTTCTCCTTCGTCAAACTCGAATACGCGCTTGAGCAGACGGACGAGGGGCGCGTGCGCGAGCGCAAAGAGATGACCCCGGCGCGTCGTTACTCGTTCATCGTCGGCAGCAACGAGCACAGCCACACGGCGCAGAGACAATTTCTTGAACTGCTTGAGAACGACGCGAACGATCCGACGCTCGCCGAGATCGAAAAGGCTTTCGACATTGAGAAAGTCACTAAAGAGTTCTTCGCCCAGTACAAAGAACTGTTCGAGTCGGTGCGCGATGCGCTCGATGCGGTAGTGAAGCGAAGTAAGCCGATGCGCGAGGAGTTCGAGCGCAAGGGGATCGAGACGGACGACTTCGCGAAGAAGTTGCTGGGTCAACTCGTCTTTCTCTACTTCCTGCAACGCAAGGGCTGGTTCGGCGTTCGTCGCGACGCGGCATGGGGCACGGGCGACAAGCAGTACCTGCGTCACCTCTTCGACGAGCGCGCGCGTTACTACGAGCGCGGCGAGCAGGGCGCGAAGCACAACTTCTTCAACGACATTCTCGAACCGCTCTTCTACAACACGCTCGCCACGCCGCGCCGCGCAGACTATTCGGATCGCTTCTTCTGCAAGATTCCTTTCTTGAACGGCGGACTCTTCGAGCCGCTCTTCGATTACGATTGGGTGCACACGGACATTCTTTTGCCGGATACCTTGTTCTCTAACTCGACCGTCACGAAAGACGGCGACCGGGGCACGGGCATCCTCGACGTTTTCGACCGCTACAACTTCACGGTCAACGAAGCCGAACCGCTCGAAAGAGATGTCGCGGTTGACCCTGAAATGCTCGGCAAGGTCTTCGAGAATCTGCTGCCGGAAAATCTGCGGCACAAGGGCGGCACGTACTACACGCCGCGCGTCATCGTCAACTACATGTGTCAGCAGAGTCTCATCAACTATCTCTCGACGCACCTCGCGGAAGTCCCGCGCGAAGACTTGGACACCTTCATACGCATCGGCTACGCACAGGCGGACTTTGAAGCCGCCGGAACTCAATCCCACAAAGACAAGTTCCTCCCCGAAGCGATCCGCCGCCACGCTCCACAGATCGACAGGTTGTTAGAAGAGATCACGGTCTGCGATCCGGCAATCGGTTCGGGCGCGTTCCCCGTGGGAATGATGCAGGAGATCGTGCGCGCGCGTCTCGCGCTCTGTTCAGTTGAGGGCGTGGCGGAGCGCACGACGTATGAGTTGAAGCGGCACGCGATCCAGAACTCGCTCTACGGCGTGGACATCGATCCGGGCGCGGTCGAGATCGCGAAGTTGCGCCTGTGGCTGTCGCTCGTCGTGGACGAGGAGAGCCGCGAGCGGATACAGGCGTTGCCGAATCTCGACTACAAGATCATGCAGGGCAATTCCCTGCTCGAAGAGTTTCGCGGCGTGAAGCTGCTGGATGACGACTTCATCGAGCGCAACAGCGCGGGCGACGACGGGACGCTAGATTCTCTGAAGGGTCGGATTCAGCAGATGCAGGGCGAGGCGATAGCGATCCGACAGAAGCACGGCAAAACGTCACCGTATGCCATCAAGCACGAGCGGGAGATCGACGCGCTGCTGAAACAGGTGGGGCTGCTCGTGGCGCAACCCGCGCGGCGTAGTGAAGACCTGTTCGCTTCGGAGTCGAAGCAGAAGCTGGCATCGCTGAAAGAATCTATTGAGCAGTACACGAATGAGACTTCGCCGGATGAGAAGGGGCGGCTGCGCGCGCAGATCGAACAACTCGAATGGGAGTTCATGGCGGCGACGCTAGAGGAGCACGGCGAGACGGAAGCGTTAGCGGAACTCGCACGGCATCGGCGCGACAACCGCAAAAACTATTTTCTATGGAAGCTGCACTTCGCGGGCGTGTTTCAGGCGAAAGGTGGGTTCGACGTGATAATAGCAAATCCTCCATATCTTAAAGAACGAGATAATAAGTCTGTGTTTGAGTTAGTGAACAACTCACTCTTTGGTCAGCAATATCACCAAGGTAAGATGGACTATTGGTACTACTTCTTGCACAAGGCTATAAACATAGTAAATTTTGGAGGTTCGATTGCCTTCATTACGTCTCGATATTGGATTGCAAGCAGCGGCTCAAAGAAGCTTATTAGGCGAATTAAAGAGCACTTATCATTTACTAACATAGTAGATATAGGCTCGCTAAAAGTATTTGAAAATGTTGCTGGTCATCACATGATTCACATTTATAAAAAAGGTAAAGAGGATGCATCCATCAATTTCAGAGTGATTGCTAATTCAGTCGAAGATATTTCTAGCTTAGCCGAGACGGCAAATATAAAATTCGGAACTCTTAATAACAGCACCATCTTTTCAGATTCCGATGAGATAGTTTTAAATGCTAGAAGGTTGGCATTGTCGCAAACTGTTGAGCTAGGAAGCGTGTACTTCGTAACACAAGGGGTTGTTCAAAATCCCGATAGAGTGTCAGCAGTGGCTGCTAAAAAGTATGGCTTGCAGCAGCGTCACGGTGTTTTTGTCTTAACTCGTGCAGAATTGGAGAAGTTGAAACTAACCTCACAGGAAAGACAGTTTATTAAAGAATTTTATGATGAGAAACATATAAACCGTTTCTATTTGGACAGATCAAATCCTGAATTCCTGTTGTATCTAACGAAAGAGAATTGCACGTCGATAAGTCAGTATCCGAATATTAGAAGGCATCTAATACAGTTCAGGTCGATAATGGACGCAAGACGGGAGACCATTAATGGAAACATACAATGGTTCCAACTCCACTGGCCTCGTAAGCAGGCATATTTTGAGAACGAGAAAATTGTCATCCCTTCGATGTTCAAGCATCCCACTGCTGCTTTTTGTGGCGACAATTCTTATTTCGGGATGTCGTCCAACCTGATCCTTCGGTCAAACACCACGTACTCTCTAAAATATCTGATCGCTATTATTAACTCGCGCCTTGGCGACTGGTGGTTTGGAACACATGGTAAGCAACGTGGGGTTGGTTTAGATATAGGAGTTGAAAAGCTACGCGCATTTCCCATTAAAGAGTTGCCACAGGAAGAAGAGCCTTTAATCATCAAACTCGTTGACCGCATCCTCGCCGCGAAGCGCGACGACCCGCAAGCCGACACCTCCAAACTCGAACGCGAGATTGACCACCTCGTCTATCAACTCTACGAATTGACCGCAGATGAGATCGCGATTGTCGAGGGGCGCGAAGGTGAATTATGAATTGACGCAGCACGCCCGTGATGTCATGGAGGAGCGGTGAATTGCAGCCGACTGGGTAGAGCATGCGCTGGATAGCCCCGCGCTCGTTGAGACGAGTGCGACCGATCCCGCGCTTGAAAGTCGGTTCGCTAAAATTCCGGAGTTCGGCAACCGCGTCTTGCGCGTGATCCTCAACACGCAGGTTGTTCCCGCGCGTGTCGTCAGCGTATATTTTGACCGGAGGATAAGAGGCAGACTATGAAACTGAAAGTTGACAGTGAAGCCGACGCCCTCTACTTGCGTCTGGACGACTCCCAGATCGTCGAATCCGAAGAAGTCGCCCCCGGCGTGATCCTTGATTATGACGAGAATGAGCAAGTAGGCATCGAGATTCTCGGCATCTCCAAGCGCGCGCCGAGCCTCAACCCACACGAATTGCAGTTCCAGACCGTCTGAGCCATCGCCGCATCAGTTAACGCATCCTCTCCGCCAAGTGCGACGACCCACGAGCCATCACCGCCCAACTCGAACGCGAGATTAATCGCCTCGTCGCTCAGCTATGTGAATTGACCGATGGCGAAATGGCGGTTGATTGCATTGCCGCCGCGCACGCAGTTTCCTCTCAAAAGCCCTCATTTTCGCCGGAAAAGTCGCTATTCGCGCTTGTACAGACGCCATTGCAGCCGCGAAAGTTCTCATTGCAGGCGCGAAACTTCCCGTTGCAGCCATGCGCGATGCCATTGTAGTGACAAAACTTGTCATTGCAGGCGTGAAAGTTGTCATTGCAGGGCTGAAACTTCCCATTGCAACGGTGAAACTTGGCATTGCAGGCGTGCGAGGTCTCATTGCAGCGTGTTGAGGCGTTGTTGCGGTCGTGAAAGATGCCATTGCGCGCGCGCCGGACGGCGTTGCGGGTGTGTGCGTTTTAGTCGCGAGCGCGCGAGGCGTCAGCGGCGGCGCGCGAAAAAGTGTTTCGGGCGGGCGCAGGGTGGTGATATAGTCGCGCGCCGTCGAGCAAGGGGTCGTCGCAAACTCAGCCTCGCAAATCTCACAACCCGCCCGGTGGGCGTCTCACGCCGCGAAGCGTCTCATGTCCCGTCCGGCTTCACAACCCACAAGGAGAATCCCCATGAAAGATGCTGTCACACACCGTCTCGAAACCTTTCTCCGCGTGCGCCAGTTCGGCGTGACGCACGATGCGGCTTTCCCCGCAGACTCTCGCGGCAAAGAAGTCCTCGATGAGATCGACGTGTCAATCGCCGACTTGGAACAGCACTCGACGGCGCAGGACTCGCACAAACTCGGCGCGAAGCAGGGCACGTCTCTGCTCTCCGCCGCGCGCGAGTCTCTGCGCGAAGACCTCACCGCGCTGCACAAGACGGCGCACGCCGCCGCGCGCACCGCGCCCGGTCTCGCCGAGAAGTTTCAACTGCCGGGCCGGATGCGCGATCAGGAACTGCTCGCACGCGCGCGCAACTTCGCGCAAGAAGCCGAACCGTTCAAGCAAGAGTTCTTGCGGCGCGGGATGCAAACGGACTTCTTTGCACACCTCGCGGCTGACATCACTGCCTTCGAGCAGTTGATCGACGGCAGGGCGAAAGAGGAGGGCGCGCGCGTCGCTGCGACTGCGGCGATTGACGGGGCAATAGAGCGCGGCATGGAAGCCGTGCGCGAGTTGGACGCCGTCGTGCGCAACACCTTCCGCGACGACGCGGGCGTGCTCGCCGAGTGGACGAGCGCGAGCCACGTCGAGCGCGCGACGCGCGTCGCGAACGCCGGAGCAGACACGCCGAAGGACAACACTCCACAGAGCACGCCGCAGGGCACGCCCTCGAAGTGATGAAGTACGAATGATGAACGATGAAGTGAAGGCGTGCGCGCTCTTGCTTCATCGTTCATCGTTCATCGTTCATACTTATATTTGCGCTCGCTCCTGTGTCGAGATAGATGTAGGATGCTGCCGAGCGGGGGCTTCCCCGCCACGGCGAAGTCTTCGCATCACGTTCAACGTTGGAGGCAGACCATGAGAACACTCTTACTCTTGCCGCTTCTCCTCTCGCTCGTCGCGCCCGCACAGGACACGGCGGACTCTTCCGTCGCGGTCGTCAGCTTCAAGTGGTCGAAGAGTCGTCAGGTCGTCGAGAACCTCGACGCACAGGGCAACGCTCCCGTGTCTGCGATGACGACGGCGAACAAGAACTTCGAGCGCAACGCGCGCGTCAACGATCCGGCCGGCCGGCGCGACCCGAACGCAGACACCCTCGACACGCGTAGCGCCGCGCTTGAGAAGAGCGTGCAGGACGCGAAGTCGCCCGCGTCGAAACCCGTGGACGGCTTCGCCTATCGCGTCAAGATTCAAAACAAGAGCGCGAAAGCCATCGAAGTTGTCTTCTGGGAATACGAGTTCACGGAGACGGCAAACCTTCAGAACGTGACGCGCAGGCAGTTCCTCTGCGGCGCGCAAGTGAAGCCCGACAAGGAGCGTGAGCTACAGGCGTTCAGCTTGTCAGGCCCAAGCGGCGTCGTCAGCGCGGGCACTCTGGCTAACAAGTCTGCGGAGACTTTCAAGGAGCGCGTCCTCGTCAATCGCGTCGAGTACACGGACGGGACGATCTGGCAGCGCAAGGACTGGAACTTCGCCGAGGTGAAGTCGGCCATCGCGCGGGCCACCGCGACGCCGTGGGGCACGGAGATGTGCCGCGCGCTGTAGGGCCTGCAACTTAAAAGAATGTGAGCGTGAGAAAGGCTGGCCGTCGTTCGTGTTCACGAACGACGGCCAGCCTTTTAGCTTCGCTGCTCGACTATGATTAACTCGTCCGAGCCGCTCACTTGTTTGAGAAGACCGCCTGCACGGTCGTATTCTTGTTAATCGTCAGGTCGCAGGTCGCAGATGTGCCCGTGCACCCGCTCGACCAGTTAACGAAGTGGAAGCCCGTGGCGGGCGTCGCCGTGAAAGTGACGGTCGTGCCCGCAACGACGCTCGCCGAGCACTGGCCGCCTCCGCCGCAGTTGATGTTCGCACGCGCGCCCGCGACCACGCCCTTGCCCGACGCGCTCACAGAGAGTGAGACGGTCGGCGCGAAGTTCGCCGTTACAGTCTGCGCGTCGTTGAGCGTTACGGTGCAAGTTGCCTGTGCGCCCGTGCACGGGCCGCCCCAGCCGATGAAGGCGTTACCTGAGCCCGCGCTCGCCGTGAGCGTCACGATTGCGCCAGCGTTGTAGTAGGAGACGCACTTCGTTCCGCAACTGATGAACTTGTCAGTCGAGGAGATTGTGCCGTTGCCCGTCTTCGCGACGGTGAGCGAAGGGACGTTGACGTTTGCCGCGGCCATCTGCGCGGCGACGAAATCGCCCACCTCCGTGTCGGCAGGCACGGCACACAAAGTATCAGCGCACAAG
Source organism: Acidobacteriota bacterium (assembly GCA_032229975.1). Taxonomy (GTDB): domain Bacteria; phylum Acidobacteriota; class Blastocatellia; order Pyrinomonadales; family Pyrinomonadaceae; genus JAIVGV01. The sequence continues at coordinate 46,140 of JAVXVG010000036.1, read as the reverse complement.
GCCTGATGCGTGACGGGATCATATGCGCCCTTGTACTCGTAAATCTCGTAGCGACGCACGACCGAGCGCGTCGTGGCATTCAAGCCGCCCTGATTCTGCCGACGCCTGCGTGTCCCGTTCGAGTTCGACGCGGGCTCGGTCTGAAGAATCTCCCAAGCGACTTCCGCGTGCGCCGCATCCTGCGGCACGACGGCATTGTCACTCACCAGCTCGTCCAGATTCGCATCGCGCTGTAGCTCCGTCTTGAAGACCTTCACCCATTGCGCGTCGCCGTAAAGCTCCGGGGCTTCCGCCGGCTCCGGCGCTTCGATGACGGCTTCGAGCACAGGCGCGGCGGCCACCTGTGCCGGCGGCAGCACGATGTAGCTGGGCGCAAACAGCGCGACCGGCGGATCGAACGCGATGAGCGTGCCGGGATTCTGCGCGTCCTCTATCAGCCAGCGATAGGTGGTCTTCGATGCGGGGGCCGTCAGCGTCACACCGAAGTGCTCGCAGCCGCTCGTCGCGTAACCGGCCCCGTTCCACTGGTAACACATTCCGGCGAAGGGCGTGTTCGCCGCGTGCTGCGTCGTCGTCTGCAAGAACGCCTGCGCGTTCGCGTCGTAGTTGCTTGACCAGCGAACGTAAACGCCCGTCGCGTAAGGGACGACCTGCGGGCTGCCGTAACGCTGCGCGCTGAAGGTGTAGTACACGTCCTTCGCTTGCAGGCCCTCGAACTGAATCTCGAAGCCATGCCCGTCGTGGCCCGTGTTGTTGACTACGTCGAAGTTCGACAGGTAGCCGGAGACGGTCGCCGTCTGCGCGCGCATGGAAGCGGGCGCGAGCGCGAGAAAGATTAGAGCAAGGGCGGCGACTAAGAACGTCCGTCGTCGCGTAGAAAACTTTTCAGGGGAACTCTGCGTCATCGTTTTTTCCTCCCAAGGGGTTGAAGAGCGTCGCTCTTGTAAACATCAGCGAGAATGGAACGGCACATCCCCACCCTCATTTGATCGTCGCCGACCGACAGGCACACCTCGACTCACACGCTGGGGCCATAACCCCCGCGACCGGTACACGCGAGCGTTCGCGCGCGATTCCGTCTGTCTCTGTTCCGTGGAGAACCGCTAACGCTTTTGGTGGCGTCGCCGCCGCGAAACACCTTGTCGCGGCTCGCGGCTCATGTGGGCCTTTCGTCGAAGAACGGCGCGACCACTTCGCCGCGCCTTGCGTCTCGTCAACACACAACTTCAAGACTCATGCCACGCGCCACGAGTGTGCGACAAAAGCGCGTGGGCCCGCCCGTCTCCTCAAGTTTTGCTGCCACTAAGACGTGTGGAGGATGTGTTAGAGGGATCTGTTTGCGCGCGCACAGAGCATTCGCGCGGCGCGCAAGTGCGATACCTGCTTCGCGTCTAGAGAAGGTGCGAAGTCTTCATGCGATCTTCAACCGCGCGGCGTGCGTCGATTAAAAGGTCTTTCGCAGAGACGCACGGAAGAAGCGCGTGAAGTGCGAAGCAAGTGTCGCTGCGAAGTGAGTTCGCGCAACATCTTTGCGAAAGCTGTAGCTGAAGCTCGCGGCGTATAGACAGACCGGATGTGAGGAGCGCGCGCACGGCATTGCGCGCTCCTCAACGCCCGACTTGATCATGCGCGTGCGTCGCGATCAGTGGTTGGTGTTCGAGTGAGGAGGGCCGCCCGCGTTTTTGTTGACGCCCGTGGGCTCGACGTTGGAGTTGCCGCCGACGACGGCGTCGCGCCTGTCTTCGCCAGTGCCGCCGATGCCTGTGTTGTGCTCTCCCGCGCCTTCGCGCGCGCCCGCCGAAGCGTTGGAGTTGGCGGCGGCGTTTGCGTTCGCCGAAGAGTTTGAAACAGTCGTCGTCCTTTCGCCGCACGCGCCGCAGGTGAAGACACACGCGGCAAGCAGCAGGAACGACAGCAAGTAGTTTCGACGCATCACAATAATCCCTCCCTCATCTCGTTACCATGAGAACCCAAGTCTCGCAATCGTCTCATCACGACTAAGCCTCACACCGTCTCAACCACGACGGACGCTGCGCTAACTCGTCGCGGCGATGCTTTCGCGCGACGCGATCACATTTTCACTTTCGACGATGCACGCGCCCGCCCCGCTCATCTCTTCGAGGGCGCGCGCGGTGTCGCCCTCGTTGATCTCGACGCCGCGACACGCATCTTCAATGACCGTCGTTGTAAATCCCAGATGCAGCGCGTCGAGCGCGGTGAACTTGACGCAGTAGTCCGTGGCGAGCCCGCAGATGTAAACATCCGTCACGCCCTGCGCTCTCAGGTAATCGCTGAGGCCCGTCGAGAGCTTGTGTTCGTTGTCGAAGAAGCCGCTGTAGGAATCGATGGCCGGATCAGTTCCTTTGTGGAAGACATGCGCGATGCGCGAGGTGTCGAGCGCGGGATGAAACTCCGCGCCTTGCGTGCCCTGCACGCAGTGCGGGGGCCAGAGCGTGACGAAACTAGAATGAGCGCGCGGATGCCAGTCTTTCGTCGCGACGACGAGATCGAAATGCTGTTGCAGTTCGTTCGCGACTGAAATGATCTGATCGCCTTCCTTCACCGCGAGCGATCCGCCGGGGCAGAAGTCGTTCTGAATATCGACGAGAATCAGCGCGTCCATGCTTTTGCTCAGTTTCAAGTTCAAAGTTTCAAGTTCCAAATTTCATTTCAAGGTCTTCATCTTGCAACTTTGAACTTGAAACTTGAAACTCTTTCTCCCCTTCGAGCACGCGCACCGTCTGGCCCGCGCGCAACGTACCTTCACGCAGAACGCGCGCGTAGAGGCGCGACTCACCGGGTCTTAACTTCTGCGAGATGCGCTTGAAGTCGCCGCCCGCAAACGACGCCGTGATCGTCCGGCACGGGTTGGCATACTTCGTGATCTCGACGACGACCTCTTCGCCGATCTGTAGTCGCGCGCCGGGCGAGAGCTGCGACCAGTCGAGTCCAGCGACCGTTACGTTCTCTCCCGCCGCGCCCGGCCAGATCGGGTGGCCCTCTGCGCGCAAACGTTCGATCAGCTCAAGCGAGTAGAGACTGAGCGCGCGTTCGGGGCCACCGTGGATGAATGGCTTCGCCTGCACGTCGCCCGTGAGCCCTTCGCGCGTGAGCCGTGCCTGCGCCACGGGCAGCTTCGGCACGCCGCCACGCGAACAGTTGAGTTGATGTATGTGGCCCGTCATGTTGCTCGGAACTTTCGCGTCACAGCCTCTCGTCGCGTTTCGTCAGAGGCTCGTCGTCGCCAATGAGGTGGTTCGATTTGTCCTTCGGCAACTGCGCCTCTCGCTGGCCGCTCTTGCGCTCGGCGACCGCCTCCTGCCGCTCCCGCGTCTTTCCGTCCTGCCCTTCGCCGTCCTTCTTCTGCCTCTTCTTTTCAGACATCACTCAATCCTCCTCCGGTTCGTCGCTATTCGACTCAAGCCGCGACTGCGCAGTGGATCGCCTGCAATCGCGCGACGAGTCGCGGCAGATCGTCGCGCGTGTAGATCGGAATCTTATCGATCAACTCTCTCTCGTGATAGCCTTCGCGCCACTCCGCAAAACGCTCGCGCGCGCTCTGGCCCTCAACACCCGACAAGTAGAAGGCGGAAGTTTTGGCGAGCACGCGCCGCGCCGTCGGCTTAATCTGTCCATCGGCGCGCGCCGCCATCACGACGAAATCGACATCGACGAAGCGCAGCAGGCTGTTGCCCTCGACGAAGACACCGGGGGCGCGCACGCGCGAGAGCGCGATCTCAACGCCGCGCGCGATCTGCTTGTCTGTCGCGATCACCCAATGGACGTTTGATGCGCCCGCGTCCCAGAAGCGGCCCGTGTCCTTGCCTGTCGCGTAGGTCTCCGCGCGCCCCGTGCGCACGGTTGGCTCTTCTCCGAGCAGTGGCGCGATGCAGCACGCGTGCGGGTCTTTGCCGCACGAGCGATAGTGGCCGCGCGAGACCTTGATGGCCTCCCAACCCGGAAACTCGCCGAGCAGATCACACACCAGTCCGGTCTTGCCCGAATTAGAAGTGAAGCCGCCGACGGCGACGCTCGTAAAAGTCATCTCTCCCATGGCCCTGTCTTCGTCTTGTATCTTCATGCTACTACCGACGCCGCTCGTTGCAAAGCGCGCCTCGCGCATGGCCTGTCGCTCCGCGCGCGCGCGCCACTTGGCAACCGGCACACACTCGCGATATAGATTAACCGCCCTCGAACTTTCAACCGACACGAGACATAAAAAGTCACTTGGCTGACGACGCCGACAACAGAGAGATCATCCGCCGCGTCCTTGATGCGCTCGCGCTCTACGGCGACGCCGCGCTCGCGGGCGCACCCGCGGAGACCGTCGCCTATCGCTGGCTCGCGCACGGATTCACGGACGCCGAAGAGATCGAGGACTGGCTCGATGCACGTTGCTTCCGGCCCGAACGCGCGCACGAGTTGGATCGCGCGGGGCTCACGCCCGAACAGTCGTCCTCGCGCACCAACGCCGGTCGCGGCGACTACGAGGACACCATTGCCTACAAGTATGCGCAGGGTGATCTCACGCTCGAAGAGGCGCGACGGATCGTGACGAGCGACTTCTGGAACGGATGAACGTTAACAAACGATGAAGTATGAACGATCAACGATGAACGAAAGCCCTTTGTCTTCATCCTATCGCTCATCGCTCATCGTTCATACTTCCTACTTCTTCAGTTGAAGACTCTCCCATGACGAACGAGATGCGCCCCATGACAATCCTCTGCCTCGCGAGCTACGAGAAGGGCCATGAATTCTTGCGCGAGTGCAAGCGACAAGGTTGCCGCGTGCTGCTGCTTACTTCGCTCAGCCTCAAAGGTGTAGCGGAATTTCCCGACGAGTCAATCGACGAAATTTTCTACGTGCCCGACACTGCGAAGAAGTGGAACACGGAAGACGTTGTGAAGAGCGTCAGCTATCTCGCGCGCGACGAGACGATTGACGTGATCGTCCCGCTCGACGACTTCGATCTCGAAACCGCCGCCGCCCTGCGCGAACACCTCCGCGTCCCCGGCATGGGCGAGACTACCACGCGCCACTTCCGCGACAAGCTCGCCATGCGCATGCAGGCGCAGGCCGCAGGCATCGACGTGCCGGAGTTCGTTCACGCGCTCAACCGACAGGCGATGCGCGACTACATGGAGGCCGTCCCCGCACCGTGGCTCTTGAAGCCACGCTTCGAGGCTTCGGCAACAGGCATCAAGAAGATCGACGGGCCTGACGATCTCTGGCCCGCGCTCGATGCGCTCGGCGACCGGCAGTCGTTCCACTTGCTCGAACGCTACATCCCCGGCGACATCTTCCACGTCGATTGCATCGTCTCCGAGCGCGAGATCGTCTTCGTCAACGCAAGCCGCTACGGCCATCCGCCGCTCGATGTGGCCCACGGCGGCGGCGTCTTCACCACGCGCACGCTTCCTGCGGATTCAGAGGATGCGCGCGCACTCTTCGAGATCAACGCGCGCGTGCTCGCTGCGATGAGGATCGTGCGCGGCGTCTCGCATACAGAGTTCATCAAGTCGCGCGCCGATGGTCGCTTCTATTTTTTAGAGACTGCGGCGCGCGTCGGCGGTGCGAACATCGTCGAACTCGTCGAAGCCGCCACCGGCGTCAACCTCTGGGCGGAGTGGGCGAAGATCGAGATCGGTCGTGGCACACGCGAATACAAACTGCCGCCCGTTCGCGGGGACTACGCAGGTCTCATCGTCTCGCTCGCGCGTCAAGAGTGGCCCGACACGTCTGCGTATGATGATCCTGAGATCATCTGGCGACTCAACAAGTCCTCGCACGCCGGTCTCATCCTCCGCTCCGACGATCCCGCCCGCGTCGAGCAACTGCTCGACGACTACGCGCGCCGCTTCACGACAGACTTCTTCGCCACGCTTCCTGCGGCTGAGCGATCCGTGAGCTGATCGAGATCAACGACTCTTCTTCTTAACTCAAACGTGATTCAGATCGGCGGGCGTTCCGGCGGCCGGGCGACGGCGATGAACTCCGCGGCAAAGCGCGCGGCGTAAGCGTCGAGCAGTTCACGCACCCGCGTCGCGCTGTCGGCGCGGACGACGAGCGCGACGTGTTGACGCTTGCGCGGGCGCAGGACGATCTCCGGATCGTCGAAGTGTGAAGTATCCGGATACTCTTGTCGCGCGAGTGAGAGGACGATACCGGAATAGTCGCGGCGCGGCGTCGGAGTTTCGTAAACGCGTGAGTCGTCCGATAGCTCGACCTTCGCCCACTCGCGCCAGAGATTGACGCCGGTGGCGGCTTCGAGCGTCTCGGCCGTGAACGCGCCGCCGACGCGCGCGGCGATCTCCAGAAAGTAGAATGCACCTTCGCTCGCGCCGCGTATGAACTCGGCGTGCGTCGCGCCGCGACGAAGCCTGAGTGCGTCGATCACGTTGCGGTTCATGTCGAGCAGAGCTTTGCGCTCTTCGGAGTCATACCCGACGGTCAAAGAGAGATAGACGCCGCCCTCGTGCATGACGTTCAGAGGCGGGCGACCGTAGCGGCTCACGCCCGCGAACTTCACCTCTCTATCATCGACAATCGAATCGACGTGGAACACTTCGCCCGCGATGAAACGTTCGAGCAGGTGAAAGGTGGCCCGCTCTTGCGGACGCTCTCTCGCGTCGAGCGCATCAATCGTGCGCCAGACTTCTTCCGCGTCCGTCATCTTCCTGATGCCGATTGCCGACACGTCCGTGCGCGGCTTCAAGACCCACGGCGCAGGCGTGCGCTCCATGTACTCGCCGACCTCTTGATAGTTGCACAGATGCACGAACTCCGGGACTTTGATCCCTGCGTCGCGCGCCGCGACGCGCATCGCGAGCTTGTCGCGGAAGAGTCGCGCCTCAGAACTCGTGAGTCCCGCGAGTCGCAGATGCTCGCGCGCGAGTCCGGCGGTGATTACGTCGAACTCTTCGAGCGCGATGATGCGCGTGACGCGATGGCGTCTTGCGATCTCGGCGGCCACCTGTATGAATTGTTCGGGCCGCGCGTCGTCCGGCAGAGCGATGAAGGCTTCGAGCGCATCGTGCGCCCAGTCTTCTTGTCGCCACTTCTCTTTCGTGATGAGGAAGACGCGCGCGCCCTGCGCCTTCGCCTCGCGCATGAAATCCACGCCCTTGTGGAAGCTGGCGAGGCAGACGATTGCGGGCGCGGGATCGTGCGTCATGGGCGATGATCTAACCCGAACGCCGCGCCCCGCGCAAGTTGTTCAGTGATAGCCACAGAGGGCACAGAGATCACAGAGATGATCCGGTATCTGAAATTTCAAATCCGAAATCTCGAATCTTGAGATCGTTCTTCCCTCTGCGATCTCTGTGCCCTCTGTGGCTAAACTTAGCTTCGTCGCTGTCAGTAGATGTTGAAGTTGTAGTTGATTGTCGCGTACTGCGAGACGCGGCGGCCATCCTTCTCTGCGGGCGTGAACTGGATGCGGCGCGCGGCCTCCATCGCCTTCTCCGTGAGACCATCAGGCAGTCGGCTGATGGCGACGACGTTCGTCACCGTGCCGTTGGCGTTAAGGACGAGGCGCAGGACGACTGTGCCGGTCAACTGATTCTTGCGCGCCTCTTCGGTGTAGAGCGGTTCGGGGCGCGAGATGATGGCGGCGCGGCGCGAGACATCTTTTGCGTTGAAGACTTTTTCGTAGTCTGCGCCGCCTCCGCCGCCCACGCCGCCGCCGCCGATCTTCGCGTGGTCGCCGCCGGTGTTGAAGCCCTCGCCGGGCCCATAGCCCGTGCCGTTGCCCTCGCCGACGCCGCCACCCCTGCCCTCGCCGATGCCGTTGCCCGTGCCCGTGCCTGACGAAAGTTCAGTCGCTTTAGATTTCGGATCGCCATAGTTCAACTGCCGCGTGTCGGTCGGGAACAAAACGGGATCGGCTTGAATCGTCGCGGCTGTCGGCAGAGAAGGATTCTTGATCGTCGGCGGATGAGGATCGGGCGCGAGCACCTGTTGTTGCAGCGTCGCCTGCGGGAGTTTGCCGTTCATGGCCGGTTTGTCTTCGAGTCGGCCGCCACCACCACCGCCGCCCGGCCTTTCAAACTTCTCTTTCTGCCCGCCACCATGCCCCGCGCTCGCGAGTCCCGCGCCGGTCGCATCCGGCTTCGTTTGCTCCTTCGGCACTTCATTAATCATACCGATGAACGCAACATCATCGCGCAAGCCATCAGCGAGCAGGCCGCGCGAGCGTGTGTGATCGAGCGCGACGAAGGCGAACGTGGCGGCGAGCACGACGGCGAGCGCAGCCGTCAAGCCATAGCCGACGTTCTCCTCTGCGAGCGCGCGCCGCGCCACGACCGCGTAAGCCGCGACGAGTCGGCCCGCGAAGCCAATAGGATCGCGTTTGAACTCGTCGCGCGTCAATCGAGACTCGCGTGCGACTTCACCGATCTGCGCGGCGAGTCTGCGCGGCAGACTCTCATGCTCAAGGATCGTTAAATGAAACTCGCGCGCGCCGCCTGCGAGGGCCAGTCCCGCGCCGAAATTTTTCGTTGCTGCGAAGCCGTCCATCTCTTGCTCCTCCTTCTGTCGTGCGAACTGTTGACGATAAGAGACGACGAGGCGCGCGCGCAGGGCCGCCGCAGGCGCGACCGGCACGCGCCACGTTTCAAGCAGCGACTTCAACTCAAGCTCTCCCTCTTCGCCGAACGACACAGCCGACAACTCGTCGAATGCGTCGTCGCTTCGGTCGAAAGAGTCTCGAAGTTTTCGCGTGCGATCCGTCATCTCAGTTTTTCAACGCCAACGCTTCCGCGCCGCAGGGAGACAGATACGGGGCGAGCGTCTTTTTCAAACCCCGGCGCGCACGAAACAGCCGCGCCTTCACAGTGCTCACGTCCGCGCCGACCACTTCGGCGACTTCCGCGAGCGACAACTCTTCGTACTCGAACAGCACGAGCGTTTCCATTTGCAATGGCGGCAACTCGGCGACCGCGCGCCTCACCACTTCACTCAACTCATTTTCGAGCAGTCGCTCTAGCGGCTCATCACGCGCGGGCGCGCATCGTCTCTCCGATGCGTCTTCATCAAGCTCACACTCGCGCGCTGTTCGTCTGAAAGTTTTCAGCGCGCGGTGACGCACCATGCCGAGAAGGTAGTTGCGAAGTGTTCCGCGCGCGGCGTCGAAGTCTGCCGAAGTAGCGGGCGGCGCGCGGACGAGATCGAGGAAGCAATCGTGCACCACGTCCTCGGCTGTCTGCGCGGAGTCGAGCAGGCGGCAGGCGAAGCGGAACATCTGCGCGTGGTGTCGCTCGTAGAGCGAGAGCAGCGCGGCCTCTTCGCCGCGACGCGCACGCGCAAGCAACAACTCTTCTCTGTTTTCGTCCGGCAACCTGTCTGCTCGCGTCCGCAAGTGACTTCGGGAACTTCTCTGCCGCAAGGTATGACCGCGAAAGGGTAGAAAGGATGCGCGGCGTCGCGAAAGAATTTCGCGGGGAGACGCAAACGACGGCGCGCGAGTTGATCCTTTGTTGCATGCTTCGACGCACAAGGTTGTTTCGCGCGAGAGAATTTTCTTCTCAACAACTCGTTCGCATAAAAATATTTTCCGTTGCTACAACTCCGCGACTTGAAACCCGCATCACAGGCGCAACTACGGAGGTGGCCCCCATGAACCGCAGACGGCTCTCGCTGCTGCATTGTCTCTTGGTGTGTCTCTGCGCCGTCCCGCTCGTCGTCGTCTCCGCCACGAGCCCGAACGAACAGACACGAATCCGCGTCGATGAATCGGCGACGCGCATCGCTCTCGCAGACAAGCTCTGCAAAGTCTCACTCGTCATCGAGAACGCGACCGGCAGCGTCGCCGCCGCGCGCATCAACTTCGAGCTGATCGATCCGAACGATAAGATCGTCTCGCAGACGCACGTCGATGCTGAGTTGAAGCGCGGCACGAACCGCGTCGAGGGCTCGCTCGCGCTCAACGCTTTTCTGCGCAACGGCGAGGAACGTAAGGAGCTGCCGTGGTATCGCGTGCGCTATCGCGTCGCGCCGCAGGCGAGGGCCGTCGCCGCGTTCGATGCGTTTGAGAGCATTGTCTCCATCTCAGAGATCGCGCGCGATCTCTTCGAGCTGAGAGTCGCGGCGTCGAAGCGCGTGCATGAGGGCCAACTCTTGCGCGCTCGTGTGCGCGCCACGCACCCGCTCAACGGTCGCGCCGTGCGCGACGTGAAGCTCGTGGGCGAAGTCTCATTTGATGATGAGAAAGAGGGGACGCGAAAGATTGAAGCGCATGGCGAGACTGATTCTGAAGGTTACGCTACGCTCGACTTCCAACTGCCGCGCTCGATCACCGACGACGATATCGACTTGAGCGTCAAGGGCCGACTCGGCGACGCCGAACAAGAAGTTTCCGATAGCATCGATCTCGACCGCCGCGCGCGCGTCCTCGTCAGCACAGACAAGCCGCTCTATCAACCGGGCCAGATCGTCCACCTGCGCGCGCTCGTCGTGACGAATGAGGATCGCGCGTTAGCCTCCGCCGGAGCCACGCTCAAGATCGAAGACCCGGAAGGCACAACCGTCTTCGACTCTCCGCTCAAGACCTCGCGCTTCGGCGTCGCGAGTTGCGATTGGAAACTCGCGGACAACACGCGCCTCGGCGACTATCAGATCACCGTCTCGCTCGAAGACGGCAAGTGGAATTCAGACGACTACGACAACGAGGGCAGCGCGCGGATCAAGATCAGCCGCTACGACCTGCCCGACTTCACCGTCGCAGCGAAGCCCGACCGCGATTATTACCTCGGCGGCGAATCCGCCTCGGTCGAAGTGCGCGCCGACTATCTTTTCGGCCAGCCGGTGAAACGCGCGCACGTCCGCATCGTGCGCGAGAGCGAGCGACATTGGAACTTCGCCGAGCAGAAGTACGATGTGGAAGAGGGTGAGAAGTATGAAGGCGAGGCGGACGAGGCCGGTCGATTTCTCGCGCACATCGATCTCTCGAAGGCCCATGCCAAACTCGCGGAGAGTTCTTACGAGCGTTTCGAGGATTTGACCTTCGCGGCTTACGCCACAGACCCGACAACCAATCGCACGGAGCAACGCCGCTTCCGGCTGCGCCTCACGCGCGAACCCATACACATCTACGTCACGCAGGCTGCGGGGCCACCGTCACCCAATCTACCGCTCGAATTCTTCGTCGCCACTTCTTACGCCGACGGCACACCGGCCCAGTGTGAAGTGAAGATCGAAGAGAAGCCTGCGGAAGAGGCGGAGACTTCAGACTCGAACGATGCGACTTCAAACTCAACCGCCGCGCGTTCGATCTCCAGCGACGCAAGCACGCGCGCGCACAAGTCGTTTGCGAAGATCGTGCGGACGAATCGCTTCGGCGTGGCGAAGGTGACGACGAGCGCGCCCACTTGGCATAGAGGCGACGACGAAAGCTCGCGCGAGGTAGCACTGCACTTCACGGCGCGCGACCGCGAAGGGCGCGCGGGGCAGCACGACGACGAGTTGTGGCTCTCGAACAATCCGGCCCTCCGCGTCAAGACCGACAAGTCGATCTACCGCGCGGGCCAGCCCGTCGAAGTTGAGATCGTTTCTGACCAGAGCGATCTCAAAGTCGTCGTCGAAGTCGTCGCGAACGAACGCAGTCTTGAAGCGCAGACCATCAAGCTCTCCGGCCGTCGCGCAGTCGTCTCGTTCCCCTATCGCGCTGAGTTTCAGAACCGCGTCACCGTCGCGGCATACTCGGCGGCGATCCCCGGCAGCTCTTACGATAGCGACTTCGTCAAAGGCACGCGCGCTGTTCTCTATCCGCACAATCGCGAGCTGAACTTGGACGTGAAGTTCGACAGCGCGACTTACAAGCCGGGCGAAGAGGCTGCGGCGCGCTTTCAGGTGAAGACCGCAGAGGGCCATGCTGCTGAGACCGCGCTCGGAGTCGTCGTCTTCGACAAAGCAGTTGAAGAGAGCGCGCGCACAGAGCAGGAGTTTGGATCGAGTTACGGCTTCTACGATCACTTTCGCTCCTTCTGGTATGGCGACGACTCGCTCGGCGGCATCACGCTGCGCGATCTCGAACGACTCGATCCTGCAAAGGCCATCACGCCCGATCTCGACCTCGCCGCCGAGTTGCTCCTGCAATGCGAGAGCGACTACGAGCCCAACGTCTTCGGCGGCTCAGACTACGCGACCGATCAGTCAAGCGTCTTCGCAAAGCTCTCCGCCGCTGAGTTGAAGAGCGCGCGCATCGCGATCTCAAATCACTACGAGCGCACGAATGAGTATCCGCGCGACGAAGCAACTCTGCGACGCGTGCTCTCGGACGCCGGAGTCGATCCGCAAGGCTTGCGCGATCCATGGGACACGCCTTATCGGGCCACCTTCTCAGTCGAGCGTGAGTTCGACCTCATCGAGTTCAAGAGCGCGGGCGCGGACAAGCGTTTCGGCACGGCGGACGATTGGAAGGCAGGCGGCATGAAGTTCGCCTACTTCCGCACGCCGGGCGAGTTGCTCAACAAGGTGGCCTTCGACTATCACCGACGCACGGGCGACTATTTGCGCGATGTGGCGACGCTCAAGCGAGAACTCGCGCGCGCCGGACTCAACTTCGATGCGTTGCGCGACCCGTGGGGCAAGCCTTACGATCTGCGCTTCTCGATCAACGACACGGGCTACGTCTTCACCGTCTGGAGCGCGGGCGTTGATGGTCGCTTCTCCGCGTCAGGTGGCCCTTACAGCAACGACGACTTCACGCTCTGGTCAGTCTGGACGGACTACTTCGCGGAGACGCGCAAGGAGATGGACATCGCGCTGCAAGCCTACTTGCGCGAGTCGAGCCACTTCCCGAAAGATGAGGCGACGCTCGTCGAGGTGATGCGCCGCGCGGGCCTGCGCTTCGATAGCTTGCGCGATGCGTGGGGCCACCCCTACTACGCGACCTTCCGCACCGACTCGCGCTATGGAGATCGCACGCAGACGGAGCAACGCACGGACGCAGGCACGCACACGCAAGTGACGCCCGTCACTCGCACGCTTGACGTGGTTTCGATCCGCAGCGCGGGCGCAGACGGCACGAAGGGAACGTCTGACGACTTCAACGCCGCAGAGTTTTCGGCAATCGCCTCCGAGCAGTCGGCGCAGGACGCGCAACCGAAGCTCACGCCGAAGGTGACGACGTTCGCGAGCGGCACGGGCGCGATCAGTGGCACAGTGGCCGATCCGAACGGCGCATCAGTCGCGAACGCGACCGTCACTGCGACGCACGAGTATCTGAAGGATCAGACCTTCACCGCGACGACCGACGAAGAGGGCGTCTATCTGTTGCGCAACCTGCCCTCCGGCCTCTACACGCTGCGCGTCGATGCGCCCGGCTTCAAGAGCACGGTCATCTCAGGCATCGCCGTTCACTCCGAGAGTCTCGCGCACCTCGATCTCAGCCTTCAAGTCGGCGGGCTTACAGAGACCGTGACGGTTATGGCTGACAAAGAGATGGTGATGAATACCGAGCAAGCGATGGTGAGCCGAACGTTCGAGAGCAGGAAGGTTCTCAGCTTAGAGAAGAAGGTGGTGGCCGCACAGAAAGGGCCAGTCGCGACGCCGCGCTTGCGCAAAGAGTTTCCTGAAACGCTCGTCTGGCACCCCGAACTCTTAACCGACCGCAAGGGTCGCGGCGAAGTGAAGTTCAAACTTGCCGACAACATCACGACTTGGAAGATGTCCGTCATCGGCTCGACGGAGAAGGGCGAGATCGGCACTGTCGAAAAAGAGTTTCGCGCCTTCCAACCCTTCTTCGTCGAACTCGATCCGCCGCCCGTGCTCACCGAAGGCGACGAGATCAATCTGCCCGTCGTCGTGCGCAACTACTTGAACTCGGCGCAGCGCGTCGCGCTCGACATCAAGCCCGCCGCATGGTTCACGCTGCTTGTGCCCGCCACGCGCGAGACGCAGGTCGCAGCGAATGACTCCACGCGTGAGACCTTCGCGCTGCGCGCCACGTCCGCGATCAAAGACGGCAAGCAACAGATCACCGCGCGCGGCGCGGACGCGGCGGACGCGATTGAGAAGACGGTCTCAGTTCATCCCGACGGCGAAGAGGTCTCAAGCACCGGAACGCAACTCGTCGAGCGCGAAGGCGCGTTGACCGTCAACATTCCTGCATCAGTCGTTCCTCATTCGATCCATGCCGAGTTGAAGGTCTATCCGAATCTGCTCGCGCACGTCATCGAGGGCGTCGAGGGCGTGATGAAGCGGCCCTACGGCTGCGGCGAGCAGACGATCTCTTCGACCTATCCGAGCCTCTTCGTCCTGCGCCACTACAAACGGATCGGCGCGAGCGACGCAGGGCTTCCGCCCGCCGCCGCGAAAGCGCGCGACTACCTGCGCCAAGGCTACGAACGTCTGCTCTCCTATCACGGCGCGGACGGCGGCTTCACCTATTGGGGTCGCGGCGAGTCGGACGTGGCCCTCACGGCTTACGCCCTCCGCTTCCTCGAAGATGCGCGCGAGCTATTGGAGATCGACGACTCTGTCCTCAACTCCGCGCGCGCATGGTTACTCAAACAACAACGGCCGGATGGAAGCTGGGCGGCGCATCACTACCCGGACACGACTGATGCGCGCGGCGATGCGATCCTCACCGCATACGTCGCGCGAGTCCTCGCGCGCGGCGAGCGCAAGACAGGCGACCGGCCCGCAAACAACGCGCAGGCAGTTAACAGTTCACAGCTTGCGAACAACGCGCAACCCACGAGCAGCGCGCAAACCACGAACGGCGCAAACATTTCAACCAACACACAACCTCGCTCTCAAGCCGCAACGAAGCCTGCGGAGCGCACACCCTTTGAGCGCGCGCTCGACTACCTCGCGCGCCGCTCTGCGGAGTTCGACGAGCCATACCTGCTCTCGGTTTACGCGCTCGCGCTTGAAGACTCCGGCGGCTCACCGGAAAAGATCGACGCCGCGACGAAGACGCTGCGCACACTCGCGCGCGACGAAGGCGACGGCTCATACTTCGCGCTCGAAACCAACACGCCCTTCTACGGCTGGGGTCTTGCCGGTCGCATCGAGACTACGGCCCTCGCCGTCAGCGCGCTCGCGAAGAAAGATTCATCGCCCGACGCGGACGCACTCGTCAATCGCGGCCTGCTCTTCCTCTTGAAGAACAAAGATCAGTATGGCGTCTGGTACTCGACACAGGCGACCGTCAGCGTGCTCGATGCGCTGATGAACCTCTCGCCCTCGCCTGTTTTAACACCGGGCGCGCAGACGGCCAACACTCTAACGTCGAATGCGCAGACCACCGACGCGCAAACCGCCGAAGTCTTCGTCAACGGCCAGAGCGCGGGCACAATCTCTCTTCCGGCAAGTGCGAGCCTCGTCGCTCCGATCACGCTCGACATCTCGCGCTTCGTCGCAGCGGGGCCAAACCGCGTCGAGGTGCAGCGCGCGGGAAGCGGCGCGCAGACGAGAGCCACCGCGCAGGTCGTCGCCAGCTACTACGTGCCGTGGTCGCAAGTGGAAGCTGATGGCACGTTGCACTCTGAACGTTCGTCTCGTGCGTTGCGTCTGGGCGTCGAGTTCGACAAGACGACGGCCCGTGTTGGCGAAGAGGTCTCATGCCACGTTGAAGCCGAACGCATCGGTCATCGCGGCTACGGGATGCTGCTCGCTGAAGTGGGCCTCCCGCCCGGCGCGGACGTTGATCGCGCCTCGCTCGAACACGCGATGAAGTCAACGGGTTGGGATTTCAGTCACTACGATCTGTGGCCCGACCGCATCGTCGTCTATCTCTGGGCCAGCGCGGGCGGCACAAAGTTCGACTTCACCTTCCGTCCACGATTTGGATTGAAAGCGAAGTCTGCTGCGTCGCTCATCTATGACTACTACAACCCGGAAGCGCGCGCGCAAGTTCAGCCAGCGAGTTTTACAATCACGGAGCAGACGCGCGCGGCGCAGGCGCGTCAATGACGTGCGCGCGCGTTTCGGGTTAGCATGGTCGCGGCATCGGCGGCAACAGGTTCGTCGTCGCAGAGCAAACGCGGAAGGAGGTTGCGTCCATGCGTCTCACAGAGATGGTCTCTTGCGCTGGTTGAGCGGCGAAACTCGCGCCGGGCGATCTCGCTCAGGTCTTGAGCGGACTCAACATTCCTGCGAACCCGAATCTGCTTGTCGGCATCGAGACGGCGGACGACGCGGGAGTGTATCTGCTGCGCGAAGACCTCGCGATTGTGCAGACCGTCGATTTCTTCACACCCATCGTTGACGATCCTTATTTGTATGGTCGCATCAGCGCGCTCAACTCGATCAACGACGTGTGGGCGATGGGCGCGACACCGATCACCGCTCTGGCTATCACTTGCTTCCCGAAAAAAGGTTTGGACTTTGCGATCCTCGGCGAGATCATGCGCGGCGGTTTAGACACGCTCACAGAGTTTGGCGTCGCGCTCCTCGGCGGCCACAGCGTTGACGATCCGCAGATCATGTTCGGCTATGCCGTCACGGGCACGATCCATCCACAACGGATCATCACCAACCGCACAGCGAAAGTCGGAGACGCGATCATTCTGACGAAGCCCATCGGCACGGGCGTCATCTCGACCGGCATCAAGTTCAGTAAAGCCGATGGCCCGACTGTGCAAGCCTCGCTCGACACGATGCTGCTCGCCGGACGACGCGCCGCAGAGTTGATGCAGGAGTTCGACGCTTCGGCAGCGACCGACGTGACCGGCTTCTCGCTCCTCGGTCATGCGTGGGAAGTGGCGCGCGCAAGCAAGGTCACGATTGAGATCGAATCGCGAAGCGTGCCCACGATCCACGGCGCGCTCGAACTCGCTGTCGCCGGACTCATCACGAGCGGCGACAAGACGAATCGTGCTTACGTCGGCGAAGATATCTTGATCTCCGACTCCGTCTCGCTTGAACTCGGAAGATTATTCTTCGATCCGCAGACGGCGGGCGGCCTGCTCATCTCCATCGACGAATCACGCGCCGACAATTTGCTCGCGCGCCTCAGAGAAACTTACACGCACGCCGCGCGCATCGGTCGCGTCGCGGAGCGCGGCGCACACTCAATCGTCGTCAAGTGATCAGACACGAACGGAAACTTTCAACGATCATGCACGAACAGCACGACTCTCAAACTCAATCATCAAGCGGGCCGTCGCAAATTTCCGACTCGCCGATGCCGCACTCGTCGGATAGATTAACAAAACCGCGCAGCGCGGCATCGCTCGTCGTTAAGATTCTCGTCTGCCTCGCCGCATCGCTTACGCTTCTTGGCGGCGCGCTCGCCTTCCAGCAGACGAAGCGCGGGCCCGCGCGGCCTTCCGCGCCCTCAGCGCAAAGCGCGACGATGCAGACGCCCGTGCGCGAGGACGAGCGCATTGATCGTCCGACGAGCCAGCCCTACACGGGCAGCCTCTCGATCTTTGAAGACCCGAAGCGCGAAGAGAAGTTGCAGATAGGTCGCGTGATGGACTTGTTGAAGATCAAGGAAGGCTCGTCGGTCGCCGACATCGGCGCAGGCTCTGGTTGGTTCTCTGTGCGCGCCGCGCGCCGCGTCGGCACGACGGGCGCGGTCTATGCCGTCGATATCAACCGCGACTACCTCAAGTACATCGACGAGCGCGCGAAGAAAGAGGGCCTGCCGAACATCCGCACGATTCTCGGCAAAGAGGACGACCCGCTTCTTCCCGCCGACAGCACAGACGCCGTGCTCATTCTGAAAACCTACCACGAGATCGCCAAGCCCTTGCGACTGATGCGCAACCTTCGACAGTCTCTACGCGCGGGCGCGCTCGTCGGCATCATCGACCGCAACGGGCGCGGCGACGATCACGGTCTCGATCAGGCCGTCGTCATAAAAGAGATGGAGCGCGCCGGTTACGCGCTCGTCGATCAATACGACTTCGTCAAGCCCGACGGCATGGACTACTTCTTAATTTTTCGCGTGAAGAATTAGGCGACTATCAACCGAAGTCGTCGTCGCTTTCCTCACATGATCAGCGACCAAAGGCGATGCGCGCAAACGTCGTGATGATGCGCGCGCCCGCGAGCAGAGTGCCGCGCAGAGTGCCTGAGACTTTCGACTGGCCGCCCGCGCGCCTGCGATGATCAACGGGCACTTCGAGTATGCGAAGGCCCGCGCGCGCCGCTTTCATCTGCATCTCAAGATTCCAACCATAAGTCTCTTCGCGCATCTGTAATCGCGCGAGCGCGTCGCGTCTGACGGCGCGAAACGGGCACATATCCGTGTAGCGCACACCGTAGAGGGCGCGCATCAGCACGCCCGCGAGGCGGCCGGCGAAGAGTTGCTGGAAGTTCATGCTTCCCTTCTCGCGTCGCCCACGCGTGCGCGAGCCGATGACGAAATCATATTTACCTTCGACGATTGGCGAGACGAGACGACTCAATAACTCAGGACAATCACTCCCGTCGCCGTCTAAGAAGGCGACGATCTCGCAAGTCTCATCGACCGCATCGACGCCCGCACGACACGCGCGGCCGTAGCCGCGCCGCATCTCTTCAACGACGCGCGCGCCTGCCTCGCGCGCCACCTCCGCCGTGCGATCCGTGCTCCCGTTATCGACGACGATCACCTCCGCAGCGATCTCACGCGGGATCGCGCGCACCACTGCGCCGATAGGCTCCTCCTCATCGAGCGCGGGTATGACGACCGAGACTCTCACGCCTTCGCCTCTTCGGCGTCACGTTTGATCTGCTGCACGATGCCCTTCGCGCGCAGGCCCTCTTCGATTGACGCGAAGTAGTCGCGCACGTTCGAGCGGCTCTTGATCCAGTCGATGTAGCGCGCGATGCCTTCTTCGAGACGGACGCGCGGCTCGTATCCGGCGGCGCGCGCGAGTGTCGTGTCTGAGATGAGATGACGCATCTCGCCGGGGCGAAACTCGCCGCGCGCAACCGCTTCGATCCGAACATTGAGTGCGTCGGCGACGATCTCAGCGACGCGCCGGATCGTCGTCGCTTCTCCACTGCCGACATTCACTGCAAGCCCATCGAGTTTGTCGGTCGTCGCTGCTAACAGGTTCGCGCGCGCGATGTCTTCGACGAAAGAGAAGTCACGCGTCTGCGCGCCGTCCTCGTAGAGCACAGGCGGCTGCGCATTCAAGAGGCGCGTGCAGAAGATGGCGATGACGCCCGTGTACGGGTTGAAGATCGACTGGCGAGGGCCATACGTGCACGAGTAGCGCAGCGCGACCGAAGGGATGCCGGTCTGCCTTCCCCACGTCAAGACGAGTCTCTCCTGATCGACTTTCGTCAGACCGTAAACCGTCTCGCCGCCGATGGGGGCCCGCTCCGGCGTCGCGATGGAGACGGTCGGTTGATCGCAAGTGGGACAGTGGACGGAGAAGTCTGCGCGTCGCAGTTGTTCGACTGCGCGCACTGCGGGGAAGACGATGCCGTGCTCCGCGCAAGAGCCTGCGCCTTCGCTATAGACGGCTTGCGAAGAAGCGACGATCAATTTCTTAACGGGCAAACTCTCGTCGCGTATGACTTCGAGCATCTGCGCCGTCGCGAGGCTGTTGACGTGGACGTACTTGGCGATCTCCGGCATGTAGCCGCCGTAAGCCGCTTGATGAAAGACGACATCGATACCATCTAACGCCGAGCGCACATCCCCGCGCTCGCGCACATCGCCGATGATGAACTCCGCACGCTCGTTGATCCACGGTGGCCTTCCTTCGCGGTGCGTGTTCGGCTCAAGGTTGTCGAGCACGCGCACCGTCCATCCTTCGTCGATGAGCAAGTCTGTGATGTGCGAGCCGATCAGTCCCGCGCCGCCCGTGACGAGCGCGCGCCTTCCCACATTCGATCTTGAAGACAACGATTCCCTCCCTGTTCAGTTAATCGATATCGCCGCGCGTTGGTTGAGCGAACTCAGTCGCGCCGCGTCTCAAACGTCGCGCGAGCCACGCGGCGGCGCAGAGTGCAGCGAACGGCAGATAGATGATTGAGTGGAGCGCAAACATCCGCGCCGCGTCGTCGCCGAGCCACGAGAGATAGAGCACGAAGCTGGCCGCCGTCATGTACACGACGGGCACGACGAACCACGCCGGGACGATGCAGAGGAACGGCACGAGCCAGATGAAGTACCAAGAGTAACGCGGCGAGAGCAGCACGGTGAACGCGAGGGCCATCACGAACGCGCGCGTGACGAAGCCGCGATCCGAACGTCGCGATGAGACTTCGTCGCTCCCCCCGACTTCGGCGTGTCTCGCGTCGTCAACATTCTTCGCGTCTTCATCGGGCCATGCATCGCCGCGTGAGCGTTGCAGCGACCAGAGCGCAAGCGCGGCGAGCGTTAGGATAGCGAAGATAACGAACGCCGCGTTCGGTATCTCGAAACTTCCGCCGGTCGCGCGACGCGCGAGCGAGAGCAGGTAGAAGCGCGTGCCGTTCTGTAGGCCCTCCTCTTCCGCGTAGCCGGCGAGGAAGCCTGCGGCGCGACGCAAGCCGACGGAGAGATACGGCAGATAAGCTGCGACGATGATCGAGACGAACGCGACGGGCGTTCGCCAATTCCAGCGACGATAGAGCGCGGGCGCGAGCGCGACGGGATAGAGTTTAGTGAGCGCAGCGCAAGCGAGCAGAAGGCCCGTGAGCCCTTCGCGTCTGCGACGATGCGCGAGGAGCGCGAGCGCGACGAAGCAGATCATGATCGCGTCCAAGTGACCACTGCCCGCGATCTCCCAGACCATGAGCGGATGCCACGCGGCGAGCATGATGCGCTGTCGTGGGAGTTTGAACGAAGCAAGCAGCGACGCAACGGCCCACAACGCACACGCCTCGAACGCGACCATGACGCACTTCATCCAGACGACCGATTCGCTGACGCGCGTCGCGGCGAATAAGATCATTTGCGCGACGGGCGGATAGATCGTCTGCGCGTAATCGCGCCGGTTGATGTGCTCGTAGATGCTCGCGTCGCGAAGATGCGCGAGCGCATTGTCAGCCGGAACGTAGCGATAAGGATTCACGCCCGCAGCCTGCACGCGCCCATCCCAGATGTAGCGATAGATGTCGTCGGAGAGGCGCGGCGGATCGCAGAGAATGTCGAAACGGAAGAGCGTGGCGAAGACGATGATGACGAGCAGCGTCGTGCGCGACGAGCGCGCGCGCCACGCGACGACGGCGGCGGCGGCGTAGATTACGCACTGCAAGAGCGCGAGACGGACGAACGCGCTGATCGACTCCGTCCCCGGCGCGAGACGTTGCGCGCGTTGGTAGAGAAGCAGCGACGCGCAGCCCAAGACGATCAACGCGACGTTCGGAAGACGGAAGAGCGAGCGAAGCGCGCGCCGACTCGATTCACCATCTACTTGTTCATTGCTCGCTTGCGCGTCGCTCACGAAGTCGCCTCCGCGCTTGCCGACGCAGTGTGCGCGTCCGTCGCCGAAGTGCGTTCTCCTGCCGGCGAAGGATGACCGGCCCTCACCGAAGTTGTTTCGTCAAACTCATCCGCGTCCTCTTGCCAGATGCGCGCTCGTCCTTCGCGTGCAATGCGGCGCGCGAGGAGAGAGCGCGTGTGAGGCGCGGCGTAACCATTCGCGTTCGTGCTGTCAGCCGTGTCGCAGCCCTCGACGTTCGGTGCGGCAGTTGGATCGCATGAGATGGCCGCTTCAGTCGCGCCGAACAACTCCGCGCAGAGGCGCGCGAGCGTGGCGTCGTCGTCCACGTCGTACCACGTGGGGAGTGGGACGACGGGGAGATCGATCTCGCGCGCGCGTTCGACGGTCTGCGCGAAGACGAGCGCGGTGCTCCAATCGATCTCTTCAAAGAGTCGCGCGTGGGCCGACTTGATGCCGATCAGATAGTAGCCGCCATCGTCCGCCGCACCGAGGACGAGTCGTTCGCCGGGCTTCGATAGTTCATCGACGGCGGCGACGAGCGAGCGCGTGGGGAGCGTCGGGCTGTCGGAGTTGATGAGACAGAGCGAGTCGAAGCCGGAGGCGAGGAGATCGGTCGCGGCGTGAAAGAGTCGTTCGCCGAAACCATCGCCGCGCTGCGCGAGGAGCGAGAAGTTCGTGGGCAGCAGGCCGTCGAAGGCCGACTCCGCGCCGAGCGGCGTATAGACGGCGACGCCGCGCGCCATGTCTTTAGTCTCTTCACACGCGGCGGCGATGTTCGCGGCAGTGTCGCGCAAAAAAGAGACGCTCAACGCGGCCGCCTCCTCGTGCGTGAGCGGCGGGACGAGGCGCGTCTTCGACGCACCGGCGCGCGGCGCTTTGATCATCACGGCGAGGGCGCAGCCGCGTTGAACGGATGAAGGACGCGTAGAAGGATCGAGGATCACGTAGGTTGAGTTCATGGATCAACTAACTTCGTCGAGATGAAGGCGCGCGAACGTTGATAGAAATTTTCGTCAGGCGTCGTGGGATTGTAGCGGATGAGGCGGCGGCGAAAAAGTCGGCCGCGCACGCGCGTGTGTCTTCGTCGTTTGTTCCTCGCGCGCGACGCGATTACAATGGCGGCAACTTCCCCGTTCAAGGTTCGCGAGTTCGCAAGGGCATCTTTAGTTTCGTCTGAAAAACTTTTGGAGGTCTGTCGTCATGCGCCTGTCTCGTCAACATAGTCTCGCGCGTCCCGTCTCTTTCGTCGTCGCGCTTTCGCTCCTCGTCTTCTCTTCGTGCTCGCAGTTGCGGCAGATGAGCACGAACACCGGCACGAGCGCGCCGAGCGTCGCCGAGGCGCAGAAGTTTATGGACGACGCCGAAAAGAAGCTCTCTGACTTGACCATCAAGGGCCAGCGCGCGGCTTGGGTGCAGAGCACTTTCATTACGGACGACACGGAGTCGCTCGCGGCTGATGCGAACAACCAGTTGATCGGGGCCACGACCGAACTCGCCGAGCAGTCGCGTCGTTTCGACAACGTGCAGTTGCCCGCAGACCTCGCGCGCAAGTTCAAGCTCTTGAAGTTGTCTCTGACTCTGCCCGCGCCGAAGGATGCCGGGGAGCGCGACGAGTTGACGAAGAAGGCCGCCTTCCTCGAAGGCGCATACGGCAAAGGCAAGTGGTGTCCCGACGGCGAGGGCGAAGGCAAGAAGTGCATGACGCTCTCGGACATGGAACCGATCATGGCGAACAGCCGCGACCCGGAAGAGTTGAAAAAGATTTGGCTCGGCTGGCACACGGTCTCGCCGAAGTACAAGAACGAGTATGTGCGCTATGTGGAACTCGCCAACAAGGGCGCGCGTGAGATGGGCTTCAAGGACGTGGGCGCGATGTGGCGCGCGAACTACGACATGACGCCGGAAGAGTTCTCCGCCGAGATGGAGCGACTGTGGCAACAACTCAAGCCCCTGTATGACTCGCTCTACATTTACACGCGCACGAAGCTGAACGAGAAGTATGGCGACGCGGTCGTGCCCAAAGATGGCCCCATCCCGGCGCACCTGCTCGGCAACATGTGGAGTCAGGACTGGTCGAACATCTATCCACTGCTCGCGCCGCAGGGCGGCGACCCCGGTTACGATCTCACGGCCATCCTCAAGCAGCGCAACACAGACTATAAACAGATGGTCGGCTACGGCGAGAGCTTCTTCAAGTCGCTCGGCTTCGACGGCTTGCCGCAGACGTTCTGGGAGCGTTCGTTGTTTTTGAAGCCGCAGGATCGCGAAGTGGTCTGTCACGCTTCGGCGTGGGACGTTGATTATCAAAAAGACGTGCGATTGAAGATGTGCATTCAGATCAACGACACGGACTTTCGCACGATCCATCACGAGCTGGGGCACAACTACTACCAGATGGCTTACGCGCCGCAGCCTTTCCTCTTTCAAGACAGCGCCAACGATGGCTTCCATGAAGCTATCGGCGACACGATCGCTTTGTCGGTCACGCCCGAATACTTGAAGCAGATCAACCTCATCAATACTGTGCCCGACGAGAAGGCCGACATCGGCTTGCTCTTGAAGAAGGCTCTGGAGAAGGTCGCGTTCCTGCCCTTCGGCTACTTGGTCGATCAATGGCGTTGGAAAGTTTTTTCGGGCGAGGTCACGCCCGCTAACTACAATCAGGCTTGGTGGGACTTGCGCCTGAAGTATCAAGGCATCGCGCCGCCCTCTCCGCGCAGCGAGTCGGATTTCGACGCGGGCGCAAAGTATCACGTCGCGGCGAACGTGCCTTACGCGCGCTACTTCCTCGCAGACGTTCTACAGTTCCAGTTCCACCGCGCGATGTGCAAGCAGGCGGGCTACAAGGGCCCCCTGCATCGTTGCTCTGTCTATAACAACAAAGAGGTCGGCGCGCGCTTGAAGCAGATGCTCGCGATGGGCAAGAGCCGCCCGTGGCCCGAAGCCTTGAAAGCTCTGACCGGCGAAGACAAGATGGACGCCACCGCCATCACAGACTACTTCGCACCGCTCAAGACTTGGCTCGACCAGCAGAACGCGGGGCGCACGCGCTAGGCGACCGGCAGCGAACGACATGCGAGAGGAACGTCGCATGAGTCGGAAGATGAAGAAGGGCGCGCTTCACAACGAAGCGCGCCCTTTTTATAGCGCATGACTTTTTCTTCTCGCACGCGCACGGGAGTCTTCCTTATTCCCGCGCACGCACGTCGTTTGACAGCCGCGAAGACGCTACGGTAACGTAACTGAACCGTTGCTCAAAAGCGCGTCAAGTCCCGTTCGTCTAGGGGCCTAGGACACCGCCCTTTCACGGCGGCGACACGGGTTCGAATCCCGTACGGGACGCCAAACCTCATGTGCGCGGGCCGGTGAAGCTCAGTCCGGCGCGAAAGCGCACGAGACTAGATCGAGACGAAGCGCACGCGGCGCGATCCAGAGCGACTCAGAAAGTCAGTCTGAAAAAGTCAGTCCGCTTGAGCGAACCCTTGCTCGATCAGAGTTAACCCCGCTCGACCAAGCCCTTCTTGATGTTGCGCTGCCAAGCCTCAAAGTTGCGCACGCGCCGCTTCGCCTGCTTGCGCGTGAGGTGCATCTCGTCCGCGACGCAGTTGATGCGGTCGGTGCGATCCTTCTTCTTGTCGTAGCGGTCTCCGGGCGCGCTCAGGTAGATGGCGTAAGCACGCTTCCATTCTTCTTTGACTTCGGGCGTCGCTTGTTTGCCCCTCAGTTCAGGCATTGCTTGTCAGTTCCCTCCAAAAGTTTTTGATCTCTCACTTGAGTGCGCGCCGCTCCTTCTCGCTTGGAAGCCCCCTTCACCGGGCCCCTCGCGTTCGGGGCGAGAGCCGCGTCCTCAAAGTGTGCTCTCTCTCGCAGCAGTCACATAGGTTAACACTCCGGCGTCACGCCGAGGTTATGGAAGATGAACGAGTGGATGTCAGTCACCTGCTCAATGGCTGATGATGCTCGCCAAGCCACGGGTTGTCTCTCTCTCCGAATCGACCTCCAAAAGATGATGCGGACGTTTGTACGGGAATAAGTGTCAGTGGGTTGCAGTCTTGAACCGGAAGAGACGCGGGCGGGCACGACCTTTCACTGCCGATCATGCGCGAGCCGAGGTCGCGCCCAATTTAGACGCCGCGCGCCGCCGTTGTCAAATCAACCGTGATCGCATCGCTCCGTGTACGCCTAACCCGCGCGTGAGTTCGCGGAGACTGCGTTCGCGCCCGCGACTGACTGACGCAAGCATGTGCATGAAATTTTTTTTCGACCGCCACGCACTCTGCGCCGTCTAACGTGTCAAGACTACCGGCACGTCATTGGGCAAAGAGGGCTTGCCGGCGGGTCATCCCGTTAGCTTCCTAATCGGGCGGGGCGTCGCGCACTAGCAGGGTCGCGACGCCCCTTTAAATTTAATGCCGCGACCTTTGCCACTTCCACCAACCTGTATTATCCTGCTCACCATTCGATAGTCTGACACGCGCACCCCGAAGGCGAAGCGCCTGCTGCGACTCGCGCCGAAAGGGCGACCGACATTCTGGATACTCTTTGCCCGAGTAACCGAAGAAAAAATGAATCTCCTCGCGGGCTACTCACATGTTAGTCCGTGCGTTCGTCTTTTCTCCGGCGACTCGAACGAGTTTGGGCGGTCTTGATGAAGAGAGTCTTCTTTACCCTGCTCCACGCGGCGGGCGCGACTCGCCTCGCCGCGTGGCTCAATCGTCGCCGCGTCGTCTTCCTGTGCTATCACGGGATCACGGAGCGCGCCGAAGGCAGCGCACGTGGCACGCACGACCCGCACGGCATACACGTCCCCGCGCAACTCTTCGAGCGACAACTCGACTACCTTAGTCGCCGCCACCGCGTCGTCACGCTGCGCGACTATCTCGCCGCACGTCGCGAGGGACGCAGGCTTCCTGATTACGCCGTCGTCCTCACCTTCGATGATGGCTTCCGCAACTTCCTGACCGCCGCCGCCCCGCGCCTCGCCGCGCGCAGACTTCCCGCCTCCGTCTTCATCATCACCGACAACACTGCGGAGACTCAAGAGACGGACGCTGCCTCGCGCTGGTCGCCTACGGACGACCGCACCTATCTCTCTTGGGCTGAGGTGCGAAAGCTCGCGCGCGATAACTTTGAGATCGGATCGCACACCTGCTCGCATTCGCGCCTGCCCACGCTCTCGCCCGCCGAGACCGAGCGCGAGCTGCGCGACTCCCTCGCATCGGTCGTCGCACGTGTCGGCTCTACTTACGCGCCCGCGCTCTCTTATCCGAAGGGCGAATACTCTGCGGTGCTCTCGCGCCTCGCACGCACGGTCGGCTACGCCTGCGCCGTCACGGCGGACGGCGGAGCAAACGATCCACGACGAACAGACCCCTTCGCACTCGGTCGCACGCTCATCGGCGACGAAGACGACGTGGCGTCGTTCGCCGTGCGCGTCTCCGGCCTGCGCGATTGGCTCGTCAAGCTCTGTTCGCCATTCACGTCGCAAGACGACTCAAACGCGAGTCGCACGCCGCACGCCGCCGAACCACTCATCGCCCCGGAGCCACAACCGGAGCTAGGTGGCTTCGCCCGACACGACCCCGTCCAGTGATCGTCTATCGACGCAAGTTCATACGCATCGCCGAAGTCTGGCACGGCGAAGAGATCGACGAAGCTACGCGTGTCGATGTCGCGCGGCGATTTCAGCGCGACGCGCCCACGCACGGCGCGCTCTGCCGAGAGTTCCACACGATCCTGATCGATCTCTGTAGCGACGAAGAAGTTCTCTACAATGCCATGCGCAAGGGTTGCCGCTACAAAGTCCATCGCGCCGCCGAGCGCGACGCGCTCACTTACGAATGCGCGAACGCCGCCGACCGGCCCCGTCTGCTCGCGCGCTTCCGCTCGCTCTACGACGAGTTCGCGCAACGCAAGCGCGTGCCCATGCTCAATCACGCTTGGCTCTCTTTGATGGCTGCGACCAACAATCTCTATCTCTCGCACGTCTCGGACTCAAACGGACGAGCGTTGATCTGGCACACACACTACATGAGCGGCGGTAGGGCCACCCTCCTGCACTCCGCGCCGATGACGCACGCCGACGCTGATGGCGGACGCAGCCTCACGGGTCGCGCCAACCGCTACCAACACTGGCAGGACATCTTGCGCTTCAAGCGCGACGGCGCAACCCTCTACGATCTCGGCGGATGGTATAGCGGCAACACGGACGCGCAGCGCCTCGGCATCAATCGCTTCAAAGAGGAGTTCGGCGGTCGCATCGTCCGCAACTACATAGACGAGCGCGCGCTCACCATCAAGGGCCGACTCTTCCTGCGCGCACGGCAGTCGCTTCTCGGCGACGCGATTTAACGAGGGGAACGATGGGCCAGCGTGAGTTGTTAGATCAGTTAAATAGGCATGCCTATGCGCGCGCCGACGTGGTCAGTCATTACGAGCAACTCGATATGCTCCTCGAACCGGAGCGCATCCTGCTCAAACGACTCGCGCCCACGCTGCGCGGCAAAAAGATTCTCGACATCGCCATCGGCGGCGGCCGGACGACGAAGTACCTGCTTGAGATCAGCCGCGACTACACGGGTGTTGATTACACGCCTGAGTTCGTCGAAGTCGCTCGCCGCAAGTTCCCCTCCGCGCGGATCATCTGCTGCGACGCGCGCGCGCTCTCGCCCTTCGATGACAAAACATTCGACTTCGTCATGTTCTCCTTCAACAGCATCGACTACGTCCCGCACGATGATCGCCTGCGCGCGCTCGCAGAGATTCAACGCGTGCTCAAGCCCGGCGGCCTTTTTCTCTTCTCCACACACAACCGCGAGCACGAAGGTTTCAACAAGTTGCCGTGGCAACAGGGGCTCACACTCGATCTCGCCTGTCTCAAGAGTTGCCTCCACGCGCTTCGCCACCTGCCCCGACACCTGCGCATGAAGCGACACGAAATCCACACCGACGAGTACGCCGTCATCAACGACAACGCGCACGGCTACGCGCTCCTCGGCTACTACATCAGCATCCCGCATCAACTACAACAACTCGCGCGCGTCGGCTTCTCCTCATCGGAAGCCTACGACACGGAAGGCAACACGATCACACGCGACACGCGCTTGCCGTGGATTCACTATCTTGCGCGGAAATAAGAACGATGAAGTAGGAACGATGAGTGATGAATAATGAATGATGAAGTGAAGACAGACATCTTTAATTCATCGTTCATCGTTTCGACTTCATCGTTCGATCTGCGACGAGCCAGTGGAGCGCGCCGAGCAGAGTCGCCGTATCGATGACGGCGATGAGCGGGACGAGCGCGATGAATCGCAGCGCGCCGCGCATGGGAGTCGTCTTGAAGACGCCGCGCTTGCGGTAAGACGCGGCAACGGCGCGCGCGACGAGCATCAACAGCCATAGCGCGAAGCCAGCCGCGATCATGCGCGTGCCGAACGCAATCGACGACAAAGCGACGAGCGCGATGAGTGCGTAGCGCGTGACGATTGACGCGTGCCACTGTCGCCAGAGGCCCGCGCGCAGGTTATGTCGCGAATAGATGCGGAAGCGCGTGAACGTCGAGCGTAGCGTCGGCGGCATCTGCCACGCGACGACGGCGCGCGGCGCATAAGCGATGCGAAAACGTCCGTCGCCGATCCCTTCCAAGAACAGTATGTCCTCGCCCGAACGCAAATCTTCCGCAAAGCCGCCGACGCTTTGCCAGACCGCTCGGCGCATCATCGAAGAGCCGATGCACGGCGGCGAAATTTTTACGCCGTCGATCTCGATCGGCAACTCGTAGGCGTAAGCAATCGCGGCGCACTCCTCGAAGAAACTTTCGATGCCCGGCTCCCACGCGCCGAAGACAACCTCGACCGAAGGGTCGCGTTCAGCTTCCGCCGCGAGCAGTTCGAGCCAGTCGTAGGCCGGAAGCGTGCCCGCATCGACGAACGCGAGCCACTCGGACGAGGCGCGCGCAACAGCAAGATTGCGCCCGTGTCCGGGCAGGGCCGGGCCCGCTCGTATCAGTCGCACTGTCGCATCGCGTCGCGCGAACTCCTCGACGATCTCAGCCGTGCGATCACGCGAGCCGCCGTCTGCGATGACGATCTCTGCGGCGCACAGCGTCTGCGCGAGCAAGCGTTCGAGCAGAGGGCCGATCGTCGCCTCCTCGTCTCTCGCGGGAGAGATGACACTGATCTTCAGTTCGTTCGTATGCGTCGCCTCTTCGATCAAACAAGTTTCGTCCGGTCGCAAATTTTCTCCCATCAAATTCTCGTGAGAAACGGCGGATTATAGCTCGAATCGCCCGCGATTCGAGCCTCCCCCGACCGGAAGAAATGCCAACTAAAAGCCCGCGCGTGTCATCTACTACTCATGATGTTTGCCGCGCGCACGAAGTTTTACTATCTTTATGGAATGCTCAAGATGTCGAAAAAATTCTTTCTCGTCCTCGCTTTGATGTGCGCCCTGCTCACTCTCGCGGCGCGCGCACAATCGCAGTCGGCGACAACCGCGCAGCGCGACACGATCATCGTCCTGCCGTTTGAGAACACGACGAGTCAACGCGAATACAACTGGCTCGGCGCGAGTTTCGCCGACGCGCTCGCAGACCTCTTCGCGCACGCGCCCGGTCTCGGCGTCGTCTCGACGGATGAACGTGAGTTGCTCTATCAACGTCTGCGTCTGCCGCTCACTTCGTCGCCCTCGCGCGCGACGGCCATCAAGCTCGCGCGCGAGTCGAAGGCGACGCTCGTCGTCATCGGAACTTACAGCGTCAAGCAAACGCAAGCGGACGCGACGGGCGAAGAGAAGGCCACGCTCGAAGTGAGCGGCACGGCGAGCGTCGTGCGCGTCAACGAGGGAAAGCTCTGGCGCAAATTCGACTTTGGCGGCGCGATCACGAACCTCCAACGCACGCAAGGCACGCTCGCCTATCAGATACTTTATCTCAGAGACGATGCGCTCACCGTCTCGCTCAACGACATCCTCAACCTCGCCACGAAAGTTCCGCCGCGCGCCTTCGAGAGTTTAGTCAAAGGCATCATGACGGACGATCAGGAGAAGCGTTCAGCTTATCTACAAAACGCCGCGCGCGAATACACGAAGGTTCGGCCCGGCGAGATGTACGCCGAGGCTGAGTTCGAGTTGGGCAATCTTTATTATAAGCAGGAAAAATATAAAGACGCCGCCGAGCACTACGCGAAACTGAAGAAGGGCGACACGCACTACGGCGAGGCTGCGTTCTACGCAGGACTCAGTCGCTGGCACACGAGCGATCTCAAAGGCGCGCTCGATGCGCTCGTCCCGCTCACGTCGGACGTGCCGCTGACAGGCGTCTATAACAACGCGGGGGCCATCTCTTTGCAGGCGGCCCTCGCAGAGAAATCTGCGGAGGAGCGCGAGCGTCTGCTCAAGCAGGCGATCACTTTCCTTGAGCGCGCGAAGCAGACCGATCCGCAGGACGCGCTCGTGCTCTACAACTACTCTTACGCTCTCTTCTTCTCAGGCAAGTACGCGGACACCGCCAACCAACTGCGCGACCTGCTCACGCTCAAACCACGCGACGGCGAAATCCTCTTCCTCTACGCGAAGGCCCTTGAGCGGGCCGGTCAGACGGAGGCCGCCACCGCCGCCGACAACGAAGCGCGTCGCTACCTCGGCAAGCCCTACGCGCAGTATCAAACCGAGTGGCAGAAGTCGCAATCCATCGCCGCCGTGCCGATGCGCCTCGCCGGACGGTTCGACGTGGCGCAGTCCATCGAGATCAAAGGGCCACCACAGATCGAGCTGGCAACGACGACTGATCTCTTGGAGCGCGCGCGCAAGCTCTACGAGGCCGGACAGGACGACGAGTTGCTGCCGGAGCTGAACCGCGTACTGATGACCGATCCATCGAATGCAGAGGCGCATCTCTACGTCGGTCGCGTCTATCATCGTCGCGGCGATCTGGCGCGCGCCGTCAGCTCGCTCAAGACCGCGCTCTTCTGGTCGAATCAGAAATCCATCGACGCGCACATTCTTCTCGGTCGCATCTTCTTTCAGCAGGGCGACCGCGCGCAGGCGATGACGCACGCGCGCGCCGCCCTCGAACTCGACGCCAATAATCAAGAAGCACTCGCACTCTTCCGTCAAGTAGAGACGGGAAAGTGAGAAGCAACGATGAACGCAGAACGATGAACGATGAAGTAAAAGCAATCTTCTTACTTCATCGTTCATCGTTCTGCGTTCATCGTTTATTCCTTCCGTCCTGATGCTCCCTCTCATCATTCTGATCGTCGCGCTGCTGCTCGTCGCGGCTTGCGTCGTGGTCGCCGCAGCGTTGCATCACAAAAAGGGCGCGCGCGTGTCGCTTGAGTTGATCGGGCGAGTGGCGACGGTCGAGCGCGATCTCTCGCCGGAGGGCGCGGTGCTCGTCGCGGGTGAATTGATGCCCGCGCGCGCGCGTGGCGGTGAGACGATCTTGCGCGCGACGTGCAAGCGCGTGCGCGTCGTTGGTGCGCGCGGGCATTGCCTCGAAGTCGAGCCGGAGACTTAGAGGTCTCGCGAAGCCTCACGGACAAAAACCAATCAGCCTCCATTTCCATAAATGCTCTCCGCCGTGGCACGCGAACTGCTTTAGATAAAACCGGCAAGCACGGAAGAAGTTAAACCGTGACCCCGCCGCCAACCCGCCTCCGGACGTAGCCTGCCGCTACTCCGACCGCCCGCCGAGCGACCCTATCAAAGTTAGCCAATCTTTCAGGAACCCGGTTGCAAAACCGGGTTCTCCCGCTTTTTAGGCTCTTATTTTTCCACACCACAATCCGCACCAACTATATCTCCACTCGCGCATCGGCCCTTGTCACCGCGCGTTCACAAGAGGTCGCCCACAGGTGACACTCAGACAAAATCTGTCACCGTCATGGTGACAAAATTCTGTCTTATTGCGTCAAACCACTAGACGATTTGACGCAAGACACAGATCATTTCACGCGCGCGATTTTTTTTCGCAGCCCGCACAGATGCGATGACGCATTCGCTCCTGCTCTGTTAAACTCCCGCACGTGCGAGATGCAATCGCCCTCGACGCTCGACGACTCAAGCGCAGGCGACTGGCCCTGCGCGAACGCGCGCGCGCCCTCGCTCCGACACGTGCGCGACTCGCGCTCGCGAGTTTCTCATCGCTTCTTCTCATTCTTTCATTCCCAGACTTCAACCTGTGGTGGCTCGCTTGGGTCGCGCTCGTCCCACTCATGATGGCCGTCTGTGCGACGCCGCAGCCACGCGCCTCGACCGCGTTCCTCTTGGGCTGGCTCGCGGGCACGCTCTACTTTTACGGCACGTGCTGGTGGCTCACGCACTCGATGATTCACTTCGGCGGCATCCCCGCATGGCTCGCCTATCCACTGCTCGCGCCCATCACGCTCCTCGTCGGACTCTTCCCCGCCGCTTGGTGCGCCGCACTCGCGCACATCGCGACGCGTCGCGGCATCGTTGCATCATTGCTCATCGCGCCATTCGCGTGGGCGGCGTGCGAGTGGGCGCGTCTCGGCGTGACGGGCCAACTCTGGAACGCGCTCGGCTACACGCAGGCTTACGAGCCGACACTGATTCAGTCCGCTTCATGGGGCGGCGTCTATGCCGTCAGCTTTCTCATCGTCACGATCAACTCTACGCTCGCTTACGTGCTGCTGCGACGAGACGCGCGTGCGTTCATCGCTGCCGCGTTCGCCACGTTCGCTGTCGCTGTAATGATCTGCGTAACCGCGTTTGACGCATTGACGCTCGAATTAAATAGAGAACCTTCCGAGTCGGTGCCCGCCGTCATCGTCGTGGCGATCCAGCCGAACGTTTCGCCGAACTTCGAGCGCACGCAGGATGAGAACGATGCACTCGTCGCGCGCCACATGACGATGACGATGGAGGCCCTGCGCCGGTGGGACGCGAGTGCTCAAGCCCCTTCGACACCACGTCTCATCGTCTTCCCCGAATCGCCGATGAACTTCTCTTACGCGCGCGACGCAGAGTTTCGCGCCCTCATCTCTGACTTCGCGCGACAGGAGCGCGCATCGATCATCTTCAACTCGATGGAGCCCTCGCCCGCAGGCGGCGTCTATAACTCTGCGGTGATGATCAATGCAGAGGGTCGGCTCGTCGCGCAGTATGATAAGATTCGCCTGCTGCCGTTCGGTGAGTACGTGCCTCTGCCGCGCTGGTTGGGCGGTGGACTGTTGGGCGGAATCGTCGGCGACTTCACGCCCGGCTTGAACTACACGTTGCTCCCCGTCGGGCCAGCGCGGGCCGGTGTGTTCATCTGTTTCGAGTCCGCGTTTCCTGCAATCGCGCGCAAGTTCACTGAAGCGGGCGCTGACGTGCTCATTAACATCTCGAACGACGCTTATCTCGGCAAGACGCCCGTGCTCCGGCAGCACCTTGCCAACGTCGTCTTCCGCGCGGTTGAAAACCGTCGAACGATCCTGCGCGTGACGAACACAGGCATCAGCGCGCGCATCACGCCGCGCGGAGAAGTTGAGGACGCGACCGACAGCTTCCAACCCGCCTCGCGCACATGGATAATCACGCGCTCGAAGGGCGGCGAAACTTTCTACACGCGCCACGGCGATCTCTTCGTCGCCCTCTGCGCCTTCGCGACCGTCATCGGATTAGCAACGACGTTGCGACGAAACAAAATCAACGGCCGTTAGCGTCAACGCAATTTGTATCTGTTAACAGTCACTGTTTACCCGTGACAGCTTTTGGAGGTTGAATGAGCGAGACACTTACGCTACAGGATTTGCGCATGAGTTACGAAGACCTGCGCACGCGAGTCGCACAACTCGGGAGGTTTCTTTGATGTCGCTGCGAAGCGCGAGGAACTGAGCCGCATCGAGCGAGAAGCATCCGCGCAAGACTTCTGGAACGATCAGGAGGCCGCACAGGGCCTCTTGCAGCAGCGCAGCCGTTTGGAGCGCATCATCAGTCGGCATGAGAGCTTTGAGTCGTCGGTCGAGGACGCGGGCGTGCTCTTCGAGTTCGCGGAATCGGAAGAGGACGAGTCGAGTCTCAAAGAGTTGCGCGCGCTGCTTGAAAAGTTGGAGCGCGAGATCGGCGAAGCCGAGACGGAGATGCTGCTCGCGGGCCAGCACGATGCTTTGAACGCGATCTGCACGATCCATCCCGGCGCGGGCGGCACTGAGTCGCAGGACTGGGCGGAGATGTTGCTCAGAATGTATTTGAAGTGGGCTGAGCGTCGCGGCTTCAAGACAGAGACCATCGACTATCAGCCGGGCGACGAGGCTGGCATCAAGAACGTCACGTTTCGCGTCGAAGGCGAGTACGCCTACGGGCTTCTCGCGGCGGAGGCCGGTGTGCATCGCTTGGTTCGCATCTCGCCCTTCGATCAGGCGGCGCGGCGTCACACTTCGTTTGCGTCTCTCTTCGTCTATCCAGAGATCGACGAGAACATCGAGGTCGAGATCAACGAGAAGGATTTGAGAGTCGATACCTATCGCGCAACCGGCGCGGGCGGCCAGCACATCAACACGACCGACTCGGCGGTACGCATCACGCACATCCCGACGAACACCGTCGTGCAATGCCAGAACCAACGCTCGCAACATCAGAATCGTGCCGTCGCGATGCAGGTCTTGCGCGCCAAGCTCTACGAACTCGAATTAGAGAAGCAACGCGCGGCGACCGCCGTGCTCGAAGCTAATAAAGCGGACATCTCCTTCGGCTCGCAGATCAGAAACTACGTGCTCGCGCCCTATCGACTCGTCAAAGACGCGCGCACGAAACTTGAACGCGGCGACGTTGACTCCGTGCTTGCGGGCGACATCGACGACTTCATCAAAGCCTACTTGCTCGCGCGCCGCGCGGCCTAACAGTTCGGACGACTGACTTATGGCAACCATCCAGACCGAGACGCGGACGAAGGTGCTGCCGTCAAAGCGCAGCTCGCGGCGCAACGAGATCATGGCCGTCGTGCTGTTCGCGCTCGGCGCGATGCTCGCGCTGTGCCTCGTCTTTTTCCACCCGAACGATCCTTCTTTGAACGCAGCCGGACAGTCGCGCACTGACAATCTCATAGGGCCCGTCGGCGCATATGTCTCCGATGCGTTGCTGCAAACATTCGGGCTCGCGGCGTACCTTCTGCCGCTCTTGCTCTTCGCCGCCGCCGCGCGCCGCTTCCAGAAGAAGCCTCTGCGCGCGCCGCTCGGTCGCGTCATCGGTCTCGTCCTTTTGTTACTCTCAACCGCCGGACTGCTCGCGCTCATCATCCCGTCGCTCTTCTTCGACGGACGCGTCCACTCAGGCGGCTTCGTCGGCGCGCTGCTCGCCAACCAACTCTCGAACGCGTCGGGCGGTGTCGGCGCGTTGATCTTGATGAGCGCGCTTGCGGCCGTCGCGCTGCTGCTCGCGACGAACTTCTCTTTCGCGCACGCTTACGGCCGGGCCGTCGCCGCCTTCGGCAGCCCTTCGGACTTCGCACGCGCGCAGATCGCACGCTTCCGCGCGTGGCAGACACAGCGTCGCGAGTCGGCGGCGGCGCGCGCGGCTGAGAGGCAAGCTGATCGCGCCGCGCGCGAGTTGGCACGCGAAGAGGAGAAGCGACTGAGGAACAAGACGGGCGCGGATCGCGTCGCAGAGTTCTTGCGCGAGAGCGACGGCGCGGCGGCGACTTCCATAGGGGCAAACGCAGCCGTCCTGCGCAACGCCGTCGCTGCCTCGAAGGCCACCGACGCGCAGTCGCCGGGGATCGTTCAAGAGTCCGCGTCCACACTCAATAGATCGGCCCTCGACGGCGCGGCGACGAACGACACGGGCGTCGAAGCGGTCGGCACGAAGTCTCGCACGTCTCGTGCATCGGAAGCCGCGAGTGCGTCGAACGAAGTCGCGACAATGAAGCGCGGCGTCGCGACGCCGACTGCGCGTGATGCGTCGGATACGGACGCTGCGGAGATAGAAGAGATGGTGCGCGACGTGTCGGTCGTGCGTACCGAGCCGGTTGAAGAAGAGTTGCCGAAGCCGAGTGCGGCTGACAAAGCTGCTGCGCGCGAGGCGAAGAAACTCGAACGCGCCGTTGCCGCGATGAGCGACTTCAAAATTCCGCCGGTCGAGTTTCTAAACGCCGCGCCGCCGCGCCACGAGCAGGCTGACGAGGAGTTGCGCTCTCTCGCCACGCGCGTCGCGGAGAAGTGCAAGGAGTTCAACGTGACGGGCAAGATCGAGTACATCTGCCCGGGGCCGGTCGTCACGACCTACGAGTTCAAACCCGATCCCGGCGTCAAGTATTCGCGCGTCACGGGTCTGGTTGACGATCTCTGCCTCGCGCTCAAAGCCGAGTCGATCAGAATTGATCGCGTGCCCGGCAAGGCGCACGTCGGCATCGAAGTCCCGAACGCGCAGCGCGACAACATCATGCTGCGCGAGGTCGTCGAGTCGCGACAGTTCACCGAGTCAACATCGAAACTCACGCTCGCTTTAGGCAAGACCATCGACGGTTTGAACTACGTCGCAGACCTCGCGCGGATGCCGCATCTTCTCATCGCTGGCGCGACCGGAACGGGCAAGTCCGTCTGTCTCAACTCACTCGTCGTCTCGATCCTTTATAAAGCGCGACCCGATGAAGTGAAGTTCATCATGATCGATCCGAAGCGTTTGGAGTTAGGCCTCTACGCCGACATCCCGCATCTCGCGACGCCGATCATCACGGAGCCGAAGCGCGCGGCGAACGCTCTGAAGTGGGCGGTCGGCGAGATGGAGCGACGCTACAAGCAGCTCGCGCAATGGGGCGTGCGCAACATCGACGGCTTCAATGCCGAGGTCATGCGACGCAACCTCGTCGAAGACTTCGACGAGAATGGCGATCCGCACAACGTTCTTCCCTATCTCGTCGTCCTCATCGACGAACTCGCCGATCTGATGATGACCTCCGGTCACGAAGTCGAAGAGGCCATCACTCGACTCGCGCAGATGGCCCGCGCCGTCGGCATACATCTCATCCTCGCGACGCAGCGACCGTCCGTCGATGTCATCACCGGACTCATCAAAGCGAACTTCCCTTCGCGCATCGCCTTCCGCGTCTCATCCAAAGTTGATTCGCGCACGATCATCGACGCCAACGGTGCGGAGCAACTCTTGGGGCGCGGCGACATGCTCTTCCTTCCGCCCGGCACGTCGCGACTCGTGCGCGTGCACGGCGCATACGTTGATGAGGCGGAGATCGGTCGCATCGTCGCGCACATCAAGGCGCAGGGCCAGCCCGTCTATGACAACTCGATCACGCAATCGGAAGAGGAAACAGGAGGCGCGGACGGAGTGGCCGGAGAACGCGATGAAGTGTTTGAAGACGCACTGCGCATCTGTGTCGAGATGAAGCGCGCTTCAACGTCAGTTCTTCAACGCCGACTGCGCATCGGCTACGGTCGCGCCGCCGCCATCCTCGATGCGATGGAGCGCGAGGGCTTCATCGGACAAGCCGACGGCGCGCGCCCACGCCCCGTGCTCGGCAAAGGCTTCGAGACCGTCAACCACTGGGACGAACTCGAAAGAGACTCCGGTTAGTAAGTTAAAAGTTCAAAGTTTCGAGTCTAAGGTTTGTGATTCAAGTCTTGAGTTCATGAATCGCTGCTCTAAAGAAGATTTTAGGTTTTGAACTTTAGACTTTGAACATGAAACTTTCTTCGACAAGGCTTCGACAAGTTTTCCACAGCTTCTGTGGAAAAGCCTGTGGAAAAGGTTCGTTTCAACGTTACAAGTTTCTGAAAATTTTAGACTTCTAGCACTTTGCACACGCGCGCGGCAAAATTTGTCGAAGCGTTTGCAGGCGGTGATTTACTTCTCATGGATCAACGTCTCACCTCACCACGAACACTCGCCCTCGTCTTCTCTTTCTGTCACGCGACCCTGCTCCTCTTAAATGTCGCCTGCGTTAAACTGCCGCGCCGCATTCATGCGACTAACACGTCCGCATCGACGACGCAGACGCAGGAAACTGCGACGCTCGCGCGCGGCAACAAGCCCGCGCCGTCGCAACTCATCGACATCAACCGTGCCACGCGCGAAGAGTTGGCACGCCTGCCCGGCATCGGCGAAGGATTCGCGGCGCGCATTGTCGAACACCGCGCGCGCTACGGCGCGTTTCGCCGCGCCGAGCACCTGCTCATGGTGCGCGGCATCAGCGAGCGACGCTTCGCGCGCCTGCGCCCCTACATCACCGTCGAATAATTTTTCACGCAATCAGACACGAGTGACGACACCGCACGCAGACCTGCGACAACTCGCGCGCCGCATCTTCGACGAGGCTCTCGAAGATGCAGACGCCGGCCGCGCCGTGCGACGCGCGATCAGTCTCGACAATGCATCGCTGAAAATTTTCGACGCGGAGTTCGACGCGCGCACGCTCGACGTTTACGCCGTCGCGCTCGGCAAAGCCGCCGCGCCGATGGCCGTCGCGCTCGACGAAATTCTCGGCGCGCGTCTGCTGCGCGAAGGCGTCATCACCGCGCCTCCTCTGAAATCAACGCTGCCCGCGCGCTGGCGCGTCTTCGCAGGGGGCCACCCGTTGCCGAACGAAGCGAGCCTCGAAGCCGCGCGCGCCGCCTTCGCTCTTCTGCGCCGCGCGAACGAGCGCGCGACAGTCGAAGGCGCGCGACGCGCACTCATCATCTTCCTCGTCTCCGGCGGCGGCTCTGCGATGATCGAGTCGCCGCACGATCCTTCGATCACGCATGAAGACCTGCGCGTGATGAATCACGCGCTCGTCACGTGTGGCGCGTCAATCACAGAGATCAACGTCGTGCGACGCGCCGTCTCCTCCGTCAAAGGCGGCGGGCTCGCGCGGGCCGCCCCGCGTGCGTCGCAGGCCACACTCATCATCTCGGACGTTGGCACAGGCGAAGAGCACACGGTCGCGTCCGGCCCTACCTTCCCGTTTGACGAAGAACGAGACGGGGGTGCGGCCCGTCGCGTCGTCGAGCGATACGATCTCGCTGCACGACTTCCCCGCACGATTCTGCGTACACTCGCGCGGACAGACGATGATGATCAAGAGGAGTTGAGCGTGTGTGAATCGGAGATGAACGCGCAAGTTGAAGAGAGCGTCTTGCGCCGCCGCTTCGTGCTTCTCGACAACTCGCGCGCCGTCGAACGTGCAGCGAAGACAGCGCGCGCTGAAGGTTTCGCGGTCGAGATCACACGCGACATCACGGATCAGAACGTCGCGGAGGGTGCGAGGCTGCTCGTCTCGCGATTGTTAGAGTTGAGAGAGAGAGTCGGCGAGAGTCGAGGCGCGTGCGTCATCTCCGGCGGCGAGTTCGCGTGTCCCGTGCGCGGCGTGGGCGTGGGCGGGCGCAACAGCGAGACCGCACTGCGCTGCGCGCTCGAACTCGACGCACGCGCGCACGCATCACGCGCCGACCCGAATGACTCTTCAAACTCGAACGAGACTTCCAAAGACGCGCCCCGCTTCGTCGCCCTCTTCGCGGGCACGGACGGCATCGACGGCAATAGCAACGCCGCAGGCGCGCTCTGCGACGAGACGACAATCACGCGCGCACACGCCCTCAATCTCGACGCGCGCGCGTTCCTCGAACGAAGCGACTCCCACACTTTCTTCGACGCGCTCGGCGACGCCCTCATCACCGGCGCGACCGGCACGAACGTCCGCGACCTGCGAATCCTCATGGCAAAGTAGGAAGTAGGAACGGTGAACGATGAAGTGAAGGCATCACGTTTTTACTTCATCGTTCATCGTTCCTACTTCATCGTTGCTCTCCGGCCCGCCCGTAGTCGTCGCTGAGTCGGACGATGTCGTCTTCGCCGAGATAGCCGCCGCGTTGGACTTCGATGAAGATGAGTCTCTCCGCGCCCGCGTTCTCGACGCGATGCGCCGCGCCGAGGGCGATGTCAATCGCTTCGCCTGCGGGCACGTCGATCTCTTGGTCGTCGAGCGTGACGCGCGCCGTGCCGCTAATGACAAACCAGTGCTCCGCGCGTTGCGCGTGCTTCTGGTAACTGAGACGCTTGCCGGGCAGCACCTCAATGCGCTTGACCTTGTAGCCCGCACCCTCTTCGAGCACCTGAAACAGGCCCCACGGGCGTTCATCGTAGAGCGGCGACGTGTCCGCGTTCTTCTCCGGCTGGCTCATCCTCGTTCCTTCTCTCCTCATTTAATCTGCGCCGCTTCCGTCAGGCTCGCGCCGCATCTCGTCGCGCCTCGCATCTTGCGTCGCGCCGGACGAACAATGTACACGCAACGCCGCGCGCCTGTCACACGAGCGCGCGGAAAACTTCGACGATGACGCTCGAATCAATCGCGCACAAAAGTTTCGACTCTCAGATCGCGCCCGTCGGTTGAAAAACTGATCGTGCCGCGCCGTCCGGTCTGCAAGACTTCCGCGCCTGCTGCGCGCCAGCGCGCGACGACGGATGGATCGGGATGGCCGAAGGGCGAGTCGAGCCCGACGGAGACGACGGCGAAGGCCGGTCGCGTTGCGGCGACGAAGGGCGCGGTCGAAGAGGTCTTGCTCCCGTGATGGGCCACCTTCACGACATCGCAGCGCAGATCGTCTCGCGCCGCGACGAGTGATTCTTCCGCGCCGCGCTCGATGTCGCCGGTGAGCAGGAAGCAGCGCGCACCATAGCGCACGCGCAGCACGATCGAGTCGTCGTTGCCCGAAGGCAGCGCGCCTGTGTCGAGGTCGGAGTCAGAGTTCGCATCGAGCTTCGCGTCAGAGTTTGCGAGCGTGTTTGCGTCAGCATTCGCGCTCGCGCCGGAGATCGAATCGATGAACGATGGGGCGTTGTTTCGCACGCGCGGCGCGGGCGATGGATAGAGCACGTCGATGATGACCGCGCCAAAGCGCAACTCGTCGCCGCGCGCGACGAGGCGTAGGGGCACGCGCGCAGCGCGCATCGCAGAGGCGAAGCGCGCGTACTCTCCATCCTTCCGGGGCGTGCGCGCGATGAAGGCTGCGCGCAGTTGGAAGTTTCGCGCCACGTCGCGCAGGCCCTCCACGTGATCGGCGTGCGCGTGCGTGGCGAGCAGATAATCGACGCGCGCGAGCCCGCGCCACCATAAGAATTCGGAGACGACCGCATCGCCGACGCCGCGTGTGTCGCGCTCGAAGCGTACGGGCCCGATCTCTACATCATGCTGCGTATGCGCGTCGCGTAGTCGCGGTCGTCCGCCGCCATCGACAAGCAGCGTTGCGCCGTCGGGCAGTGTGATGAGAGCCGAGTCGCCCTGTCCCACGTCGAGGAAGTCGATGCGCAATCGTCCATCGGCGCGCGGGGCGGAGAGTGGGTGGGCGATGATGATCACTGCAAGCGAAGCGAACGAGACCCACGCGACGCGGCGCGCGATGCGTCGCCTTCGTTCGCGCTTGAGTGGCCCTTCGTCTTTCGCGTCGGCGAGTTCGAGTGGCCGCCAGCGCGCGAGTGAGAAGGCGAGCGCGGCGAGCGGCGCGTAGTAGAGGACGTAAATGTATGCGCCTCGTCCGGCGTAGTGCGGCAGGCGCAGTGAGCCGACACCGATGTGATTAAAGGGATCGACGCCATGCGCCATCAACCACGCGGCGCGCTCGACCGCCCACACGAGCGGCGCGGCGAGCGCATGACTCACGTGTGCCAGCGCGATTGCCGCGAGCGCGGCGAGCGACGTGAAGGCCATCAGCGCGCCGACGTAGATGTTAAGCACGACCGACGCGAGCGCGATGCGATGGAAATAGACGACGAGAAGCGGCAGCATCGCGATCTGCACGCTTGCCGAAACGACGACCGCCGCGAATGCATAGCGCAGAGCGCGCTGCAATCGCAGTCGTTCGAGTCGCGCGGCGAGCGTCGTCTTGAATAGTCGGTAATCGTAAACATTGCGCGCGCTTTCTCGCAGGTGCGCGCTCTCGCTCCAGAACAGAGTCTCGCCGAGCGCGCGAAACCAGCGCGGGCAGAGGGGCGGGTGAGGCGTCAAGCGCGTCGGTTGCCATGCGCCGACTTCGCGCAATCGCGCGAGCAGAGTCCAGCCGAGCGCGGCGATGCTCGCGACGGAGAGAAATGTGAGTTGAAAAGATGGATCGAAGAGATCGTCCGGTCGCCAGATGAGCAGCGCGAGCGCGGCCGCGCCGAGCGCGTTCAAGGTGTCGGCATCGCGACGCACGACCGGCCCAAGCGCGACGAACGTGAACATCAATGCGGCGCGCACGACGGAAGGGTGCGCGCCGACGGCCAGTGCGTAAGCACAGACGAGCGACGACGAGACGACGAGTTGTAGTGTGCGGCGTCGCGTCAAGCGGCGTGCAAGCCACAGGACGAGACCGCCGAGGAATCCGATGTGCAAAC
Organism: Acidobacteriota bacterium; assembly: GCA_032229975.1. Classification (GTDB taxonomy): domain Bacteria; phylum Acidobacteriota; class Blastocatellia; order Pyrinomonadales; family Pyrinomonadaceae; genus JAIVGV01. Next base: position 3,514 of record JAVXVG010000036.1, on the reverse strand, counting down.
CGCTGATGACGAGCACGTGAAAAGTTCCGCCTTCGCGGAAGCTCTCGGCGGTCTCGCGCGAGAGCCCGTGCCGGTTGCCGAGCATCGCTGCCTGCAAGATGCTCGCGGTCTCAAGTGAGAACGTCTCGCCGATCATCTCGTGCAAGCGAGCGCGCCACTCGTCGAGACGGGCGAGGATGAGTGACACGCGCGCGTCGTCCAGTCGCTCGACGAGCAACGGACTCTTGATCACACCTGCGGCATCGAACCCTTTGCGCTCCAGAAACTCCGTGCGCGAGTTCGCGCCGGGGTTGCGAAACTCTTCGGCGCGCGCAAGCGCAGTCATCACGCGCACACGCGCGCCGCGTCGCAACTCAAGTTCAACGTAGCTTGCGTAGGTGGCCGCGTCTCGCACGGGTGCGAACAACTCGACCTCGCCGCTCGCGTCGGTCTCGTTCCCTTTCGTGATGATCTTTTCAACGCGCAGCTCGATGAAGAATCCGTCCGGCGTCACCTCTGGCGCGCGCGCGAGCACGCCGGTCAACTCTAAGGGTGCGCCCGTCTCGATCCGCTCTTCTTCGACGAGTCGTCGGATGCGATCCGTCGCTACGTCACCGTGCGCCACGGTCGCGTGCGCTGCGCCCGCGAATAAAAAAGCTGAGCAGACGAACGCCGATGCGAGCGCGTTCATTCGCCGCGCGAACGCGAAGATGGTGAGTGCGGAGGCAAGTGCGCAGGCGACGACGACGATGACGAGTGGGAGACCGAGAGCATGTGCGAAGAGCACGCCGCAAGCGAAAGACGCCGCGAGGTACGCGAGCGGGCGTGAAGAGAAGGAGTCTGTGCGTGAGGCTGAGCGCATGAGTTTCGGCGCAACTGGCGCGCGTGCGCGGCTTATCTTTCGAGCCCGCTCCTGCTTGCGCGGGCGGCGACTAGTTTACTATCACGCGAAAGGGTATTGACAACTGTCTTAAGTAACAATACTATGCCGCACGATTCCCTAAAAGATTTATCGGTGCCAACTGTGCACAGGGTTTCAGAGATTCTCAAGCCTGCATCAGCTCGGACGGGTCTTCTCTATGAAGTTTTAGCCAGCCCGCCTTTGAGCCATCGAACCGGAGAAATGACATGAAATTTGTGAGAAGAACACTCCTCGTCGCGCTCATCGCGCTCTCTTTGTGCGCCGCCGCATGGGCGCAGAATGCTAGCAATCTGAGAGCGGCGGATGATCCGCGCAACCAGTCACCGGCCGTGGGGACGGGCGGGTCGGAGGGAGGGCCGACGGGGCTCTTTACCATCTATGATGGGCAGACGCTACGGCGTGGAGAGTTCACCTTCAGCGTCGCCTATAGCAACTACGACCGCGACCCCGGCAACGTCGATATCACGGACGTGCCGTTGAGCTTCAACGTCGGCGTGACGAACCACCTGGAGTTGTTCTTCAAGACGACCGCCTATCGCGGCATCAAGGTCAACAACCCGCAGAACCTCTCGGGCTTCTACCTGCCCAACTCCCAGTTGTTCCAGCGCCTGCCGCTCGTGGGCGGCGGCTTTGGCCCCCTCCAACTGGGTAGTCCCCCGGCCATCGTTCTGGCCCCCAACGGCCCGAACGTCGGCACGATTGCGGGGCGCACCCTCTACCGTCCGCCGGGCAACCAGCCCTTCGTGCAGTTTCCCTTCGTCGGCGGCTCGGCCGGCACCTTCGGCTTATCGAACGGCGTGCAGGGCGGGCTCTTCGGCTTCCCCGGCTTCCTCGCCCAACTCGGACAGCCCACGGGCGGCAACAACCTCTACGGCTCGGCGGCCAACTTCCCCGGCATCGGCTCGCCGGTGGGCGGCATCCTGCCCGGCATCGTGCTCTCCTATGTGCAACTGCCCTGCACGATTCTGACGGGTGCGTGCCCGCCCCTTGGCGGTGGCACGCCGCAGGTCGTCTTCACACAACCGACGACCTTCACCATCGCGCCGTCTTACTTGCCCGACGCGCCCTTCGTCAACCGTCTCTACGGCGAGTCGAGCTTTAACGACTTCACCATCGGGGCGAAGTGGCGCATCAACGGCATCAACAAGCCGTGGGGCATCGGGCTCGTTCCCTTCTGGCGCTTCTACTCCGATCATGCCAAAGACCAGAAGGGCTTCAACCAGTTGCAGCGCGGCGCGAGCCCGGGCGGCAGCATCGGCGACTTCGGTCTGACCGGCTTCGTCGATGGACGCTTGAGCAAGCGCGTCAACGTCTCGGCCAACATCGGCTACATCCTGAACAGCAACCCGAAGGGCACGTTCGGCACGCAGAAGTACGCGCTGCTTGACCGCCCCGACGAGTTCAACGCCGGCATCGGCTTCGACTTCCCCATCAACAAGCACTTCCAGCCCATCGCCGAGTTGCACTCGGTGCGCTACGTGGGCGGTCGTACCCCGAACGCCTTCCCGAATAATCCGGTCGAGGCGCTGGGCGGCTTCAAGTTGTACCCGCGTCGCTGGTTCGGCTTCGGAGCGTGGTATCGCATCCACCTGAACTCGCAGAACTCCGATAGCTTCAACCGCACGGACTTCAACACGCAGATCAACCAGATCTCGGGCGTCTTCGTGCCCGGCCGTGGCGTCGTCATCGTGCCGGGGACGACTCGGCCCGCCACTTCCAACGGGCTGCCCATCGGCTTCGTGCCCTCGGAAGACCCGCACGGCTTCGGCTTCCAGTTCTTCGCCGGACACCGTAATGCGCGCGCTCCCATCACCGTGCCCAACCGCCCGCCGACCGTGACGGTCTCGGCCTCGCAGGCTCGTGTCACCTTAGCCGCACAGTGCGGGCCCGACCAGATGGCCGACCCGAACTGCACGGCCACAGGCTCGACCGTCTCTTTGACGGCCAACGCGGCCGACCCGGATGGCGACACGCTGCTCTACACGTGGTCAACGACGGGCGGCAAGATCGCGGGCGACGGTGCCAACGTGACGTGGGACTTGTCGGGTGTGATGCCGGGCACCTACACGGCGAGTGTCGAGGTCGATGACGGCTGCGGCTGCATCGCCTTCTCCTCGACCACAGTCGTCGTCGATCGCTGCAACTGCGTGCCGACGCCTGTGCCACCGACGCCCGTGCCGCAGCCGGTCATGACGCCGACACCGCCGCCGCCGCCGCCGCCGACGCCGACGCAGTTCGACACCTACGGCAACATCCCGCGCAACGATGTCAAGGCTCGTCTGGACAACTTCGCCAACGAGTTGCAGGCGCAGCCCGGCTCGCAGGGCTACATCATCGGCTATGGTGGCCGCAAGGGTGTGACGGGAGAGGCGCAACGACGTGCCGACTTCGCCAAGGACTATCTGGTGAACACGCGCGGCATCGACGCGGGCCGACTCGTGACCATCGATGGTGGGTTCAAGGAGGAGGCCACCACCGAGTTGTGGATCGTGCCGGCTGGTGCGACACCTCCCACAGCCACGCCAACCGTTGACGCCGCACAGGTGCAGATGACCGCATCTCCGACCACTAGAAGGCACAGAACTACTCGCCGACGTAGAGATGACGACGAGT
>JAVXVG010000035.1:0-119404 GCA_032229975.1 Acidobacteriota bacterium | reverse complement strand
GCGCCTCCTCTCTGTGTCTGTGGCGGTGAATAACAGTTCCAAGCTCATTCAAGCTCGGACTGAATCACTATCCACGCTTGCGTTGATGTGCTGGTGGGAACGAGGAGGAGAGAAATGTTCGTGAAGTCGAACCCGCGCGGCACGTGTGTTGCCAAGTTATGAGAGTGATGCTGCTGATCTTCGCCGCGTGACGATGTAGAAACGTTGAGCGGATCGCTTTGATCGAGCGGCGCACCTCGCGGGTCGTTTGAAGATTTTCTGCCACGAAATCAGCGTCGGCGATGTTTCGCGAGTAGAAGCAGTTGATCGCTTTGAAAATTCGGCGGGCTGAAACATTCCGTCGCTTGGTTGCGTCTATCTATTCAAGGCGCTGGGAGCGGGTCGCGAAAACGCGACGTAACTTTTTCGGAACCGGAATGTTTTTTATAAGTAATAAGGTTTAGGCACACGGATTGTTCGTAAGGGGACACGCGAGATGAGGCATAAACTAGGAGTCGTGATTCTCGCCACGGTCATGACGATTGCGGGCACGCGCGAAGCGTTCCGGCAGTTCGGCGAGTTGAAGTCTTCCATCAACGATTGGACTCGGACGAGCATTCTCGGCAACCTGCTCGTCTTTGCGGGCGGCGGTGCGGAAGCCTCCGGCGCGCAGTCGCAGGCCCTCCTCCTCGCGGAAACTTACACAGCCTGCAAGGGCCAGCGTTCAAGTCCCGCGACTCAGACGAGTCGCCCTGCTTCTAAACCGAAGGCCGCCAGCGCGGAGCACATGCTCATCGAGAAATCTCTCGTCGAGAAGTCTCCCGACACACGCGGGCTTGAAGGGTTGGCCCAGAGTCTCTCCGCCGCGCGCGACAACGGCTCGCGCGAGCAGTTGATCGTCAAAGCCATTCCGCAGTTCTCAGAGATCGCGAAGACGCTGGGAGCGGAGTTTAATGAACGCGAGGCAGAGAAGACGACGTTTCGCGCGGGCGAGTCTGTTGCGACGCGCACGCGTGTCGTCGCGGAGTTGAGGAAGCTGGGGCTGCGGAGGGTTTACGTCCGCGTCGCGAAGATGGAAGGCTCTCCACGCGAGGTCAACGTCTTCCATGCACACCTGCCTGAGACATTTGCGCTCGAACTCAAGTCGCTCGCGGGCCTGCCCGATGCAACGACGAATGAGAGCGCGCACACAGTGGCCCCGCAGGAAGCAAGCCTGCCGCTCGATCAGTTTGACCGCAACCTCTTCTACGTCTCTCACGCCTCGCTCGACTGCGACGGCGATGCGCTCAACTAGTTTTCACGCGAGAGCCCGGCAAAGTTCAGAAGAAGCGAAGCGCGCCGCGCACGTCGCGATGCGAGCGGGGGCCTATGCGTCTCGAAAGTTAAGGATCGATAAGAGGAGCATTTGAAATGAAGCGAACAGTTTTGATCGGATCACTTTTACTCGCGGCTGCGTCCTTCGCAATCGCCGCAACGAACGCGCGCGGCGCGGGCACATCATTAAATAGACCCACGACGAGCGCGGTCGCTATCGCCGATGACAATTTCGACGAGCGCGATTCGTCGCGGCAGACCTATGCGCTCTCGCCGGGCGCGAGCGTGGACATCAACTCGGTGAGCGGCCACGTGACGATCGAGACCGCCGCGACGGATCAGGCTGAGGTCGAGATCATTCGCACGGCGCGCACGCGCGGAGACCTCGAATGCAGAAAGTTCAAGATCGAAGCATCAGCTAATCGCCTGCGGCTCGACGGCAACGAAAACCGCGAGCGATGCCATAACGTGCAGGTCAACCAGACGCTGAACCTGCGCCTGCCGCGCCGCGTCAACCTCGACGTGAAATCTGTTAGCGGCGACGTGCGCGTCGGCGAGCTTGAGGGCACGGCGCACCTGTCGAGCATCAGTGGCAGCGCAATCATCGCGCGCGTGGCGGGCGAGGCGACGCTCACGAGCGTCAGTGGCCGCGTCTCGGTCAATCTCTCGCGACTCGGCGGCGGCGTGCGCGTCAACAGCGTGAGCGGCAACGTCGAGGTGGGCCTGCCCGAAGGCGCGAACGCGGACATCAGCGTGCGCAGCATCAGCGGCAACGTGACTACTGACATATCGGGCATGAGCCTGCAAAAAACTGACGGCTCAAACTACGATGGACGCGTCGGCTCCGGCGGCACGCCGCTAACTTTTAACAGCATCAGTGGCAACGTCCGCTTCCATCGCACGGGCGAGTGAAGTTGAACGAACGCGCCGAATGTTTTCTCCATTCAGGAATGATCATTGGAGGCGAAAAAGATGAGACTCAGATCGATGTCGATGATGCTCCTCGCGACGCTGGCCCTTTTCGCGGCGACGCTGGCATTCGGAAACAGCACGCGCGCCGCACGCAGCGACGACAATAAGTTGCCGGGTGTTTCGGCGCGTGAATTTGTCGTCGCTGGCGCGGACGATCAAACGGGCGACGAGCTGCATGAAGAGTTTCATCAGACCTACGCGCTCGCGCGCGACGGTCGCGTGTCGCTGAAGAACATCAACGGGCCGGCGCGCATCTCCGTGTGGGATCGCGACGAGGTGAAGGTCGATGCCGTCAAGCACGCGCGCTCGCGCGAGCGTCTGGAGGAGGCGACGATCGAGGTGGAGACGACGGGCGACTCCGTGAGCGTGCACACGCACTACCCGACGCAGGAGCTGCGTTGGGAGCGCGATAGTCGCGACAATCCTGCGAGCGTGGAATACACGCTGACGATCCCGCGCACGTCGCGCGTCGATTCGGTGGAGTTGATCAATGGCGGGCTCGAAGTTGAAGGGCTCGCGGGCCCGATCAAGGCGACGTGCATCAATGGTCGCCTGCGCGCGCGCAACCTCGCGGGCGAGGCGCGGCTCTCGACCATCAACGGCCCGCTTGAAGCAGAGTTCGAGAGCTTCGCGGAGGGCAAAGCGATCACGCTCAACTCCGTGAACGGCTCGGTCGATCTCTTCGTCCCAACGGGCGCGAATGCGTCTGTCAAAGCCGACACGGTTCACGGCACGATCACGAACGACTTCAACATGGCCGTCAAACGCGGCGAGTGGATCGGCGAGTCGCTCGAAGGGCAACTCGGTGGTGGCGGCACATCGCGCGTCAAGCTCTCGAACGTCAACGGCTCGATTCGCATCAGGCGCGCGGGCCGGTAGAGATCGCCGGGCGCGCGGAAAATGTCCAGAAACATTTTCGCGCGGAGCGGCGTCTTATCACGTGATCGCCTCTTGAAGTCCTGCGAGTAGTCGAGAACGAAACTCGTCATTCAGTACGAAGTAAGAAAAGAAGCCATGAGATTTTTTGTCGTCACTCTTTACCTGTTCGCGCTCTTCGTGTGCGCCGAAGGGCAGAGCACGCCACCCGTGCCGACGCCGACGCCCGACACCGCCTCGAAGCTCACGAACGATGCGAAGAAGGCGAATGACGAGAAGAAGAAATCCGGCACACCCGTCGCGAATGAAACAACAGCAGGCGAGCAGCAGCCGGTGGGCGCGGGAGTCAAAACCATCCGCACCACTTCGGGAACGATCACGCTCCCTGCGGAGAAGTCTTCGCCGATCCGCATCCCGCGCTTCGAGAAGGCCCCCGTCATCGACGGCAAGCTCGACGACGAAGTGTGGAAGCAGGCCGCCGTCTTCAAAGACTTCTATCAGGTGCAGCCGGGCGACGACACACCGGCGTCGAAGCCTTCGGAGGCTTATATCGGTTACGACTCGAAGTTTTTGTATCTCGCCTTTAAAGCCTACGACGATCCCGCGCAGGTGCGTGCGCGCATCGCCAAGCGCGACGCGATCTTCGACGACGACTACATCGGCGTCTATCTCGACACCTACAACGACAAGCGCAAGGCGATAGAGTTCTTCTTTAATCCTCTGGGCGTTCAAGCCGACGCCGTGCGCACGGAAGGATCAGGCGAAGACTTCAGCATCGACTTCGTTCACGAGTCGAAGGGCCTGATGACTACGGACGGCTACACGGTCGAGGCCGCGATCCCTTTCAAGTCGCTGCGCTACACCGCCGGAAAAAGTCAGCTCTGGGGCCTGCACGTCTTCCGAAAAATCCAACGCTTCAACGCCGAGCTTGATTCATGGATGCCGCTCTCGCGCGAGGTGACGGGCACGCTCAATCAGGAAGGCTCGATCACGGGCTTTGAAGGCATCTCGACCGAGCACAACTTTGAACTCGTGCCGAGCCTCACCGTTTCAGAGACGGGCCGGCGCGCGCGCACGTTCGCGCCCGTCACGCTTGGTCAACCAATCCCACTGCTCCCCGGTCGCACGCTTAACGGGCCCGTCAAGCTCGATCCCGGTCTCACAGTCAAATACGGCATCACGCCGACCATAACGCTCGACGCCGCTCTCAATCCAGACTTCGCACAGGTTGAAGCAGACGCGACGGTGGTGACTGTGAATCAACGCTTTCCCATCTTCTTCGAGGAGAAGCGGCCCTTCTTTCTCGAAGGCAAAGAGGTCTTCCAGACGCCGATCACGGTCGTGCACACGCGCGCCATCGTCGATCCCGATTACGCACTCAAGCTGACGGGCAAGCAGGGCAAGAACACGTTCGGCTTGCTCTTCGCCTCCGATAATGCGCCCGGCAACTACAGCGAAGATGAGTTGAACGAGCGCAGGCTGGCCGTCATCAGCGAGCCCGATCCTGTCTTGCGACAGATCAAACAGACTAGCTTCCAAAATTTCTTCGACAAGTTCGTCGGCAAGAACGCGACCATCGGCGTCGTGAGAGTCAAGCGCGACGTGGGGAAGGAAAGTTCACTCGGCTTCATCGCGACGACCTATAATTTTCCAGATCGTTACAACGACGTGGCGGGCCTCGACGGCCGCTTCAAGCTCGATCCGAAAACGGTCGTCAGCTTCCAACTTCTCGGCACGCGCTCGCACCGCCCGTTCTACAACCCGGAGATCAATCGCAGCGTGGATCGACTCGGCGACGCCGCCGGTTATTCTTGGAACTTCGATCACGGCGAACGACACTTCGGCGTCAACGCGAGCGGCGAAGGCTACACGCACGACTATCGCGCCGACGTTGGCTTCACGACGCGCACGAACACCAACGTCTTCCGCCTCAACCCGCGCTGGAACAGCGAGCCGAAGCCGAAGAGCGCCATCATCTCCTATCGCGCCAACCCGTCGCTCGACTACTCGACGGACTTTCAGGGCCGCTCGCAACGCTGGGACGTGCAGCCGATGTTCGGCATGAATCTCCAGCGACAAACCTTCCTCACCTTCGGCTTCCGCCGCGCCTACGAGCGTCTCATCGAAGAGGAGTTCGGGCCCAAGCGCATGCCCGCGCGCGTTGATGCATCGGGAAATTTGTTGCCCGCGCAAACGGGCGCGTTCTTCGGGCCCGACTCGGAGCGTTCAACCAACAAGAAGAGTTTCATCGCCGTCATCGACACGCAGCCCGCCAAGAAGTATTACTTCTTCGCGCAGATCATACGCGACCTGCACGTCTTCGATTTCGATTTCGGCGCGGGCGACAAGTTTCCGCGCGTGAGTCCTGCGGCTTTGAAGTTCGGTCAAAGCGCGCAGCTCGATCCGGGCGCGGGCAATTTGTGGAACATACAGACGACGTTCGTCTATCAGCCGTCGAACGCGCTGCGCACCTCGCTCGATTACACCAAGCAGCAACTCGTGCGCAACGACACGCATCTTACGGCGTTCGACGAGAACATCATCACCTCGCGCACGACCTATCAGTTCACGCGCTTCCTCGCGGCACGCGCGCGCATCGACTATGAGACGCTCGACTCGAATCTGCGCGGCCAGTTCCTCGTCGCTTGGACGCCGAACCCCGGCACGGCTTTTTACGTAGGCTATAACGACGACATGACGCGCGGCGGCTTCAATCCCTTCACGGGAGACTTGGAGCCGGGCTTCCGCCGCAACGGTCGTACCTTCTTCGTCAAGATGTCATATCTCATCCGGCGCAGCTTCGGCGGCTGAGTCGTGCGAGTTTCAAGTTCCGGGTCGCGCACGCGCGGTGGGTCGGTGGGCTTCTTATCCGTCGCGAGATGCGCAGGCCCGGAGCTTGGAAGCATTCTTTGACGAAGCGTGAATCCTATTTTGTAACGCATCCTTCAAGCTGGCGTGATCAATCAAAGACTTTCAAACTTCACCGTCGCGATCTTGTGCCTTGCCGCATTCGCGCCGTTGGCCGCCGCGCAACAACTCGCGAAACTATCGAACGACAAGAGCGTCGATGGATCGTCATCCTCCTCCTCCACGCACGCTCGCGAGGAGCGTGGGCCTTTGCGTCGCCTCGCCTCTCTGCGCGGCGGCGAGACTGCGGAGGGCTGGCGCGTCGTTGTCACGTCCGACTCCGCGCTCGACGACTACGCGGCATACCGCGAGGGCGCGCGCTTCGTCGTGCGTATTCCGCGCTCCGATGCGTCGGCGATCTCAAACTCGGTCGGCGGCGCGTTTGCTCCGGCGCGCGTCGAGCAGCGCGGCGCGGACGCTTTGCTTTCATTCGCGCTGCCCGAAGGCGTCGCGGCGCGCGTGCGGCAGACGTTCAACCGGCTGGAAGTGATCTTCTCCACGCGCGTCGATGATGGCGCGCAACAACGATCTGAAAGTCGCGCGCAGCAACAGCCGGGCGATGGCGTCTCTCAACAACAACCCAAGCCGACGCCGACTCCTGCATCGCCGACGAACGCGCAGGCCCAATCGCCCAACGCGCCGCAGCCTTCACCTGCGACGAGCGATCCGCCGACCGCGCGTGAGACCATCGAAGCTTCGAAGACCGTCGCCTCCGCAGGCGGTAGTCACGCGGTCACGCTGCCGCCTGAGAAGGCGGGCCCCGTGCGCCTGCCGCGCTTCGAGAAGGCCCCCGTCATCGATGGCAGGCTCGACGATGAGATATGGAAGCACGCCGCCGTCTTTAAAGACTTCTATCAGATCGAGCCCGGCGACAATATCGCGCCGTCGAAGCCGACCGAAGTCTTCATCGGTTTCGATTCGCACTATCTCTACGTGGCCTTCCACGCTTACGACGATCCCACGCAGGTGCGCGCGCGCGTCGCCAAGCGCGACGACATCGGCGACGACGACAACGTCGGACTCTTCTTCGACACCTTCCACGATCATCGACGCGCCTACCAGTTGGAGTTCAATCCGCTCGGCATACAGGCTGACGCGATTCGCACCGAAGGGAATGGTGAGGACTACAGTTTTGATCTCGTCATGGAGTCGAAGGGCCTGACGACTGCGGATGGCTATACGGTCGAAGCCGCGATCCCTTTCAAGTCGTTGCGCTACGAGGCGGGCAAAGGCAAGCTCTGGGGCCTGCACATTTTCCGCAGCATCAAGCACCTGAACAACGAGACGGACTCGTGGATGCCGATCTCGCGCGACATCGAGGGAATGCTCATACAGGAGGGCGCGGTCACAGGCTTGGAAGGAATTTCGACGGCGCGCACGCTCGACGTGATCCCCAGCCTCACTCTCTCCGAGACGGGCCGGCGCGTGCGGGCCACTCCGCCTGAGCCTTCGCCGGGCGGCATCAACCCCGCCGATCCGACGCGTCTCTTGAACGAGCCCATCCACCACGACATCGGCTTGACGGGGAAGTTCACCCTGACGCCGACCATCACGCTCGACTTCGCCTACAACCCCGACTTCGCACAGGTCGAAGCCGATCAGACGGTGGTGACGGCCAATCAACGCTTCCCCATCTTCTTTGAAGAGAAGCGGCCCTTCTTCCTCGAAGGCAAAGAGATTTTCGATACGCAGTCGAACGTCGTCCACACGCGCTCTATCATCGATCCTGATTACGCCGTCAAGCTCACGGGCAAGCGCGGGCGCAACACCTTCGGCTTGATCGCTGCCGTGGATGCAGGGCCCGGCAGCTTCAGCGAGGACGAGCGACAAGACCCCGCCAACGCGCGCTTCGTCGGCAAGAAGGCTTACGTCGGCGTGCTGAGAGCCAAGCGCGACGTGGGAGCGGAATCGAGCGTCGGCGCGTTTGCGACAAGTTATAACTTCATCGAAAAACATAACCAGCTCGCCGGTCTCGACGGTCGCTTCAAGCTCGATCCGAAGACCATCGCGGCGTTCGAGGTGATCGGCACGACCTCGCGTCGCTTCTTTCGCGATCCCGATCTCGATCCGGAGTTCACCTTCTCTTCAAGCGATCCAATCTCGCCCGGTGCGCTCGCCTTTCCCGGCCAGCAGCGTTATCGCACCGGCAACGGCTTCGCTTATTCGGGCCTGCTCGACTACACGGGCCGCCACTTCGGCTACACCATCCACACCAACGGGCGCACGCGCGACTATCGCGCCGACGTGGGCTTCACGCAGCAGACGAACACCAACGAGTCGCTCGCTGCCTTTCGTCTCTCGACAGAGCCGAACCCGAAAGCGGCCCTCACCAAGTTCAGACTCCAGAACTTCACCGTCGCCTCCTACAACTGGCAGGGCCACCTCCAGAGCTGGAGCAACGGCACGAACTACGACTTCTTCTTCGCACATCAAACCTTCGTCCACGCCGGAACGAATCTCGGCTACGAGCGCGTCTTCGAGGAAGAGTTCGGTGCGCGTCGCGGCTTCGCGCGCCCGACGGGAAGATTCATCAACGGGGCGTTTGCAGGCGACGACTCCGAACGACAGACGCGCCACAAGACCGTCTTCGTTTATGCCGAACGACAGTTCACGAAGCAGTTCTACGCCTCTGCCTTCGTCGGCACGCAGCGCGGACTCTTCGACTTCGATTTCGGCGCGGGCCCTCGCTTCCCGCGCGTGAGTCCCGCCTTCATTAACGCCGAGGTGGAGCGCAACCGCCTGCGCTCTCTGCTGCGACAGTCCGAACCGGCCCTGTCTGACGCGGAGATCGAGTCGGAAGTTTTCCGACGCGTCCCCGATCAACTCGACCCCGGTTCCGCCAACACCTTCGACGTGAACACCGCCATCAACTACAAGCCGACCAACGCGCTCAACCTCTCGCTTGAATACACGAAGGCGCGACTCACGCGCCGCGACAACGGCTTGACGGCGTTCGACGACAACATCTACTCCTTGCGCACGACCTATCAGTTCACGCGCTACACTTTCGCGCGCGCGCGCGCAGACTACGACACGCTCGCCTCCAACGTTCGCGGCCAATTCCTCTTGGGTTGGACGCCGAATCCGGGGACGGCCTTTTACGCGGGCTACAACGACGATCTCAATCGCAACGGCTTCAGCCCCTTCACGGGCCAGTTGGAGCCGGGCTTTCGTCGCAACGGGCGAACGTTCTTCATCAAAATGTCTTACCTCTTCCGCCGCAGCTTCGAGTAAGCTCTCCTTCCGAAATAGGTCTCTGATCCATTGCGGCCAGCAGTGTTCCGTGATCCGGCCCACCTCCGACCGTGAAGCTTTCCTATCGCATCGCGCGAAAGATCAAATCCTTTGAAACTTTTGGCCTCCGGGCATCACTAACACAACGGAATGATGATGGAACGGCTGGCGATTGAAGCATTTGACGCGAGAGCGGCGAGCCAGTCGGGCACGACGTACTCGAACCCACCGATGAACAGTGCCGACAATCTGATCGTGCGCGCACGCGGCGGCGACGCGGATGCGTTTCGCCTGCTCTTCGAGCGTTATAGCCGGCCCGTCATCTCTTTCGTCTTTGACATGGTGAATGATCGCGCGCTCGCGGAAGATTTGACGCAGGAGACCTTCGTGCGCGCTTATCGACACCTTGCCGCGCTACGCGAGGAAGGGAAGTTCTCGACGTGGCTCTTCTCCATCGCCAAGAACGTCGCGCGCGAACACTTGCGAAGCTCTGAGCGGCGCGCGATCAAGGTCGAGCTTGATGATGAGTCGGTCTTGGAATTACGCGATGAGAGACAGACGCCCGCAGGCGAACTGCTCGACAAAGAGTTGAACACGGTCGTGCGGCGCGCGCTGGCAGGCCTCGACGAAGACAAGCGTTTGGTCTTCACTCTGAAAATCTTTCAGCAGCGCAGCTACGAAGAGATCATGGAGATCACGGGCTTCTCTCTGCCGAAGGTCAAGACCGATCTCCACCGCGCGCGCACAGAGATGCGACGACGCGTGAGCCCTTACATGGGGGTGAAGCAATGATGAACTGCCAAGAGTGTGAAAAGTTTTTAGAAGAGTATCTGGACGGCGAACTCTCCGCGCATGAATGCGTCGCGGTCGAAGCACACCTCGCCAACTGCGGCACTTGCGCGAACGCCTACGATGCGCTTCTTAGTGAGCAGAATATTTATTCCGCTTACGAGCGAGACATCGACGTGTCGCCACGGCTGTGGGGCAGCGTCGAGGCGCGAATACGTGCGGGAGCATCTGGCGGCGAGGTGGGCCTCCTCCAGAGAGTCTCCGCGTGGTTCGCGCCCATCTTCACCGCCCCACGTTTCAGCCCCGCGCTCACCGCCGCGCTCGTTCTCTTGTCCATCGGCTTAACTGTCGGCGTGATGAAACTCACCGGCCCGCGCGGCCAGTCATCAAACAATATCGCGCGCAACGATCAACTCAACGCACGACCGGACGCGAAGCCCGCGACGACGACGACGCACACGGAAGCGACGCCGCAGCCCGTCGAGTCTGCGCCGCCCGCGATCAAACCGAACGACAACTCTCATCAGAGGCCGACGCCGGAGAATCGCCAGAGTCCCGCCAACGAACAGCGCAAGCGAACAAACGAGACGCTGGGCGGTGGCGCGCCAATACTGACCGCGAAGAACACATCAACCACGCAGACCACCGCCGAGCAGACGCCCGAACAACTCTTGCGCGAAGCCGAGCAGCGTTACATCGCGGCGATCCAGTTGCTCAAGCGCGACGTGGCGAGCAAGCGTTCGCGCCTCGACGCGCAGACCGCCGCGCGCTTCGACGAATCGCTCGCCGCCATCGACCGCTCCATCGCCGAGACGCGCCGCGCCGTCCAACAGCACGAAGGCGATCCAATCGCCGCGCAGTACATGCTCTCGGCTTACGCCAAGAAGGTCGAGGTGCTTCGCGAGATGGCCCACGTCCAGCAAGGAAACGATTAGATCGGGAGACGAGTCCACGCTTTCCGAGTCTTCAAGAAGAAACGAGTAGCTAACGAACATGAAGAGCAGAACCATCAAAGCAATCATCAACTCACTGGCCCTCGTCGTATCCATGACGCTCGCGCCCTTCGGCGCATCAGCGCAGGAAGGCGGAGGCACGGTCGCCTTGAGCAATCAATCGGGTCACGTCTCCGTAAAGTTAGAGCGCGGCAGTCGCGTCTCGATCAGCAATCGTTACGGGCGGATCACGGTGACAGGTTGGGATCGCGACACGGTCGAAGCCTCCGCTTCGAGCACGAAGGGCGCGGAAGCGATCCAAGTCGAGATGACCGCCGATCCGCAGTCGCGCTCCGCCATCTCGCTCGCCGTCGTTGGTCACAGCACACGCCCCGGCCCTTACACCGGCGCGACACCGCCCGCGCCCGCGACCGCGCCGCGACCAAATACCAACCCTGCTCCGAACCCGAGGCCCGCGACCGCACCCGAAGCCGAGCGGGAGAGGGCCAGAGAGGCGATGCGCGATCAGATCAACGAGGCTGCGAAGAACGGCGTGATCCTCGTGCCTATCCCACAGATCACGATTCAGACGCCGTCCACACCGGGCGGACGCGGCATCGGGATCGGCATCGGCGGTGGAGCGAGCAGCGATCAGGGCATCACGCTCGACGTGAAAGTGCCGCGCTACGCCGCGCTCGACACCATCGAAGTGCGCGCGGGCGACTTGAACGTCTCCGGCATAGATGGCCCCGTTTCGGTCTTGAGCGGGAGCAGCGACATCACGGCGAGTCACCTCGGCTCGCTCGAAGTCCGCACGCGCAGTGGCAACGTCAACGTCGAGGATGTTGACGGTCTCATCTATGTCGTCGCCTCTTCGAGCAACATCAGCGTGCGTCGCTCGCAGGGCGATGTGCGCGCCACGACCATCAACGGCAACATCAACGTCCAATGCGTCAAGGGGCGCGTTGACGCCAGCACCTCGCGCGGCGAGATCATTTTGACGAACGTCGGCGGCGATGTGGAAGCGACGACCACCGATTCTCCGATCAACTTCACCGGCGCAATCACGCCGAACGGTCGCTATCGTTTGAAGTCGATGGAGGGCAAGGTGACGATGTCGATCCCCGACGGCTCGCCCGGCTTCACCGCGAACCTGATGTCCTACAACAGCGACGCCGTGACGGACTTCGACGTGCGCGGCACATCCGCGAACACGAACTCGCAAGCGAGCCGACGATTGGAAGCGCGCCACGGCGACGGTCACGCGCAGATCACGCTCGACTCGTTTAGCCAGTCAGTCCGGCTCTCGAAGCTCACGGGCGCGATGCCCGCCTGCCAGTAACCGCGCGCCCTGATGTAAGGAGTGTCCATAGATGAGAACCAAGCTCGCAAAGATCGTCCTCTCAATCGCCGTAGTCTCTTGCGCACTCGCGCCACAGGCGGCGCGGGCGCAAGGTGAGCGCGCGACACCGCGCGTCGTGGCGCAACCGGAAGTCAAAGTCGATCTCGGCAGGATCGCGCCCGTCGCGATCAATCTGCCCGACCTTCAGATCAACATCCCGTCAATGGAAATTCCGATCCCGCCGCTACCGCCGATTGACGTTCCCAACTTCGACTTCAACTTCAATTTCAACTACGGCGGCGAAGACTTCTGGTTCGGCGACGACCGCGAGCAGGCCGAGCGTGAAGAGTTGCGACAGACCTATCAACTCTCTCCGGGGGCGCGCGTCGAACTCTCGAACATCGACGGCGCGGTCACGATAGATACGACTGAAGGCAACAGCGCGGAAGTCGTCATCAAGAGTTATTCCTATGATGCGAATCCGCGCAAGCTCACGGTTGAGCAGACCTCTTCGAGTCTCTCCATTCGCGGAGTTGAACGCAGAGGCGAAGGCGACTTCTCGGACGGCACGCGCCACACCATTCATCTCATCATCCCGCGCCGCTCAAACCTCGTCGCGACGAACATGCGCGACAACATGAGAGTCGGCGAGTTAGACGGCACGGTGAAACTCGATCACGTGGCAGGTCGCGTCGGCATCGCGCAGGCGGCGGGCAGCGCGGAGATCACAAACGTCTCCGGCTCGGTCTCGATGGCCCTCGCGCGCTTATCGGGTCGCGGCGTGAGCGTGTCGAACGTCGCGGGACGCGTCACGTTGCGCTTCATCGAAGACGTGAACGCGCAGCTCCAGACGAGCGGCGTCAAGGGAAAGGTTTACGTCGAGTTGCCGAACGTCTCGGTCGAAGGCGAGATGTCGCGCTCTGATTTTCGCGCGAAGGTCGGCACGGGCGGCGTGCCCTTGACTGTAAGCGACGTGAGCGGCAGCGTCCGGCTCGCAAAGGGCCAGACCGTCGCCGAGATGCTCACCACGCTCAAGGCTTCCGACCGCACCCAAGCGCGCAACCAGACCATGAGCGATCTCTCGCTCTACGTCTCGAACCCGCAGGTGCGCCGCGCCTTCGTCGAAGCATTGAACGATGAGCAGAACACCGTCGTGATGTTGACCGCCGCACGCGAACTCGTGCCTTACGCGAACGAAACGGAAGTGCGCGACGCCTACCTGCGCCTGCTCGAATCTGGCAAGAACGACGCTGCGCGCATGACCGCCGCCTCTGCGGTCGCGCGTCGCTGGGCCGACGACAAGAGCGTGCGCGACCGTCTGCTTCGCATCCTCGCCACGGAGAAGAAGGACGTGATCCGCTCGACCATCATCGGCGCGCTCTCAAAGCACGTTGACGATCCAAGCGTGATGCGCGCGATGACCGACGCGCTCAAGAGTGATGAGAAGGAGATCGTTCGCGCGCGTGCCGCTCGTGCTCTCGCCGCGAAGGTCGATAACGCGGAAGTTTATGATCTGCTCTTGAACGCCGCACGCAGCGATCAGAAGCGGATGGTGCGCGCCATCGCGCTCGATGCTTTGACGAGTCGCATACGCGAGCGCACGGAGCTTCGCGAGTTGTTCGTCGGTTATCTCGAAGACGAATCGCAGTCGATGCAGTATCACGCGCTCAAGGGTCTCGTCGAACTGAACGACACAGGGTTGAAGTCGCGCCTCGTCGAGAAGGCGCGTCAGTTGATCCTGTTGAACTACCGGCGCGGCTGGAACGACTCGACGACCTTAAACACGCTCGTGCTGCTCAGAAAGATCGATCCGCAGGAGGCCGACCGGATGCTCGAACAGTTGGGCAGCGAGCGCGTCAGAACTTTCTGAACGCGCCATGCGTCGCGACGTAGAATCTCAGACACGACGCGGCGCGACGATGCGCGACCGTAGTCGTTAATCGAAACTTGAGAGCCCGCCGGGACGTAACTCCCGGCGGGTTTTCGTTTGCGCTCTATCCAATTAGGTTTGTAAACTTCGCGCATCATGCCGGTCGCTAACAAAGACGAATTGCAAGTAAAGATTGAAGTCGCGCGAGAACGGCTTGATGCGTGGACGCGCGAGATCGTCGCGTGGCACTTCGATCCCGCGACGGGCTGCGACTACTGGTTGGAGCGCGCGCGCGAACTCGACTTCGATCCGCGACGCGAGATCAAATCTTACGCAGACCTCGCGCGCTTCGGCTTCTTTCACGACGAACACTTGCGTGGTGGCCCCGTGCGTCGCTGGGTTCCGCGCGCCTACAAGGATCGCCCCGTCTTCGTCTTCGAGACCGGCGGCTCAACCGGCGTGCCCAAGAGTCGGATCAACATCGAAGACTTCCGCACCGATTACGAGGCGTTCAGCGAGCAACTCTCCGACGAGGCATTCCCGAAAGGCGCGGACTGGTTGATGGTGGGCCCCTCCGGCCCGCGTCGCCTGCGTCTCGCCATCGAACATCTCGCGCAGCATCGCGGCGGCATCTGCTTCATGGTCGATCTCGATCCGCGTTGGGTCATCAAGCTCTTGAAGTCGGGCCAGCCGAAGCAAGCCGAAGGCTACAAGCAGCACGTCGTCGAACAGGCTCTGACGCTCCTTCGCGCGCACGAGAACATTCAATGTCTCTTCACAACGCCGAAGTTGTTGGAGGCCCTCTGCGAAAAAGTCTCTCTGAAAAAGTTAGGGATCAAAGGCGTCTTCTGCGGAGGCACGGAGATGACGCCGCAGTTTCATCGCTTCGCCGTTGAAGAGTTGCTCGACGGCGTCCACTTCCAGCCAACCTACGGCAACACCTTGATGGGTCTCGCCGTCTCCAAGCCGCGACTCGCGGAAGATAACTACGCCGTCATCTACTACCCGCCCTGCCCGCGCGCGATGATCGAAGTCGTCGATCCTGATAACCCTGATCGTGTCGTCGAATACGGCGCGACCGGCCGTGTGCGTTTGACGACCTTGACGCGCGAATTCTTCATGCCACGCTTCCTCGAACGCGACGAAGCTGAGCGCGAGCCGCCCTACGCGCTCTTCCCCTGGGACGGCGCGCGCAACGTCCGGCCCTTCTCGCGCCTTCAGACGACGGTCGTCGAAGGAGTCTATTAGATTTGGTCATTGATTCATTGATCCATTGATTCATTGAAGCAGTACATTAGTTAGCCAATGAGTAAATGAATCAATAAATCAATGATTAAATCCTCTTCGTTCCGCAATCGAACCATGTTGCACATCCCGCTCCTCCGCAAAGGCCAGCCGTATAAAAGTCTCGACACGTTGCGCGTCGCGCATCAACGAACTCGTGCGTCCGTAGTCGAGATCAGTCAGGCAAACGTCGGTCTCATCCGGCGCGATCTGATCGATCAAGAACCTGCGCGTCGCGCGTTGGCAGCGTTCACGACCGAAGAGTTGATCTCTTTGAGCGAACGCGCGGCGGAGATTTTCGCGCGCGACGAGTTGTCCATCGGCGACGAGGCACAGTCGCCGCAAGACTACGTCGAACAAGTTTCAGCGACGACGGGTCTGCCGTTTGTGATGGCGCGGCGCAACATGGAGAAGGTGCGCGGCGTGCTCGCAGAGATGCGTACCGTGATCACCGGCCTCACGCGCAGCCTGCCGCTCGATGCGATGGATCGCGGCTATGGAGAGGTCGCCGGGCAGACCGTCAGTTTTTTTCCGCGCGCTAATTCGCTCGGCGTCGTGCTGCCCTCGAACTCGCCCGGCGTGCACACGCTCTGGACACCGGCCCTCGCGCTCAAGACGCCGCTCGTCTTAAAGCCCGGCGGCGCGGAGCCGTGGACGCCCTATCGCATCATTCAAGCCTTCATCAAAGCGGGCGCGCCGCCCGCAGCCTTCAGTTATTACCCGACGAGCCACGCGGGCGCGCAGGAGATTCTTCTCTCGACGGGGCGCGGCATGGTCTTCGGCGATACGAGTTCAACTGCGCCGTGGCGTGATGATGCGCGTGTCGAAGTCCACGGGCCCGGCTATAGCAAGATCGTCATCGGCGCGGACTGCGCAGACGAATGGGAAGATTACATCGACGTGATGGCCGCATCGATCCTCGACAACGGCGGTCGCTCCTGCGTCAACGCTTCCGGCATCTGGACGACGGCCCACGCCGAAGAGATCGCCCGTGCGCTCGCCGAACGCTTCGCGCAAGTTCAGCCGCGCGCCGCCGAAGACGAAGACGCGCAGCTCGCTCCGTTCGCCGACGCGAACGTTGCGGCGCGCATCGACGCGTTGATCGACGAAGGGCTCGCGCAATCGGGCGCGCGCGACGTGACTGCCGAGAAACGCAACGCCGTCAATCGCGCGAGTGTTGGAGAGCATGGCGACGGCCGCCTCGTCGAATGGCAGGGCTCGACGTATTTGCTCCCGACCGTCGTGCTCTGCGAGAGTCCGGCGCACGCGCTGGCGAATCGCGAGTTTCTGTTTCCGTTCGCGAGTGTCGTGAAAGTTAATGAAGATGAGTTGCCCTCTGCGCTCGGCGCGAGCCTCGTCGTCACGGCCATCACGCGCGATGAAGAGTTGATCGCGCGACTGCTCGCGTCGCCGCACGTTGATCGGCTGAACGTCGGCGCGATCAGGACGAACCAACTCTGTTGGGATCAGCCGCACGAGGGCAATCTCTTCGAGCACCTCTACGCGCGCCGCGCCTTCCAAAGGGCCGTCGCCTGAAGATGAAAATTCTCTCCATCACGGCGGGCGCAGCGCAGATGTACTGCGGCTCTTGCCTGCGCGACAACGCGCTCGCCGCCGAACTGATCCGTCGCGGCCACGACGTGCTGCTCCTGCCTGTCTATACGCCGACGCGCACGGACGAGCCGAACGTGAGCGCGCATCGAGTCTTCTTCGGCGGCATCAGCGTTTATCTCGAACAGCACGTCTCACTGTTTCGCAGCTCTCCGAAGTTTCTTGATCGACTGTGGGACTCGACGACAGCGATCCGTCTCGCCTCGCGTCGCTCGATTGCGGTAGATCCCGCGCAGCTTGGCGCGCTCACCGTCTCGATGCTGAAAGGTGAGGCGGGCCATCAGCGTAAAGAGATCGACAAACTTGTCGCGTGGCTACGCGACGAGCCCGCGCCCGACTTGATCGTGCTCCCGAACTCTCTGCTCATCAGCCTCGCGCAACCGATCAGAGAGGCGACCGGCGGGCGGCCCGTCTGCGTCACGCTGCAAGGCGAAGACCTCTTCATCGCGAACCTGCCCGATGAAGATCGCCGCGTCGCGCTTGAACTCATCCGCGCAAACGTCGCGCACGTCGATCTGTTCATCGCCGTCAGCGACTATTACGCAGAGTTCATGCGTGAGCTGCTCCACATCCCAATCGACAAGATGCGTATCGTCCCGCTCGGCATCAACCTCGAAGGTTACAGGCCGCGCGAGCGAGCGACAGATGAGGATCGCGACGCGTCGTTCGTCGTCGGCTATTTCGGTCGCGTCGCGCCGGAGAAGGGCCTGCACGTGCTCGCTGAAGGCTACAAGATTTTGCGCGCGCGCGGGCATCTCGCCGGGTCGCGACTCGAAGTCGGTGGCTACCTCGCGCCGGAACATGTGAAATATTTGCGCGGCATCGAGCGCGGGATGAGCGATGCCGGCCTCGCCGGTGAGTTTCACTATCGCGGCGCGCTTGAACGCGACGAGAAGATAGACTTCCTGCGCGGGCTCGACGTGTTCTCGCTCCCGGCGACCTACGACGAGCCGAAGGGCCTGTCGCTCCTCGAAGCGATGGCGTGCGGCGTGCCCACAGTCGTCCCGCGTCGCGGCGCGTTCATCGAAGTGATCGAACGCACGGGCGGCGGCTTGCTCGTCGCACCGGACAACCCGCAGGCTCTCGCCGAAGGAATACTCGCGATCAAGAACGATGCGGCGCGCGCCGACGAACTCGGTCGCGCCGGAGCGGCGGGCGTGCGCGCGCATTATTCGGTCGCGCGCATGGCTGATCGCGCGCTTGAAGTTTACGAGTCGGTCGCGCGCGACGCGACAAACGGAGTGAGTCGCGCGAAGGTTTAAGAGGGCGGACACGTTTGCTCGAAGTAAAAAATCTATCGAAGGAGTACCCGACGCCGCGCGGCGCGCTCGCCATCCTCTCGAATGTGAGTTTGACCTTGCGGCGCGGCGAGGCGATAGCCGTGACGGGCCCTTCGGGCAGTGGCAAGTCAACGCTGCTCTACGTCGTCGGCGCGCTTGAGCCGCCGACCTCCGGCGCGGTCACGCTCGACGGGCGCGATCCCTTCACGTTGTCGGAGCGCAAGCTCGCCGCCTTTCGCAACAAGGAGATCGGTTTCGTCTTTCAGGATCACTGTCTGCTGCCGCAGTGCACCGTGCTCGAAAACGTCCTCGCGCCCACGCTCGTCTCAGGCACGCGCGGCGACGACATCGAACGCGCACGCTCTCTGCTCGAACAAGTCGGCTTAACTGATCGACTCGAACATCTGCCCGGCGAACTCTCCGGCGGCGAGAAGCAACGTGCGGCCCTCGCGCGCGCGCTCATACGCGAGCCCGCGCTGCTGCTCTGCGACGAGCCGACCGGCAATCTCGACGGAGAATCCGCCGCGCGCATCGCCTCGCTTCTCCTGCAACTTCACGAAAGGCAACAGACCATCCTTATTGTCGTCACGCATAGTCTCGAACTCGCCGCACGCCTCCCCGCACGCTACGAATTGCATGAGCGACAGTTGATAAAAGTATGAAGTCGGAACGATGAACGATGAAGTGTAGATGGATCGCTCATACTTCATCGTTCATCATTCCGACTTCATCATTTAGCTGATGAAGACGGCCACCCTGATCAGACGCAACCTCGTTTACTACTGGCGCACGAACGCGGCGGTGGTGGCGGGCGTGTGCGTGGCGGTGGCGGTGCTGGCGGGCGCGCTCGTCGTCGGCGACTCGGTGCGCGCGAGCTTGCGCGATCTGTTCCTGCGAAGACTTGGGCACGCTGAAGTTGTCGTCTCTTCGTCGAACTTCTTCCGCGAGCGGCTGGCTAACGATCTGCAATCGAGCGAGACGTTGCGTCGTGTTGGATTAGACGCGACATGCCCCATCATCGCGCTCGGCGGTGTCGTGACGCACGAGGAGAGTCGCAGGCGCGTTGCTGGCGTAGATGTCTATGGCGTCGATGAAAGGTTCTGGAGTTTCCACGGCATCAAGGTCGAGTCTCCGTCGGAGCGTGAAGTGTTGCTCAGTCAAAGTCTCGCAGATGAACTTGGCGCGCGCGCGGGCGATCAGGTGTTGGTGCGCGTCGAGAAGCAGACAGCGATCCCGGTCGAGTCTTTGCACGGGCGCAAGGACGACGTAGGCGCGACGCTGCGTCTGACAGTTCGAGAAGTGCTCACATCTGAAAAGCTCGGCGAGTTTTCGCCACGCGCGACGCAGGGAGACGTGCGCGCGGCCTTCGTCTCGCTCGCGCGCTTGCAGCGCGAGACGAATCAACAGGGGAAGGCGAACACGATTCTTCTTGCAGGCGCGCGAGCGGACGACGATCCGGCCCACGTTGCGTCGCGAAGAGACGCAGTCGAGCGTGCGCTGCGCGAGACCTTCACGCTTGCAGACCTCGGTGCGCGCGTGCGCGTGCTCGACGAACAGAACGCGCTTTCGTTAGAAAGCGATGGCGCACTCATTCCCGAAGAGTTAGCGAAGGCGGCGCGCGAGAGCGCGGGCGTGGCGGGGCTTGAGAGCGTCGGCGTCTTCTCGTATCTAGCGAACTCGATTCGCGCGAACGGTCGCGAGATTCCGTACTCGCTTGTCACTGCTATCGACGATACAGAGTCCAATCGCATCGCGCGCACGGGCGAGAGCGTGACGGACAACGTGAAGCAGGCCGATGGCGAAGTGAATGGCGAGAAGTTTCCGCCGATCATTCTGAACGAGTGGGCGGCGCGCGATCTGAGCGCGGGCCTCGAAGACGTGGTCGAACTCGACTACTACCTCTGGCGCGAAGAGGGCCGGTTGGTGTCGGAGACCGCGAAGTTTCGCGTCGCCGCAATCGTGCCGATCAAAGGTCGCGCGGCGGACAAGAATCTCACGCCGGAGTATCCGGGCATCAGTGGCGCGGAGAGCTTGTCGGATTGGGACCCGCCGTTCCCCGTCGATCTCGCGCGCGTGCGAAAGCTGGATGAGGACTACTGGCACGAGTACCGCACGACGCCCAAAGCCTTCATCCCGCTCGCAGCCGGCCAGCGACTGTGGCAGACGCGTTTCGGCAAACTCACTTCACTCAGACTCTATCCGATGGCGAGCACAAGCACGGACGACGCACGCGCGAGCAGCGCAGCGAACAAGAGCGACGCGAATGCGAGTTCTGATCCTTCGAACGACACAACACTCGAGACGGCACGTGCGAAGTTTGAGGAGACGTTGCGTGCGAAGATCGATCCGTTGCGCGCGGGAATCTCGATCAATGCGGCACGCGCCGAAGGGTTGCGCGCCGCCGCAGGCGCAACGGACTTCGGGGAATACTTTCTCTACTTCAGCTTCTTCATCGTCGCCTCCGCGCTCATGCTCGCGAGTCTCTTCTTCAAACTCGGCGTCGAGCAGCGAGCGCGCGAAATCGGATTGCTCGGCGCGCTCGGCTTCCCCGCCGCGCGTCTGCGCGCGATCTTTATCGGCGAAGGTTTCGTGCTTGCCGTCTTGGGAAGTCTGCTTGGTGTCGGTGGCGCGCTCGCTTACGGGTGGCTCATGGTCTGGGGCCTGCGCACGCTCTGGATCGGCGCGACCGGCACGCGCGCACTTGCGCTGCACGCATCATTCTCTTCGCTTGCAATCGGCTTCGCGGGCGGTGTCTGCGCCGCACTCATCTGCGTCTGGTTGACGCTGCTCTCTCTCTCTCGTGTGTCGGCGCGCGCTCTGCTCAACGGAACATGGGAATCGCGGATTGCATATTTCAGATTACGGATTAAAAGACGAAAGAAAGTTGGCGATGCTTCGACCCCGCATCAATTCTCAATTCTCAATTCTCAATCCTCAATTTTAATTGTCGCCTCCGTGTTCGCCGCGCTCGGAATCATCATGCTCGTGCTCGCGGCGACGAAGCGCGTGGGTGAGACTGCCGGGTTCTTCGGCGCGGGCGTTTTGTTGCTCGTCGCGCTGCTCGGCTTCGAGTCGGCTTGGCTGCGCGGCGGCGGGAGGCGAAAGTTAATACAAGGTCGCGGGTGGCCCGCGCTCGCGCGTCTGGGATGGCGCAACGCGGCGCACAGACCGGCCCGCAGTGTCCTGTGCATCGCGCTCGTCGCGTCGGCGACGTTCATCGTCGTCGCGGTCGATGCGTTTCGCGAGCGTGGCGCGGTCGAAGTGTCGGATAAAAAATCCGGCGCGGGCGGATACCCTCTGATGGCTGAGTCGCTGCTGCCCGTGGCGCACGATCCAGACACGACCGAAGGGCGCGAGGCTTTGAATCTGAACGTGACGGCGGATGAGAACGTGCTCGCCTCCGTGCGCTTCGCGCGCTTTCGCGTGCGGCCGGGCGACGACGCGAGCTGCCTGAATCTTTACCAGCCGCGCGAGCCGAAGATACTTTCAGCCGCGCCCTCGTTTGTGCGCGAGGGCCGGTTTACGTTCCAGTCGTCGCTCGCCGGAAACGATCAAGAGCGCGCGAACCCGTGGCTGCTGCTGGAACGCGACGCAAGCGACGGCGCGATCCCCGTCGTCGCCGACGCAAACTCGCTTGAATACGTGCTGCATAAAAAGTTGGATGAGGAGATCGACGTGCGGGGTGACGACGGCGAACAGTTGCGTCTGCGCGTCGTCGCCGCGCTCTCGGACAGTCTCTTTCAGAGCGAGCTTCTGATGTCGGAGAAAAATTTCCTGCGCGCGTTTCCGCACAGGCAGGGCTATCGCTTCTTCCTCATCGACGCGCCGCCTGCGCGCGCAACGCAAGCCGCCACGCGACTCGAAGAGCAACTGTCGGACTACGGCTTCGACGCCGCGCCCACGGCGGAGAGACTCGCGAGCTATCATCGTGTCGAGAATACTTACATCTCGACCTTTCAGGCCCTCGGCGGCTTGGGCACGCTGCTCGGCACGCTCGGTCTCGCCGCAGTGCTCCTACGCAACGTTCTCGAACGACGCAGGGAACTCGCACTGTTGCGCGCCGTCGGCTACAGCCGCGCAGACTTCACAGTGATGATCGTCGCGGAGAATGCGCTGCTGCTTGTCTCCGGGTTGTTGATCGGCGCGTTGTGTGCCGCGCTCGCCGTCGCACCCGCGCTCTTCTCGCGTGTGGGTGGCCCATCCCCTCCACGACTCACGCTCGCCGCGTTGCTGCTCGCCATCCTCGTCGCGGGCTTTCTCGCCTCGCTCGTCGCCACTGCCGCCGCGCTGCGCGCTCCGCTTCTTCGCTCGCTGCGCGCGGAGTGAGACAGGCGCGCAACCCGCGTCCGATTGTCGGATTCAATAACTGCGTGGCTCGATCCACTTCGTCAAAAGATATCGGTCGTGATCTTTGAATCCGGCGCGTCGATAGACTCCCTGCGCGCCTGTGTTCGCGCGCTCGACTTCGAGATGAAGCGCGCGAACATTCCCGGCGCGACAAGTCTCCTCGGCGACTGTGAGCGCGCGCGTGCCAATCCCGCGCCCGCGAAACTCCTCGCGCAGAAACAACTCATCGACGAACGCATCGCGCCCCTTGAATTCAAGGCTGAAACCGAATGTGAGAACGAGGTAGCCGGCCAACTCATCGCCCAAGTGGATCAGATAGACGCGACCGAGACGCGCATCACTCAACAGTTGGTCGAGCGCACGCCGTGCCTCAGGTTCATCGAACGCGATGTGATCGTAGGCGTAGAACTCGCGCAGTAGCGGCACGAGCAGATCGGCGTCGGATGGTGTGGCTAGTGTGAAGGTCGCTTCCACGAGCGTCTCGATGGGCCGGTCGAAGGTTGCGTGATCAGTCGAAGATTTCCGAGACGGGGCAGCGGAAGTCTTCGACGATGTCTGAGAGATCGAGTTCATCTTTATCTGTGAGACGAGAGATGACTGATGAAGTTCGGTGGAGCGTGACCGAACGCGAAGCGGGGTTGACGACGAGCGCGGCGCGCACGCCCGCCTTCAGCCACGAAGAGATCTTCTCTTCGACCTCAACCGCCGTGTCGGATGGCGAGAGAGTTTCGGCGACGAAGTCGGGCGCGAGTTCGAGAAACTTGCTGGTGTCGGTGTCGGCTGCGACGCGCCCGCGCGCGACGAACGCCACGTCGGGCGCGCGCACCGTCACGCGACCATCTTTCGTGCGCGCGATGACGAAACCTGTTCCGGCGGCAACCACTTCACCAAGATCGTGTGAGTGAATGTGCAAGGCTAGGAGAGTAGTTAATGCGCTGGTACGAAGACCGTGCTCATAATCGTTCAGCGGCAAACTCCGCAACTTTCCTTCAACGAGTTCGTAACGATACCCGTCGTCGGGCATTCGCAGCAGGTCGTCTTCGCTCAGCAGTGTTTGTGTGGTCGTCATCGTGCGCCCTCGAATCGTTTCCTATGTGAGGCGATCTAATCCTTCATGGTTGGAGCAATCATAAGTCATTAAAACTCAAGCCGCACGCCGAGTTGAATCTGGCGTGATGAGCCGACGGTCGAGCGTATGCGACCGAAGGTGGGGAGCGGTTGCTCGTTGTCCACCGCGCCGGTGAAGGCGATGAGCGAGGGCGGCGCGAAGTTTGCGCGGTTGAAAAGATTGAACGCCTCGACGCGCACTTGCAGGTTCGACTTCTCGCCGAACCAAGTGGGCAGGCGCGTGCGCTTGACGGCGGAGAGATCGAAGGTGCGGTAGTTGGGGCCAATGAACGCGCCGCGTCCCGTGTTGCCGAGCGTGCCCGCAGGTTGCAGGACGAAAGCCTTCGGGTTGAAATACTGATCGGGGCCACCCAGCACGGCGGTCTTGTAGGTGAAGCCGGGCGCGATTGACGCGCGATCAAATCCGATGCCCGGCGCGAGCGAGGGCGACCACTGCGAGCGGGAGCGATTGCGCGCGACGAAGACCGTCAGAGGATTTCCCGAACGCGCCTGTCCGATGCCTGATAACTGCCAGCCGCCGAGGAAGGCCCCCTCGACGCCTTTGAGATCGCGCGTGCCGGGAATCTCCCAAGTGAAGTTGACGACCCAGTTGTGCTTTGCCTGATAGTCGGCGAGTCCCTTGTTATAGTTCAAGCCGGGGAACTCGGGGAAGGCCGTGGTCGTGCCGTTCGTGGCGTCGGAGAAGAAGGTGGAAGCCTGCGTCGTGTCGATGTTGCGCGAGAAGGTGTAGGACGATTGGAAGTTGAAGCCGTGCGTGAAGCGTTTGCGAATGTCGAGAATCGCGGAGTTGTACCAAGAGTTGCCGTCGCTCGACTTCAACTCGATGGTGGAGAACGCGGTGTTCTGTCGCGGCGCGCCCGCAGGGAAGAAGATGACGCCGCTCGGCAGCACGGTCGGCACGGCGATGTTCACGTCGTTGCTTCGCCAGAGATGTATGCCGCGCGAGCCAGCGTAGCCGACGGTGATGACGGTGTCCCACCAGAGTTGACGTTGGAGGTTCAGGTTATAGACGTGGATGTTCGGATTTTTAATATCGAACTGGACGGGCCGGATGGAGTTGCCGACGCCGAGGTTCAAGGGTGCGACTGGGAAGATTGGCGCAAACGTCGGGTTGTTGATGACGACGCGCGGCGTGAAAGGCGGGTTCGTGATCGTGACGATCAGGTGTTGCTGGTTGAGCGTGTTGAAGTAGAGACCGTAGCCGCCGCGAAGCGAAGTCTTGCCGTCGCCGAATACGTCCCACGCGAAGCCGATGCGCGGGGAGATGTTCTTATGTGTCGGGTTGCGATAGAGGGGGCCCACAGTCGGCGCGCGATCAGAAAGATTCGGTAGCGCGGAGTCGCGGCCCTGCGTATCGACGGGCATGGTCGTCGTCTCGTAGCGCACGCCTGCGTTCAAGGTGAGTCGGCGGTTCATGCGGAAGTCGTCTTGCAGGTAGCCGCCGAAGAGTGTGAAACGCCAGTAGCGGTCGAGCGAGCCGCCTGCGGGGATGCCGAGGAAGCGTTGGGGCCGGTTGCGCAGGAAATCGGAGAGGCTACCGAACGTCCAGATGCCGAGCGCGAAGGTCGGGTTGAAGAGATTGTCTTGATAGTGCTCGACGAGGCCGCCCGCTTTCAAGAGATGACGACCGCGCGTGTGCGCCGCGCCGTACTCGAAGCCGAAGACGTTCTGCGTCTGCTTGACGTTGACGGACGACTGCGTGCCGAAGCGCGGCATCCCGCCGATGTCGATTGAGCCGACCGTGTCGCGCCCCGTGATGAAAGGCGACAGGGCCTGCGACGTGTTCGCCTCCACGTCCTGACCGATGCGCGTGCGACTGAAGCCGAAGCGAAAAGTGTGGAGCGTGCGTGCCGTCTGGATGAAGCGATCTTCCAAAGTGAGGAACTGGCTGCGCGAGACGAAGGAGCGCGGGAACTGCGGGTAGTCGGTCGGCAGATGCTGATTCGCGTCGTCGAACGTGTAGCGCGCGAAAGCCTGATTGCGCGCGTTGACGTTCTCATCGAGGCGGCCCTGTAAATAATTTTCGCGCAGAGTCTGTGCGAAGCCGAAGTTATAGACAGCGAGCCCGCCGCCGAGGTCTGCGCCGTTTGGCAAGGGAAACTCTTCGAGATAGGGGCGCACCGCCGCGTTAATGGGCGCGATCAGGCCGTTGCGCGCGGCGAGATTCGGGACGACAGTTGAGACTGTTTTCCCTAAGTTCTCGCGCAGCGATTCCAAGTTAAGGAAGAAGAAGGAGCGGTCGCGCTTGGCGGGGCCACCCAGCGAGCCGCCGAACTGGTTGCGCTTGAACTCAGGTTTCTTGCCGGTGTCGAAGAAGTTGCGCGCGTCGAAGTTGTCGTTGCGATGAAACTCGTAGAGCGACCCATGCCAATCGTTCGAGCCGGACTTGGAGACGGCGTTGAACTGCCCGCCGGAGTTGCGACCGAAAGATGCGTCGTAGGAGTTCGCCTCGACGCGAAACTCGCGGATCGCCTCGACGCCGAGAGCTGTACCAGCCGCGCTTCCGGCTGGCCCATTCGTGAAATCGTTCTGCGGCGTGCCGTCGATCAGATAGACGTTCGAGCGCGGGTCTTGACCGTTGACGCTCGTTCCCAAACCGTGCGCGACGACCGAGCCGCCGTCGCGGTGCGGGAAGGCGACGACGCCCGGTTGCAGCAGCGCGAGGTCTGTGTAGTTGCGTCCGTTCAATGGCAACTCGCGCACGGATCGCTCGCTCACCAGATAGCTCAGCTCATGCGTCTGCGTGTTGACGACGGTTGTCGTGTCGGTCACGTTCACTTCGCCGCCGACTGCCGCGACTTCGAGTGAGATGTCGATGACCGCCGTCTCGCCGACGGTGACGCGCACCTGTTGTTGTATGTAGTTCTTGAAGCCCTGCCGCGCGGCGCGGATTTCGTATGCGCCCACAGGCAGGCCCGCGAAGGTGTAGCGGCCCGCGTCGTCGCTCGTGGTCGTGCGCGCGAATCCCGTCTCCGTGTTCTGCGCGGTGATGCGTGCGCCCGCAATCACCGCGCCGTTCGGGTCTTTGACATCGCCAGTGACGGTCGCGTCGGTCTGTTGCGCGGCGACGCAAACGAACGCGAGCAGTGTGAAACAAGCGGCGAGCGCGGCGCGTAAGATTGTGCGCTGGAAGAGGCGGGTTCGGTGGTTCATTGCACCTCGGTCTGTCGTTTTGCAAATTGGAAGCGGCGTCGGCGTGTGGGTCTCTGGCCCAGGGTGAACGCATTCTAGCGATCTTACTTGACGGAGACAAATCTTTCGCCGACTATGCCTGTTGTTACGCTCCGGTAGTCGTCGCGGTTTCCGCCTTCGCGTAGATCCGATGAAGAAAACTCTGCTCGTCGTCGCGGTCGTCGCGCTCTACGTGCTGCATCAGGACTTCTGGAACTGGCGCACGGCATATCCGCTCGTCTTCGGCTTCATCCCCATCGGCCTCTTCTATCAAGCGTGCTTCTCGGTGGCGTCCGCGCTGCTGATGTGGCTGCTCGTCACGTTCGCGTGGCCCGGCCATCTCGAACGAGAGATCGAAGCACAGGAACGCGAAGAAGGAGGTGACGCGCGTTGATTCCCGCAATCGTCGTCTTCGTCTATCTCGCAATCGTCCTCTACATCGGTGTCTTCGCGTTTCGTCGCGCGAAGAACAGAGAGGAGGCTGAGGACTACTTCCTCGCCGGTCGCTCATTGGGGCCCGTCGTCTTTCTGTTGTCGCTCTTTGGCACGAACATGACGGCGTTCGCCATTCTCGGCTCTTCGGGTCACGCCTTCAACAACGGCATCGTCACTTACGGCCTGATGGCTTCGTCTTCGGGGCTCGTCATCCCGCTCACGCTCCTCTTCATCGGCACGCGCGTCTGGGCTCTGGGGAAGCGTTACGGATTTATGACGCCGGTGCAGATGTTTCGCGACCGTTGGGAGTGCGGGCACATCGGGACTGTCATCACTGTCGTGCAAACCGCGCTGCTCGTACCCTACATCATCATCGGCGTGATCGGCGGCGGCACGACTTTGAACGTCATTAGTGGCGGGCGCGTGCCCTACTGGTTCGGCGGGGCCATCGTCGCGCTCGTCGTGATGGGCTACGTTTTTTTTGGAGGGATGCGCGGCACGTCTTACGTCAACACGTTTCAGACAATCCTCTTCATGCTCTTCGGCACGCTCGCCGTCATCATCATCGGCTCTTCGATGGGCGGCTTCCGCAGCGCGATCAGTGCGCTGCAAGCATCGCCCGCCACCTCCGCACTTCTAACGCGTGAACGCGTCTCGCCGCTCTACTTCTTCAGCTACACATTCATCCCGCTCTCGTCCATCGCCTTTCCGCACATCGCGATCTTCTGCTTGACGGCGCGCAAGATGGCCCAGTTTAAGAAGACCGTCATCCTCTATCCGTTGTGCATCCTCGCCGTGTGGCTGCCCTGCGTCTTCCTCGGCGTGATGGCGAACCGTGTGACGGACTCGCCGGAGATTCATCATAAGATCGAGGCGCGTCGCACGCTGGCCGCTCAAGGCAAGCAGATGCCGCCGGAACAACGCGACGAGGTACGCGATGAAGCGAACGGCGACGACGTGCTCTTGATCATGTTGAACCGCTACGCTCCACTCTGGCTCGCCGGAATCTTGGGCGCGGGGATCATGGCGGCGGTGATGGCTTCGGATTCACAAATCCTCGCGCTCTCGACGATGTTCACCGAAGACATCTTCGCCTACTACGGTGGTCGCCGACGCTTCGGCGAGCGCGTGCAGGTGCAGACCGGGCGACTCTTCATCGTCATCATCACGATTATCGCTTACGCGGTCGCACTCCGCGCGCCCGCGACGATCTTCGAGTTGGCGATCCAGTATGCCTTCTCCGGCTTCGCCGCGCTATCACCACTCTTAGTTGCCGCGCTCTTCTGGCGACGCAGCACGAAGTGGGGCGCGCTCGCCGCGACGCTCTGGACTGCGCTTGCCGTCATCTGGGTCGCAGTCTTTCAGTCTCATGTGCCCGCGCCCGCGCCCGGACAAACGACCGTCTGCGCCACGCTCTTCGGCTTCGAGGCTCTTGCGCGCACGCCCGGCGGCACGGCCATCTTCGGCTTCATGCCCGTCGTGCCGATGGTCGTCGTCTCCGCGCTCCTGATGATCTTCGTCTCACTCGCCACGCGTAAGCCGCAAGAGACGACGCTCGCACGTTACTTCCCGCGCGAGCGCGCCGCGCTCCCCGCCGACGAAGAGCGAGCCGCGCGAGCCGCCTGACATTTAACGACCGAAGCACGCGCGGCCACCGAAGCTCTCACGACGACGACCGGCCCTCCCACTAACTCGCGCAGATGAAATCCGACGGCAAGCTCAGCACGTGGCGCGTCCCTCTGCTGGTCTCTTTAATCATCACGTCGTTGGCGGCGTTAGAACTTCATCATCAAGGTCGGCGGTGGACGTGCGCCTGTGGGCGCGTGCTCGTGTGGATGGGCGATGCGTGGAGTGCGGAGACTTCACAACAACTCTTCGATCCTTACAGTTTCACGCACCTGTTGCACGGCTTCGCCTTCTGTGGCCTGCTCGCGCTCGTCGTGCCGCGCGCGTCGGCTCAGTGGCGTTTCTCTCTAGCGATCTTGATCGAGTCGGTCTGGGAGATCGCCGAGAACACTAACTTCGTCATCAATCGCTATCGTGAGACGACGGCCGCGTTCGGCTACACGGGCGACACGGTGATCAATTCGGTCGGCGACATCTGCGCGTGCGCGTGCGGCTTCCTCATCGCGCGCAGGCTCGGATGGCGGCGCACGCTCGTTGTGTTTGTCGCGATTGAGTTGATCTTGCTCGTCTGGATCAGAGATAGCCTGCTGCTAAACGTCCTCATGCTGATTCACAAATCCGACGCGATCAAGGCGTGGCAGGCCGGCCACTAAAGACATTCACCACAGAGACACAGAGAGCGCGGAGTTAACGCAGAGAAAAACTTTTCTTCTCTGCGTTAACTCCGCGCTCTCTGCGTCTGCGGCGGTGAGTTCTGTTTTATCCGCGTCAGTGTCAGCGATAGTCGCCGCTGCCCGCGCCCTTCAGAGACGCCTCGCGCTTCGCCTTGAACTCTGTGCCTTCCTTCCACTCGGGGAACTTGTCGCCCTGTGCGACGCGATAGCCGACGATCATGTAGAGCTGTGCGTCTTCGACCGCGCCGGACAAATCCCAGTCGGGTTTTATCTCATCCGAAGGCTTGTGATAGTTGTTCGCGGTGTAGTCGTCGCGCTTCTGTATGCCCCACCCGGCAGGCTTACCGGGAAAATCAACTCCCGCTTCGACGTTCAGCGCGGGCACGCCTTGCTTCGCAAACTCGAAGTGATCGGATCGATAGAAGCCGCCGTTCTCAGGTTCGGGATCGGGCGAGAGTGTGCGCCCGCCTTGCATCGTCGCGGCTTCTTGCGCGACATCGTCGAGCGTCGAGTTACCGAGTCCGACGATGGTTAAGTCGCGCGTGCGGCCCCACTGGTTCGCTTCATCCATGTTGATGTCGGCGAGCGTCTTGTTCAAGGGGTAGAGCGGGTTCGTCGCGTAGAACTTCGAGCCGAGTAGGCCCTTCTCTTCCGCCGTGACGGAGACGAAGAGGATCGAACGCTTGGGCGGCGTCGGCAATTTCGTGAACGCCTCGGCGATCTCTAAAAGTTGCGCGACGCCCGATGCGTTGTCGTCCGCGCCGTTGTAAATCTGATCGCCCTGCAAGTTCGGGTCACGACCTAGATGATCCCAGTGCGCCGTATAGACGACGTACTCATCCTTCAACTTTGGATCGCTGCCTTCAATCTTGGCGACGACATTCTGCGAATTGATCTCACGCAGAGAGTTCTTCACGTCGATGTTCGCTTTCGCGTTCAACACGACGGGCTTGAAGTCTTTCGTGATGGCCTGCTTCTTCAAGGCGTCGAAATCCTGACCGCAAGCCGTGAGCAGTTCTTTAGCGCGGTCGAGCGTCATCCACGCTTCGACGGCCGGACGGTTCATGTTCTTATCGGGCGTCTGTATGTCGAAGTTCTCACGCGACCAACTTCCCGAAACGACCTTGTACTCATAGCCTGCGGGGCCAGTCTCATGAATGATGATCGCAGCCGCCGCGCCCTTCTTCATCGCCTCTTCATACTTGTACGTCCAGCGACCGTAGTAGGTCATCGCCTTGCCCTTGAACATCTTCTCGTCGAGCTTCGTAGGATCGTTCGGATCGGGCACGGCCGGATCGTTGACGAGCATGAGGATGGTCTTGCCACGCACGTCCACGCCCTTGTAATCGTCCCAGTTGTATTCGGGCGCTTCGACGCCGTAGCCGACGAAGACGACATCGGAATTTTCAACCTTCGACTCGGGCACGAAGCGACGCGAGACGGGAACGATGTCGTCTGGAAACTTGAGATCGATCTTCTTCGCGCCGACTGTAAACGACGCGGTCGGATTCTGTGCCGTGAAGCCGACGAGCGGGACTTTCTGGACGTATGTGCCGTCGGGGTTGCCGGGCTTCAAGCCGATCTTCTTGAACTGATCTGTGATGTAGGCAACCGACAACTCTTCGCCCTTCGTCCCCGGCCCTCGCCCCTCGAACTCATCCGAAGAGAGCGTCTTGATGTGGCTCATCAAGTCGTCCTTGTTGATCGAGTCGAGCGCGGGCTTGAGATCGGCGGGGTAAGTATAGCTGGCGGTCTGCGGCGATGCTGCGTTCGTGTTCACGTTCGTGTTCGCGGTCGGCACTTGCTGGCAGGCGAGCGCGAGAGCCGCGACGCCCGCACACGCAAGGAGTGCGAGAGAAAGAGTGCGCTTCTTCATTTGGACTTGCCTCGGTTTTCAGGATTGGGTTGTCAGCAGAAGTTTCTATGCCGAAACGGGCCGCAAGTCAATCGCCGCCTTCTAGGGCTTAGAGATCAAATGTCAACATTGAATCAAGATTTCGCCTTGTGTGAAAGGATTAGACGCTTTTGTAGCTTATTAGCCACGACAAAAGCTAACAAACCGACAAGCACGCCGAGAAAGGATGCCCACAACTCCTGCGAGAACACACTTGAAAAAGCTTGGCTCAAATCAGGATTAATATACTCCAGACGCTTTTGAATAATTTGGTATACATTAAATATTGCGCCCATAGAAACTAAGCCTAAAAGAAGAAATACAGTCGAAAGTAAAAGTGCATAGTTGTTAATTTTATCATCTCTCAATGTAGAAAGTGATGCATTGGCGAGCCACCATACGACGATCAATAATCCCAACCCTTCACAGCTATAAAAGCGAGCTAGTCTTGAGTTACCGAAGTAACTAAATGGGTTCAGTATCCAAGTATGGGTCACAAGTATGGACAAGCCTTTGAGAAAGTTCTTGTCATCTATTAACGATATTAAATTGCCCAGTCTTAGAAAGATGATCAAAACAATCATGTTAACGATAAGGTATAAGGCACATATCACATAAACCGCATATCTACGCGCAATCTTGAGTCCTAAGACTTCAACCTCTTCTCTCCTCTGTATGCCAGCCCATGCAGTGACGACTGACAAAATGATCAACCAGTTGAAAATGCTCTGAAGATAATCAATATGTTGTCCTAAAGATTGGATTAGTATTTCTTGATCCATAATTCAAAGCTCATGCAGGCTATAGTCCGAATAAATATTGAAAGGCTCAACCGAAGCAATAAAGCTTTCCGTCGTTCGAGCCGATGACGATGCGACCGGAGGCGATGGCGGGCGAGGCGGAGAGGGCCGAGCCAGCCTCGAACTCCCAGAGCTTCGCGCCCGTGTAGAAGTCGAGCACGTAGAAGTGTCCATCGTTCGAGCCGATGAAGACCCTTCCGCTCGCGAGCGCGGGCGACGATTCAACGCGCGCCTTCGTCGCGAACGTCCACAGCGCGCGCCCGTTGCGTGCGTCGATGCAATGCACGTACTTGTCGCGCCCGCCCAAGACGATCCGGCCCTCGACCGCGCCCGCAGAAGAGTAGAAAGGGAACTGTCGTTGCGTGTTGCGATAACGCCAGCGCAGGCGTCGCGTCGAAAGGTTTAACGCGAGCACTTCATTCTCGAACGTGCCATAGAACACCGCGCCGTCCATCAAGGCGGGCGACGCGCCCGTGTACGCGCCCGAAGCGAACTGGAAGACCTGTTGGCCGTCGCTCAAGCGTATGGCGCGCAGCAGTTCGTCGCAGCCCGCGATCAACGCCGCGCCGTTTGAGATCGCGGCGGTCGTGTGCACCGGCCCATTCGTCTTGAACTTCCAGACAAGCGAGCCGTTGCGCGCGCTCAGGCAATAGAGATTGTCGTCGTAAGAGCCGACTAAAATTTTATCTTCAAACGCGACGGGCGACGACTTAACTTCCGCGCCGGTCTTGAACGTCCACATCCGTCGTCCGTCGCGCGCGTTGATAGCGTGAACCACTCCATCCAGATCGCCGACGTAAACCATCCCGTTCGCGACCGCAGGGGATGATTCGCCGATCCCTTCGCGCGCGCCCGTCGCATAACGCCAGCGCACCTCGCCGCTCGAGAGGTCGAGCGCGACCAACTCACCCGACTTGGAGCCAGCGTAAACTATGCCGTTCGAGATCGCGGCTGAAGATTCTATCGGGCCGCCCGCGTCGAACGTCCACAGCAGTCGCAGAGTCTTCGGCACGTCAGACTTCGAGACGCCCGTGTTTGAAGTGTTGCCGCGAAACTGCGTCCAACTGTCGGGAGGGGCCCACTGAGCGCGTGCGTGTGAGGCCAAAAGCAGAAAGACGAAGAAGAGGAGTACGGCGAGTTTGATTGATCGACGATGCATCATGTTTTCTCGCCGCATTGATCGGTTAGTCGTGTGATCCCCTACGTTACTTCGTCGCGGGCGTCTGTATCCCTGCGCCTTCTTTGAGGGCGTAGAGTTGGTTGCGGTTGACGATGTAGAGCGCGCCGTTGGCGGGCACGGGCGTGGAATAGACGGAGCTGCCCATGTTGTATTCGCCGATCACTTTTTCGGTCTTGCCTTCTTGCATGATCACGACATCGCCGTCTTCGTCGCCGAGATAAACACGGCCGTCGATGAGCATGGGCGAGCCCCAGACGGCCGCGAACACGTCGTGCTTCCAGTAGAGCTGGCCGGTCTTCGCGTCGAGACAATGGAGGAAGCCACTAAAGTCCGATTGATAGACGAGGCCGTCTTTGATCGCGGGCGTGGAGATCGAGCGACGAATCTTGTCGTAATGCCAGATGAGGCCCGTCTGTGTGATGTCGCCGCGCTTCAAGGGATCGATGCAGTACATGTGACCGACGCCTTCGCCGTGCTCTGGGTCTTGACCGTTCGAGATATAGACCTTGCCGTCATAGACGACGGGTGTTGAGATCAACTCGTTGCGTGTCTTGGGCCAGACGGAATCTTTCGGGTTGCAGTCGAACTCCCAGAGTTTCTTCCCCGTCAGCGCATCGTAGCCGCGAATCCATCCGTCGCCCTGTCCGTGTATGACTTGCACGGTGTCGCCGATCTTCGCAACGGTGGGCGAAGACCATTGACCGTGGAGAATTTTGTCGAAGACCGAGTTGTCTTCCCAGACGAGCTTGCCTGTGTTCTTGTTGACGGCGATGATCGCGGGCGCTTTCGGCGAGGGGATGTTGACGTGGCTCTCGTCCTGCCCGTTCGACGTGGAGACGAAGATGAGATCGCCGTAGATGACGGGCGAAGAGTTCGCCATGTTGTGCGGCTGCGAGCCGACCTCTTCCATCATGTCGAACTTCCACAACACGTCGGCGTCTTTCGGGCCATGTAGCTTCTCGTCCGTCACGCCGTCGTTCTTGCCGTCGGTGAAACCTTTGGTGTCGAGTGCAACGAGTTCGGCGCGGTTCGTCACGTAATAAAGTTTGTTGCCCTCGACGATTGGCGACGAGCAGACGCCTTGATAGGGCCAGTCGTTGACGCGACCCGATGCGAGCTTGTCGGAGACGGCTTGCCAGAGGAACTCGCCGTCCGATTCGCGGAACGCCATCAAGACTCCCTTGTCGCCCTTGACGTTCGGATCACGCAGCCCCTCATTGTTCGTGCCGACGTAAACCTGCCCGTTTGCTACGACCGGGTTGCCGTAAGCCTGCGAGCCGAGCGACTGCACCCACTTCACGTTCCGCTTCGTCTTCACGTCCCAACTCGTCGGAATACCTTTCATCGAAGAGACCATATTGCGATCAGGCGTGCCACCCCACATGGGCCAGTCGCCGCCGCCCGGATCGGAAGCAGCCGCAGTGCGAAGGCCGGACGCGACCGAGAGCGCGACGGTGAGCGCGACGAAGGGGAAGAGAAGCGTGCGGACGTTGATGCGTTTTCTCATTGCAAATCCTTTGATCGAAATCCTGCTCGACGATTCTTAATCTCGTCGGCTCTTACTTGTGCGAGACGATGATCGTGCCGGGCGGCGCGGGATGCGCCTCGCTGCGTGCGAAGCCCGCGTGGCGAAACATCGTGTCGAGTTCGGCGAAAGTGTAGGCGTCGCCCGCTTCGGTCGAGCCGAGCATGACGAGCGAGAAGGCGGCAGCCGAAGGCGGCGAGACGCGATCTTCGTTCGGCACGAACTCCAGAGTGATCGCGCGACCGTCGTCTTTCAGCGCGGCGTGAACTTTACGCAGCAGTCGCTCGTTGGTCGGCGGATCGAAGTGGTGAAGGAAGTTCGTCAAGAGAATGATGTCGTAGTTCGCGCCGAAGTCAACGTCGAATGCGCTGCCGGGCAGCAGGTGATAACGATCCGCGACGCCCGCCTCTTCCGCGTTTCGTTGCGCGATTGAAAGCACGTTCTTCCAATCGACGGCGAAGACTTCAGCTTGCGGATTGCGCTGCGCGATGGTGATGCCGAAGATGCCGTGACCGGCGGCGAGGTCGAGAATTTTGAGTGGCCCCTGCGCTCCGGCGATCTGCGCGATTGCTGCGGCGGGCGGACGCATCATCGCCACCATGCTGCGCGCGAACTCTTCCCACATCGGATGCTCCGGCGTCATCGAGCCCTCGTCGGGCATCGTCGTCCCGCCTTTGCGGACGCTCTCCGTAAAGTTCTGGTAAGCGTCAACGAGTGAGCCGCTCGCGAGGAAGCCAGCGACGCCGCCGATGTATGCGGGTGATGTGCGGACGAGGAAGAGTTGCGACTCAGGCGTGAGCGAGTAGCGGCCCTCTTGCTTTGCGAGGAAGCCGATGACGGTCAGGTAGTCGCAGAGTATGCGCGCGCCGCGCTCGGCGCACTTGCAACGCGCGGCCACCTTCGCGGGCGTGTCGTTGCCTTCGGCGATGGCTGAGAAGAGATCGAGTTCGATGGCGGCGCGCATCGCGGCTGTCATCTGATAGCCGGTGAGCGTTTGAAAGATGCGCTCCGGCGTCGGCTGTCCCGCGTTCGCGTCGCTAGTCTCCAGCGTGGTTGGTGTCGTGCTCATAATCGCGTCCATGCTCCTGTGTTATTTGTTTGGATAGACCTTCACGTTGTCGAAGTAGAGTTCCGCGCTGATGGCGTTGCCGAAGACGCCGGGGCTGCCCTGTCGATTGCCGATGGGATCGATGCGCTCGACCATCCACGCATCAGGTTCAGGCTCACCCACCGCCCACGCCTTGCCGCGCGCGCGCACTTTGCCGTCGGGTAGATTTTCAACTGAGAGCTTGAGTCGATACCACGCATCGGGTTTCCACGCGAACGGAGCTTTGACGGTGCGCTGCGTTTCGGGTTGCCACGGTTCGAGGTGCAACTCGCCCGCGTTGCCGTAGAGGACGAGCGCGTAACGCTGCGCGATGATGCCTGCGTCGCCCTGTTGCCTGCGCTTCTGTCCGGCCCTCACGTCTGCCTCCACGGTGTAGTCGTGCAGATCGGAGGGCCCCATGTAAGCGCGCGAGCGCGTTAAGAGCGACGAGCCTTCAATCGTCTTGACGAGAACTTTGTTGCCTTCGAGTTCGCGCACGGCATACTTCAAAGTCGTGCTCGTCCAAGCGATCGGCTCCGAGTTGACGGCGTAGCTGCTGAAGTCTTCCGTCCACGGAAGCGTGGGCACGATCCGCACGCGCGCCGCGCCCGTGATGCCGCCGACAGTCGCCTTGACGAGTCCAGCTTGACGACCGCCGTCAGACGCGGAGACGAACTGACCGTTCGCGACATCGCCTTTCAATCTGTCGAGCGACCACTGCGCGGATTTTTCTTCGCGTATGAAGCTGCCTTGACTGTCGAAGAGGCGAACGCGGAAGTTGAGCGTCTCGCCGGGCTTGATGATGAGTTCGGTCGGGACGACTTGCACGTATGTTGCCGTTCTGTCAGGGCCACCCGAAAACCCGCCGAGCGTTTGAAGTCTCTCGAAAGGATTGTCTTTAGCTTTCTTGCCGAAGCAGTAGAGCGTCGCATCGGTGGCGAAGAAGACGCGACCGTTGGAGATGGCGACGGAACTAAGCACGGGCGCGGGCACTTGCTGCGTCTTGCCGGGCTGACTGTCAACGGGCACGACGTTGGTCAATTCGTTCTCGCTGAGAATCTCGCAGCCCGCAGCCGTTGGTTTCAAGATGTAGAACTTGCCGCTTTCGGTTCCGACGTAGAGCTTGCCATCGGCTAAGACAGGCGAGGCTTTCTGCACCGTGCCGAGACTCTTGAGCCAGAGTTGCTTGCCGGTCTTCAAGTCGAAGGCGGCGATGTTCGCGGCGTTGTCGAGTTGATAGATGCGTTCGCCGTCCATGACGGGCGAAGAGAAGCCGCCCTGCCAGCCCTGCACCTTCCAACGTATGTTCTCCGGCTTGATGTCGCCCTTTGCAGTCGCGTCGAGGGCCACCATCATGCCCATCTCGTTCGAGTCCAAATTTTCTTCGCTGTGCGTCAAGATCGCGGTCGTGCCTGAGACGACGACCCCGGTGTTGATGCCGCGCTTCGAGATTTCATAACGCCACACGGGCTCGCCCGTCTGCGGCTTCAAGGCATAGACCATCCCGTCCGCGCCGCCCTGAATCAAGAGTCGCGTGCCGTTGACGTTTGCGATGACCATCGGCGCATAAGTCGTATCGTAGGGACGCGCGCCGGGCGCTGTGATCCAGACGGTCTCGCCCGTGCGCTTATCAAAGGCAACGATGCGATGGCCCCCGCGACCATGCTCGCCCCAGACGAACATCGCGCCGGAGACGATGACGAGATCGCCGTCGATGATCGGCGAGACCGTGCGGCCGCCGTGGGTCGTCAAAATTCCGAAGTCCTCACCGAGCGAACGCTCCCACAAAAGTTTTCCGTCCTTCGACAGAGACATCAGACTCCCGCCGCCGCCGAAGACGTAAACGTTCGTCGTCACAGGATCGATTGCGGGCGACGCCCAACCGACGCGATGCGCGGGCACGTCCGAGAGATAGACGTTGAATTTGTGCTCCCACAAAAGTTTTCCAGTGTCGGCGTCGAAGCACATCACGCGCTCCTGCTCGTCCGCGCCCTTGCCGGAAGTATTTTGCAGATAGACGTGATTGCCGAAGACGACCGGAGCAGAGCGTCCGCCGTAAGGAACTTTCCACGCGAGATTATCGCCTGCGGGCGACCAGTGCGTGGGCAGATTCTTCTCCTGCGAGACGCCGTCGCGCGCAGGCCCTCGCCACTCAGCCCAGTCGGAGCCGCGCGCGCCGCCGAGTGTCGTGACGATGATTAGACTAGCGAGCAACGGGCCGGTGAATTTTATGGAGGCGTGTCGCATGGTGTTTCATTCGGAGGTAAAAAAACTTCAGGCTTAACGATT
Source organism: Acidobacteriota bacterium (assembly GCA_032229975.1). Classification (GTDB taxonomy): domain Bacteria; phylum Acidobacteriota; class Blastocatellia; order Pyrinomonadales; family Pyrinomonadaceae; genus JAIVGV01. The sequence continues at coordinate 80,858 of JAVXVG010000035.1, read as the reverse complement.
CGAGACGAACTCCGGCTCAAGGCGAAAAGTTGGGCGCGAAGCTGTCAGACTGAATACGTTTGCGGGGAGACGCCGGTTGCGCGCGCGCATAAATTCTTGACGATGCGACCGGCTGGGGGTCTATATTGTTGCGCCCGCGCGCCGCGCGTCAAGTTTGAAACCAAATCCCGTGGCACGACGTAAAAATCTGACGCGAAGCCGCAGACGTTCTCCTGTTCACAGTTCTTAAAGTCCGCGAACGCGTGTCCGCTCAAACTTGGACGCGCGAGACAGCGAAGCTCATTCACGAAAAGCACGCACGACGGAAGACGCGCGACACGACGCGCGGCCATCCGTGGAGCAACCCGCCATGTCACGCAAAGTCGCACTTCTCATGCTCGCGCTCACACTGCTTCTGCCGCTCTCGCACGCGGCGTCGGCGCAGGACAACAAACAGAAGCTCAACGAAGACCTCTGGGAGGCCGTCCGACGCGACGATGCTGTCGCCGTCAAAGCTCTCTTGGATAAAGGCGCGGACGTGAACGCGCGCTGGCGCTACCAGCAGACGCCGCTCTTCAAAGCTGCCGAGCGCGGCAACGTGGAGATCGTCAAGCTCCTGCTCGAACACGGCGCGGACGTAAACGTGAGAGACACCTTTTATGGTGCGACGCCGATCACATGGGCGGCCGACAAGGGCCACACCGATGTCGTGCGCGCGTTGTTAGAGAAGGGCGCGAAGGGCGTTGATGACGTGCTCTTCTCTGCGGTCGGCAACGGCAACGTCGAGCTGGTCAAGGTCGCGCTCGCGAAGGGTGGCCTCGACGCAGACACGCTCTCGAACGCGCTCTCGTCCGCCAACGAGAACAAGAACGCGGAGATCATCGAGCTGCTCAAACAGGCGGGCGCGAAGCCGCTCGTGGTCGGCAATTTCGAGGTCGATGCCGCGACGCTCAAATCCTACGAGGGAACTTACAAACCTGAACAGGGTAACGAGCTGAAGATCGTCGTCAACAAAGACGGCAAGCTCTCCATCGGCACGTCCGGCGGCGGCTCAGTCCTCGGCGCGTTCGACAAGGTGACGTTCCGGCCCGTCAACTTCGCGGGCGTCACCATCGTCTTCAACGTCGAAGGCGACAAGGTGACGGGCTTCACGCTCAAGCAGGGCACGACGACGCAAATCTTCAAGCGCGTCGAAGCGAAGTAGCGCTTTTGAGTATGAGCAACACGCCGGGCGGGCCCGCTCACAGTTGTAGGTTCACAGTTGTAGGTTCACAGTTTAAGGAGAGTCCTTCGATGAAACGCGCAACTTTCGTCTGTCTCTGTCTCGTCTCCACAGTCCTCCTTGCGAACGCGCAGAACTGGAATCAGTTTCGCGGCACGAACGCTTCGGGCGTTGCGTCGGATGCAAAGACGACGCCGACGAAGTGGGACGCGACGAAGATGGAGGGCGTGCGTTGGAAGACGGCGATTCCGGGGCTCGCGCATTCGAGTCCGGTCGTGTGGGGCTCGCGTGTCTATGTGACGACCGCTGTCAGCAGCGATCCGAAACCGGCCTCGCGCTACGGTCTCTTCGGCGACGTTGATCCGGTGAAGGACGAGCCGAAGCACACTTGGCACGTCATCGCGCTCGACAAGCTGACGGGAAAAATTTTGTGGGATCGCGTCGCGCTCGAAGGCGTGCCGAAAACTAAGCGTCATCCGAAATCGACGCACGCATCGTCAACGCCCGCGACTGATGGTAAGCACATCGTCGCGCTCTTCGGCTCGCAAGGGTTGATGATCTGCTACGACGCCGACGGGAAACTTTTGTGGAAGACCGACACGGGCGTGCTCGATGCGGGCTGGTTCTACGACACAGACTATCAATGGGGCCATGGCAGCTCGCCCGTCATCTACAAAGATTTGGTCATCGTGCAGGCGGACGTGCAGAAGGATTCCTTCATCGCGGCTTACGACATCAAAACGGGCAAGCAGGTCTGGAAGACGATGCGCGACGAGATTCCTTCTTGGAGCACGCCGACGGTCGTCGAGGGCAAGATGCGCGCGGAGATCGTCACGAGCGCGACGAAGTTCATACGCGGATACGATCCGGCGACGGGCAAAGAGCTATGGCGTCTCGGCGGCAACTCTGAGATCGCGACGCCCACGCCCGTCTTCGCGCACGATCTGATCTACATCACGAACGGCTATCGCATCGTCCAACCGATCTTCGCGGTGCGTGCCGGAGCAGCGAATGGCGACATCTCGTTGAAGGATGGTAAAGAGACGAACGATGCGGTCGCTTGGAGCAAGCAGAGGGGTGGCCCCTACATGGCGACGCCGGTCGTATACGGCGACTACCTCTACGTCTGCCAGACGAACGGCGTGCTCGCCGCGTACAACGCTCTCACCGGCGAGAAGATTTATCAAGAGCGTCTAGGCGGCGAGGGTGGCGCATTCACGGCCTCGCCCGTCGCGGCTGACGGCAAACTTTATTTTGCGAGCGAGGACGGCGACGTGTTCGTCGTGCGCGCGGGCGCGAAGTATGAGTTTCTCTCGAAGAACCCGATGGGCGAAGTGATGATGGCGACGCCCGCCGTCTCCGACGGGATGCTCTTCATCCGCACCAAAGATCATCTCTTCGCCATCGGCGACGCGCCCGCGCCCGCCGCGACGAAGGCGAAGAGTGAGAAGTAAGTGGACGTGTGCACTTCATCAAATGGAACAAGCTCCGGTGTCGCCGCGTCTGACGGGCACGCTGGTTCAAGGCTCTCGAAGGGGATGAATCAGAAAATGAATCGTAAACAAGCGGCGTCGCTCGCGTCGCTGCTCGTCTGTTTTGTTGTCGCAGTCGTCGTTAATCAGTCGTCCGTCAATGTCGCGGCGAAGGGCGCGAACTGGGCGCAGTGGCGTGGGCCGGAAGGCGCAGGCATCTCAAGTGAGACGGGAGTGCCGACCGAGTGGAGCGCGACGAAGAACGTGCGGTGGAAGACACAGATTCCGGGGCGGGGCCACTCGTCGCCGATCATCTGGGGCAAGCGTGTCTTCCTGACGACGGCGATAGAGGGCGCGGTCGTGCCCGGCGCGAAGGCTGTCAAACATGTCATCGAGAATGAAGTGTTCCTGCATCCGGACAGCGTCGGCGCGGAACATGAGCACACGTTCAAAGTTCTCTGTCTCGACCGCGACACCGGAAAAATTTTGTGGGAGCGCACGGCGTTCGTCGGCACACCTTATGACAATCGACATCGACGCAGCAGCTACGCATCGCCGACGCCGACGACCGACGGCAAGTTCGTCTATGCCTACTTCGGCGCGGAAGGTCTCTACGCTTACGATCTCGACGGCAAGCTCGCGTGGAAACAGAGTATCGGCAAGATCGCCACGCTCGGCATGGGCGTCGGCACGTCGCCCCTGCTCTACGAGAATCTGCTCATCATTCAAGCGGACACTGAGGCGGGCGAAAATTCTGCAATCGTCGCGCTCGACAAGCGCACAGGCAGACAGGTGTGGCGCGCGACGCGTAAGGTTCAGGTGAGTTGGGCCACCCCGATCATCGTCCGCACACAGAAGCGCAACGAACTTGTCACGGTCGGCAACGAGTCCGTCATCTCATACGATCCGGCCACTGGCAGAGAGCTTTGGCACGCGAAGGGTGTCGATAGCAATGCGATACCTTCGCCTCTAAGCGACGGCGAAAATGTCTATGTCTATGCGGGCTTCCCGAAGAAGATCACGATGGCGATGCGGCTCGGCGGCGATGGCGAACTCAAAGATGGACAGGGCATCGTGTGGAGCTACGACAAGGGCACGGCGTATGTGCCTTCGGGCATTCTCTATCAAGGCTTGCTCTACCTGATGAACGACAAGGGCATCCTCACCTGTCTCGATGCGAAGACCGGCGCGCTCAAATACGAAGGCGGGCGCGTGCCCGTGCCTTCGACCTTCATGGCGTCGCCCGTCGCGTTTGACGACAAGATACTTTTGACGAGCGAGGACGGCGACACCTTCGTCGTCAAGGCCGGTGTGAAGCACGAAGTCATCGCGACCAACTCACTCGGCGAGCCCGTCCACTCATCTCCGGCCATCGCCGACGAAAAGATTTTCATTCGCGGCGATCAGAATCTGTACTGCATCGGTCGCGCGCGTTCGTAAGGGTCGCGTGGCGCGTGGTGTGATATGTTGGCGGCGTCCTCGTTTTACAGAAGGAGGCTGAAGAGATGTTCGAGTCGCAAGTTAATCCGCCGTGGTATCGCTCACGGGCATTGAAGATCGGCGTGGCTATCTTCGTCGGCGCGGTCGCGCTCTTCTCCGCGTGGAGGCTTGCGCGTTACGGCGGCAAGCAGTCGCATTACACGGAGCTTGAGCAACAGCGCGAGGCGCAACGACAACAGTTCGCGAACGTGCCCGTCGAGCAGACTGCCGCGCCAGTCGCCGCGCAGCCCGCCGCCGATGCGAACGCCGCGAACGCGAATCAGCCGCAACAGCAACCCGTCGCGAATGCCGGAGGCGCGGGCGCGCAGAACGTCGCGGCGGTGAAGAGCGATGCGAATCACGTCGCGTCTGATGCGCCTGCCGCGCGTAACTACTGGACGAACTTTCGTGGCCCCAATCGCGATGGTCGATACGAGGAGCGACCGATCAAGACGAGCGGGTGGAGCGCGTTGAAGCCTGTGTGGAAGCAGCCTGTCGGCGACGGCTTCTCTTCGTTCGTCGTCGCAGATGGCGTCGCCTACACCATCGAGCAGAGGCGCGGTCAGGAAGTCGTCTCGGCTTATCAGATCGAGAACGGGCGCGAGCTGTGGACGCGCGCGTGGGGCGGCGACTTCAACCCGGACGATACGGGCGAGGGCCCCCGCTCGACGCCGACGTGGGACGAGGGCCATCTCTACGCGCTCGGAGCCGAGGGCGAACTTGAATGTCTCGATGCGAAGACGGGGAAGAGTCTCTGGCAGAAAAACATTCTCTCCGATAACGGCGCGCAGAATCTTCAATGGGGCACGGCGGAGTCGCCGCTCGTCGTTGACGACAAAGTGATCGTGATGCCGGGCGGCACATCAGGCAAGGCGTTCGTCGCATACAACAAGCTGACGGGCGCGCGTGTGTGGAGTTCGCAGAATGATCGCGCGAGCTACACGTCGCCGATGCTTGCGACGCTCGGTGGGAAGAGACAGATCGTGAGCGTCACGTCGAACCGCATGGTCGGTCTTGATCCGTCGGACGGATCGCTGCTGTGGTCGTATCCATGGTCAACGTCGATGGGCATCAACGTGGCGCAGCCGGTCGTCGTCGCACGAAATCGCGTCTTCATCTCGGCGGGCTACGGGCACGGCGCGGCACTCGTGGAGCTGACGCCGGAAGGCAAAGGATTTGCGGCGCGCGCGGTGTGGGAGAACACGAATCTGAAGACGAAGTACAACAGCGCGGTCTATGACAACGGCTACATCTACGGACTCGACGAAGGCATCCTCACTTGCATCGACGCACAGACGGGCGAGCGCAAGTGGAAGGGCGGTCGCTACAATTACGGGCAGGTGCTCTACGCGAGCGGCCACTTGATCGTTACCGACGGCGGGTCGGGCGAGGTGGCCCTTGTTAAAGCAGACCCCACGCAGTTCACGGAGGTCGGACGCATTCAAGCGTTGAGCGGGAAGACCTGGAATGTTCCGGCGATAGCGGGCGGGCGTCTGCTCGTTCGTAACGGCAGCGAGATGGCCTGCTACAACCTCTCGGAGTGAGAGACAACTAACAACACCATCGCGGAAGAGATTAAACAGTTGCGCCCTTAAGACCCGTTCAAGTCTTAAGGGCGCGACTGTTTCGATCAATCTAGCTCAGCCGAAACCTATCGCGGCTTCGTCGCGACTTCGCGCGGCTCTTCGGGTCGCAACTCGCCGATCTCGCGGCTGCCGGGCTTGTAGGTGTTGATTGTCTCGAAGGGCGGCGAGTAGCAGTGGAGTGTGACGAGATCGCACGCGCTGTCTTCGTGGTTGCCGATGCGGTGGATGTCGGGGATGTCTGCGGTGGCGACGTGGCCGGGCCTCCAATCGCGCGTGTCCGACTCGCAAAGCCCGCGCTCGCGGTCGTAGTCGTAGAGCGTCTCGTGCATCTGGCCTTTGATGACGCGGATGCTGCTATACGATCCGTTGTGATCGTGGATCGAAGTGTAGTGGCCCGGTCGCCAGCAGAGCACGAGCATCTCGACGTGCTCGTTGCGCAGGACGCGCGTGCGGACGTATGTGCCGGGGCGAAAGTTGATGTAGGGCTCAAGCTCGCCTGCGTCAACCTCGATGTTCGCGAGCCAGTCCTGTAAGTCTGCGAACGTGGGTCTCGATTCGAGACTCGCGATCATCTCGACGAGACTTGAGAGCGTGTGTCGGCGGCGACAGTCGTCTTCGGGCGCGGGCGCGTCGGGCGCGGTGGTGGTGTCGATGTTCGTTGACATGGAAAGTTTCAGTCGGGGAAGCGGCAGACTAACGCGCGGGGGCGGCACGTCGCAAGTCGTATCTATGATAAATCGTGCGACAAGTCAACCATTAAACCTGAGCCGACGCTCAGAACAACAGCTTCACGCCGAACTGCAAGTGGCGCGGGCTCTGCGCGGAGAGGATGCGCCCGAAGGTGGGCGAGCCGAGGAAGTTGTCGGGCAGATTGAAGTTCGGATGGTTGAAGAGATTGAAAGCCTCGGCGCGCAGTTGCAGGCTGACGGATTCGCCGAAGCGCGCGTTCTTGATGAGCGAGGCGTTGACGTTTTTGTAGCCGGGCCCTTCGAGCGTGTTGCGACCCGCGTTGCCGAACGTGCCGAAGATGGGGAAGACGAATGCAGACGTGTCGAACCAGCGATCCGGCGTGCGATTCGACAGACGCGGCGAGCCCACGACGTTGGGCCGGTCGTTCGCGCCGAAGCCGAGATTAGAGCGACCCGTGTTGCTGTTGTCGATGTCGGAGAGGAGCGCGACGGTGAAGGGGCGGCCCGTTTGGAGAGTGACGACGCCGTTTGTCTGCCAGCCCGAAAGAAGCGACGCGAGGAAGCCGCCATCGTTGGCAAAGTCGCGTCCCTTGCCGAAGGGGAGATCGTAGGTGTAGCTCAAGGAGAGACGTTGACGCACGTCGAAGTTTGAGAGCGCGCGTTCGAGGCGGACGTTGTTCGAGTCCTGCGGGAAGTTTGGATCGCCCGCGCTCGTGAAGAAGTTTGAGGCGTCGTCGATGGACTTCGAGTAGGTGTAGGCGGCGAGCAGCGAGAGCCCCCGCGAGAACCTTTGTTGGAGTCGGGCTTGCAGCGCGTTGTAGTTCGAGTTCGCGCGCGACTCGATGATGTCGATGTCATCGAAGATCGGGTTGGGGCGCGGGTTTGGTCTCGCAGGCGACGCCGTCGGTTGATTGATATCGCGCGCCGTCAGTAGCTTCGTGCCCTTCGATCCGACATAGCCGATCTCTAGGACGCGACTGCGACCGAGTTGACGTTGGACGTTCACGTTCCAATGCTGCAAGTAGGGCGTGCGCAGGTCGCGCTGAATGGTGAGCGCGCTTTTCGGGAGCGGGAAGGGGAAGTTTTGCGGGAACGGATTGTTTAAAGTCAGTGGCAGGCCGGGAAGCGAGAAGAAGAGGTTGAGATCGAAGTAGGGCGCGTTGAAGTAGAGGGCCTCGCCGGGCGCGAGCGCGGACTGATCGTAATAGACGCCGTAGCCCGCGCGCACAACCGTCGCTTGATCTTTACCAATCGTCCACGCTAACCCTACGCGCGGCGCGAAATTATTTTTGTCGGCCCTGTAACCACCGCGCGGGATGTTGTTCGTGCCGACGCGGACGAGCGTGCGCGTCGCCGTGTCGTAAACGTTCGCGCGATCTTCCGTATCGACGGGCGGCGTGTTCAGTTCATAGCGCAGACCTGCGTTGAAGGTGAGTCGCGGCGTCGCACGCCAGCTATCGTTCGCGTAAAAGTTGTAGCTCTTCGTTCTCAAGTGCTGCGCGTTATCGACGCGCGCGCCGCCGGCGAGGGCCGGGAAGCCGAGGAGCAGATCGGCGAGGGCATTGCCTGTGAGCGGAAACTGATCGGAGAAGCTGAGGAAGCCGCGCGACTGCACATCGCGGAAAGCATTCTGCTGCGCGTCGCGAAAGTCGAAGCCGAACTTGAGAGAGTGATTGCCGGTGATGTAGTTCAAGTTGTCGAGCAGTTGAAAAGTGTTGACGGCACTTCGCTGCGGGTTGTTGAACTCGTCGCCGAGCGGCGAGAAGCCCGTGATGGTGATGAAGCTCAGGCCGAAGTCGCGCGCGTTTGGCGACAACTCAGGCAAGCCGACTTGACGATTGAGACTTGCGCCGCCGCCTTCTTGCGTGACAGCAGACGCGACGCGATTGAAGGCGAAGCGCGCTTCGTTGACCATCGCGGGTGAGAGAACTTGCGTCTCGCTGATCATCATGTTCTGGCTGCGACGCGGGACGAGATCGCCGAAGCCGGGAACGAGCGCGAACGTAGGGCCGGTGAAGGGCTCAAACAGATCGCGGTCGCCGAAGCTGTAGCGCGCGGTGAGCGTCGCCCTGTCGCCGATGCGTTGATCGATGCGCGCGTCGAACACGTCGTTGCGGTCGCGCGAGACGGGCGAGGAGACGAAGTCGGCGAACGCGACGTTTCGATTGGGGAGCGGGTAGAGATTAGCGATGGCGCGGCCGATTGGGTTCTGAAATTGAATCGGAATCACGCCGCCCGTGAAGGGCTGCTGCGTGAATGGATTGATCGGTCGATTAAAAAGAGATTGTGAGAAGTCGCCGTTGCGCTCTAGCAGCGTCGGCACGTTCGTTACCTGCGTGACGCCTTCGCGGACGCGCGTGCCTTCATAGTCGCCGAAGAACCACGTGCGATCTTTTCGGATCGGGCCGCCGAGTGAGAAGCCGAACTGGTTGCGTATGTACTTGGGGTCGGGTTGATCTGCGGGCACGAAGAAGTTACGCGCGTCCGTTCTGGCGTTGCGGTGAAACTCGTAAGCCGTGCCGTGAAGCTGATTCGATCCGGCCTTCGTGACGACGTTGACCTGTGCGCCAGCGTTGCGTCCGAAGGCTGCGTCGTAGGTCGAGGTTAAAACTTCAAACTCCTGTATGCCATCGACGGGCGGCTTGACGGAGAAGGTGTTGAGTTTGGGATCGACGTTATAGACGCCGTCGAGCAGAAAATTGTTTGCGTCCTCGCGTGCGCCGTTGACGTTGAAGGCGAAGTCGCCGCGCACCGATCCGGCAGAGCCCGCAGCCGACGGAGCCGCGCCGGGGACGAGCAGCGCGAGTTCGAGAAAGTTGCGCCCGTCGAGCGGGAGTTGTTTGACATCATGCTCGGAGATGACTGCGCCAAGTGAAGCTGACTCCTGATTTATGGGTAAAGAAGGCGGGCCGTTAAGATCGTCGGGCGTGTCACTAGGCATACCAACCTCTAAGCGACCGTCGATTCGACGTTCTTGATTAACCTGAAGAATAATTTCCGTAATGGTTAGACGCTTGAACCCCGCCATCGAAATCTCAAGATGGTACGAGCCCGCAGGCAACGCTGTGAATCCATATTCGCCTTCTTCGCTACTCTTCGTAGTGCGCGTTTCATGCGTAGCTTCATTGACGATCTTCACCTCTGCCTTTTGAATTACCGCCCCATTTGGATCAGTAATCGTGCCGCGAACGGAGCCGCGATGAGTCTGCGCATGGATCACAGGTTGGAGCAGCAGGACGAGCAGGGCGGCGAGAGCGAGAGTTGTGGCTTTCAAGTCGGCACCTCGTAAATGAAACTGTCGGATGAAAACGTCCGCGCGGGTACGCTGGTTAAACGGAAATGGATGGGGAAAAGTTTTCGCGCCGCGAGATAGATTTTATTCGTTCGCCGCGCGCAAGGGTTATTCGTTGTTCAAGGCTGCAAAGTGGTGGCGGCGTGCGCGTCGGGCAAAAAGTAGAAGAGGATCGCGAGGATGGCATAGACGGAGAGCAGTTGGACGCCTTCTAACCAGTTGCTCTCGCCGTCGCTCGCGATCTGCTCGACGATGAAGATCGCGGCGACGACCGCGACCACTTCTGGGATCGTAAACTCCAAGTCCATCGGCCGCCCGAAGAGGTAGGACGCGAAGATGAGCAGGGGCGCGACGAAGAGCGCGATCTGCAAACTTGAGCCGAGCGCGATGCCGAGGCTCAAGTCCATCTTGTTCCGGAGGGCCATCAGCACGGCGGAAGAGTTCTCTGCGGCGTTACCGATCACGGCGACGACGATCACGCCCAAGAAAACTTCCGTCAGTCCGAGACTATCCTTTGCGCGCTCGACCGCGCCGACCAGAAACTCCGCAACGAGCGCGACGAACGCGGTCGCAACGATGAGCGTCACGATCCACTTCCGTGTCGAGCCTCTGCCGCCGTCATCTTTCGTGCGCGTCAACTCCCTGCCGATGCCGCCCGCGTAGTCGTCGGTCTTCGCGCCCGCGAAAAGTCGCCGGTGCGTGATGAGCGAAAAGATGAGCGACGCGACGTAGGTGAGAAACAGCACGACGGCGATAGCCAGCGAGAGTTGCTGCTCGCGCTGCTGCGTCCAGCCGCCGATTGCGACGGGGACGCTGCCCGCCACACGATGAAAGACCGTCGGGATGATGAGCGCAATGGCCGCGAGCGTGAGCGCGGTGGCGTTCACACTGGCCGCCGTGCGATTGAACTCCTGACGATGGAACTTCACGCCGCCTGAGACGAGCGATGCGCCGAGCACGAGCAGGACGTTGCCGATGATCGAGCCGGTGATCGAAGCCTTGACGACGTTGTCGAGTCCTTTCGAGAGCGCGAAGAGCGCGATGATGAGTTCGGCGGCGTTGCCGAACGTCGCGCTTAACAATCCGCCCGCGCCCGCGCCGACGTGCTCCGCCAAGTGTTCGGTTGCGCGCCCCATCAAACCGGCGAGCGGGATGATCGCGAGGCACGAGATGATGAACAGGGCCGTCGGGTTCTCGAAGGCCGGCACGAAGCGCAGCAGGACGGCGACGGGCACGAAGATCAACAACCAGTTGAGCGAAGGCTTGAGCCAACTCGCGATCCCTTGACGTGGGGCTTTGCGTGAATGTGCGGGCATGATTGGTTTTTTTACCATACATACGCTGCGCGCCAGAAACTACTTTACGTGTCCCTTCGCGTCTTTGCGTCTTTGCGTGAGACTGATCACGACGCAAAGACGCAAAGGATCAAAAGTCGTCTCCTATCGTTTTCCGTATTGCAAAAAAATTCGTTCGGGACGTTAATAATCGCGCGAGAGGCGCGTTTTATGTGTGGAGACGAAGTAAAGGAGAGAGACGTGCCCACAGCCGCAGCCATGACAGCCGCCGCCCCGCATCTCAAGGCAGTTCCCATGAACACCCTAGCGCATGGTGATCTGGACAGGCTCTTCCGAGATCACAACGAGCGGGTTTTTCGCGCCGCCTACCGCATCACCGGAAGCAGCGCGGACGCCGAAGACGTGTTGCAGACAGTCTTCCTACGTCTCGCTTCGAGCAAAGAGCGACGCGATCTGTCGCCGAGTCCGGGAAGCTATTTGCATCGCGCGGCGGTCAATGCCTCGCTCGATCTGCTGCGCAGTCGCGCACGCTCGAAATCAGTTTCAATGGACGACCCGGAGACGCCGCGCGAGTTTGAAAGCTCGATCTTAAATCCATCTCAGGAACACGAGGATCAAGAGTTGCGCAAACTGATTCGCGAGGCGGTCGCGCGTCTGGGTGAACGCGCGGCGGCCGTCTTCGCGCTCAGATATTTCGAGGGCTACGACAATAAAGAGATCGCGGAGATGCTCGGCACTTCGCAGATGGTCGTCGCCGTCACTTTGCATCGCGCGCGCACGCGCCTGCGCCGGGAGATCGGCGAGTACATGGAGAGACATCATGAAGCGTAATAAACAGGAACTCGACGCCATTCTTAACGAGACAATCGAAGGCATTCGCCGCGAGCGTCTCGACGAAACCGTTGCGAGCGACGCCGCCACGCGCGTCTGGTCGCGCGTCTCCGCGCAGGCTGCGACCGTTCAGGATTCGCAGACAGTCGCGGTCGGCAATGCTGCGAGCGATCACATACGCGGCTGCGCCGACTATCGCACGCTCATCCCCGCGTACCTGCGCGGCGAGCTTTCACCGGCGCGTAAGCTGCTCCTTGAAGATCACACGCACGAGTGCGTGCTCTGCCGCAAGGCTCTCAAAGAAGAGCGCATGGGCGGCCACGTCGCCGCGACACGCGCGACGCGAAGGCCCGCGCGCTCGACGTGGACGATGACGCCCGCTTGGCGCATGGCGATGGCGGCATCGCTCGTCGCGGTCTTCGGCTTCGCAGCGTACTTCGTCGCGCAGCATTTCGACATCGGCGGCAACGCGCTCGCCGCAACCTTAGAGAGCGCGAACGGGGCCATCTACAAAGTGACGGGCACGGGCGTGACGGTCGTCGCGCCCGGCGAGACGATCAGCAAGGGCGATCACGTCCGCGCGTCGAAGGATTCAAACGCGGTGCTGAAACTCGCCGACGGCTCGCGTGTCGAGATGCGCGAGCGCAGCGAGTTCTACGTCACGGAGAACGGGCAGGGGACGACCCTGCACCTTGAGCGCGGCGACGTGATCGTCGAAGCTGCTAAACAGATCAAGCGACACCTCTTTGTCTCCACGCCCGATTCGCTCGTCTCCGTCACGGGCACGATCTTTGCGGTCGGCAGTGGCACGAAGGGCTCGCGCGTCTCTGTGGTCGAGGGCGAAGTCCACTTCAATCATGCGAGCAACGAACAGGTTCTGCATCCGGGCGATCAGGGCGTGTCGAACGCGGCGATTGAGCGCATCCCTGTGCGCGATGAGATCGGTTGGAGTCGCAACGCGGCGAAGTACGCTACGCTCGTCGAACAGTTGTCGGCGATGCGACAGGACTTGAACCGCGTCGCGCGCCCCGGCGTGCGCTACTCTTCGCGCTTCCTCGATCTCGTGCCTGAGAACACGGTGCTCTACGCCGCGCTACCGAACATCAGCGAGCAGCTTGCGGAGTCGCACAAGATCATGCAGGAGCGCATCAAGCAGAATCCCGCGCTCGCCGAGTGGTGGGGCAAGTCGCACGCGGCGGGCGCGGGCGAAGGCATGGACGACCGGGTCATCGACCGCGTGCGCGAGTTTGGATCGTATCTCGGCGACGAGATCGTGGTGGCCGCAGGGATGGATGCGAAGGGCGAGCCGACACAGCTCGTCGTGCTCGGCGAGTTGAAGAACGCCGAAGGCTTTCGCGCCTTCGCCGAAAAGCAGCTCGCGGAGATGACACGCGACGGCGGCGGCGACTCGCACGTCAAGTTCATCGACGATCCGCTCACGTTCAACGCGACTGACAATGCTTCAATCGCCGCGACGAACAAGTCTGCGAATACGAGCGCGACGACGAATGTTGGGCCGGCCTCGAAGGGCACGAAGGGTGGCCGTCTGAGGGAAGAACACTCGAAGGAGGAGTTGTACGTCTGGATCAGTAACGATCTCTTCGTCGCCTCGCCGAAGGTTGATTCGCTGCGCGCACTCGAAACGAATCTGAAGACGCCGGGCTCGAACGGCTTCGTCGCAAGCTCGTTCCATCAACGACTCGCGGAAGTTTACAAAGAGGGCGCGGGACTCATCGTCGCCGCAGACCTTGAGAAGATCGTCGGTCAGGCCCTCGCGCAGCAGGCTGCCAACGAGCCCGACGGCGCGCGTCGCATGGAAGGCTTCCGACAGTTGGGCCTGCTGAGTCTCAAGCACATGGTCGTCGAGCAGAAGGAAGTGAACTCCAAGACGCAGAGTCGCGCCGTTTTGACCTTCAACGAGCAGCGACGCGGAATCGCTTCGTGGCTGGCCGCACCGGGCCCGATGGGCGCGCTAGAATTCGTTTCGCCGAACGCGAACGTAGCGACCGCCTTCGTCGTCAAAGAGCCCGCGCTGCTGGTCGATGATCTCTTCGGCTTCATGGAGACGGTTGCGCCCGATGCGCGCAAGCAACTGCGCGAGTTAGAGACGCAGCAGGGCTTCGACATCAAGCGCGACTTCGCGGCCCCCTTAGGCGGCGAGTTCGCCTTCGCCATCGATGGGCCACTGCTGCCGACGCCTTCTTGGAAGATGGTTTTGGAAGTTTACGATCAGCCGAAGCTGCAAGGGACGTTTGAGCGCGTCGTCGAGAAGCTGAACGCGTGGGCGGCGCAGCACGGGCAGAAGGGCTTGGCTTGGGAGAACGTCAGCGAGAACGGTCAGACCTATTACCGTTTGCGCTCGCTCGATCTCGGCTTTGAGGTCAACTACACCTACTCGAACGGCTACATGATCGTCGCGCCGACGAAAGCGATGCTCCAACTCGCGCTGCAATACCGCGAGTCGGGCACGACGCTGCTGAAGTCGCAGCGTTTCCTCTCGGCTCTGCCTGCGGACAACAATGCGAACTTCTCTGCGATCTTCTATCACGATCTCTCTTCGCTCGTGCAGCCCCTCGCCAACTCCGGCGTCGGCGATCACCTTCCTGAAGAGCAGCGCAAGGCGCTCGCAGCTTTCGCGGCCGATACGCCGCCCACGTTGGCTTACGCCTACGCGCAGGGCGACCGCATCACCATCGCCGCCAACACCGAGGGTGGCCCCTTCGGCTTGGGGCCCGCGAGCATCCTCGGCTTGCCGAACTCCTTCGCCATGCAGAACATTCTGATGCAGGCGATGGATCGCAAGGCCCCGAACGACCGCGTGAGAGCACTCGATGATAAAGTCCGCGCGATGGACGAGCGCGTCAAGGCGATGGACGACAAGGTGCGCGCCGCCGCCGAACAACGCGCCAAAGCTGCCAGCGAGCGCGCGACGGAAGAGAAGCACGCGCCGAAGCAGTAAGTCCGCGCAGGTGCGTCTTCCCCTTTGCGTCTTTGCGCCTTCGCGTGAAAATCTTTCTCACGCGAAGGCGCAAAGCACGGAGACACAAATCCAGTCTTATTGATTTTGAAAGACGCTCTAAGGTTTAGTTAGTCGCTATGAAACGTTTGCTGATCATCGTCGTCGTCGGTCTCTTCGCCCTCGCGGTCGGCGTCGTGGTTGTCAGTCACTTGCGGCACGAGGGGCCCGCCTCGACGCCGCTCGCACGCGCGGCGCAAGTTGGCGATTCAGCGTCCGTCGAAACTCTCATCGCGCGTGGCGACGATGTAAACGTGCGCGATGCGGCAGGCTACACGCCGCTCGCCTATGCTGCGCTCGCGGGCGATGCGACAGCGATCAAGTCTCTGCTCGACGCCAAAGCCGATCCGAATGCGCGCGATTGCAACACGCAAGGATGGACGCCGCTCATCCACGCGATCCACCGGAATCAAAACGACGTTGCGCGCCTACTCGTCGAGCGTGGTGCGGATGTGAACGAGCGCGTGGGTAGTTGTGGCGAAGCTAAAGTTGAGACCGGCATGACGCCGCTCATGTTCGCGGCGATGTACGACAATACGGAGACGGTGAAGTTCCTCGTTGAACATGGCGCGGACGCGCGAGCGATGGACGGCGACAACAACGCGCTCTCTTACGCCCTCGCAGGTGGCTCGCTCGGCAGGCTCGCCGACATCGACCGCGCCGCCACGCATCCGTGCCCGGTCGAGACGGCCAAGCTGCTGCTCCAAGCTGCGCCCGACGTGTCACTCGGCGAGGGCATGATTGATCGCGCCGTGCTCTACGTGTCGCGGAGGAAATGCCCGGAGGTGGCCCGACTGCTCGAAGATCGCAAGAGCGCGCCGGTGCGCGACGAGCACACTAACCAAGCTGCCGCAACGCAGCCTGTCGCGCGCAACTGATCGAGTCAGTCGTCGCAATGGCAGTTAGATAGCAGAGTGATAAGGAGAAAAGATCATGGCATCGTGCAAGACAAGTGTGGTTTCATCTCGCACGGCTTTCGTCTCCGTGCTCGCGCTTAGTGCGCTGCTCGTCGCGGGTTGCTCAAGGGCCCTCGCCACGTGCTGCTCAACGAGACGGCGACGACGCTCGGCTCGCACAAGATGACCATCAAGCCCGTCGGTCGCTGGCAGTCGGACATCTTCGGCGGAGAGCAGCAGGACACTGACGGAAAACAGATGTAGGTCTTCTCGGCGGGCGCGACGAAGATCGTCGTCAAGGATGAGCAACTGAGCGTCAACGGCAAATCTTACGGCAAGCTGAATGCGGGCGATCACGTTGACGTGGCGTTCGATAAAGTCTTCATCAACGACAAGCAGGTCGCAGAGAACGGCGCGCTCGCCAGCCGCTAAACGCGCGCACTCGCATCCGTCCGAACCAAACGCTTGCTCGCTTCGTTCAAGTGACGACGGAGCAATCGATCACGATCTCAAGTGCGGCGCGCGGCGACGCATTCAACAAACGACATGACACCTGTAATCGAACTCGACGGCTTGAGCGTCACCTTCGGCAAACGCCAAATCCTGAAAGACCTGCGCGGCGCGCTCGCGGGTCGCGCCATCGGCCTTTTGGGGCCGAACGGCGCGGGCAAGACGACGCTCATTCACACGCTGCTCGGTTTCTATCAACCTTCGTTGGGCACGGCGCGCATCTTCGGGCAGGACATCACGCGCGAGGCGAAGCGCGTGAGGGCCGAAGTCGGCTACATGCCGGAGCGCGATTCGTTCATCGCCAAGATGTCGTGCGTTCACTTCGTTCGTTTGATGGCGGAGCTGTCGGGCATCCCTTCGGAAGCCGCGCTTGAACGCGCGCACGAAGCTCTGTTCTACGTCGGCTTGGGCGAAGCGCGCTACCGCAACGTCGAGACCTATTCGCTCGGCATGAAGCAACTCGCCAAGCTCGCGCAGGCTATCGTGCACGGGCCCAAGCTGATCGTGCTCGATGAACCGACCAACGGGCTCGACCCGCCGACGCGACAGCGCATGATCAATCTCATACGCGAAATCCGCGACACGGGCCGTGCGCGCATCCTGCTCTCGTCGCACCTGCTTCGCGACGTTGAAGAGTGCTGCGACGAGATTTTAGTTTTGAAGGACGGCTGGATCGCGGCGAACTGCAACTTGGAAGAGGAGCGCAAGGCGAACCGCAAGTTTATCGAGATTGAGACGAGGGGCGGCGACCGCGCGGCGTTCGCTGAAGCGGTCGGGGGTCTCGGTTGCGAGTACGCGCTCGCGGGTGAGCGACGCATCAAGCTCGTCATGCAGGAGGGCATCGAGATCGCAGACCTCTACAAACTTGCGAACGAACGCAACGTGCAGATACGCCGTCTGAACTTCAAGCGCGACTCGCTCGAAGACATCTTCTTGAAGGCGATGGAAGGCGACGAGGGAGCGGCGCGCGCAGCAATGGGTGCGACGCAGAGTGTCGCGCAGGCAAGCGCGGGCGCGGCGAAGGGAGGTAACGGTCATGGCGGTGTATGAACATTCTTACCGGCAATACGCGGGGAGATTGACGCCCGAATGGTCGCGCTTCCTCGTCATTCCGCGTCACGCCTTTCGCGACGTGTTCCGGTCGAAACTTTTCGGCGCGTTCTTCGCCATTTGCTATCTCTTTCCGTTCATCGCGGCGTGCATCATCTATTTGCATCACAACACCAACGCCCTCGCGCTCCTCAAGATCGGCGACGTGCGCGAGCTGGCCCCGATCAACGCTTCGTTCTTTCACTACCTGATCACGTTTCAGTGCTCGCTGGCCTTCTTCCTGAATCTGCTCGTGGGGCCACCCCTCATCTCGCGCGACATGGCGAACAACGCGCTGCCGCTCTACCTGTGCCGACCGCTCTCGCGGGCACAGTACGTGCTCGGCAAGTTGAGCGTGATCGCGATCCTGCTGTCGCTCATCACGTGGATTCCCGGCCTGCTGCTCTTCTTCTTTCAGGTCTCGCTCGAAGGCGTGGGCTGGCTCTGGTCGAACCTGTGGATCGCGGGCTCGATCTTTTTAGCGAGCGCGGTGTGGATCGTGATGCTCGGCGTTGTCGCGCTGGCGATCTCGGCGTGGGTGCGTTGGCGTGTGGTGGCGAGCGGCGCGCTGCTTGGTCTCTTCTTCATCCCGTCGGCCCTCGGCGAGATCATCAATGGACTGTTCCTGACACGCGTGGGCCATCTCATCAGCTTCGGCGCGCTGATGAACAACATCTGGCTCGGCCTCTTCGGTCGCTTTCAGTCGGAGACCGGACACATACGCGGGCACATACAGGACGCGACGCATCACGGCGAGTTCGTTGACATCGTCTTGCGCGAGCCGCCACTGTGGGCCTCTTGGACGGTGCTCACGCTCGCGTGCGCGTTCTTCCTCTGGCTCTTGATGCGCAAGGTGCGCGCCTATGAGGTGGTGAAGTGATGACGACGGAGACGGCGACAGCAAGCGCGACGAACGACGCGACGACTACGGCTGTTGTCGCACATCAGAGCGCGGCGAACAGTTTGATCGTCTTCGACGACGTGTCGAAGTTCTACGGCGAGATACTTGGCGTCAATCGCGTGAGCCTCTCGATCCCGCAGGGCATCACGAGCCTCGTCGGGCCAAACGGATCGGGCAAGACGACGCTGATGAACTTGATGACCGGACTCTTGCGCCCCACGCGCGGCTCGATCAGCGTGCTCGGCGCGACGCCGCACGAGCCCGAGAGACTCTTCCGCATGGTCGGCTATTGTTCGCAGTTCGATTCGTTCCCGCGCGGCGCAACCGGCCGGGAGTTCATCTCTTCATACTTGAGTGTTCATGGCTACACGCGCAACGAGATTAATGATCTCACCGACGCTGCTATCGAACGTGTCGCGATGACGGAGGCGGCGGATCGCAAAGTCGCAGGCTATAGCAAAGGGATGAGGCAGCGCATACGCCTCGCGCAGTCGGTCGCGCACAATCCGCGCGTGCTGATTCTCGACGAGCCCTTGAACGGTCTCGATCCGATGGCCCGCTCAGAGATCATACGCCTCTTCCGACAGCTCGCAGATGAAGGCCTGTTCCTCATCATCTCATCGCACATTCTGCATGAGGTGGATATGCTCTCGGACAGCGTCATCCTCCTCAACAACGGCTACATCGTCGCGGAGGGCGACGTGCACGGCGTGCGCGAGGAGATCGAAGAGCACCCGATGCAGATTCTCATACGCTGCGACCGCCCGCAGTTTCTCGCCGCGCGACTCTTCGAGCACGAATCGACGGTCGAGGCGCGCGTCCACGACGACCGGCAGGGCCTGTTCGTCAAGACGCGCAGGCCCGACGACTTCTACTTCATGCTTAATCGCCTCGTCGCCGAAAACAACTTGCGCGTCGAGTCGGTCGCGCCCGCCGATGATGATCTCAATGCGGTCTATCAATACTTGATCAACTCGGACGGAGGTCGTGTAAGATGAGCGCGACTGCGGAAGCGAGGAAACCGGACGTGGCAACGGCGCAAGAGATCACAACGGCGAGCGGCGCGGCGCGCGCACCGTGGGCGCTCTGGGGGCGGCAAGTTTCCGCCATCATGCGTCTGGAGCTGCGCAAGAATTTCCTGAGCCGTCGCGCGCTGCTGCTCTACCTGCTCGCGGGCCTTCCGCTTGCGCTGCTCGCGCTGCTCGATCTCTTTCCGCCCTCAGCAAACGAGTTCAACGACTTCAGCCTGCTCTCCGTAATGTACGCGGCGATCTACAACGGGCTCATCCTGCGCACGCTGCTCTTCTTCGGCTGCGCGTGGGTCTTCATGAACCTGTTTCGCGGCGAGGTGGTTGACAGGAGTTTGCATTACTACTTCCTGACGCCCGCGCGTCGCGAAGTCTTAGTCGTCGGCAAGTATCTGTCGGGGGTAGTGACGACCGTTGTCATGTTCGGCGTCGCGACCGTCGGCTCGATGCTGCTGCTCTACTTCGTTCGCTTCTACACGGAGAGCACGCGCTACTTCTTCGAGGGGCCCGGCCTTCGTCAGATGCTCGTCTATCTCTCGATCACTGTGCTCGCCTGCGTCGGCTACGGCGCGGTCTTTTTGATCGTCGGGCTTTTCTTCCGCAACCCGGTCATCCCCGCGCTCGTCTTCTACGGTTGGGAGTGGATCAACTTTCTGCTGCCGCCGCTCTTGAAGAAGATCAGCGTCATACATTATCTTGACTCGCTGCGGCCCGTGCCGATGTCGGATGGCCCTTTCGCCGTCCTTGCCGAGCCGACACCAGCGTGGATATCCGTGCCGAGTCTCTTCATCTTCACGCTCGCCGTCCTCGCCCTCGCGAGCCTCTATATCCGCCGCATGGAGATCAGCTACGCGGGTGAATAACGAGCCGGAGGCACGGGAACAGAGATAGGCTACGCACGGGTGGCGGGGCGCGACGAAGAGCGTCCCGCTTTTTTAGTCCGGGGACTGATCCTCCCTTGACGCTCCCGCGCTAGCCTGTAAAATCTTTGCACACCGACACGCCCGCGCCGCGCGGCTAACGGTTAACGGCGAAAGTTAAAAGCATCCTCCTCTTCAGCAGAAGGTTCCGTGTGAGAATCACGAAAAGTTATCGTCGCCCGAAACTTTTCAGCAGGAGTTCCTCCTTTGCAGAAAACTAAACCTCGCATCCTGTTTGTGGACGATCACGAAGACACACGCGTCGTCATACTCACATGGCTCGGCGTCATCGGCTACGAAGTCCGGGCTGCTGAGGGCGCAAGCGAAGCCGTGAAGATGGCGCGCGAAGAACGCTTCGATCTCTACCTGCTCGACAGCCGCTTCGCGGACTCGACGGGCAAGGAGCTGTGCGAGAAGCTACGCGAGTTCGACCCCGACACGCCGATCATCTTCTACTCCGGCGAGACGCCCGCGCGACTTAAAGAGTCGATGGAGTGCGACGCGCAAGGATACGTGATAAAGCCGGAGTTCGACGCGCTGCCGAGAGTCATCGAGCAGGCGTTAAGCGCGGCTTAAGTTTCAACATCAGCACGACGACAACCGGCCCGCTACTGCACTTGGCATTGACTGAGACGACGCCTCCGCACAGCAGTCGCAGTCAAGCACGATCCGCTCTAAACTCAACGCCACTTCACGCCCGGAAGTCGATCTCCAACTATCACTCACACGATCGTTCCAGACGCGATCTCCACGCCGTTAAATTTCGTGATGATCACGATGCTGTTCGTCGTGCGCGGCGACAACCTGCCTATCACGCATGAGCCGCCGCACGCGATCACGCGCGGTTCGGACTTTGCTGCGCCGTGTTGTAACCTCATCAGGCGATGGAGACGACGACGTTGAAACAGTTCTCGATGCGCTTCGACGCGGGCACGCTCTTGCTCGAAGGCGTCGGGCGCGAAGAGCGGGACGTGCCCGAAGCGTTTCGCTGGGATGAGCGCGTGCGGCTGTGGCGCGCGCCTGCGATTTCGTATCGCCACGTCGTCAAAGAGTTCATCCGGCGTGGCTTGAATTACGAGGATCACGCGCGCGCTTATGATCGCTTCGACTTCGAGACGAAGTTCGCGGTCGAGCCGCGACCTTATCAAGTAGAGGCGATCCGCGCGTGGGAGCAGAGCGAGCGTTGCGGCGTCGTGGTGTTGCCGACGGGTGCGGGCAAGAGTCTCGTCGCGCAGATGGCCATTGAACGCGCGAAACGTTCGACGCTTATCGTCGTGCCAACGCTCGATCTGATGAATCAATGGTACGACCTGCTGCTCACGTCGTTCCGCGCGGAAGTGGGCCTGATCGGCGGAGGCTTCTTCGAGCTTGGCGCGCTAACGGTGACGACCTACGCATCTGCGTTTCGCTTCATGGAGCGACTGGGCGATAAGTTCGGTCTCATCATCTACGACGAATGCCATCACCTGCCGAGCGGCAGCTTTCGTTACGCCGCCGAGTTCGCGCTCGCGCCGTTTCGTTTAGGACTGACTGCCACGCCGGATCGCGCGGATGGCGACGACCGGCTGCTCGAAGAGTTGATCGGCGACTTCGTCTTTCGACGCGACGCACGCGACATGGCGGGCCAGTTCCTGTCCGACTATTCGGTTGAGCGTCTGCGCGTCGAGTTGTCGGCTGAGGAGCGCAGTCGATACGAGAGCGAGCGCGCGATCTTTCAGAGCTTCCTGCAAGAGAAGGGCATACGGCTCGGCGGCTTGCACGGCTGGCAAATGTTCATCGCCGCGAGCGCGCGATCCAGCGAAGGCCGACGCGCGCTGATGGCCTACCGCGAGTCGCGACGGATCGCGCTCGGCACGGAGTCGAAGCTGCGCGTGCTCGCCGAACTTTTGCGGCGACACAGAAGCGAGCGCGTGCTCGTCTTCACGGCGGAGAACGAGATGGTCTATCGCATCTCGGAGCAGTTTCTGATCCCCGCGATCACGCACGAGACGAACGTGAAGGAGCGACGCGCGTGGCTCGAAGCATTCAACAAGGGCGACGTGCTCGCACTGGCTACGTCGAAGGTCTTGAACGAGGGCGTGAACATCCCCGAAGCATCGGTCGCCATCGTGCTCTCCGGTTCGGGCTCGACGCGCGAGCACGTGCAGCGTCTGGGGCGCATCCTGCGCAAAGTCGAAGGCAAGGAGGCGGTGCTCTACGAAGTTATCACGGCAGGCACGACCGAAGAACAGATCAGTCGGCGACGCGGCGAGAGCGCGCCGTTTCAAGACTCACGCACGCACTCGACAGAACAAGACTTGCTGAACATGATCTCAACTCATGCTGACCGCTGATCTCGCACTGAACTGGCAGCGCGGCGAGGAGATCAAGCCGCGCTACTTGAACGCCGCAGACCCGCGCTGGCTGCGCGAGGCGGCGACGCTCATCGAAATTTTCAAAGAGCACGCGGGGCGCACGCGCGGCGAAGTGGATCGCGCCATCGATGAGTATGCGGGCACGGGCACGCACTACCGCGTGCTGCGCGGATTGACGAAGCTGCTAACGGATCGCTGCGAGTTCGCGACCGCCGCCGCGTTCGAGCCGCAGGTAGCAAGAAACGCTGTGTTCCTCAAAGCGCGCGCCTCTCATCCGAACGGCGAAGAGGATCGGGAGCGGGTCGGAAGGGAAGTCGCGACGGAGTTGAGTTGCTCTACTGAAGACTTGCTCGCGGGCCTCTACGCGGACTTGCCCGCGCGACAGCAGTTGATCGCGTTCGAGGAGTTGGGCGAGCGCGAGTTGATCGAACGCTACAACGTCGCGCAGGCGCAAGCGTTGCTCTATCGATGCACGGGAATGCGTTTGAAGTTGAAGCCGCAGCACGCGGAGGGCTTTCGAGAGTTGTTCGGCGCGATCAAGGCGCACGGCCTGATCCACACGTTGAAGGGGAGCGCGTCGGCGGGCTACGAGATCAATCTGGATGGCCCCGCGTCGCTCTTTCATCGCTCGCAAAAGTACGGCGTGCGGATGGCTGTGTTTCTGCCCGACCTCATCGCGTGCGAGAGCTGGGAGATGCGCGCGGAGATTCAGACGCGGCGCGGCCCGGCCTTCTTCACGCTCGCGAGCGATACGCACGGGCTACGCGCGGACGACACGGGCTGGCGCGGCTTGTCTGAGAAGACCGTGCGAGAGAAGCTGGAAGAGAGTTGGGCGAAGTTTGATAGCGCGTGGCTGCTTGAGCCGAGCCGCGAGGTGATCGATCTCGGCGAGTCGGCGTTCGTGCCCGACTTCGCGTTGCGCCATGCGGACGGCGAGGTAGTCTATCTCGAAGTCCTCGGCTTCTGGACGCCGGAGCGTCTGAGCGAACGACTGCGCGAGTTCGAGCGCGCACGATTCGGAAACTTTCTGCTCGCGGCATGGGAGGAGTTGCGCGGAAGCCGCGAGCCGTTCGTGAAAGAGACGGCGCACGTCGTCGTCTTCAAACGCACGCTCGATCCGGCGGCGGTCGAATGGGCGGCAGAGAAGCTTGTCGTGAGCAGGAAGTTGGAGAGGGAGAAGTTGGCATCGGCATGAAAACTTACAACCTGTGCTTGCTCGGCTTCGGCAACGTCGGGCGCGCGCTGGCGCGTCTGCTCGTTGCGAAGTCTGCGGAGATGCGCGAGGAGTTCGGCGTTGCGTGGCGCATCACGGGTGTTGCGAGTCGTCGTCTCGGGTGGGCCGTCGCGCCGGAAGGATTCGACGTTGAGAAGTTGCTCGCGGGCGAAGTTGCATCACAGGTTAGTCCCGCGCCGACTGAGGTGCGCGCGTGGCTTGCGTCGGCGCGCGCGGGTGTGGTCTTCGAGACGACTTCGCTTGAGCCGCAGAAGGGCCAGCCCGCGATTGATTACGTTCGTGCGACGTTGGAAGCGGGCGCGCACGCGGTGACGGCGAACAAGGGGACGGTGGCCCACGCCTTCCGCGAGTTGTCTGAACTTGCGCGCGAGC
The DNA here is from genome assembly GCA_032229975.1 of Acidobacteriota bacterium. GTDB lineage: Bacteria > Acidobacteriota > Blastocatellia > Pyrinomonadales > Pyrinomonadaceae > JAIVGV01. The sequence continues at coordinate 56,693 of JAVXVG010000035.1, read as the reverse complement.
GCGGCCGTCGCTTCATGTTCGAGGCCACTGTCGCTGATTGCCTGCCCATCTTCTCTCTGTTTCGCGAATGCCTGCCCGCCGCGCGCCTGCTTGAGTTTCGCGCGCTATTGAACTCGACGACGACCGTTGTGCTCGAAGAGATCGAGCGCGGACGCACGTTCGCAGAAGGTGTCGAGCGTGCGCAGTTGATGGGCGTCGCGGAGACCGATCCAACTTACGACGTTGATGGGTGGGACGCGGCGGTGAAGGTCTGCGCGCTCGCGAACGTGTTGATGAAAGAGCAACTGAGTCTCGATGAGATCGAACGTGAGGGCATCAGACATCTCGACGCGATGCACGTGCGCGCGGCGCGCGAGGAGGGCCGACCTTACAGGCTCATCAGTCGCGCGTGGCGCGATGATGTTGGAAAGCTGTGCGCCGCCGTGCGGCCCGAACAGCTTGAGCCGAATGATCCGTTCGCGTCGCTCAATGGATCATCTCTTGCGGCGACGTTCGCGCTCGACGTGTTGCCGGGTTTGACAATCGTCGCGCGCGATCCGAATCTACAGAGCACCGCTTACGGTCTGCTCGCGGACTTCATCAACATCGCGCGGGGAGAGAACAGGGAGGGACAATGATCTACATTCGCAAATCGGCGGAACGGGGCCACTTCAATCACGGCTGGCTCAACACCTATCACACTTTCTCTTTCGATCAGTATCGCGATCCGCGCTTCATGGGCTTCCGCTCCTTGCGCGTCATCAACGAGGACTTCGTCGCGGCGGGTCGCGGCTTCCCCACGCACGCGCATCGCGACATGGAGATCATCACATACATCCTCGAAGGCTCGCTCGAACATCGCGACAGCATGGGCACGGGATCGATCATCCGGCCCGGCGACGTGCAGCGCATGAGCGCAGGGAAGGGCGTGCGTCACAGCGAGGCGAATCCTTCCGCCACGGAGAGCGTGCATCTTTTGCAAATCTGGATCATCCCTGCAGAGCGGGACATCGCGCCCGGCTACGAGCAGACGAGTTTCACGGAAGCAGACAGGCGCGGGCGACTCAAACTCGTCGGCTCAATGGACGGGCGCGATGGATCGGTGACGATACATCAAGACGCGAGCCTCTACGCGTCGCTGCTTGGCGAGTCGCAGAGCGTCGAGCACGAGTTGGCGGAGGGGCGTAGCGCGTGGGTACAGGTCGCGCTCGGCGCGGTCGAGATCAACGGCCAACGTTTGGAGCAGGGCGACGGCGCGGCTGCGAGCGAAGAAGATAAGCTGACGATTGTCGGGCGCGGAGACGCGGAGATATTGTTGTTCGATCTGAAGTAGCTCGCGCTTCGAGCGTGAACATCTATAAAAGAAAGCGGCGCGTTGAATGATCAATGCGCCGCTTTCGTTTTAAGTTAATCGCGCTTCAAATCTTGAAGCTCTGCACGCGGAGCAGGTGGCGCAGCTTCATGCGCGCCTTGTGCAGTTGCGACTTGGAAGTGCCGACCGAGCAGCCGAGCAGTTTCGCGATCTCTTCGTGTTCGTGCCCTTCTATGTCGTGCAGTGTGAAGACGGTGCGATAGCCGGGCGGCAGTTTCGCGATGACCGCGTCGAGTATGATCCGATCGACGACCGGCATACGTCGCGCGTCCTCCGTGCCCTTGACGATCTGCACGGGCGTCTCGCCGTCGTCGGTCGTCTGCTCAAGTCGCACGCCCTTCTTACGAAAGTGCATGAGCACTTGATTGACTGTCATGCGGTGCAGCCATGTCGTGAAAGCCGACTCGCCCCGGAACGATCCGATCTTGCGATAGAGCTGTATGAAGACATCTTGCGAGAGGTCTTCCGCCTCGGGCACGTTGCCGGTCATGCGCAGGCAGAGCGAATAGACGCGTCGGTTGTGGCGCGTGTACAACTGCTCGAAGGAAGCCATGTCGCCTTCGGCGGCGAGACGTGCAAGTGCATGGTCGCTCATGGAGTCTGGACTTTGCGCCGCAGCCTTTTTCCTGCGCCCGACGCTTTCGAGAATGGGGAATGTTGTCGCCTCTGTGGTCATGCCGTGCTTCTGAGCAATCGCGATGCCACGTCGCTGCATCGACGCATCGCGGAAAGTCAGCCGTAAAACTCAGGACGCACGCGGCACACATGGAGCGCATGAGACACGCGACGATATGGGGCAGAGGCGGACGATACCGTGTAGCAATTGGTTTGCGACGCGGATTGCAACTGAGCGAAGACTGACGGCAGGCGTGTTCGACGGAGTACGAAGGAAGGGATTCGACTGACGGCTAACGTGTGCGTGAGTAGAAGGTGACTTTGAGATCGTCTGCGAGTGGGCGCGAGTCGCGCGGGGCAAAGCCTTCGAGAAAATCGCGTGGCATGAACGTGTCCGCGTCTTCGACCGTGAGCGGAACTTCGGTGACGATCCACTCGTCGATCTCCGTCGCAAACGCGTCGAAGATTTGCCTGCCGCCGATGACGAAGACGTGGCGCGCGAGATACGGCGCGAGCGAGAGCACCGTGCGCGCTTCCTTCAGCACGACAATGCCCGGCTGCTCTTCGACCGAAGCGTTGCGCGTGAGCACGACGTTCAGACGGTTCGGCAGAGGTTTTGGCAGAGACTCCCACGTGCGTCGGCCCATCACGCAGACGTTGCCCGTCGTCTGCTCCTTGAAGAACTTGAGATCGGCGGAGTAGCGCCACGGCAGAGCGCCGCCCCTGCCGATGGCCCCGTTTCTGTCAACTGCGACGATGCCGATGATTGCCATGTGTGTTGAGTGATACGACAGTAGGATTCACAACAGAGAGCACAGAGATCGCACAGAGAAGGCCCAATGCTAGATCAAACTTATCTCTGTGCCCCCTCTTGTGTACTCTGTGTCTCTGTGTTGACATTTTATGCACGTAATTATACAGCCACCGGCGCGGGAATCTTCGCGTGCGAGTGGTAGCCGACAAGACTCAAATCTTCGCAGCGCATCGCGAGCAGACCGTCGAGCCCGCGCAGACGACCATCATTGTCTCTGATCTCAAGTTGCGGCAGGGGCAGCGGCTCTCGCCGCAAGAGTTCTTCGACCTGTTCGAGATGGTTCTGGTAGATGTGATAGTCGCCGAGCGTATAGACGAACTCGCCCACCTGTAGATCGCAGACGTGCGCGATCATGTGCGTCAAGAGCGCGTAGGAGCTGATATTGAAGGGCACGCCGAGGAAGGCATCAGCCGAGCGTTGATAGAGCTGGCAGTGCAACGTCTCTTTGTTCTCGACCCTGAATTGAAAGAGCGTGTGACACGGCGGCAGATCAACTTTATCGGCGACGCGCGGGTCCCAGCCCGTGACGATCAAACGACGCGAGTTCGGGTTGTGCTCGATCTCATTAATGAGATGTGCGATCTGATCGACGCCGTTTCGCGCGGGATAGTCGCCGCCGAAGGATCGCCACAGGTAGCCATAGACGGGCCCCAGATCGCCCGCCGCGCGATTGAACCTCCGCGTGTGCTCCGCGTCAGCCCACTCCATCCAGATGTCAACGCCGCGCGCGCGAAGGTTCGCCTCGTCAGTGTCGCCGGATAAGAACCAGAACAACTCCTCTGCGATCCAACGGAAGGGCACGCGCTTCGTCGTCACAATCGGAAATCCCGCGCGCAGATCGAAGCGCGTCTGGTAGCCGAAGTGCGAGAGTGTGCCGATGCCCGTGCGGTCTTCGTGGCGCACGCCGCGTTCGAGGATCGATCTCAGTAGCTCGTGATATTGTCTCATCTCGTCGTAAAATCTCGCGCGCATGTTTCCGCATCACGCGGGGCGCGGCGCAAGCAGCGCGCACGCACATCGCTCGCGTGCGTTGCATCTTAACTCAAAGGGGTCGGCGAAAAGAAGGATGACGGTTCTGAAGATAATGGATTATCCGGCGCGCGTGCTGGCGCAGGTCGGCGAGCCCATCCGGAAGTTCGACGCGGAGTTTCGCCAGCTCTGTGAAGATATGTTCGAGACGATGTACGCGGAGGAAGGCGTCGGACTTGCCGCGCCGCAGGTCGGACTCTCCCTGCGACTCTTCGTGATGGACTGCGCTGGACTAAAGCTCGTCGCCGCGAACCCTGAGATCATTAGCACAGAAGGCGAGCAAGCGGGCGAAGAGGGCTGCCTCTCCGTCGGCAAGATTCACTCGCCACTGAAACGCGCCGAGCGGGCCACCTTGCGCGCTCAAGACGTGGACGGCAACTGGTACGAGCGCGAGGCGACCGGCTTAACCGCCCGCTGCTTCCAACACGAGACCGACCACTGCGACGGCACGCTCTTCATCCACCGCCTCTCGCCCCTCAAAAGAGAGATGGTCGTGAAGAAGTTTCAGAAGATGAAGAAGTGAGATTGAGAGAATTAGTAGGGCGACAAACTACTGCTCAACGGAAAGTTCAGGTACGTGCTCCGCTTCATATCTCTCGACTAAGACGCCGAGCACTTCCATCAACGAAGCCAGCGGGTGGGACTCATCTCGCCAACCTCGTCGATGAGGCTATCGAGTAGGGCGACGATGCGGTCATACTCTTCATCCGTGTGGGGGAGGAAGATATTTCCCGCGAGGGTTGACCAAGCGTTAGCGGCTTGGTTGATGTCGAGTTCCTGCATGGCTATTCCTTCCACTTTCCTTGGTCATACTCTTTGTGAGTTAGCACCGCGCGGATATAAGCCCTCTTTCGATTATAGTGAATTGCCGCTACCAGCCGGACTCTGTTGCCGCCCATATTGAACACGGTAAGTTTACCCACTTGATCGGCGGAGGGGAAGAGCCCGCGCAACTCCGCCAATGAGGCGAACTCAGTTTTCTTAACAAGTTGATACCAATTCGCCAGAGCCGTTCGAGTCTCAGGGTGACGCGCGGCAAACTCGTTGAGGCGTTTGCGCGTGATGACGTGCAGGACGGGACGGATTATACCGCAGGTTGTTGCTGCGAGAGGCAGTGGATCGTGCCCATGCCCCAGACGAGATCGGAGGCTGAGATGGGCGTGACGCGGCGTGTGGGGAAGAGGCGTTGGAGAGTTTCAACCGCGCGTGCGTCGTTTGAATGGCCGAAGACGGGTAAGAGGACGACGGAGTTGGCGATGAGGAAGTTGGCGTATGAGGCGGGGAGTCGGCCCTCGCGTCCTTCGATGATGCCGGGCATGGGGAGCGTGACGATCTCGAATGGGCGATGGTTCGCGTCGGTCGCGTGTTGGAGACGACGCAGGTTATCTTGCAGGAGTTTGTGATTCGGATCGGTTGTGTCCTCTTCGACAGCGCAGACGATGGTTCGTTCATCGACGAAGCGCGCGATGTCGTCGATGTGCCCGTCGGTATCGTCGCCGGAGATGCCTTCGCCGAGCCAGATGATTTTGGAGACGCCCAAGTAGTCGCGTAGGTAAGTTTCGATCTCCGCGCGCGTGAGATGCGGGTTGCGGTTCGGGTTCAAGAGACACTGCTCGGTCGTCAAGACGCAGCCCGCGCCGTTCACGTCAATCGCGCCGCCCTCCATCACGATGCCGGGCTCGAAGCGCGGGATGTTAAGCATGCTCTCCAACTTTTTCGGGATCGCGTCGTCCCTCTTCAACTCTTCATACTTGTTGCCCCACGCGTTGAACGTCCAGTCGTTGTAGGCGAGAGAGCCGCGTCCATCGATGAGGAAGTTAGGCCCGTAGTCGCGTATCCACGAATCGACGGTGTCGAGTTGGATGATGCGAATGTTCTCCGCGCCGACGAAGCCGAAGTGAGAGCGCACGACACGCTCGACAGTTTCGTCGTCAACTAAAAGATTAACTGCTTCGTGCGGCGCGAGCGCGGCGATGATCTGCAAGAAGGCGCGCTCGGCTTGGGGGACGCGGTCGATGAAGGTCTCAGGGTCTTTGGGCCACGAGAGCCACGTCGCCGCGTGAGGATGCCACTCGGCGGGCATACGGAAGCCAAGTTCGCGCGGCGTCTGGTGTGGTCTCAAAGTCATCGTCTGCGGCGTTACTGTTTCGTCGAAGGCGATTCGAGGAAGCGGTGGCTGAGACCTTGATAAGATTCGATGCGTCGGTCGCGCAGGAAGGGCCAGTTCTGTCGCGTGCGCTCGATTGCCGCGAGTGGGCAATCGACGACTAAAATCTCTTCCTTGTCGGCGGACGCCTTCGCGATGACACGACCGAAGGGATCGACGACGAACGACTGGCCCCAGAACTGCAAGCCGCCCTCTTTGCCAACACGATTGACGACGACGACATAGACGCCATTCGCAATCGCGTGCGCGCGCTGGATGGTCTGCCAAGCCTCGTGCTGCGCGTGGTTCATCTCCTCGTCCTCTTCGGGCAGCCAGCCGATGGCGGTCGGATAGAAGATGAACTGCGCGCCTGAGAGAGCCGTGAGCCGCGCGGCCTCCGGAAACCACTGATCCCAGCAGACGAGCGTGCCGAGTCGCCCGTAAGCGGTATCGTGCGAAGCGAAGCCGAGGTCGCCGGGCGTGAAGTAAAACTTTTCGTAGTAGAGCGGATCGTCCGGAATATGCATCTTGCGATACTTGCCCGCGATCTCGCCGTCGGTATCAAGTAGCACAGCCGTGTTGTGATAGAGGCCCGCCGCGCGCTTCTCGAAGAGAGATGCGACGATGACGACGTTCAACTCACGCGCGAGCGCGCCGAGTCTTTCCGTCGAGTCGCCCGGTATCGGCTCGGCGAGCTTAAAGAGATCGATGTCTTCGGTCTGACAGAAATACTGCGAGCGGAAAAGCTCTTGCAGGCAGATGACCTGCGCGCCCTTGCGTGCCGCCTCGCGCACGCGCTCGACAGCCTTCTCCATGTTCGGCTCCGGCTCCGGCTCGCACGTCATCTGCACGAGCCCGACGCGGACGCTCTCAAGTTCCTTCTTGTTCGTCATGCGCGAGAGTATAGCAAAGGCCGGCGCGCTGGTTCACGTCGCGCGAGGACGAAACGCGCTCGCCAGTTTTACGTTTGTGTTTCTTCCAATGCGTGCTCTAAGCTGTCGCCTTCCGGCGGGCGCGATCAAGGGATACGGAGTTTCATGCGGAGGTGAGGCAAATGGCGGCAGCCGAGATCAAGTCCGAGATGAGGACGCGAACGAAACCGGACATCCGCGCGATCACGCGACTCGTGCCCGCCGACGGTAATCTCGTGCAGGGCCAATCGGAGTTGGCGATTGATCCACGACTCGCGCGCGCGGCAGCCGAGATGATCGCCGCGAGCCAGAATCATTACAGCCCTGCGGAAGGGACTGCGGAGCTGCGCCGCGCCGTCGCCGAGAAGATTAAAACTTTCAACGGTGTCGAGATTGATCCGGAAGCGAAGCCGCTCGAACTACTCGTCACACCGGGCGGCACAGGCGGGCTCGTCGCTTTCGCGCGCACGCACCTCGTCAATGCTTCCGCGCTCGTCTTCGAGCCTTATTATCCTTATCACCGTCGCATCATCGAAGAACTCGGCGGCAAGACCGAATCGTTCGCGTTAGAGCGCGACGCACTCACGTTCGACAAGGAAGAGTTGCGCGCGCGCTGTCGCGAATTGAGAGATCGCGCGGAGTTTCCGTTGAAAGCGATCATCGTCTGCACGCCCGTCAACCCGACGGGAAAAGTTTTCACGCGCGCAGAGCTTGCGGCGATCTCGGAAGTCTGTCAGGAACTCGAACTGCTCTGCCTCGCCGACGAAGTTTACGAGCACTACGTCGTCGATTCTCGTCCGCACATTTCAATCGCCACGATGACAGGGATGTGGGAGCGCACCGTCACCTGCAACTCCTTCTCGAAGTCTTGGAACATCTCCGGCTGGCGACTCGGCTACGCTTACGGCCACTCGAAACTTGTTGCGCCGCTCTTCAACGCGCTCAACGTCTTCTACGTCTGCTCCGCCACACCGCTACAAAAGGCGCTCGCGCAGGTGTTGATGATCGACGCCCACTACTACACAACTTTGCGCGAGCGGTTCACAGCCAAGCGCGAGAGGGCCGTCTCGGTTCTTAAACGTCTCGGCTTTCAGATTTACGACTCCGGCTCGGCGTTCTACATCTGGGCGCGCATCCCCGAAGGTCGCGGCGACGCGATGCAGTTAAACGAAAAACTGATCGCGTCGGCGGGGGTCGCTGCCGTTCCCGGTAGCGCGTTCGCCGACAGCGACACGTGGGACAACTTCATGCGCATCTGCATTGCGCGCGAGGACGAGATTCTTGATGGCGCGCTCAACAAACTCGAACGCGCAATGAGTCGCTGAGGCGACGTGCGAAGACTTTTCTATCCTTCGGGAGACAACAGAGAGAGGGCGCGCTTGGTCTTAACTGCCAGCGCGCCCTCTCGCTTTCAAACCGCAGAGACTATGCCGCGCGTATTTCGTGTTGGACGGCGAAGGGAATAGAATCCGGCGCAGGAAGGGGGCGCAAAAGTCTTGGCTACAAAAAAAACCGGCGACATTTTTTCGAGCGAGATCACGGACGAGCACGTCTTCCTTAACCGGCGCAACTTCATGCGCGCGGCCATCGTCACCGGATCGGCCGCGACGACGGGCCTCCTCTACAGACGCTTCGCGACGCCCGCGCCCATGCCTCAACAGGTGGCCGCCAACATCGAGAGCGTGAAGTCTTCAGACGCGGCCGTGCCGCCGCCGCCAAACGAGGCGCAGACACCTTACGAGAAGATCACGAACTACAACAACTATTACGAGTTCACGACCGACAAAGAGGACGTGGCGCGCGTCGCGCGAGATTTCCAGACGCGACCGTGGACGGTCTCCGTCGAAGGACTCGTGCAGAAGCCGAAAGTTTTCGACATCGACGATCTCGTCAAGATGGCCCCGCAGGAGGAGCGCGTCTATCGCTTTCGCTGCGTCGAAGGCTGGTCGATGGTCATCCCGTGGGTCGGCTTCCCGCTCGCGAAACTTTTGAGCGAAGTCGATCCATTGGGGAGCGCGAAGTATGTCGCTTTCGAGACGGTCGTGCGGCCGAGGGAGATGCCCGGCCAACGCTCACACACGCTCGGCTTCCCATACGTCGAAGGCTTGCGACTCGACGAAGCCATGCACCCGCTCACGCTGCTCGCGACAGGCATCTATGGAAGAGTTTTATTGCCGCAAAACGGTGCGCCGATCAGACTCGTCGTGCCGTGGAAGTATGGCTTCAAGAGCGCGAAGGCCATTGTGAAGATCAAACTCGTGGCTGATGAGCCGCCGACGACTTGGAACTTGGAAGCGTCGAACGAATACGGCTTCTACTCGAACGTCAACCCGCAGGTCAAACACCCGCGTTGGAGTCAGGCGACGGAGCAGCGCATCGGCGAGTTCGGTCGGCGCGACACGTTGATGTTCAACGGCTATGCCCACGAGGTCGCGGGCCTCTATGCGGGCATGGACTTGAAAAAATATTTCTGAGAGGCGACGCGCGCGTGACACCCGACACACAGTTCAGCAAGTTCGTCCTCTTCACGAACGCCATCGTGCCGCTCTCGCTCTTGGGCTGGGACGCATACCATCATCGACTCGGCGCGAACCCGCAGGAGTTCGCCACGCGCTCGACCGGCGTGCTTACGCTCATCTTCCTTCTCACCACGCTGGCCGTCACGCCGCTCCGCAAACTGACGAAAGCGAACTGGCTCGTCAAACTTCGACGGATGCTCGGCCTCTTCGCCTTCTTCTACGGCGCGCTGCACCTCTTGACCTACGTCTGGTTTACGCAGTGGTTCAACCTCTCCGAGATCGTGCGAGACACTCTCAGTCGTCGCTTCATCCTCGTCGGCATGGCGAGTTTTCTTTTAATGATCCCGCTCGCGATCACTTCGACCAACGCCTCGATCAAACGACTCGGCGGCAAGCGTTGGGCTCTGCTTCATCGTCTGACCTACGTCTGCGGCGTTGGCGGCGTCATACACTACTGGATGATCGTCAAAGCGATCACCTCGACGCAGATCGCCTTCGCCGCCATGCTCGCGTTGCTGCTCGGCGCGCGCGTCCTCTTCAGCCTCACGAAATCAAAGCCGAAGACGAAAATACAGCCGCGCCCCGCAGCGCAGTCTTAAGTCTCGCCGAAGTTAATCGATCCCTATTTAGTTGACGGGTAGAAAGTCGAGCGCGATTGGATCGTGATCGGAGAGCGGGCCCTCTTCGTCGCGCAGATCACCAACGACGCGCGGGGGCGAAGTTGGTGTGATGTCGCGACCGGCAAACCAATCGAGCTTGAGCGAGCAGCGGCCCCCATGTTTGGAGAGGGCCCAATCGATGAAAGGGAAGCACCAGCCGGGAACCCAGTCGCGCATCCCGGAGTTGACGGCGATGTCAGTCACGTCGTAATGAAGCGTGCCCGCGCCCGTCGCGTTCAACTCTCGATAGACGTAGCCGCGCCGCTCGATCTCGCGGAACAACTTGCGCTCGAACCAACGGTCGGGGTGCGGATAGTGTTGTTCGACGACGCGACGGACGCCCATCGCGACGCGACGGAAGTAGCCGAGGATGGCGTAAGCGGCGCGACGCGAGTTGTACGTCGTCGTGTTCCAATCGCCGCCGATGAGCGTGGGCAGTTGCGGCTCAAGACGCGCGAGGTGTTCGAGCACGAGATGCATCTGTCGCGCGCGGTGGCCCTGCGTCGAGTGCGCGTCGAGATGAAGACTCACGGCGCGAAAAACTCCGAGCGGGTGCGTGACATCGGCGATGATCGCGCGCTGGCTTCCCAGACGCTTCTCCTTGCCGCGCATCTTGTCCTTGCCGTTCGGCAGCGCGACGGAGTGTGCGCGTTGGAGGGGAAAGCGCGAAAGGATCGCGTTGCCGTGCAAGCCCAACGCGTTCTCGCCCTCGACCTCCGACTCCAAGCCACTGCCCTTGTTGAGCGCGATGTAGCACGGCGCGAAGACGTAATTAAGGCCGGCCGCTTCCGCGATCTCGCGCGCGACGAAGCGATTGGCCGTGCGGGCCATGCCGTAGTCAAGCTCGGTCAACATCAACACGTCCGCCGCGCGCAGCATCGGATGATGCTTCAACGCATCGACGATGCCCTTTATTCGCTTCCCGCGTTCGATGTTCCACGCGACCGCGCGCACGTGATCGACTGCGCCCGCCGCATCACGATCAATGTCTCCTGCGAAGTCCTCACACACGACGGAGCCAAGCACTCTCTCGATTTCCGTGCGCAGGCGCGCGTAGAGGGCGGAAGACTTGAGCGTGCGTGTTGACTCGAACTGCGCGAGCGCGTGGAAGTGCTGCGCGAGCGAATGATCGAGCACGCGTGCGCCGTCGTTGTCAGACGCTGCGCCGCGCGTCAGTTTGTCGAACTCGCGCTCAACGGTCTCTGGCGAAATAATCTGGCTCAAGGTGCGTGAGAGTTTACAGGCAGGCTCGCGCGGCTTTCAACCCGGCTCGCGGGAAAGATGTTTTGAACAGTGCTGTGCGGTTGTTCGTGCGCGCGATGGTACGTCTTTGAAGATCAAACTCCCGCGACGCGACGCCACACACGCGGCTCGCCCTCTGTGCGAACGAGCGCGTGTACCTCGGCGTAGGATGCGGCATAGAGCGCGCGCATCTCTTCGGGCGCGGCGTGCGCTGCAAGTCTTCGTTCGATCTCTTCGACGGGAATCTTCTCTGCGGGAGCGTAGCGCGCGAGCATTGCGCCCTCGCCCGCGAAGTGCGCCGCTAAACCCTCCGCCAGCCAGAGCGGAGCGCGACGGCGTGAGAGGGCATCGACAACCGCGTGCGCGTACTCGTGTCGCAAAGTCTCTCTGATCGCACCACGACGTTCGAGCGCGGCGATGGGTTGCAACTCAATGCGCGAGCCGCGCGTGGCGGCGGCGACCCAAGAAGGTTGACCCGTAGCAGCGACGAAGTCGGCTGTCGTCTCGTTGACGTTGATCTCAAGCACGGGGAGCGAAGGTTGAGGCAGCGAGGCGGCGTCGAGCCTGTGCGCGAGGTCTGCGCGTGCGTCTTCGAGCGTGCGCAGGATTGATTCGGCAGAGCGTCGCGCTTCGCGAGCGGGATAGCTCACGCGAAAGTGTTCGCTGGAAAGCCTCGCACGCGCGGGCGAGACTTTGCTGTGCGATGAAGTGAGCTTTGAGGCGGAATAGCGGAGCGGTGAAACGAGACGACGAAACGTCGCAAGGGAACGCCATCCCCGCACAGGATCGCCACGTTCCTCCACGCTGGAATAATGTCCCCGCGCGAAGGAATCATATCCCCGTCCAAAGGAATACGATTCCCGCACAAGGGAACGCCATTCCCGCACTAAGGAATGGGATTCCCACATTAAGGAATGGGACTCCATTACAAAGGAATGGGATTCTATTACAAAGGAATGAGAGTCTCTTGCAAAGGAAGGGGATTCCATTACAAAGGAATGACGTTGCCGTTCAGTGGAATCGTATTCCCTTGCAAGGGAATAGCGTTCCCGCACAAAGGAATGGCATCCCGTCGGGTGGAAATGGCATTCCCTTGCAAGGGAATGATGAAGCGGCGCGGTCGCGTCGGCTCGCCAGCGCGGGGCCGGTTGTTGTGCATCATGGGAGCGTCGCGTGTCGGAGAGTTGACCGACGGATGCGCCGGGGAAGTAGTGCGCGAGGATTTGTAGATACGACGAACCATTGCGCGCCATGACGTGCGCGCCCGCCTGACAGAGTCCGAGACCATGACCGAAGCCCGTGCCGCGAAAGATGAACGTCGCGCCCGCGCGCTCGACTGCGAAGCGCGAGCTTTTGACGACGCTCCAACCGAGCGTGCGCCCGACGATGATCTTAAAATCCCAACCGCGCAAGAGGCGACGCCGCTCGCCTTCGACCGAGACGAGTTCGGCGCGACCCGTCGCGTCGCGCTTGACGACTGAGATCGAGTCGAGATGCGAGCCCACGTCGGAGCGTGGATCGGCGCGGAGTGCGTTCAAGAGATCATGCGTGGGGATCGCGTTAGTCCATCGCGTAGAGGGCAGCGCAACGCAGTATTCATCTGCGACGCCGCGCTCGAAGGGTTCGCGCGCGGGCTCGCCCCAGAGCGCGTGCACGTCGGCGGTCATGCCGCCGCAGCTCGCGCTGAAGTAGGCGTTGGCGAGTCGCCCGCGCGAGTCGCGCAAGACTTCATTCTCTGTTTCGGCGACAGCGCGGCGCAGCAGCGCGTGAAAGTCCGGGCGCGCATTCGCTGACGTGACGCGGAGGAAACGTTCGCAGTGCGTGGTCGTGCAGAAGTCGAAGCCCTCGCGCGCATGACGACCGAGCTTCTGCAAAGCGTATGTGCGGCTCACGACGGCCAGCGACTTGATCGCGTTGAACTCATCTTCGGTGCTCGCTTCGGCGGCGAGGACGCCGAAGAGATAATCGCCGAGCGGCATCGAAACGATCTCGCCCTCGCGCGCGAGACGCACGCGCACCATCGTCGCATCGCCGCGCAGCTCGGTCGAGTCTGCGTACGAGATCGTTGATGCGTCGCGCACGCCGTCCAAATTCTCCGTGAGCATGCCGATGGATGATCCGGCCGCATCACTCGTCGATGCTTCAGAGCGCACAACCGAACTGTCTTCACTTCCGCCGCTCGTGAGGCGCGCGTACTCCTCGAAGACGGGGCGGGCCACCCCGGCGCACTCCTTGCCCTGCGCGCGTTTGAGAAAGACGAGGACAGCGAGCTTGACCTCTGCGGGCGCGGGCTGATCGTCAGACGCACGTGCGGAGAACTGCGATGCGTCAAGCCTGTCGCGCTCACTCGACGCGCGCGGGCCGGAGGCGAAGCCGACGAACCAACCGTGCGTGCGGAAGCCGCCGATCTCCGTGGCCGTTCCGGTCTTGCCAAAGACGCGAAGGGGAATCGCGTCGAGCCGCGCGCGCTCAGCCGTGCCGTAGCTGACGACGCCGCGCATCCCCGCGACGATCATCGCGCGCTCTTCATCCTTGATCGTGAGACGCGCACGCTCGCGCGCTTGAAAGCTCGCGGAGGCGTCGCGTCGCGGCTCGAAGAGGTGGCCCCCGTTCACGAGCGCGGCGTAGGCAGTGATCATGCGCAAGGGCGTCGTCAAGATCGCGCCGCCTTCGCCGAGCGCGGTCTCCGTTCGCCACTCTGCGCGCGGCGGTCGCTTCGTTGCGCGCGTGTGTGCGTCTGCGTGCGGCGCGTTCGTGTCGCGCGCTTCGGGCGGCGCCGCGAAGTCGAAGGATTGAATCGTCGCGTTAAACTCTTTTGCGTCGAGACGTTCGCCGAGGTGCGCGAAGAAGTAGTTGCAGGAGTGTGCGAGGGCGTGGGCCGGATCGAAGAGAGTTTTATAGACGGGGTGCGAGCAGGTGAACTCGGTCGCGCCTCGTTTGTAATGCTTGCGACAGAGCAAGCGCGTGTTTGCATCGACGACACCGGCACGCAGCGCGGCGAGCAGCGTGAAAGGCTTGACGGCGGAGCCGGGCGGGAACGCGCCGGTTTGTGCAAGCTCTTCGTTGACGACGGCGCGCAGGCGGCCATCTTGCGCGTCCATCACGACGATTGCGCCGTCGCGCCCGCCAAGCGCGAGCATCGCCGCGCGCTGCAAGGCGTCGTCGATCTCTTCCGTCGTAGCTTTGCGTGACGCGGGAGGGCCAGTGCGATGTTTGATTGCGACGGGCGATACCCACGCGAAGAGAACTGCGACGCAGACGCACAGGTGCGCCGTGGCGTGCTTTGAACGGAAAGAGAATGAGGGGCTGCGAAACTTCAACGCATCATGCTCTCTCAAGATGAAGGCTGGCCCGCGACTGTCGCAGGCATCTCTGTGCGTGGTTGCGCCGGCGCAGTGGTCTGTGGCACGAGCGAGGGCGCATTCGTCGCATCGCCGTCGATGCGCGCGAGTGCGGCGACGGTCGAGACGAAGCCGAAGAGCGTGAGCGCGAAGGCGACGACGAGGCGCGTGGAGAGGAAGGAGAGTTCGAGCCAGCCCGTGCTGGAAGGCGTCTGCTTGATGATGAAGAAGTAGGGCACGAGCGCAAAGACGATCATGCCGAGCGCGTAGGTGAAGACGGAGCGCGCCGAGAGTGCGCGCGCGATGGTGCGATGATGTGTCAGCAGCGCGGCTTTGAGTCCGTCGCGCGCGGCGACGATCCACAAGTGGATGGCGATGAGCGGGAGCACGAAGCCGAGCAGGAAGAGTCGGAGCGCGGAGTAGAAGACGTAAGCCCAGCGCACGGGTGGCTTCGCGTGCGGCGCGGTCGTGTCGTCTGCTTCGTCCTCTTCATGTGCGTGCGTCTCGTTTTGGAAGCGCGCCTCTTCCTGCGGGTCAATCTTGACGCGGCTCTCCAGCTTATTCAAACCCCAGACCGTGCCGACGACGAGCGCGAGCACAGGGATGCTCAGCGCGAGCACCTTCAAAAAATTACGCAACGCGCCGCGCATTAACCCGAACGGTCGCGACTCGCCGGCCGCGTAAGACGCGCACGCCGCCACGAGCAGGAAGAAGAGCACGGGCAGGGCCACTGCCGCGAGCGCGGTCAGACCGAGTTGCACGACGCTCGCCTCGCGCGTTGTGACGAAGAGGACGGCTGCGGCTAAGAGCGCGGCGTAAAGAATCGCGAGCGCGAGGAGCGCGCCGAAGTTACGCAGCAGGCCCCGCGCGGCGTTGAAGAGTGCGTTGAGCACGTTCTTGGTCATTGCTTCACCTTCAAAGTTTCAGTTCAACTCAGTCACTTGCGATCAAGGATCGTTAGCTTGCCGCTCGCCGTGTTCGACTGCACGGATGGTTGATACATCAGTTGGACGCGCGCGGGGGCCACGCGGAAGTCGCCGGGTTCTTGCACGCGCATGGCGTACTGGAAGACGGCTTTGCCGCCGCCGAAGTAGTTGAGGAAGAGGGCGGTGCGCTCGTCGCGAAACTCGCGGTTGCTGTACCAGTTCGTCCAGCCCTCTTCGGTGTGATCGAGGTTGAAGCCACCGACCTCTTCGACCTGCTCGCAACCGGCGGGGATCGGGTCTTCGATCAAGAGATACGGCGCGGGGCCACCCTCAAGCGTCAGCCGCGAGACGATGGTGTCGCCGGAATGGAGATCGCCGCCGAGCGGTTCGGTCTTCCACTTCGGCTTGTCGCCGCTATCGTCGATGACAAGACGTAGATACTCGCGCGTGAGCTTGATGCCGGACGCGCTCTGCGGTGCGACCGTCTCTTCGGTCGTCGCGTAGTCGAGCGTCGCGGAGAGATAGACGACGCCGTGACCGTGCTTGACGACGCGCACCTGCGTAGAGTTTCCGACCTGATCGTTCTTGCGCGTGATGGTGTAGCTCTTCCCGGACTTCGCCTCTGTCGGAGTGATCTGCTGCGTGAGCACTTGATCGTTGCCGACATAGACTTCGAGCGCGTAGTCGGGCGAGAGTTCTTCGCTGACTTTCAAATAATCTGTCAGCCCGTAGATGGCAAAGGCGGTCTGCTTCGTTGACTGCCAGTAGTAGCCGTTGCGTCGATTCGAGACGAGCCAGCGCGCGGCCTTCGGCAGCACTGATGACTGCGGCGAGAGTTGCGCGAGAGCTTTAACTGAGAGGGCCGTCGCCTCAGTGTTGTTCTCTTCCGTGAAGTCGAGCATCGGCTTGCGCTTCGACTCCCAGTGCGCGTCGAAGTCTGTCTGTGAAGCTGTGCGCTCGATCTCCGTCGCGACTTCGTGTGCGCGCGCTGAATCTCCGCGCTGCTTCAAAGTGAGCGCGAGCAGGGCGCGTCCGTAGGGCTGCAAACGCCCACGATTGTTGAAGAGATCATCGACGTAGCGCGCATCGACGCCGCCCGTCTCGCTATACGAGTAGATCATGTAGGCGCGCGTCTCCATGTCGATGTCTTTGCCGTCGTCGGTCTTGCCGGAGATGATCAAGCCGCCGAGTTTTTCGCGCGCCTTCATCATGCGCGCATCGTCGATGGTGTAACCGGCCTTGCTCGCGAGGAAGAGGCCATCGACAACGTAAGCCGTCATGAACGGATCGGTCGCGTCGTCTTTCCACCAGCCCCAACCGCCATCGTCATGCTGGAACTTGTAGAGACGGTCGAGGCCCTTCTTGACCTTGCGACCGATGTTGTTCGTGTCGCGGATCGACGACTGCTGCACGTCCTTCAGAGTGTTCGCGACGATGACCGTCGGGAGGAAACTCGACATCGTCTGCTCGGTGCATCCGTAAGGATAGCTCGTCAGATAATCGAGCGCGCCGAACAGCGTGCTCGCGACCGAAGGCGCGGCTTCGACGCGAAGCGTGCGGTAATGCGGATCGGCATTCGACGGAAGATTGATCGTGAACGTCTTCTCCTCGTCGCCTTCGCCCGCGAGCGTGAGCGTCTGTCCGGCCGTCTGCTTGAGTCCGCGCGGGACGATGGGCATATCCATCTGCACAGCGTCGGACTCCGCATCGGTCAGAGCCTTGCCGAGCAACGTGAGCGAGCCGGTCTGCGGGGCGGTGACGCGCCAATCGATGCGATGCTCGCCGTTGTGCGGGATGGTGACGGTCTGCGTCTGCGGGTCGAGCAGTTGCGCGCCGGTGACGTTCAAGGAAATCTGCGTCGTCTTATCGGTGCTCAGGTAGTTGTGCGCGATGCCGGAGATGGTGACGGTGTCGCCTGCTGTCAAGAAGCGCGGCATGGCGAGACGTATGATCACGTCCTTGCGCTCGACGACCTTGCTCGTCGTGACACCGACGCGCGTGTCGGCGGTGACGGCGCGCGCGGTGGCCCTCCACGTCGTCAAATTATCCGGCAGTTGAACATTGACGGTCGCCTTGCCGTCCGCGCCGGTGACGACAGCAGGGGCCCAGTACGCCGTGTCTTTGAAAAGTTTTCGCACGACGGGCTCGACGAGGTTGGCGTCGTTCTTAAAATCCGCGAGCTGGTAGGCGCGTTTGTTCTCGGCGAGCTTGATCGGCTTGTTGCCCGCGTAGCCGGTGAAGCTGTAGTTGGTCGAATAAGAAGTCGTGACCTCGTTGTAGCGACGACCGTAGAAGTCGCGTCGAATGTCTTCTGCGCTGTCGGGCGCAACGGAGTAGATCGCCTCGTCAACAACACCGAGGCTCACTTCGGCGTTCGCCGCAGGAGTGCCGTCGCCGTTGTGCGCGACGACCGTGTAAGAGACCGTCTCGCGCGGCTTGTACTCGCTCTTGTTCGGGATGATGTCGAGCTTCAACAGCCTGTCGCGCGGAGGAACAACGATGGACTCTTCGGCGGTGTACATCTCGCCATTGCGAACGTAGGTGACGTTCAAGAAGATGTTGGGCGCGAACTTTGAATCTACGGGAATGTCGATGACGGCGGCGCGGCCCGTCGTGTCGATCTCGCGCACGGACATAACGGACATCAACTCGGTCGTCACTAACAAATGGGCCTTCTCTTTGGGGAGCAGCGCGAGGACGTGCGCGGTCTCGCCGACCTTGTAGGATTTTTTGTCGGGGACGAGCTTGATCTGATCCTCGCCTTGATAAGAATAGTCAGTCCACTCGCCGTTGCGATCCGCGATCCAGACCGAGCCGCCGAGCGAAGTGATCTGTTTGCCGCCTTCGTTGATGATCGCTTTGATCTGTATGTCGCCGGGATGATCGACTTTGTAATCGACCGAAGCCTCGCCTTGATCGTTCGTCTGGACAGAGGCGGAAGAGAGTTCATTCTCGTGCAGCTTGTAGTCGTTGTATGTGTAGCCGTAGTCGTTCTTCTCGATGCGCTCCCAAGTCTGCTCGACGAATTTTAGTGTGACGTTCGCGGGCTTCGGCTTGCCGTCGTAGTCGCGCGTGTGGACGAGAATCTTGGCCGTGTCGCCTTGAAAATAGACGTAGTGCTCGGTCTCTGCATCGGCGACCGTCGTGCCGCGCACGCCTGTGAACTCGCCGCTCGCGCTCATCTCGCGTCGTGCGGCGTCCGTCACCTGCGCTTCGAGTCGATACGTGTAATCCCAAGCCTGCTTGCCGCCGGGCTCCGGCACTTTGAAATCGACGAGCAGTTGGCCGCTTGAGTCGAGCTTGCCGTCGCCCTCTTCGACCATCGAGTCGCCGCCCTCGTAGTTGCCGCTCGTGTCATCCTTCGAGTCTTCGACGCCGAAGTCTTCGAGCGGATCGGTCGGCTCTTTGAAGAATGAAGGATAGTAGCGCGAGCGATAGATGTAATACTTCACGTCCGCCTTTGTGACGGGCGAACCGAAGAAGTATTTGGCGGAGACGTTGAACTTCATCGACGATCCGGCGGGGATGAACTTCTGCGGAGTTGTGACCGCGACTTTGTATTCCGGCTTCTTATACTCCATCACCTCGAAGCTGCCGCGCGCCGTGCCATCCGTTGATTCGGCGACGACGCTGTAAGTTCCGAGCGGCGCGTCTTCATCGAGATTCACCTCGCCGCTAAACGTGCCGCGCGAGGAGAGCGTCATCTGCTGCTCGAAGACCTTCGCGCCGTTCGCGTCTTCGACGCTGACCGCAACCGCGCCTTTGGGAAGTTGATAGCCTTTCTCCGTTCGCTTGCGGAGGATGCCTTTGAAATAGACTTTCTGATTCGTGCGATAGACGGGACGATCCGTGTAGAGATAGCCGTGGAAGTTGCTGCTGTCGCCGCCCTCTTCGCCTTCGCTATCGCTGCTCTGCTCGAAGTAGTACGACTCTAGATCGGAGATCGCGAAGTTGCCGCCCTCGTTCGCCATGACGACGTAAGAAGGCGTTGACGTGGCTTCGCTGCTCGCGTTGCCTTCATCGCCTCCGCCTTCCTCGTCAGCGTTCGCGTCCGTCTTCTTGTTCGCTTCCTTCTTCGGCTTGATCGTCGTGCGATAGATGCCTTGATTGTCGGTCGCGCCGGTGAGCAGCGAGTCTTTGCCTTTCGAGATTTCGAGCTTCACGTTCGCGCGCGGCGCGCCCGTTTGGCGGTTGGCGGCGTAGATCAGAAGCGAGCCGTCGTGCGAAGCCTTCTGCACCATCGTCAAATCCGTGACCATCACGATGCCATAGGCGCGCAGGTCTCCATTGACAGCTTCGACGACATAGACGCCCGCCTCTCGCTTGCCTAAGGGAATGGGCCTTCGGTCGTACTCATTCGTCAGTGGCGGCAACTTCTCGCGCCACGTCGTCACCATCTGATCTGGATTCAAGAGCGGCACGCGCGCGTAGTCGGCGACGTTCAAGGGCGTGCGTTGCGACTCGAACTCTTCATCGGGATTACGGAAGTTTTGGTTGAAGGTGCGGCGCGAGCTGTTCTTCAACTGGCTGCGGAAGTAGTCGCGCGCCCAAGTGTAGAAGGCCATCTTGAAGGCGTGAACTTTTTCGAGGAAGAAAGGATTGCGCTTGCGGAAGTAGCTCTCGAAAGAACTGTCCTCGTCCTCGCCGAACTGGTGCGGGTTCTCAAGCTGATGAAAAAACTTCGCCGGATCGTTGACGCGATAGACGCGGAAATCAACCGCGTCGATGTCGCGATAGTTGAGCCACAGGCGGGCCCTCTCGTTCGTGCCGTAGCTGCGATTGGTCAGGAGCGAGAAGAAGGGCTTGGCGGGCTTCGTCGGATCGCGCTCGGTATACTCCTGTTCGGCGAACCACTCGCCAGCCGCGTAGCCTTCGGCGAGCGAGCGCAGACGCCAGAACGAGAACGAGAAGACGGCGAAGAGCACCGCCAAGTAGATCAACGTGGACGTGAAAAGTTTTTTCGTGTTCATGGCTCGACTCACCAACTAACTCGACAGGCGACCGATGAAATCTACTCGCCGCTTGCGTTCAGAGTTCAGCCTGTAGGCTGTTTGAAGATGCACGCTCAAGCGTGAACTCTGAACAGCAGACTAGTCACTGCAAAATCTTCAGACGATAGAACCCTAGAAAATTCCTGTTCGATGCGACGGGCCGCCAACGCGGATCGGGATGCTCTTCGAGCACGCTGAGACGCACCTTCTTCACCGTGCCCTTGTCCGTCGGCGATGTGCCTGTGTGATAGACCACCCAATCGTTCGCGCCCTCACCGTCGTCATGGGCCGCGCCGAGAAAGATCATCACGTGATATGGATACTTCTGCGCGAACGGCTGGTGGAAGAACAACAGATCGCCCGCTTGGGCCTGCCTGCGGTCGCGACTGACGAACGTCGTGTTGAACTCTTTGAGCGTGCGTGCGTCGGCGAATTCCGAGAAGGTGTCGTCCCTCAAATCCGTCTCGCGAAAGCTGCCGAAGTTCGTGCGAAAAATCTTTTCGCCGAGCGGACTGTGCTCCAAAGTGTACGCGCGCACGTCCGGCGCAAACGCTTCGTAACTTGCGCCCATGCGCGCGAGCCAGCGTCGATCATGCGTGCGCAGAGCCTCGCGCCAAGCGAAGCGCACGAGCCCCGCGCAGTCGCGCTGCTGTTCGTTCCACTCCTTGCTCGCCTCGTAGAACTGTTGCTCCGCGACACCAGTGAACCACTTGCGAAAGTTCTCGCGGTCGCCGAACGACGTTAACTCAGCCGCGTCTGGTATGCCGTCGCCATCCGCGTCAATCGAGCCGACGACGTTCGCGGCGGAGGCCGACGATAGAGTCGTCGCCGCTTCGCTCTGCGTCGCCTCACTCTTCGCCGCGTCACCCTTCATCGTCGCACTCGTTCGCGCCCCCGCGTCCGCGCGCGCTTGCGAAGCGACGCCGCAGCCCGCGAATGCGAGGCACGCGGGCAACAAACAGCACAGCATGAGAGACGCACGTTGACGCACTTTCGATCTCATCCTCAAAGTTGAATCACAGTCGCACGGGGCGAAAAAGTTGCCGGAACCGATCCGGGCGGGAGTCTGCGTAGAGCTTTTATGCGCCGCATCATACTCCGACTCAACGCCTCCGGTCACCAATTTTTATCTGTCTCCGGTGAGATAGATTGTCCGCTACCTATCAAACGCGCGCGACGCGGGCGCGAACGTCCGCGTCGCAGGCTAACACTTTTGCGGCGCGGGTGAGGCTACATGCGCGCGGCTGTGGAGAGCCACATTGTTTGCGCCGAGCTAATGTCGGACTCTGGCAGGCGAGTTCGTGAGATCAAAGGTTAGCAGGTGATACAATGACGCCGAACGCGAGATTTAATCCTTCAACGTCCATGCCCATCCTGATCGCAGAAGACAATGTGGCGCAACGTCGCTACCTGCGCGAGCTGCTCGAAAGAGAGTTTGCCGCGCACGCTCCCGTCATCGAGGCGGCGGATGGCGAAGAGGCGGTCGCGCTCGCCGCGAAGCACAAGCCGGGCCTGTGCGTGCTCGACATTCAGATGCCGAAGTTGTCGGGCGTCAAAGCCGCGCGGGCCATCTGGCGCGAGTCGCCGCAGGCGCGCGTCATCTTCTGGACGCAGTTCCCGGATGAGATTTACATCAACGAGATCAGGAAGATCATTCGTTCGGTCGAGCCCGCGCCGACTTATGGTTTCATTCACAAGAACAACCCGGAGTCGCGTTTCCTGCGCTTCGTCGCAGCCGTCTTGGAAGATGGCGCGGACATGATCGATCCGGCCTTCAAGGATTCGTTCAAGCGACCGCTCCTCACGGAGTTTGAAGCAGAGGCCCTCTACTATCTCGCGCTTGGGCTCTCGAACTGGCTCATTGCGCGCAAGTGCAGTCTCAGTTTGCGCGGAGTTGAGAGCAGGCTCGCTACTCTTTACGAAAAACTTTTCATCGCGACGCCCGAAGGCACGCCGCACGAGAGTTACGACAAGCTCGCCTACAACGTCCGCACGCGGGCCTTCTTTGAAGCCTTGCGACGCGGGCTCATCAACGCCGACGAGTTGGAAAAGGCCGGCCACGATCTCGAAACGTGGATCGAACGCGACCGCGTGCGCTTTGCCGACGAGTTGAAGGCTGAACGGAAGAAGCATTGATCGAGATGACGTTGAGCGAGTGAAAGGACATCAAGATATTCACCACAGAGACATAGAGAACACGGAGGAGGCACAGAGAAAGACGAGACCTCTATGCAACTTCTGTGAACTCTGTGTCTCTGCGGCGAGTCTTTCTGATCTCCAATCAAATCTTCGTCGCCGATTCATTGCGCTCGCCTCATCCGTGCTTCTCATCTGCGTCACCATCTCCTTCTCTCCATCCTCCGCACAAAACTCAAACGACACTCCCGACCCGCGCGCCGCGAACCTGCACCAGTGGGGCGCAGTCACACTCTTTCACGGGTTGCCCTCGGATCGCGTGCGCGCGATTGAGCAGGACGCCGAAGGCGCGCTGTGGTTCGGAACCGACGGCGGGCTCGCGCGCTACGACGGGCGACGCACGCAGACCGTCGCTATCGAAGGACTCGCGCAGGGGCGCGTCAACGCTCTCAAGTTCGACGACTCAGGCGCGCTCTGGATCGGAACTGAAAGCGGCGCGGCGGTCATGCGCGGCGGGCAGCAGCGCGCGATTGAAGAGACGAAAGGCAAAGCCGTCACCGCGATCATCTCGCAGGGAAGCGGTCGCGCCGTGATGACGACCGCCGTGGGCCACCTCTACAGTTGCGCGATCAACCTCGACGGCACTGTGAGCGCGCGTGCGTTCCCCACGGAGCCGTTGCGCAGCGCGGATGCGGACAAGCCCGGCGCGTTGCAGTTAACGAGTCTCGCGCAGGGACGAGACGGTGTGATCTACGTCGGCACGCGCTCGCGCGGGCTGCTCGTGTTCGACGGCGAGCGAGCGCGCGAAGTGTTGAGCCGACCACGACCGTACTTCGTCGAGGCTGTTGATGCGGACGGTCGCGGCGGCCTCTGGATCGGCGCACGCGCGCGCGGCGCGGACGGAGGGTTGTACGCAGGGAGCGATCCGCTATCGTCGGGCGAGCGCGCGTTGTTGAAACACGTCGGCGAGGTCTCGACCGTCGAAGCCGTCAGGCGCGACGCGGCGAGCGACGTGTGGGCGGCGACGGACGGCTTAGGCGCGTTCCACTTCCGCGCGGGCCAGCAGGCGGAGCACTTCACATTCGAGAACACGGCGGGGGGCCTGCGCTCGAATCGTGTCTTCTCGATCTTCTTCGACCGCGATGGCGTCGTCTGGTTCGGCACAGACAGGGGCGTCTGTCGCTACGACCCTAGCGCGCCGCGAACAGACACTTTCGGCGGCGACGTGGCGTCGAACTTCGTGCGGGCCATCTTTCGCACGCGTCGCGGCGAACTACTCGCCGGAACGAGTCGCGGGCTCTTCGTCTTCGACGAGCGACGCAATGCTTGGAGCACGGTCGCTGAACTCGCGCGTCGCTCAGTTTATGCAATCGCAGAGGACGCGCACGGCCATCTCCTCGTCGGCACGTCCGACGGCCTTCTCTCGAACGTCGAGACGCGAGGTCGCAACAGTGAAGCGTTGCAGCCTGAGACGCACGAGTCGAAAACCAGCGCGGGCGAGGCGAGCAAAAAAGTGAGCGACGAGACGCGCGCGCAAAGCGACGAGCAGAAGATTGATGAACGGGATGTTGACGAACAGAGCAGCGACGAAGAGAAGAGCGACGGGAATAAAGGTGACGAGCAGTCGCAGAAGTTGAGCACGGGCGAGAGCGTGCGCGCGATACGCGTCTTTCGCGGCGCGATCTATGTGGCGAGCTATGGTCGCGGCGTCGAACGCATTGACGGCGAGCGGCGGGCCGCCGTCTTTCCCAACGCGAATGCAGACGCGCGCCTGCGCGAGGTGACGAGTCTCTACGCAGAAACGGACGCGCGCCTGTGGATCGGCACGGCGCGTGCGGGCGTCTTCGTCTTCGACGGCGAGCGCGTTCGGCCTTTAGACGCGGACGGCTTCGCGCGTCTGCGCGGCGGCGCGGTCTGGACGTTCGATGGAACGATGGAGCGCGGGCTCTGGATCGGCACAGCGAGTGGCCTCCACTTCTATCGCACAGGCTCTGCGCTCTCAACGATTGTGCCGAACGTTGACGCGCGTGCGGTCGCCACTGAGTCTGAAAGCGACGCCGATACAAAATCACGAGGCGACGTTGATGCGCAGTCGCCGCCCGCCGCTTGGTGTGCGACTGCGGGCAGTGGCCTTCTGCGCGTCAGGCTCGATGCGGAGTTCGGCACGCTCGTCTCGCGCTTCGACGTTGAGCAGGGGCTCGCCTCGCCTTACGCCTTCGCGCTGCTGCGACAGTCGAGGGCCGACGATGCTTCGGCGCAAAAGAGATCGAACGAGACATCGACGGAAAAAAACGCGAGCGATGCGACAACGAACGCGCAAGCTAACTCAAACGCGCAGGCTGAGACTCTGTTCATCGGCACAACGCGCGGGCTCGTGCGTTACAGGCCGGGCGCGGTTCTGCCTTCGCTCGTCGCTGTGCGCGTGCTCAGCCGACGCCTTCATTCAGTCTCGGAGTTGCAGTCCGGCGTCCAACTGCCATACCCGCAGAACAGTCTCGCGTTGGACGTTGTCGCGCAGAGCAGTCGCACATTCCCCGAACAGTTCACCTACGCATTCACCTTGCGCGATGCATCGGGGCACGAAGTCAAACGCAAGCTCGGCGCGGACGCGCAGTTCTTGATGGAGAATCTCGCGCCGGGAAGCTACACGGTCGAAGCGCGCGCGTTCACGAAAGACCTCGTCGCGTCCGCGCCTCTGCGCTTCGCCTTCAACGTGGGGCGCGCGCCGTTTCCGCGAACGACGGTGCTGCTCGCTTCGCTTCTGGCCCTCGCGCTCGTCGCGCTGCTGTGGGGCGCGTGGCAGAACCACAAGATGGCCCGCGCGACGAATGAACTCGCCGACGCGAATCAACAACTCGCGAGCGCACGCTTGAATCTCGCCAACGAAGCCGAGCGCGAACGGCGACGCATCGCGCGCGATCTCCACGATCAAACTCTGGCAGACCTGCGCAGCCTCATGCTCTTGACCGATCAACTGCCCGCGCGCGTGAACGGTCAACGCGATGCGGTCGAGCCCGCGACCTTCCGCGCGGAGATCGAATCCATCTCGACGGAGATTCGTCGCATCTGCGAAGACCTCAGTCCTTCCGCGCTCGATAACGTCGGTCTCGCAGCCGCGCTCGAATGGGCCCTCTCAAACGCAGCCGCGCACTGTCCGACGAACGAGCGTTTCGAGTATGAGTTCTCTGCGGACGAAGATTTAGACGAGCGTCTGTCGCTCGCGTCCGGCGTGCGTATGCAGCTCTATCGCATCGCGCAGGAGGCGATCACGAACGTCTGTCGTCATGCCGATGCGCGCCGCGTCAGTCTCTCTGTGCATCTCTCTCTCGCGGGCCAACTCACGCTCACGCTCGAAGACGACGGTCGCGCAGAGTTCGATCCGCACGAGCGACGCGCACGACGCGGGCGCGGTCTCGCCAGCATACGCGACCGCGCCAGCCTCATCGACGCCGAAGTCTTCTGGGAGCGACGCGACACGGGCGGCACGCGCTTCACGCTTCGCAAGGCCGAAGCCGCGAAGTCTTCGAGCATCGTCTAGCGAGATGCCGATCAAGTCGCGATTGCTTTGCGACCGTGCGCGCGCGCGCGTGGTGGCTTAGTCTGGCGCGATGCCTGCGAGACGCGCCGGAAAACTGTTAGAGTTGTGCGACTCGTAGTTCAATCAAGATTGGCGCGAGAGAAGGCGAGCACAAATTCAATGAAGATCATCGTCACAGGCGCGAGCGGTTTGGTTGGATCGTCGCTCATGCCTTCGCTGCTTGGGCGTGGGCATGAGGTGACGCAGCTCGTGCGTCGCAAGTCGAAGAGCGCGACGGGCGGCGTACGCGAGGTCGAGTGGCATCCAGAGCGTGGCGAGATCGACGCGGCTGCACTCGAATCTCACGATGCGGCGGTGCATCTCGCGGGCGAATCAATCGCGGCCGGACGCTGGACTGATGAGCGGAAGCGACTCATACGCGACAGTCGCGTTCAGGGAACGAGCCTGCTGGCTAGTACGCTCGCGAGTTTGAAAGCACGCCCGCGCGCGCTCGTCTCCGCATCGGCAATCGGTTACTACGGAGATCGCGGCGAGGAGGCTTTGACGGAGCAGAGCGCGGCGGGCGAAGGTTTCCTTCCCGACGTGTGCCGCGAGTGGGAGGCCGCGACCGAAGCGGCGCGCGCGGCTGGAATTCGCACGACGCTTTTGCGCTTCGGCTTGATCCTGAGCGCGGAGGGCGGCGCGCTCGCGAAGATGCTTCTTCCCTTCAAGCTCGGCATCGGCGGCAAGGTCGGCGATGGCAAACAGTTCTACAGTTGGATCACGCTCACAGACGTGATCGACATCATCCACTTCGCGCTCGCGAATGAAAACTTGAGCGGCGCGATCAACGTCGTCGCGCCAGAACCGGCGACAAACTCTGAGTTCACGAAGTCGCTCGGTCGCGCTGTGAACAGACCGGCCTTCTTCCCAGTGCCAGCCTTTGGCGCGCGCCTCGCGTTCGGCGAGATGGCGGACGCGCTGCTGCTCGCAAGCGCGCGCGTGTTGCCTGAGCGTCTGCAAGCGGCAGGCTACGAGTTTAAATACCCGACGCTCGACGGCGCGCTGCGCCACGTGCTCAATGGTTGAAGTCTCTCGCGGTTGAGTGCGGTGAACGATTGTTTTGAGCTTCGTAACGAATGACGTGAGACTACTGCCGGCTTATAATCAGATCGAAGCAAGACTCTTGCGCCGCTCGCATCCGAACAACAAGCCAACCCGTGAACGAGATCATCGAGCATCAACAATCGCGACGACTCGCCATCTATGCGTGGCTCGTCGCTGCCTTCAACCTGCTTGTCATCGTGTGGGGCGCATACGTGCGCGCTTCGGCTTCGGGCGACGGGTGCGGCAACCACTGGCCCCTGTGCAACGGCGAGGTGATCCCTGAGAGTCCACTCGTCAAGACGCTCGTCGAGTTCGCGCATCGAGCGACGAGCGGCGCGGCTCTGTTGCTCGTCGTCGGTCTGGTGTTCGCGGCGTTCCGCGTGAGACCGAGAGCTGATCGCGTGAGACGCGGCGCGGTCGCGGCTCTCGTCTTCATCTCGTTCGAGGCGTTGATCGGCGCGGCTCTCGTCAAGTTCCGGCTCGTCGTCAATGACGATTCGGCGGCGCGCGCCGTCGTCATGTCGCTGCATCTCGTCAACACTTTTCTGCTGCTCGGCTCGCTCGCGCTCACGGCTTGGTGGTCGAGCGGCGGCGGGCGCACGCAACTAAGAGGACAGGGAAGCATCGGCACACTCTTCTTACTCGCACTCGCGGGCGTCATCGTCATCGCAGTGAGCGGCGCGGTGACTGCGCTCGGAGACACTTTGTTCCCCGCACGCACGCTTGCCGAAGGCCTGCGGCAAGACCTCTCGCCGACGGCGCACTTCCTCATGCGCCTGCGCGTCCTGCACCCTGCGCTCGCCGTCGTCGCCGGATGCTTCGCAGTGATGGCTGCATCTTACGTCGGCAACTTCGTGCGCCCGACGCGCGCGGTCAAGCGTTTCAACTCAATGCTCGGCACACTCTTCGTCGCGCAGGTCGCGCTCGGCATCGCGAACGTGACGATGCTTGCGCCCGCGTGGCTCCAACTCGCGCACCTGCTCGTCGCAGACCTCTTCTGGATCGCGCTCGTCCTCGTCGCCGCAGCCGCGCTCTCTGAAGAATCAATGCTGGAAGAGCAAATTGAGGGCGCGAACCTGCATCCGGTCGCGGAGCACGGTTAGGAAAGTAGTCTTGAGCTTGATGGACGAAGCCGTATGGCTGGGAGACGGTCAAAGTGCGTCTTGACAGACGGGGCTTCAGTCAATAAACTCACTCTCAAATAGATAACAGGAAGCTGTTCACGCGTCTCCCTGCCACACTTGGGAACAGCGCGTGCGAAGAGCCTAACACGAGACTCTCAACAGCCGAGGCGATTCGAAGCGCCCTTCCGCAAAATCGGGTTGGAGCTTTCCGCCCGCGAAACCGCCCCGCCGGGCAAAAGCCGAGCGGGGCGATGTCGTCTCTGCGAAGAAGTCTGAAGTCTCGGAGTCTGAAGTCTTGAGTCATATGACAAAAGATTCTCTCCCCGCCTTTGACTCCAGACTCGCGACTCAAGAATCAAGACTTTTTCATCTGACGTAGATCGGGTTGGAGATGATCCACGGCTTCGCATCGAGCGGCGCGGACAGTTGCGGCAGATAGCATTCGACGCGATAGACGCCTCGCTCGCTGATCGTCCACTCGTTCTCACTCGCCAACT
Organism: Acidobacteriota bacterium; assembly: GCA_032229975.1. Classification (GTDB taxonomy): domain Bacteria; phylum Acidobacteriota; class Blastocatellia; order Pyrinomonadales; family Pyrinomonadaceae; genus JAIVGV01. The sequence goes on along the minus strand of JAVXVG010000035.1, from coordinate 27,768 downwards.
TCTCGTCAAACTTCTTTCCATCTTTAACCAGAACGACGCGGCTCTCGACAGGTGTCGCGACTCTCAGGCGCACGCCATTCGAGAGCGCGATCTCGTCGCCCATCGATTTAGTCTCCGCTCCGTTCGTCGCCGTGAAGCGAAAGCCGGTTGCATCGCAGAGGAGATCAAATGAGACATAGACGTGTCCGGCGGCGAGCGCGGCGAGCAGAGTCGAGGTGTCGAGAGTTTGCTCGTGTGGGATGAGCACGTGCGTGTGGACGATGCTGAAGGAACGCTCGTAAGGATCGAGCTTAATCCTAAAGAGCGACTTGCCCGTCAAATCTTGCAAGCTCACGCCGACGTTCGCGTGCGCGTCGTTTCCGGCGACGGCGACAACGCGGCGGCCCTCGGCGGTCAATTCGTCGAAGCGACGCAGGTTTTCGGTCGGCGATTCGTAGAAGCGCGTCCAGAGCAGAGGCGCGAAGCTGCGATAAGACCAGAGTCCGTCGAAGAAGAGCGTGAGCTTGTGGACGTGCTTCGCGTTAGCGTGAAGGTTATAGACCTCCATGCCGTCGAAGCCGCGCGCCGTCTGCCAACTCTCGAACGTCTCAGGGTGCGCGATGAAGACGAGATCGCCCGCAGCCTTCGCGCGGTCGATGAGCGTCTGAGTCGAAGCGACGTTCGCGTTCGTCGCATTGGCTTCGTTGGAAGTAAGAGAGTTCGCTTCGTTTGAGATCGGCGCGACGGTCGAGCCGCCGAAGGTAAGAAGCCGGTCGCGCTCAGACTCGTTCGTCTCGCTGCCGGGGATGAAGAGCACGCCGCCGTGCGTGCCGCGAAGAGTGGCGGCGCGCGTGTCTGTGAGACCGGACGGGTGCTCGCTCATCACGACGAAGGCGAGCCCATTCGCGCGCGCGCCCTCGACGATCTCAGAGAGCGTGCCGGTGCTGTGGCCGCCGAGGGAAGAGTGGACGTGCATCGCGCCCTTGTAGTCGGCGAGGCCCGCGTCGTCGCGCGTCGCGCGTTGCGCATTTAAGTTTCGGATCGTCGCGTCGAGTTTGGCGAGTTGATGGCGTCGATAGATGAAAGGCGTCTGCGAGATCGCGACGAGCACGAAGAGCACGAGCGCGATTTTTAACAAACGTCTCATCGTGGCAAACGATGAAGTAGGAGCGATGAACGATGAAGTAAGAGCAAGCTGTCTTCACTTCGTCGTTCCTACTTCATCCTTGTCTCTTTCATCCTTCACTCTCGAAATCGACCGACGCGACGTGCTCGGAGATGCCGCGCCCGTAGGCGACGACGAGCAGGTGTTCGGGATGCGCGTCGTAGGCTTCGAGTCCGGCGCGGTCGCGGAAGGTGGCGACGAGTCCGGTGTCGTAGGAGCGCGCGAGGCGCAACTCGTCGAAGCCGACGATGAAACTCTCGACGTGCGAGATGAAAGACGGCAGACGCCGCAGACGCGCGACGTGCTCATCGCGCTCCGCCTGCGTCGTCTCGGCGCGATACTTCCAGATGACGATGTGGGTCAACATATCATTCAGCATTCAACATTCGGCCAGTCAAAATTCCCGCGTTTCGAGTCAACACCCAGCGCAGCAACAGCGATAAGCAAATTTTGTTTGGCTGATCGCTGAATGCTGAATGCTGATTGCTACTTCAGATACTTGTCGAACCACGAGAGCGTGCGTTCGAGCGCGTCGAGGCGATGGCGTGGCTCGCGGAAGCCGTGGCCCTCGCGTGGGTAGCGTAGCATCACGGTCTCGATGCCGCGCCGACGCAGAGCCATGTACATCTCTTCGGCTTGCGTGATGTGCACGTCGTTGTCCTGTTCGCCATGGATGAAGAGCGTGGGCGTCTGCGCGTCGCGCGAGTAGCGAAGCGGCGACCAACGCCACAAGAGATCGTAGTCGTCCCACGGCAGACCGAACTCCGCGTGGATCAAGTCTTGATAAACAGACGTGGCATAGAAGCTGACGAGGTTCGAGACCGAAGCGACGGAGACGGCGGCGCGGAAGCGCGGCGTCTGCGTGATGATCCAGTTGGTCATAAACCCGCCGTATGAGCCGCCGGTCACGCCCATGCGATTCGCGTCGAGCCACGAATATTTTTTGAGCGCGGCATCGACGCCCGCCATCAAGTCTCTGTAATCGCCGCCGCCCCACTCGCGCAAAGTGCCGTCGGAAAATTTCTGACCGTAGCCCGTGGAGCCGCGCGGGTTGATAAAGAGGACGGCGTAGCCGCGCGCGGCGTAAGCCTGAAAGTTGGCGTTGAAGCTATAGCCGTATGTGCCGTGAGGGCCACCATGAATGCTCAAGATGAGCGGCGCGCGCTCGCCGTGCCAGCCCACGGGTTTCATCAGCCAGCCTTCGACCTTCGTGTTGTCGAAGCTCTGAAAGTTGAACTCTTCCGGCTCGACGATTCGCATCGAGCGCACGAGTGAGTCGTTGTGCGCGCTCAAACGGCGGACGGGAAAACTTCGTCCGAGCGCGAGGAAGACTTCGGCGGGCGTGACGGCATCCGTCAGCGTGAAGGCGATGGGCGGCGCGGGCGACGGGGCGACGCCGCGAACAGGCACGGGCCCATCTGCGAATCTCGACGCGACGCTGAAACTCGTGATCTGAAACGGCTGAAAGGGCCGCAAGTTCTGCGATGAGGGATCAGGTGGCGACTGTCTGTCCGCAAGGAAGAGCGAACGTATCTCGCCGTCACGGTCGCCCCAGAGCGTGAAGGCCTGCAAGCGCGAATCGCGCGCGAATGCGCCGACGGCGACGCGATAGATCGTCGTGCGACCTTGATCGCCCGCGAGGTAGAGGATCGAGTTTGAGTCGGGCGACCACTGCGGCGAGCGTGCGCGCCTGTCTTGATCAGCAGTCAGTTCGCGCCGGTTGCCGCTCTGCGCGTCGAGCAACCAGACGTGCGCGTCTTCGGCGACACTATCAATCGTTGTCACGTCGCGCGTCGTTGCGGTGTAGGCGAGGTAGCGACCGTCGGGCGACCACGTGGGATCGTATTCGCAGCCGCGCGTGTCGGTCAGTTGTCGCACGCGGCCATCCGCGACGCCCACGGCGAAGATGTCGGAGTTGTTGTTCGCGTCCGGGTCTGGTTCGTGGTTCGAGAGGAAAGCGATCTCGTCGCCGCGCGGATTCCACGTCAAAGCGTGATCGTAAGTTTGACCAAAGGTGAGTTGGCGCGGCAGCGGGCTGGCAACGTCCGTCACCCAGACGTGCGTGCGCAACCGATCTGCAAATGACGTGCGCGATTTGTATTGCAGACGATCGATGACGCGCGGGTCTGCATCCGATCTCTCGCGCTGGTAGCTCTTGTCCGCCACGTCGGGCGTGATCTGTTCCTCGCTCGCGCTGATGTAGGCGATGCGGCGTGAATCGCCAGACCAAGCGAAGGGCTCGCCCGCGTAGGTGATGAAAAAATTCGTCGAGCGCACGGGCGCGACGAGTCGCGGCGCACCGCCGTCCAACGAAAAGACCCACACGCCCGACTGCTCGCCGCGCGTTCCGAGAAACGCGATCCAATGTCCGTCGGGCGACCAACGCGGGTGGCCCGGATTCAATTCGCCGCCGGACAACTGTGTCAGAGCGCGGCGCGGATCGTCGGCGCGCGTGAGTATCAACGTCGAGCGTGTCTCGTTGCCGAAGATCATCGAGACGGAATAGACGACGCGTAAACCGTCCGGCGACACTTGCGCATCCGAGACCGAAACGACGCGCAACGTGTCCTCCGGCGTCATCCCGTGTTGAGCGCGCGCGGGAGATGAGGCAAAGAGTAAGCAGATGAGAAGTAGGAACAGTCGGAAAGTCGTAGGTCTTTTCATGGCAGCCATCAGTCGCGAAGGGAAGTTACTCGATCACGTCGCGGTTCTCAAACTTCTTGAGTTGCAGAGAGTCGCACGCGCTCGCGCTCTAAAAGTTCCCACGCCTTGCGGACGTGCTCTTCGGTCGTGCGGATGTTGCCGACGGCGAGGCGGATGGCGAAGCGACCTCTGAGCTTCGTGTGCGTGAGGAAAGCCGCGCCGCTCGCGTTGATGGCATTGATGAGTCGTTCGTTGAGCGCGTCGAGTCTTGCTTCGCGATCTTCGTCAGTCTCATCTTCGCGCGCGTGCGTGATGGCGCGGAAGCAGACAACGCTCAAAGGTGTGGGCGCGAGCAGTTCCCAATCGGGCGACTCTTCGATCCATGTGGCGAAGAGTTGCGCGAGGCGGCAGTGCTCGCGTATGCGCGCGGCTAAACCTTCGTGACCGAAGTAGCGAATGATCATCCAGAGCTTGAGCGCGCGGAAGCGGCGACCGAGCTGGATGCCATACTCTGAGTGGTTGCGCACGCCCTGCCAATCCGCTTCGAGCGTGCGCAGGTATTCGGGCACGAGCGAGAAGGCCCGATGCAGCACGTCCATGCGCCGGCAATAGAGCACGGAGAGATCGAAGGGCGTGAACAACCACTTGTGCGGATTGAGCACTAACGAGTCTGCGCGCTCGCAGCCCGCGAGCAGATGTTGGAACTCAGGCACGACCCCCGCCGAGCCCGCGTATGCGGCATCGACGTGAAGCCACATCTGATGTCGCTCGCACACGTCGGCGATCCGCGAGACGGGATCGACGCTCGTCGTCGAAGTCGTGCCGACGGTGGCGACAGCGCAGAAGGGAAGATGGCCCTCGCGCTTGTCCTCTTCGACCGCACGCGCGAGCGCATCCGAGTCCATGCGAAACTCGGCGTCGGTCGCAATCTTGCGGAGTGATCTCTGACCGAGACCGAGCGTGATGACGGACTTCTCGATGGACGAGTGCGACTGCTCCGAAGTGTAAACGCGCAGGAGCGGCAGATCAGTGCGACCGCTCATGCCGTCCTCGCGTATGCGTAAGTTCAAACTCTCACGCGCGGCGGCGATGGCGTGCATGCTTGAGACCGAAGCGGTGTCGTAGATGATGCCCGCGAAAATATCTGGCAGACCGATCATCTGTCGCAGCCAAGAGAGGGCCACCTCTTCGAGTTCCTGCGCGGCGGGCGCGGTGCGCCAGAGCAGGGCTTTGGCGTCGAAGGCTGCGGAGAGCAGTTCGCCGAAGATGCCGGGCGCGGAGGTTGACGTGGCGAAGTAGGCGAAGAACGAAGGGTGCGCCCAGTGTGTGAGCGCGGGCGCGACGAGTCGATCAACGTCGGCGAGAATCGCGTCCATCGTCTCGCCGTGTTCGGGAGCAGACTGCGGGAGACGCGCGATCAACTCTCCGGGCTGAACCTGCGCGAGCACGGGACGCTCTTCGATTGAAGCGAAGTAGTCCGCGATCCAATCGACGACCTCGCGCCCGTAGCGTCGGAACTCCTCCGCGCTCATGTCGCCGAGCGCGGGCGCGAAGCCCTGCGCGTCGTGCTGTTCTTTCATCATCAGAAATTAAAGTTCGTGCGCGTCAAGCCGCCAGCTCTTCGAGGGGAGGGAACTTGTGCTGCTTGCGTCCGGGTGGCCCGTCGAAGTGCTTGGAGGTCTTGTAGAGTTCGAGGTGGCCGTCTGCTGCGTCACGCGCGACGCGCTCGCGTAGTTGCTTCATCTCAGCACCGGTCATCGGTGTGAAGCCGCGCGCGACGCCGAGATTCTGTTTGAGCACACGCAGCGAATCGATGCCGCTCACGGTCGCGGCGACGGGCAGACTCATCGCATAACGTAACGCTTCGGTTGCAGGGACGACGCGCTTGCGTACGGGATCGCCCGTGCCGCACAGACTCTTCATGCCGAGGGGCGCGATGCCACGTTTTAATAACTCAGGTAGCACGCGCTGCTCGAAGCTGCGAAACGTGGCGTCGAAGACGTTGAGAGGCATCTGCACGGTGTCGAAGGGATAATCGTGCGAGAGCATCTTGAGATGAATCGCAGGGTCTTTGTGGCCGGTGAAGCCGACGAAGCGCACCTTGCCCTCGTGCTTTGCTTGTTCAAGAGCTTCGACGACGCCGTCCTTCGCGAAGTGCAGATCGGGATCGTTGTCGTGGACGACCTCATGCACCTGCCAGAGATCGAGATGATCTGTCTTCAAACGTCTGAGCGACTGTTCGAGCTGTCGCATCGCGACTTTGCGGTCGCGCCCGTGCGTGCAGACCTTCGACATGAGGAAGACTTCTTCGCGGCGACCTTTGAGAGCCTCGCCCATGATCTCCTCGCTCCGGCCCTCGTGATACTCCCAAGCGTTGTCCATGAAATCCACGCCCGCATCAATCGCTTCATGCACGATACGAATCGCCTCGCGCTTCGTCTTCACCAACCCCAAGTGATACCCGCCGAGCGCGAGCGCGGAGACTTGCGCGCCCGTGCGACCGAGCGCGCGTCGCGGAATCTCGCCTGAACTTTTGCGACTGATCATCTCTTCACCTCACCGCAGTTTCGGAGTGTGCGTAGATTAAGGTTTCCGGCGGGGGCGTGGCAACAGGAAAGTAGCGGGACAATGGAACAGGCATTCAAGCTAACGAATGAGAGCCGCGCTGTTCGCGGTCGGCTGCATGGCGTTGTTATGCTGCCCATTATCGAAGCCGTTCAACTTACATCCCACTGGTTGTAGCAATGCCAATAGATTCTCGAACAGTGAAAGGGTCTGTCACAGCGAATCCTCACGGAAAGGTACTTTCTATCTTTAGGTAAGCCGACTTCGTGAGGATTCGGATTACTCCAATAGAACGCCATGCCCTTCTCACCCGCCGCAGGTTTCAAGTCATATGTGGTTCCTTGCTCGTCAACAAGCTGAACTTGAGGGATAACAAGTGAGCCGTCTGACAGGTGCAATCCCGCAGAATCATAATCTGGCTTAAAAGGCGTAGTTATATCCAACATGAGATACTGAACCTGTCTTTCGGCTTCTAATGGTTTCTTCGGCGTCATTTCCACCCATTCAGAAGAAATTGTGATGTCACGGGCAACATCATATTCGAGATAAGGGTTAAGGATGGCGCGATACAAGGCGGGAGTTAGATAAGCCGCAAATATGAAGAGGGGAACGAGGCAAATCAGACCTGCGGTCAATAATAGCTTCTTGGTGTTACTCATAACTCCTTATCGTAATCAGAAGCGAAGCAGCATAACTACTGTATGAGCGGAACGGTTCCGCATAATACCCTTATCTAGGGAATAGCCTCAATGATCATTGACGGCGTCGAGCCGAACAAAAATGCTGTCAGACCTTCTGCAGCTTCAACGAAAGCCTCCGCCGATTTTATCTCTCGACACGATTGGTGAAAACGGTATAATGCGCGCGCTCCCTGTCTTGACCTACCCACACGGGAAAGTTTTGCACAACTTAAAGAGACGCACTCGCGCGCTAGTCGCGGGCGTTATTCGTCGCAGGGTCTTGCGGCGCACGCGGCGCGCGGGGTTGAAGGAGAAACATGGCGGACGCTGTCGGCGTTGATGCTGAAGCAGAGGATCGGCGCGAGGGCTTCATACGAGGCTTGGGGTTGCTCGATTCGACGATGATCGTGGCCGGGTCGATGATCGGCAGTGGCATCTTCATCGTCTCTTCGATCATCGCGCGGCAGGTCGGCTCGCCCGGCTGGCTCTTAGTCGTCTGGATCGTCACCGGCCTTTTGACGCTCATGGCGGCCCTCTCCTACGGCGAACTCGCGGCGATGATGCCGAGGGCCGGTGGGCAGTACGTTTACCTGCGCGAGGCCTTCTCGCCGATGTGGGGCTTCCTCTACGGGTGGACGCTCTTTCTCGTCATCCAGACAGGGACGATTGCGGCGGTCGCGGTCGGGTTTGCGCGCTACACGGGCGTGCTCGTGCCGTGGGTGTCGGAGAAGAATTATCTTGTCGAGCCGATACGCCTCGGCGGCTACGCTCTGTCGCTTTCGACAGCGCAGCTCGTCGGGCTGTTGATGATCGCGCTCTTGACGTTTATGAACACGCGCGGGCTTCGACTCGGCAAGCTCGTGCAGAACGTCTTTACGGTGGCGAAGACCGGCGCGCTCGTCGCGCTCATCGTGCTCGGCATCATCGTCGGTTTGAAGTCGGGCGCGGGCACAGCGAACTTCCACGACTTCTGGACGGTGCGCGGAAACCTACAGGACGTGGGCAAGGGCCTGACGGCGGTGGCCGCCTTCGGTCTCTTCGTCGGCATCTGCGTGGCGCAGACCAACTCTCTCTTCTCCGCCGATGCTTGGAACAACATCACGTTCACGGCGGGCGAGGTGAAGAACCCGCGACGCAACATCCCGCTCTCGCTCGCCCTCGGCACGTTCCTCGTCATCGGTCTCTACCTGCTCGCGAACGTCGCCTATCTCGTCGCGCTCTCGTTCGATCACATTCAGAACGCGCCGAGCGACCGCGTGGCATCGGAGACGGCGAACGTTATCTTCCCCGGCGCGGGCGCGGTCGTCATGGCGGTCGCGATCATGGTCTCGACGTTTGGCTGTAACAACGGACTCATCCTCGCGGGCGCGCGCGTCTATTACGCGATGGCCCGCGATGGCCTCTTCTTCAAAGCAACGGGCAAGCTCAACGACAAGCGCGTGCCCGCCGTCGGATTGGTCATTCAAGGCATCTGGGCTGCGCTGCTCGTGCTGCCGCGCACCGTCAAGACGGATGCGGCGGGCGCGATCTCCTACGGCAACCTCTACGGCAACCTGCTCGACTACGTCATCTCTGCCGCGCTCATCTTTTACATCCTGACGATCATCGGCATCTTCGTCTTGCGACGGAAGCGGCCCGATGCCGAGCGACCTTACAAGGCATTCGGCTACCCCATTATCCCTGCGCTCTACATCATCGGCGCGTCGGTGATCCTCTTCGTCCTCTTCGTCTATCAGACGGCGACGACGTGGCCCGGCCTGATCATCGTGCTCACAGGCATCCCCGTCTATCTTGTGTGGCGCAAGGTCGGCGTGCCGATGGAGGACTCCGCGCTCAATGGATCGACTCGCGAAGACGCGACTTGATGAGTCGGCACTTTTAATCGTTGCCAGAATCATTGATTGATGGCAATAATGGCGGCAACAAGTCTGATCTAACGTTTACAAACTTCAAACGAGCGGGGGCAACAGCCTGCACCCCGAAATCTCGCGGAGGTTCAACTGAATGGCTAGTCCACTCTTCAGAACGAAACCACTCAAGATGCTGCTCGCGGAGATGGAGGGCGAGAATCGCCTGAACCGCGTGCTAGGGCCAGTGCAACTGACGGCGCTCGGCGTCGGCGCGATCATCGGCACGGGCATCTTCATCCTGACCGGCGTCGCCGCGCACGACCGCACCGGCCCCGCGCTCATGCTCTCGTTCGTCTTGGCGGGGCTCGCCTGCGTCTTCGCCGCACTCTGCTACGCGGAATTCGCTTCGATGGTTCCGGTCGCGGGCTCGGCTTACACCTATGCCTACGCGACGCTCGGCGAGTTGTTCGCGTGGATCATCGGCTGGGACTTGATACTCGAATACGCCGTCGGATCGGCGACGGTCGCTCACGGGTGGTCGGCGCACTTTCAGGAGTTCATCCCGATCTTCCACGAAGGGATCGCGGCGATCCCCGCGAAGATACCTGAAATTTTCCGCTCGGCCCCTTACAACTATTGCGTCACGGCTGATGCGGCATCAGGATGCCCGCACGCGGGCTTCGTCCCGACGGGCTCGTACTTCGATCTGCCCGCCGTGATCATCACGTTCCTCATCACCATCGTTCTCGTCAAGGGCATCAAGGAGAGCGCGAGCTTCAACGCCATCATGGTCGGCATCAAGCTCGTCATCGTGTTGATGGTGATCGGCATCGGCGGCTACTTAGTTCTAACCGTTTACGGCACGTCGAACTGGCATCCGTTCGCGCCCTACGGCTACACGGGCCTGAGCTTCTTCGGCCACACGATCTTCGGGCAGACGGCGAAGGGCGGCGAGCCCTTGGGCATGTTCGCGGGCGCGGCCATCATCTTCTTCGCCTACATCGGCTTCGACTCCGTCTCCGTTCACTCGGAGGAGGCCAAAGAGCCCGCGAAGGACGTGCCCGTCGGCATCATCGCGTCACTCATCATCTGCACCATCCTCTACATCGCCGTCTCGGCCGTGCTGACCGCGATGGTTCCTTACAAAGAGATCAACATCGACGCTCCCGTCGTCGATGCCTTCAAGCGGGCCGGTCTGACGTGGATGCAGTACCTCGTCGCGGCGGGCGCGATGACGGGCATCACTTCCGTCTTGCTCGTGATGATGCTCAGTCAGCCGCGCGTCATGCTCGCGCTTGCGCGCGACGGTCTCGTCCCCAAAGGATTCTTCGGCGACATCCATCCGAAGTTTCGCACGCCGTGGAAATCGACGATCCTGACGGGCCTGTTCGTCGCGGCGATGGCCGGACTCATCCCCTTAAGCATTCTCGCGGAGATGACGAGCATCGGCACGCTCTTCGCTTTCGTCATCGTCTGCGCCGCAGTGCTCATCATGCGACGCACGAATCCGGATGCGAAGCGACCGTTCCGCGCGCCGCTCGTGCCGCTCGTGCCGATCCTCGGCATCCTGACCTGTCTGCTGTTGATGTTCTCGCTGCCCGTGGGAAACTGGTATCGACTCATCATCTGGCTCGGCATCGGCTTGGTCATCTACTTCTTCTACGGTCGCCGTCACAGCGTCATGTCCGGCGGCGGCGGTGGTCACACCCTGCATGAAGCCGCGGCTCACGGCGTCGGGGGCGCAGGCTACGGCGACCCGGACACGCCGCCCGGCTCTCCGGCGCAACCCGTTGACTCTCGCATCGACCGCGACCGTTAGCGCAAGCGACGACGCACACACGAAGAGGGCTGAGCCGCCGCAACAAAATCGGCGACTCAGCCCTTCTCCTTTTCATCCGACTCGGCCCTTTGTATAAATCCGCGACTGATGATCGCTTCTCACCAACTCGATCCACTCGTGCTCATCGGCGTCGCGGCGATGCTCGTCGTGGCGAAGCTCTGCGGCGAGTTGTTCGAGCGCATGAAGCAGCCCGCCGTGCTCGGCGAGTTGATCGGCGGGATGCTGCTCGGCGCGCTCGCACTCGCAGGTGTCGGCGCGTTCGAGACGTTGAAGACCGAGACAGTTGTCGGCGCACTCGCGGAGATCGGCGTCATCATTCTGCTCTTCGAGGTCGGGCTTGAATCCGATCTCACGGAGATGCTTCACGTCGGTCTCTCTTCGCTCCTCGTCGCCGTCGCGGGCACGCTCGCGTCGTTCGCGCTCGGCTACGGCGCAGCCTTACTGTTTCTGCCGGACGCGACCATGCTCACGCATCTCTTCGTCGGCGCGGCTCTAACGGCGACGAGCGTCGGCATCACGGCGCGCGTTCTTCGCGACACGGGGAAGTTGCAGACGCGTACCGCGCGCATCATCCTCGGCGCGGCTGTCATCGACGACGTGATCGCACTCGTCATCCTCGCGGTGATGAAAGGCGCGGTCGAGTCGGCGGGTGCGGGCGAACACCTCTCAGTCTTGAACGTCGCGATCATCGCGACGAAGGCCATCGCTTTTCTGTGTGGTGCGGTTGTCGTCGGCAAGCTCGTCGTGCCGCAACTCTTTCGCGGCGCGGGCAAACTAGAAGGGCGGGGAGTCTTGATGGCCCTCGCCGTCTCGATCTGCTTCGCGCTCGCGTGGGCCGCCGCCGCGCTCGGTCTCGCCGCGATCATCGGCGCGTTCGCCGCCGGACTCTTACTCGAAGAGGCCCACTTTGAAAAACTTCCGCACCACACCAAGCACGATCTACGCGAGCTGCTCGCACCCGTCAGTCAACTGCTCGTGCCAATCTTCTTCGTGCTCGTCGGCTTGCGCGTGGACTTGCGCGTCTTCGCGAGTCCGTCCGCGCTCGCCTTCGCGCTCGTCTTGACGCTCGCTGCGATCTTAGGCAAGCAGGCTTGCGCGCTCGGCGTTGTGACGCGCAGTGCGAGCCGCATCGCCGTCGGCTTCGGCATGCTCCCACGCGGCGAGGTCGAACTGATCTACGCAGGGATCGGCGCGACGCTGTTTCTGACAAACGCAAGCGGCGCGACCGAGCCGGTCGTCTCGCCGACAACTTACGGCGCAATCGTTATCACCGTCGTCCTCACCACCATCGCCACCCCACCGGCCCTCAAGTGGGCGATGGCGCGCGGCGATAGTGTGCGGAAAGCAGAGGAGAGCTAACGCAGGATCGGCTCGCGCGAATTGCGCTCGCTCAACGCAACGACTCGCGCGCGGCGGCCAGAGCTTCCAAGACGCGCTCGCGCGAAGTGCCGCCCGTCTGAGACTTGGTGGCGAGCGTGCTTTCAAGCGTGAGCGCGTCGCGCACGTCTTCGCCGACGTGCGGCGAGATCGCGCGCAGCTCTTCGAGCGGCATCTCGTCGAGTTCCAGCCCTAGTTCAATCGCGCGCAGGACGATGCGTCCAACCTGCTCGTGCGCCTCGCGGAAGGGAACGCCGCGACGTGCGAGATAGTCGGCGAGTTCGGTCGCGTTCATGTAGCCGCGCGTCGCCGCTTCACGTGTGCGCTCTTCGCGCAGCCTGATATTACGCAGCACGGTCGCCGTCACTTCGAGCGAGGCCTGAAGCGTGTCTGCCGTGTCGAAGACGGCTTCCTTATCCTCTTGCATATCCTTGTTGTAGGCGAGCGGCAGGCCCTTGATGACGGTCAAGAGCGCGAACGTGTGACCGAAGACGCGACCCGCCTTGCCGCGCACGAGTTCGAGCGCGTCCGGATTCTTCTTCTGCGGCATGAGGCTCGACCCCGTCGAGATCGCATCGCCGAGTTCGACGAATCCGAACTCAGTTGTCGAATAGAGGATCAAGTCTTCACTGAGGCGCGAGAGGTGGGCCATCACAAGCGACGCGGCGGCGCAGAACTCGACGCAGAAGTCGCGGTCGCTCACCGCATCCAGACTGTTGCGCGAGACCGAGTCGAAACCTAGTGAATGTGCGACCGTCTCGCGATCAACGCGAAAGCTCGTGCCCGCGAGCGCAGCCGATCCGAGCGGCAGCACGTTCGTGCGTCGGCGCGTGTCCGCAAGTCTCTCTCGGTCGCGCGCGAGCATCTCGAAGTAGGCGAGACACCAATGGGCGAACAGCACCGGCTGTGCGCGTTGCAGGTGCGTGTAGCCGGGCAGGCTTGCGTCGCGATGCGCGTCGGCGAGATCGAGCAAAGCGATCTGTGCCTCGCGCACGCTCCGCTCGATCTCATCGATCTCTTCGCGCAGCCACAGGCGCATCGCGGTCGCGACCTGATCGTTGCGGCTGCGACCCGTGTGCAACTTGCGGCCTGCGTCGCCGACGAGCGCGACGAGCCGCGACTCGATGAACGAGTGCACGTCTTCCGCGCGCGGGTCTTCGAGATAGTTCTGATCCTCAGACGCGCGCGCGAGCATTGTTTCAAGTCCGGCGTTTATCTGTGCGAACTCTTCTTCGGTCAAGACGCCCGCCGCGCGCAGAGCGTCGCCGTGCGCGATACTGGCGCGCACGTCCGCAGAGAAGAGTCGCCGGTCGAAATCGAACGAACGATTGAATGCCGCGAACCCCGCGTCGGCCCGGCCCGTGAAGCGGCCCCCCCAGAGTTTTTGATCTTCGTCAGCCATCGCCTTGTGCTCGCGTCCCTTCTTGCTTTGCCTTCCGGCGCGGGCGGCGCACCAACTCGCCGCCGCAGTTCGGGCAGTTGAACTCCATCGCGCGCGTACACTCCGCGCAGAACGTGCATTCGTAAGAGCAGACGTAAGCCTCGCCGTCCGCGCTCAACTCCGCTCCGCACTTTTCACACTCGGCGCGCATCTCCAGAGCCATGCCGATCTTCAAGCCTCCATGCGAAAGTTTCCGCTCAATTTCTACCCTGCTGGCTTGCGCGCGGGCAACAATGTTGCTATTTTATGCATCCATGCAACGAATATGCAAGTTCGTTGCATATTCAACAGCGATGCTCGACAGGAACAAGCGACACCGAAAGATTCTCAGCCTGATCGCGGCGAAGCCGGTCGCGACGCAAGGGGAGTTGACCGCGCTGCTCGAACGCGCGGGCTACGCCGCGACGCAGTCGAGCGTCTCGCGCGACATCTCGGAGCTAGGGATCGTCAAGCGACGCGGCCGCTACATCGCGCCACAGGCGAGTGATGGAGCGAAGAGACGTGGTCTCGTGAGTCTCGACACGGCGGGCGCGTCGCTCGTCGTTGCACACTGCGAGCCGGGGATGGCCTCCGCCGTGGCAGTGGAAATCGATGGGGCCACAATCGGGGAGATCGTCGGCACGCTCGCGGGCGAAGACACGATCTTCGTCGCCGTCGAAGATGCGAAGGCGCAGCGCGCGGTGATGAAAAAAATCTGGGGGCTGTTTTCGTGACGGAGAAGAAGATCGAAAAAGTTGTGCTGGCGTATTCGGGTGGGCTTGACACGTCGGTGATGCTGCGTTGGATCAAAGAGCAATACGGCTGCGAGGTCGTCTGCTACTGCGCGGACGTGGGGCAGGGCGAAGAGCTGTCGGGGCTCGAAGAGAAGGCCTACAAGACGGGCGCATCGAAACTCTACGTGGAAGATTTGCGCGACGAGTTTGTGCGCGAGTACGTGTGGTCGGCGGTGAAGGCGAACGCGGTTTACGAGGGCGTCTATCTGCTCGGCACATCGCTCGCGCGACCCGTCATCGCGAAGCGACAGATCGAGATCGCGCGTGCGGAGAAGGCCGACGCGGTGGCCCACGGTGCGACGGGCAAGGGCAACGATCAGGTTCGTTTTGAATTGACTTACTACGCGCTCGAACCGGACATCAAGGTCGTCTCTCCGTGGAGAGAGTGGGAGTTCAAGGGCCGGAGCGATCTGATCGCTTACGCCAAAGAGCACGACATTCCTGTGACGGCCACCGCCGAGAAGCCTTATTCGACGGATCGGAATCTGATGCACGTCTCTTACGAGGGCGGCATTCTCGAAGACCCGTGGGCTGAGCCGCCTGCGGATATTTTTCAGATGACGCGCTCGCCGGAGGATGCGCGAGCCAAAGCGGAATACGTGACGGTCGGTTTCGAGCAGGGTGGGCCGGTGAGTGTGAACGGCGAGAAGTTGAATCCGGTTGCGTTGCTCACCGAATTGAATCGGATCGGTGGCGAGCACGGCGTCGGTCGCGTCGATCTCGTGGAGAATCGTTTCGTCGGGATGAAGTCGCGCGGCGTGTATGAGACACCGGGCGTGACAATCTTGCAGGCGGCCCACCGCGCGGTCGAATCCGTCACGATGGATCGAGAAGTGATGAGACTGCGCGATGCGTTGAGTTTGAAGTTTGCGGAGAGCGTCTATTACGGCTTCTGGTTCTCGCCGGAGACGGAGTTGATGCGTCGCACGATTGACGCGACGCAGGAGACCGTGACGGGCGAGGCGCGTTTGAAACTCTATCGCGGTAATTGCACGGTCGTCGGTCGCCGCGCGCCTCGCTCGCTCTACAACGAGCGGCTGGCGACGTTTGAGGCGGACACGGTTTATAACCAGCGCGACGCCGAAGGCTTCATCAAGTTGAACGCGCTGCGCCTGCGTTCGCGCGCGCAACTTGATCGCCAAACGTGAGCGGTCGTCCGTCAAACGATGATGAGAGACGCGCTGTCCGGGTCGTCGTGTTTTCGACTCGCGCGGATCGTTTGTACGCGAGTCGGCGAAGAGAGAAGGATGGTGAACATGGCTGACAACATCGGAGGCTCGAACGTCGCGGTGGTAGAGGCGGACAAGATCGGATCGGTGACTTCTAATCTGAGCTTGTCGCGAACGCTGGCAGTCGTCAGCGGAGTAGATCGCGCACGTGCGGGCGATGTCGTGGCGGTGCGCGCTCTGACCGATAGCGCGACGTACAATCATCTCGAACTCCCGACGGGAAGACTCGCGAAGATCAATCCGGGCGACGTGCTCGTCGGCGCATTGGGGAGTCGGCGCGCGCTCAAAGGTTTCGTCGGCGACGTGCCCGCGACAGTTCAGGCAGGCGACGAGTTGCACCTGCTCAACATGGGCGGCGTGGTCGGCCTGTGCACGGGCCATCATTCGAGTTTGAGCGATGCGATCAAAGTCGAGGTGCTTGGTCTCGTGTGCGATGAGCGCGGACAGGTGCGCAACATCTCGGACGGCGCGCTTGAGCCGCGCGCGCAGTTGGGCGCGTGCGCGCCACTCGTGATCGTGGCGGGCGCGTGCATGAATTCAGGGAAGACTTTCGCAGTGACGGAACTGATCCGGCAGGCGGCGCACGAAGGCTTGCGCGTGGCGGCGGGGAAGCTATCAGGCGTGGCGTGCCTACGCGACACTCTGAACATGGCCGACCACGGCGCGGTCGCAACCGCGAGCTTCCTCGATTGTGGCCTGCCCTCGACCGTGGGCGTCGGCGATCTCGCGCCCGTGGCGAAAGCGATCATCGCGCGCTTGGAAGAGGCAGGGCCCGATCTCATCGTCATCGAACTCGGCGACGGGATCATCGGCGGCTACTCGGTCGAATCCGTGTTTGAAGACGCAGAGCTGAGAGCGGCGACTGCGGCGATTGTCTATTGCGCTTCGGATTATGTGGGCGCGTGGGGCGGTGTCGAATGGTTCGCGCGGCGCGGGCTCACAGTCGATCTCGTCGCGGGCTCGGTGACGGACTCGGCGATGGGCGAAGAGTATATCGAGCGCGAGTTCAACGTCGCGGCGGGCAACGCGCGGAGAGACGGCGCGCGAATGTTCGAGATCGTTAAGTTAAAGGTTCAAAGTTCAAAGTTAAAAGTTTGCGTGTGAGCCACACGCTTTTGAAAGCGTCGCGCGTTCAATTCGTCGGCTGCGATGTCGGGCCTGAGACTTTGGGCCTGAAACTTTGAACTTCAAACTTTGAACATGAAACTAAAGATCGGCATCTTCGGTGGGTCGGGCTACGGCGGCGCGGAGCTTCTGCGCATTCTGCTCGCGCACCCGCACGCCGAAGTCGCGCTCGTGACGGCGAACGAGCAGGCGGGGAAGTCGGTCGGCGAAGTGCACAGGAATTTGTACGGGCTCACCGATCTGCGTTTCGTCTCCGCGCCCGACGATCTCGAAAGTCTGTCTGATCTCGATTGCATCTTCTTCGCGTTGCCGCACGGACAGGCGCTGGAGATCGCGCCGCGCGTGCCGTCGAATGTGAAGATCATCGATCTCTCCGGCGACTTTCGTCTGAGTGATGCGGCGGAATTTTTGCAGCACTACGGGCGCGAGCACACGGCGATAGATTTTCAACGCGAGTTCGTTTACGGGCTGACGGAGATCAACCGCGAGAAGATCATGCGCGCTCGACTAGTCAGCAATCCGGGCTGCTTCGCAACCGCGACGCTCTTAGGTCTCGCGCCGCTCGCGATGACGGGCGCGCTCACGGGGCGCGTCATCGTCGATGCGAAGACCGGATCGTCTGGATCGGGCGCGAAGGCGGCCGCGAACACGCACCACCCGCAGCGCATGAACTCGTTCTACGCCTACAAGCCTTTCACGCATCAACACGTGCCGGAGATCGAGCAGGCCCTGCGCGGACTAAACGTGCTGCGCGACTGGACGAACGAGTTGGTTTTCATGACTCACTCGTTGCCGACAGCGCGCGGCATCTTCGCGACAATCTACGCCGAGGTCGGCGAAGAGAATCGCATGAGTGAAGCGGACGTGCGCTCTCTCTACGAGCGCATCTATCGCAACTCGTTCTTCGTGCGCGTCGTTTCGGGCTCGCCTGACATCAACTGGGTGAAGACGACGAACTTCTGCGACATCGGCATCGCCGTGCGCGGGCTACAGATCGTCGTCTTCGCGGCGATAGATAATTTAGTCAAAGGCGCGGCGGGCCAGGCGGTGCAGAACATGAACCTGATGTTCGGTCTCGACGAAAAGACCGGACTGATGTTTGCCGGAACAAATCCATGAGGATAGTTTCAAGTTCAAGGTTCAAAGTTAATATCTCTCTTCAACTTTGAACCTTGAACCTGTAACTTTGAACTTAAAAACGATGACGACGGAAACGATGACTACGTTTGAAGAGATCGCCGCGCGCGAGGAGCAGTATCAACTCGCGACGTACAAGAAGATGCCTGTGGCGGCGGCGCGCGGGGCCGGCGCGTGGATCGAGACGAGCGGAGGGGATCGGTATCTCGATCTCTACGGCGGTCACGCGGTCTGCGCGACGGGCCATTGTCACCCGCACGTCGTCGAAGCGTTGAGGCGGCAGGCGGGTGAGTTGTTGTTCTACTCGAACCTCGTCTATTCGGAAGTGCGCGCGCGCGCGGCGGAGAAGTTGATAGATTGCGCGCCCGCGCCTTTGTCGAAAGCCTTCTTCTGCAATTCGGGGACGGAGGCGAACGAGAACGCGATGCGCATGGCGCGCATGAAGACCGGGCGCGAATCGATCATCACGTTCACGGGGA
Source organism: Acidobacteriota bacterium (assembly GCA_032229975.1). Lineage (GTDB taxonomy): Bacteria > Acidobacteriota > Blastocatellia > Pyrinomonadales > Pyrinomonadaceae > JAIVGV01. Next base: position 9,485 of record JAVXVG010000035.1, on the reverse strand, counting down.
GCTTTCACGGTCGCACGGCCGATGCGATCAGCGCGACGTTTTTAGGAAAGTATCGCGCGCTCGGAAGACCGAACGTGCCGGGCCACCTCTGCGCCGAGTTTGGATCAATCGAGTCGGTCGCCGCGCTCGCGGACGAGTCGGTCGCAGCCGTCATGCTTGAGCCGATCCAGTCGATGGCGGGCGTGCGCGAAGCCGCGCCGGAATTCTTCCGCGCGCTGCGTGCGTTGTGCGACGAGCGCGGGATGCTCTTGATCTTCGACGAGGTGCAGACTGGCGTAGGCCGCACGGGCGATTGGTTCTTTGCAGGCAGCGAGGCGGCGGGCGGCGTCGTGCCCGATGTCGTCGCGCTCGCGAAGGCTCTGGGGAGCGGCGTGCCCGTGGGCGCGTGTTTGACTAGTGATGAGATCGCATCTTCGATCAAGGAGAACGATCTCGGCACGACGTTTGGCGGCGGGATGCTCGCGATGGCTGCGGTCTCGGCGACACTCGAAGCGATTGAAGCGGACAAGATGATTGAGAACGTGCGCGCGGTCGAGTCGCACCTGCGCGCGCGGCTCGCGGAAGTTTCGCAGGTCGTGCGCGTGCGCGGTCGCGGGTTTCTGCTCGGCGTCGAGTTCAAGGAAGAGATCGCCGCGAGGGTTCACAAAGCTCTGCTCGAACGTCGCATCATCACGGGCACGTCGAGCGACGCGCGCGTGCTCAGACTCCTGCCGCCGTTGTGCTTGAAGATCGAAGAAGCCGATCTCTTCGTCGAAGCGTTGAGCACGATATTGAAAGGCGCATGAGAATGCCGAGAGACTTTCTAAAAACTTCTGACTGGTCGCGCGATCAATTAGAAGAACTGCTCGCATCGGCCCTGCGCTTCAAACGCGGCGAAGATGATTCAAAGTCGCTCGCGGGCCGCTCGGTCGCGCTCGTCTTCTTTAACCCATCTTTGCGAACTCGTGCGTCGATGCAGGTTGGGATTTACGAGTTGGGCGGCAACGCGGTCGTGTTAGAGCCGGGCGGGACGAGTTGGACTTTGGAGCATCGCGAGAACGTCGTGATGGACGCGGACAAGACGGAGCACGTCGCGGAGTTTGTGCGCGTCGTCGGTCGCTATTGTTCATTGATCGGCGTGCGCACCTTTGCGGCGTTGAAGGATTGGGATGAGGAGCGAACCGATCCGGTCTTGAGCGCGTTTGCGCATTACAGTGACGTGCCAATCATCAATCTTGAATCGGCGATGCATCACCCGTGTCAGGCCCTTGCCGACATGTTGACGATCAGGGAGAAGCTCGGCGAGGGCCGGAAGAGAGTCTTGCTCACGTGGGCTTGGCATCCGAAGCCTTTGCCGATGGCTGTGCCCAACAGCTTCGCGCTCGCCGCCGCGCAGATGGGCCACGATCTCACAATCGCGCATCCGCCCGGCTATGAACTCGACGAAGATTTGATGCGCGAGATCAACAACGCGGCGTTCGATGCGGGCGCGACCGTCACGCGCACCGACGACGTGGAAGCGGCCTTCGACGGCGCGCAGGTCGTCTATGCGAAGAGCTGGGGCAGCAAAGATTTTTACGGCTCGCCGCAGGACGACGTGGAGATGCGCGCGCGTTATCGCAGTCAATGGATCGTTGACGCGGCGAAGATGGCGCGCACGGACGCAGGGCTCTTCATGCACTGCCTGCCTGTTCGTCGCAACTGCATCGTCACAGATGAAGTCATCGACTCGCCCGCCTCCGTCGTCATCGACGAAGCGGAGAATCGTCTGCACGCGCAGAAAGCGATCATCTCTCGTCTGTCGGGAGGCGAAACGTGATGAGCCAGCAGCAACGACTTGATCTGTTGCGCGAAGCTCTGCCTTACATTCGTCGCTTCAAGGGCAAGACGTTCGTCGTCAAGCTGTCGGGGAAGGTGACGGAGGAGCGCGAGAATCTCTTCTCGCTCGCGGAGGAGCTGGCCCTCTTGCAACAGGTCGGCATACGCGTCTGCGTCGTGCACGGCGGCGGCAAGCAACTTAGCGAACTCGCAGAGCAGATGGGCGTCGAGCAGACGATCATCGAGGGGCGGCGCGTGACCGATGATGCGACGCTCGACATGGCGAAGATGATCTTCGCCGGAAAGATCAACACCGACATTCTCGCCGCGCTCCGCAATCGAGGCGCGCACGCCGTCGGGCTCTCAGGCATCGACGGCAACATTGTCCATGCGGTGCGTCGTCCGCCCCGTGAGATCGTCAACCGCGAGACCGGCGAAAGCTCGCACGTCGATTTCGGTCACGTCGGCGACATACTCGAAATCGACGACCGTCTGCTGCAAGTCTTGCTCGACGAAGACTACATGCCCGTCGTCTCATCGCTTGGCGCAGATGAAGAGGGCCGCGTCTTCAACATCAACGCCGACACCATCGCCGCAGAGATCGCCGTGCGCTTGCAGGCTGAGAAGTTGATCCTGCTCTCAGACGTTGACGGCATCTATCTCAAGCGCGACGATCCCGCGTCGAAGCTCTCGCGCATCTCAGTCGCGGACATCGAGCGACTCATCAATGACGGCGTCGCAACAGGCGGCATGATCCCCAAGCTCCAATCCATCGCAGACCTCCTGCGACGCGGCGTCGGCAGCGCGCACATCATCGACGGCGGCGCGCGCAATGCACTCCTCTCCGAACTCTTCACGGACGAAGGCACGGGCACGATGATCGTGGCATGAGGCGAAGGACTGCCATGCTGTACGTGGGATTAAAGTTTCAAGTGTGGCTTCAAAAATGATTCGATCTGTTCTACTGCATTTTTAACTTTTCCACTGAATGAATCTTCCATAGGATCATCACTGACCCAATAAAGGATGCTAGAAGACTCTTCTCTGTTTCTCTGGGCAACTTCATCCATCCTCTGTGAAGGTCGCTCTAGTTCTCTTAGATGTTGCCAGACAGGGTAGCAGCCCAACTATTATGAGACCGCGCAGTGCGATATAACACCCTGACGTTATTAGATTATACCGCACCCTCCTTTTGAGCTGACACCATGCAAGGGCGAGTCGAGAGCAATACAAAGCGGGGGATCACTAAGTTCGCGCGGCGTCTGCTCGCAGAGTGGCGCGCGCTCGGCCTGCCGCGCAACTCGGCGCGCGTCGTCGTCGCCGCATCGGGCGGCGCAGATTCGACGGCATTGTTGCTTGCGCTCGCGGAGTTGAAGGGGCGGCGATTGATCTCTGTCGAGTTGAAAGTCGCGCATCTTGATCACGGTCTGCGCAGAGAGGCAGGCGCGGAAGATGCAAGATGGATCGAAAGTCTCACAGGTAATCTGGGTTTCGAGTTCGCATCGGCGCGCGCGGGCGTGAAGGAGAGAGCGCGCACGACACGCGACAACTTGGAGCAGGCGGCGCGGCGCGAGCGTTACGAGTTCTTGTCGCAAGTCGCGCACGAGTGGGGCGCACAGTTGGTTGTGACCGGCCACACGCTCGACGATCAAGCGGAGACCGTGCTGCTCGCCCTCTTGCGCGGGAGTGGCGCGGACGGCTTGAGCGGGATGAGACCGGCGCGTGCGTTGTGCGACGACGATCCGTCTCTCCTGCTCGCGCGCCCGTTGCTCGGCTGGGCGCGTCGCGCTGAGACCAGAGAGTATTGCGCGGTGCACTGTGTCGCGCCGCGCGAGGATGAGATGAACGACGATGAGCGGTTCGCGCGCGTGCGCGTGCGAAAGCAAATGATTCCGTTGCTTGAGACGTTGAATCCACGCGCGGTCGAGGCTGTTGCGCGTGCGGCGGGCCTGCTGCGCGAAGATGCGGACGCGCTCGAAGCAGAGGCGTCGGAACTTTTGTGCGAGGCGAAGGATGAGAGCGCGCGCCGCCGAGTTGTCAGAGATGAAGGGCCGGTTGCGGGTAAAGATCGCGTCGATGCTGAAAGCGACATTGAACGTGAAGGACGAAGCGCGTTGCCGCTGCGCGTCGAGGTTTTGTTGAGAGCAACGACGGCGGTGCGTCGTCGCGCTCTGCGTCGTTGGCTCGCGCTCGCTCGCGGCAACTTGCGGCGTATCGAGCTATCGCACGTCGTCGCTTTGGAAAAGTTGCTCGAAGGCGAGAGGGGCGGGCGCGTGGCGGAGCTACCGGGTGGCGGTCGCGTCGAGCGGCGCGGGCGTTGGATTCTTTTTCGCATGGAGAAGTGAACGGCGCGCGAAGAATGAAGAGGCGGCATCGATCTGTGGATCGGTCGCAACGGGCCCATACCCTCGCGTCTCGCTATACAATCCGCGCGTCGCGCGGGCGCGTAAAGTCCACGGAATTGCACAACGCGTGTGGTTGCGCGGGCATCTAAAAAGTTGTCGCTCAACGGGGCTAATTCATCAAGTCGCTTCTCCTGCCCCTGCAAGCGTCGGTCGAACGAGCAAGGGTGGGGAAGCGACAAGAGACGCCAAATAGGTTATCATCGGCGTCGGAGGCTTGAAGGACTTGAGTTCTACTGCAAGACAGATCGTTTTCTGGGTGCTCATCCTCTTGGGTGCGGTGCTGCTCTACAAGGCTTTCGCCAACAATCAGGGCGGCCCTGAAAAGACCGACGTGGGCACGCTCTCGGCGAGAGTTCAACGCGGCGAGATCGTGAAGCTGACCGTCAAGCAGAACGAGATACTCGCGCAGGCTACGGACGGCAAACAGTTGCGCGCCGAGTCAGCCAATCCCTACTACCAGAGCAAGCTGATGGAAGAGGCGGCGAAGCTCGACCCGAACACCAACAAGCCGAAGGCCACCGTCGAAGATTTGTCCTCTTCCAATGGCATGATCTGGAGCATCCTGTTGACGTGGGCTCCGATCCTGCTCTTCATGGGCATCTGGATTTTCATGCTCCGGCAGATGCAAGCGGGCGGCAACAAGGCCCTCTCGTTTGGCAAGTCGCGCGCGAAGCTGCTGAACAATCAACAGAAGCGCGTCACGTTCAAAGACGTGGCGGGCGTTGACGAGGCGAAGGACGAGCTACAAGAGATCATCGAGTTTTTGAAAGAGCCGCAGAAGTTTCAGAAGCTCGGCGGGCGCATCCCCAAAGGCGTGCTCTTGGTCGGCGCGCCGGGCACGGGCAAGACTCTGATGGCGCGCGCGGTCGCGGGCGAAGCGAACGTGCCGTTCTTCTCGATCTCCGGATCGGACTTCGTCGAGATGTTCGTCGGCGTCGGCGCATCGCGCGTGCGCGATCTCTTCGAGCAGGGCAAGAAGAACGCGCCGTGCATCATCTTCATCGACGAGATCGACGCCGTCGGTCGTCATCGCGGCGCGGGACTTGGCGGCGGTCATGACGAGCGCGAGCAGACTTTGAACCAGTTGCTCGTCGAGATGGACGGCTTCGAGTCGAACGACGGCGTCATCATCATGGCTTCGACGAACCGGCCCGACGTGCTCGATCCGGCCCTGCTTCGACCCGGTCGTTTTGATCGTCGCGTCGTCGTGCCGCGCCCCGATGTGCGCGGGCGCGAAGGCATCTTGAAAGTTCACACGCGCAAGATTCCTCTCGGCGAGGACGTTGACATCATGGTCATCGCGCGCGGCACGCCGGGCTTCACCGGCGCAGACCTCGCGAACCTCGTCAACGAGGCGGCCCTGAATGCGGCACGCTACAACAAGAAGACAGTTTTGATGAACGACTTCGAGCTGGCGAAGGACAAAGTCCTGATGGGAGCCGAGCGCAAGTCGATGGTGATTACGAACGAGGAGAAGCGCGTCACTGCTTTCCACGAGTCGGGCCACACACTCGTCGGCTTGAAAGTCCCGAACGCCGATCCCGTGCACAAAGTCACGATCATCCCGCGCGGCATGGCGCTTGGCGTCACGCAGCAGTTGCCGGAAGGCGACCGTCACAACTTCTCGCAAGAGTACCTGCTCGGTCAGATCGCGATCTTGATGGGCGGTCGCGTCGCGGAAGAGATTTTCTTGGGGAGCATCACGACCGGCGCATCGAACGACATCGAACGTGCGACTGAACTCGCACGTGCGATGGTCTGCGAATACGGCATGAGCGATTTAGGGCCACTCACCTTCGGCAAGAAGGAGGAGCAGATTTTTCTCGGCCGCGAAATCTCGCAACACCGCGACTTCTCCGAAGACACCGCGATCAAGATCGATCAGGCGGTGCGTCGTCTCGTCTCCGAACAATACGACCGTGCGCGCAGCATCATCACCGAGAATCGAGACACGATGATCCGTCTCGCCGAGTCGCTGCTTGAGCGCGAGACTCTGGACGGCGTGCAGATTCGTCGCATCGTCGCTGGCCTCCCGCTCGACGACGATCAGCCGCCCCCACCAAGCGACGGCGAGCCGCGCCCGCAACTCAAAGAGCCCGTCACCAATCCGCTCAAGCCGATCCTGCCGCCCATCACGGGGCCGGCGACGGCGTGAGGGCCACGATCAAAGTTGAAACCGAAGGGGAAGAGGAGTGAAACCTCTTCCCCTTTTCTTTTACCTGCGCTGCCTTTTGCTTAAACTCATGGCGTGAGCATTCGCGTGATGACCTCAGCAACTACAACGAAAGCTCGCGAGTGGAAACTGCCGCAGCACACGCTCAAGCTCGGCGTGCGCACGCTCGTCATGGGCGTCATCAACCTCACGCCCGACAGCTTCAGCGACGGCGGGCGTTGGTTCACGCGCAAACGCGCTTGGGATCACGCCGAGAAGATGATCGAGAACGGCGTGGACATCATAGACATCGGCGGCGAGTCCACGAGGCCGGGCGCGAGCATCATCTCGGAAGAGGAAGAGATACTGCGCGTCCAGAAGTTTCTCGACGTGATGATCAAACTGAACTCGCAAGTTCCTTTCTCAATCGACACCACTAAAGCGTCGGTCGCGCGCGTCGCACTCGATGCGGGCGTCGAGATCGTCAACGACGTGTCGGGTCTCCGCTTCGATCCGTCGCTTGCGGGTGTTGCGGCTTCACGCGACGCCGGGTTGATACTCATGCACTCGCGCGGCACTTTCGAGACGATGCACAAGCAGGAGCCCGTCGCGGACATTATCGGCGAAGTTGTAAGCGACTGGCGTCGAAGCGTTGCGGAAGCAGAGGGCCACGGCGTCAAGCGCGAGAAGATCGTGCTCGATCCCGGCATCGGCTTCAGCAAGACGCAGAAGCAGAACATAGAACTGATCGCAAAGCTCGACGAGTTGGCACGGGCCTTTCCCGATCTTCCTTTGCTTGTCGGCACGTCGCGCAAATCTTTCATCGGCAACCTGCTCGGCGGTGCGCCTGTCAGCAAGCGCATCCACGGCACGATGGCATCTGTGACGGCGTCGATCTTCGGCGGTGCTTCTATCGTCCGCGTCCACGATGTGCGCGCTTGCGTAGAGACCGTGCGCGTTGCCGACGCGATTAAACACGCGAAGCGAGAAAGCTCTGCGGTTTGACTTCAAGCGTGAACGGGTCGTATCGTGCGCCTTCGCCTGTCGTCGAAGTTGGAACGGAGAAACTAGAATGATTGTTGCCCATAAGCTGGTGCGCGTCGCTTCGCTCCTCGTTGTGGCCCTCGTTGCGTCCGGTTTTCGCGGGTGTTATGAGCCGGTGACGAAGGGCGGGCTGCCAAAGCAAATACGCACCGTCGCCGTGCCGCCGTTTCAGAATCAGGCCCTGCGTTACAAGATCGAGTCGCGGTTCACGCGCGCCGTCGCGGATGAGTTGATTCGTCGCGGTCACGGGCTTCGCGTGCAGAGCGAGCGCGAGGGCGCGGACGCGGTCATCGATGGATTGATCCGCAACTTCTATTTCTCCGGCGTGCTGCTCGACAAGAACGGGCGGGCGCGAATTTTTGAAGTGACAGTGATCGGCGCGGTGACTGTTCGTGATCAGACGACGAACCGCGTGCTTTACGACAATCAGAACTACGTCTATCGCGGCGAGTTCGAGTTCACGAACGATCCGCGCTCATTCTTCAACGAGGAAGACCCGGCGGCGCAGCGCATCGCGCGCAAGTTCGCGGAGGACTTGGTCTCCACGCTCATCAACGGCTTCGGCGTCAACGAGAAAAAATGAGCAACGCGACTCGCGCCGAACTCGAACGGCAACTCTCGCAAGGGCCGCTCGCGCCGCTCTATCTGCTCTTCGGCGCGGAGGACTACCTGCGCGACGCGTTGGTTCAACGCATCGCCGACGCCGCGCTCGCGGGCGCATCCTTGCGAGAGTTCAACGAGATGAGTTTCAGTTTAGTATCGACGGACGTGCAGCAGGCCATTGCCGCCGCCGAGCAGTTGCCGATGATGTCTGCGCGCCGCATCGTGCGCGTCACGGACTTCGGCAAGCTGCGCGAGGAGGACGAGGCGGCCCTGCTGCGCTACTGTGCTCGACCGTCGGAGACTTCCGTTGTCATCTTCGTCTCAGATGATCTCGACAAGCGTCGCAAGTTGAGCAAGTCGCTCATGGACGCGTGCGTGAGCGTCGAGTTCGCGGCGATGGATGACGCGAAGGCTCAAGGATGGGCGCGCGACTATCTGAAGCAGCTCAAGGCTGAAGCGGATGAGCGCACGCTCGGCCACCTTGTAGGGCTCGTGGGCACGGGCGCGCGCCGTCTCAAGCTCGAACTCGACAAGCTGTCCACCGCCGCGCTGCCCACGGGGAAGATCACGATGCGACACGTTGACGCGCTCGTCGGCCGCTCGCGTGAGATGTCGAACTTTGCTTTGACCGATCAACTCACCGCGCGCGATCGACGCCGCGCACTCGAAACCGTGCGCCGGCTTCTCGACGATGGCGTTGAGCCCATCATGCTCATCGGCTTGTTGTCGAGCAGCTACCACAAGCTCGCGCTCGCCAAGTCGCTCATGTCGCAGGGCGCGCCAAATACGGAGGTCAACCGCCTCGCGCCTTACGATTTCGAGTTGCGAAAGAAGTTCCTCGAACTCGCGCGGCGCACCGATGCACGCGCGCTTACACGCAACATCACTCGCATCGCCGCCGCAGACCTCGCCGTCAAGACCTCGCAAGCCACGCCGCGACTCCAACTCGAACTGCTCATCTGCGAACTGACCGGCTGAGAGTTTGATCAGAAGTCGAGCGGTTTCAAGTCTGGCTCGATCCAAGAGGTCTTCGCCTCGTCTGATGAAAGTCTCTCCTGCGAGTAATAATCAAAGATGAGTCGCACGTCGGGTCGTGAGTCTGCGAGTTGATTGGCTAACACGTGCGTCGGAGTGTTGTGGTCAGAGCGTGTGATGAAGTGGCGCACGAATCGCAGCCAGAAGATCGTGATCGTCTCGTGGTAGAGATTTGAATGGTGATGCGCGGCGAAGCGATGCAAGCCTTCGCGCATGCGTACGAACGCTTCAGCTTCGGGTAGGCGCGCGAGATACCAGAGCGCGACCGAAAGATGCGAGGCGTGCTTAAACTCGGCGAGCGTGCAGGACTCGAAGCCACGGACGAGTGATTCGAGCTGCGACCGATCCGCGTAAGGCTCACGACTGTCTGTCATATCTTTCATCTCCGCCGCCTCCACTCGAAATTGTGTGCACGCGAAAAGCGGCGGGGCGGATCGATTGTTCGATCC
>JAVXVG010000034.1:0-17942 GCA_032229975.1 Acidobacteriota bacterium | reverse complement strand
CGCCGCGCGTTCGATCTGCCACGCATGATTATTCTCCTGCGCCCTCGCCCCGTGCGTCGCGGCAAGACTCAGCAGCAGCATGATAGAGATGCTCAAGCAAACGTGCGCGTTGAAGGCCAACGTCCACGAGCGCGCTAAGACACGGTGCGCCGGTAGGCGGGAGGCCCCGCGCCGTTGATGATCATTGAAGCGTAGTCTCACAGCGAGCATGAAAATTCGATCAAAGAGTGACAGGTGAAAGAGCAACAGGAAGCCGGGAGACTTCAACATCTGGAGTACAGGAGCGCAGGAGACAGTTCGGGAGTTAACGACGCGATGCGTTCTTGAACTCTTTTTGCCCGACGAGCCCGCGCCCCTCTTCGACGATCAGAATCCGGTTCACGCCCGCGCCGTTGATCTTGTCAACCGCGCCGCTGGGCCAGTGGACTTCGATCAGATCAATCTTCGTCCGCTTCTCCAGCCCGAAGTGCAGCCGCAGATCGCTCTGCGAGATGTAGCTGCCGCCGCTATGAACTTCACCGAGTTGCACGAGATCGCCGGAGACGACTTTAACACGCGCGCCGATGCCGTCGCGATTGCTCTTCACGCCGACGGTCTTGATCAAGATCGAGTTGTTCGCGTTGCCGCCGTCGTTGCGCAGCAGTTGCGGTGGCCCGTCGAGATCGCCGACGATGAGATCGAGATCGCCGTCGTTGTCGATGTCGCCAATGGCGACTCCGCGCCCCACGCGCTTCTCCGTGAGCGCCGCGCCGAGTTGTTCGGAGACTTCAGTGAACGTCCCGTCACGGTTGTTGTGGTGGACAAACTTGCGCTCGCGATAATTCTCAAGCTGCGGATAGACGTGGCCGTTGGCGACGAAGAGATCAACCCATCCGTCGTTGTCGTAGTCGAAAAATTCCGTGCCCCACCCGACGTAAGGCAGAGCGACCGCCGCGACGTTCGCCTTGTAGGAAACGTCCGTAAACGAGTTGCGGCCGCCCGCGTGGTAGAGCGTGTTGTACTCGTCGGCGAAGTTGGTGACGAAGAGATCGAGCCTGCCGTCGTGATCGTAGTCGCCGAGGGTAACGCCCATGCTCCCCTGCTCGCTCCCGTTTTCGTTGACCGCCGCGCCGGAGACGAAGCCGATCTCTTTGAACGTGCCGTCGCCGTTGTTGTGGTAGAGAAAATTCGGCGTCGAATCATTGGCGACGTAGATGTCCACGAGCCCGTCGTCGTCGAAGTCGGAGCAGATGACGCCGAGCCCGTAATAACCATTCGGATCGGAGACGCCCGCCTTCTTCGAGACATCCGTGAACGTGCCGTCGCCGTTGTTGTGGTAGAGCGAGTCGCCCGCGCCGGGCAAGCCCCGTGGGCCACACTGGACGGCGACGCCCTTGTACTGGCATGACCGGCCCTTGCCGAACTCCGGCAGGTGGTTGATGTCGAAGTCAACATAGTTTGAGACGAAGAGATCGAGCTTGCCATCGTTGTCGTAGTCAACGAACGCCGCGCCGGTTGACCAGCGCGGATCGCCGACGCCCGCCTTCTTCGAGACATCCGTGAACGTGCCGTCGCCGTTGTTCTTCAGAAGATGATTCGCGCCGAGACACGTAACGTAGAGATCATCGTAGCCGTCGTTGTTGTAGTCGCCGACGGCTGCGCCCATGCCCCAGCCGATGTCGCCGACGCCCGCCTTGTCCGTTACGTCCGTGAACGTGCCGTCGCCGTTGTTGTGATAGAGCGCGCTGCGTGTCTTGCCACCGGACTTGACGAGGTCGACCGTCAGCGAGTTGACGAAGAAGATGTCGGGCAGCCCATCGTTGTCGTAGTCGAAGACGGCGACGCCGCCGCTCATGGATTCGACGATGTACTTCTTATCGGGCGAGGCGACGTGGCGGAACGTGATGCCGGCGCGTTCCGTGATGTCCGTGAGTTGAACTTGCGGAGTTGGGGCGGTGAAGGCTGTGTTGACAATTAAAAGCAGCGCGACGAGGGCCGCCGCGAGCCGGATTGTTTTCGTGAACAAGTTCTGTCCCTCTGGATTTACGGGGTCGTCTGGCCCCGCTCTTTCTCTTTCAACTGCCTATAGAGTTCGAGTTGGCTGTCGCCTTCAGCCTTGCGTCCGGCGGCGAGAAGCGCACGACCGAGTTGATAGTGAACATAGGACTTTTCGGGCGCGAGCCGGGCCGCCGCTTCGAGGTTCTCAATCGCCTCTGGAACGTTGCCCTGCTGGAGCAGCGCCTTGCCAAGCTCATAGCGCGCGTCGGCGAAGTCGGGATTGATACCGACGACCTCGCGCATCACGCGCACGCCGCGCACGGCGTCCTGTCGCGCCAGCAGCACGAAGCCGAGATGATACTTCGACTGCAAGTCGGAAGGATTCAACGTCAGCTCGCTTTCAAATTCGCGCGCAGCATCATCGAGCTTCCCGTCCTTCAGGTGAATGAGCCCCGTGTAGTAGTGCGCGAGCGGCGTGTGTGTGTCGAGAGAGAGGGCCGCGCGCAACTCTTCGAGCGATTTCGCCGTGTCGCCCTGCTCGTAGTAAGCCTGACCGAGAACGATGTGGAGTTGCGGGCTGTTGCCACTCGTGGCGATCATGCGTTGGATAACCCGGTTCGCCTCTTCCGCCTTGCCCTGCTTGATGAGCGAGAGGGCCAGCGTGTAGTTGAGTCCGACGTTGTCTGGATGGAGCGAGACGACTTCTGAAAGAAGCTCTGAGGCGCGCGCGTAGTTCTCCGTCACGAAGTAGCTCATGCCGAGAAGCTGTTTGGCTTGGATGTTCGTGGGGCGCGCCGCAAGCTCACGCTCTAAAGGCGTGATGGCCTCCTTGAACTGTTCGGCTCTGTAAGCGGCCAGCCCCCAGTTGAAATCTATGCCTTCAAGTTTCGGATTCCAACGGGTGGCAGCGGCAAACTGTTCGGACGCGCCGCGAAAGTCTTGACGTTCGGCGCGCAGCAGGCCCACGTCGTTGTGTGCGCTGGCGACGACCTGTTTGTAATACGACTCGCTGCTGCTCAAATCCCCTTTCGTCTTTGTGTCGAGCGCGCTTGACTCGGCGACGATGCCTTCGGTCGAGGCCATCTCAGGGAACTTATCATTCCGCTCGTGCAGATTCTGCGACGTGAGATAAGCCTCTGCCTTCTCCTTGTCGCGCGTGAGCGACTTGGACTTCAAGTCAGCCGCGAGTTGCAACTCGCGCTCGCCCTCGTCCTGCCGCCCGGCTTTGAGTAACGACTGGCCGAGGCGATAGTGCGCCGTCGCCACCTGATAATCGTTGTGGCTCAACTCTGGGTTGAGGGCGATGGATTTTCTTAAGGCCGCGATGGCCTTCTCGTGTTGGTCGAGCGACTCGTAAGCCTGACCGAGATGGAAGTAAGGATCGGGATTGTCGGGTTCTCTACGCGAGGCTTTTTCCAGCAGGGCGATTGACGGCTCCCACTTGCGCTGGATGACGTAGATGATGCCGAGGTAATAGTTGGCGAAAAACTCTTCGGGGTTCGAGGCGAGTTCGACCTTGAACTCTTCGGCGGCATCGTCGAGTCGCGCCGCGCCGTCCTTCAAAAGATATGTGAGGCCGAGATAGTAGTGCGCTCGCGGGAAGTGTGGATCGAGCGCGACCGCGCGCTTGAACTCTTCGACGGCTTCGGGCAGAAAGCCTGTCTCGCGGTACGCGCGCCCGAAGATGATGTGGAGTTGCGGGCGGTCGCCGAGTTGCGCGAGCATCCCCGTATAAATCTCTCTGGCGGGCGCAAGCTCCTTCTGTTTGAGGTGCGCGAGCCCGAGCGTGTAGGCGATGTCATAATCCTTGGGCGCGAGCCGGAGGGCCACCTCAAGCTGTGTGACCGCCTGACTGAACTCGCCCAGCATGAACTGAGACTTACCCAGCATGTGTCGAGCGCCGACGCTCTGCGGGTTGAGGGCCACCGCCTTGTCCGATGCTTCAAGAGACTTGCGATACTGTCCGGCGTCGAAATAGGCGATTGAGAGATCGAGGAGCACTTCTCCGGATTCAGGACTGAGGCGAGCGGCTGACTCCAACGTCGCAACCGCTTCGGCATAGTGTCTCTCGGCGGAATAGATCTTCCCGAGCTTACCGTAGCCTTCAATTAGTATGGCGGTGTACTCGGTCTCTGCGGCGGCGAGGTTGCCGGCGCGCCTCTGTGCTTCAGCCGCTTCGTAGTGCTGCCGGATGGTGTCTTGTGGCGGCGATGGTGACTGGAAAGCGAAGAGGAGCGGCAGGAGCGATAGGATGGTCGAACGTAAACGCATCGATAAAACTTTTCGGGAGCACGCAAAAAAGTTCGGACGGAGGGCTGAAGTAAATCGTCTTAGCCCTCCGTCCGTCTTGACAGCCTCTGGCTGAACTATATCAGAAGTTCAGCTTGACGCCGAACTGTATCTGGCGCGGGCCCCGGTCGCTGTTGAGAACGCCGAAGGCCGAGTTGGGCGCGACAGTTACGCCAGCGCCGCTCGCGGGACGACCGACGATGAACGCCGAGTTGCCGAACCCGTTAAAGCTCGCGTGGTTGAGCAGGTTGAAGAACTCGGCACGGAGTTGAAGTCGCGCGCGTTCAGTTACCGCGAAGTTCTTGTTCATCGAGAAGTCGATGTTCGTCAGGCTCGGCTGTCTCACCAGTCCACGACTCAAGTTGCCGAACTGGCCGACCGCAGGCAGCGAGAACGCCGCCGGATTCAGGTAGCGCGTCTTATCGCCCGTCGTCAGGTAGATCGGTTGCCCGGGCACGAGGTTCGGGCGGAGTCCGCCGTTGGCGGGCGTCGCCGCGAGCCCGTTGTAGTTCGGGTTCACGCTGCTGTAAACGTCGAGCGGCACACCGCCGTAGTAGGAGATAATGGTGTTGGCTTGCCAGCCGCCGAGGACGGCCCTTGCGACACCGTTCCACTCCTTTAAAGACGGCGTCTCATAGACGGCGTTGGCAACGAACGTGTGACGCCGGTCGAGGTCTGCGTCGCCGTAGTCGAGGTGATAGTTGAACGGGTCGGTCGTTCCCGAAGTGAACGAAGTCAGGGGCACGTCCGAGAGAGCATGCGACCAAGTGTAGGCGACCGAGTAGGAGAGCCGATCCGTGAAGCGGCGGTTGAGCCACACCTGAAGGCCGTTGTAGTTCGAGTTGCCCGTCGATTCACTCATCGAGATAGGGCCGAGGGTCGGGAACCTGCGACTCGCAGTTACGATAGAGTTCAGGTTCGGGTCGTTGACGAAGAACGCCTGCGCGACGCGCGTCCTGTTCTGCGGAAGCACGTCGTTATAGTTCACGCCGCGCCGCCAGATGTGGTGGCCCTCATTGCCGATGTAGGAGACTTCGAGCACCGTGTCCTTCATCAACTGCCGCGAGACGGTCAGGTTCCACTGATAGCTGTCGGGTGGGCGGAAGTTCACGTCCACCGCGTTGAAGGTCGTGTTGTTGCTGACGCCCGCGACCGCGTTCCTCAAGCCGGAGTTGATGGTGTCGAGACTGCGGAAGGTCGGATCGTCTGCGAGGCTATTGCTGCCGCCCCCCCAGTTCGAGTTGACCGTCGTCGTCCACGGCGGGTTGTTGGTCATGCGCAGGATGTCTTCAATGACGTTGGCGCGGCCCATGAAGCGTCCGAAGCCCATGCGCAACGCAGTCTTGCCATCGCCGAAAACGTCCCATGCGAGTCCGACGCGCGGCTGGAAGCCCAAGTTGTAAGGCTTGACGAGCGAACGCCCGAGCCCCGCGCTTCCGGCTTGATCGGCCGTGACCAGACCGCTCAACGGGTGGACTCCGTCGTAGCGACTCGGAATGTAGTTGCTGATGCGATTGTCGTTGGCGTAGGCGGGAGAATAACGAGACCAGCGCATGCCGAGGTTGAGCGTCATGTGGGAGCGCACCTTCCACGTGTCGTTGCCGTAGCCCTCGAAATCGTGCCAACGCCCGTCGCCGAGTCCTAGGGTGTTGACCTCAGTGTAGCAGCCGAGCGGCAGGTCTTTGACCAGAAGGTCGGCAATGGCGTTGCCCGTGTGCGAGTTCGTCCCGCAGAACTGCGCGAACGAGTTGGCCCCGTTAGCTTGCTCGCGCTTGATGTTGTGGCTCAAGAGCCCGCCGAACTTGAGTTCGTGCCCGCCAGCTACCTTTGAGAAGTCGTCCTTCCAGATGAAGAGGTCTTCGTGATTCTGCCAAGGGGCCTGATGCCACAGGGCCGGATAGCCGTCCGCGCCCCAGAAGGTCGGAACGCCCACGCCGTCGGGCTTCGGGAAGACGGTCGGAAACTTTGAGGCGATCTCGGAGTTGAGCGCCTGCCCCGCCTGATTCGTCGAGACGAAGATGTTGTTGCCCGCGCGAGAGAACTGGAACTCGTTGACCGCAGTTGGCGAGACTGTGCTCGCCAGCTTGACGGCGAAGCTGTGGCTCGGCTGCGACCAGTCGGAGCTGATGGTCGGGAAGCCGGTGTCGCCCCAGAAGTTGCCCGCCGCATTACCGTGAACCCACGTCTCGTTAATGTAACGCACCATCAGGTTCATCTTGCTCGTCAGGTTGAAGTCGCCGCGCAGAGTGTCCTGACGCGTGCTGACGGGCTCGGACGGTGATAGCACGAAGTTAACGCCATTGCGAAGCGTTGTGTTGGGGAGCGGGAAGAACTTCAAGAGTGAGAGGGCCGCCGGACTGAGCTGGCCATCTGGAATGCGGTTTCCGGGGAAGCAGCCGGGGTCTGTCGGGTTCGGGCCCGGCGTCGTGCAGGCACCTGCGCCCGGACGATGCGGCAAGGCGTCCGTTAGTGAACCGCTAAAATCGCCAACCCGCTCCGCCGCCGTCGGCACTAGAAACTGAAGAGGCGGCACGAGTCCGCGTATCTCGCGACGCCATTCTTCGTTCCAGAAGAAGAAGGCGCGATCCTTGCCTTTCCAAATCTTCTTGCCGCCTTCGCCGAAGAGGGGCAGGACGGCCGGGCCACTAAAGTTAAAGCCGAAGTTGTTGTAGCGCAACTCGGGCTTGGGCTGCCCGGCGCGGTTGTTGAAGAAGTCGGTGGCGTTCAACTTGTCATTGCGGAAGAATTCGAAGAGCCCGCCGTGATATTCGTTGCCGCCGCCCTTCGTGATGAGGTTGATGACCGCGCCCTGCGCCTGCCCGTACTCCGCGCTGAAGCTGTTACGCTCGACGCGAAACTCCTGAATGGAGTCGATGGAGGGGAAGACCAAAAGCGTCGCGTTCGAGCCCACGTCCATGTTGTTGACGCCATCAACCGTCCACATGTTCGCGTTCGACCCGTTGCCATTGACCGACATATCCACGTGCGAATCGAGCCCCGTCCCGGCAGTGCCGAACGCACCGCCCGCGCCCGCCTGCGTCACGGGCGAGATGCCGGGAACCAGCGTCACGAGCTGCGCGTAGTTGCGCCCGTTGAGCGGGAGTTCCGTGACCTGCTTCTGCGTCACGAGGCTGCTCACGTCCGAGTTGCGCGTCTGCACGAGCGACGCCTCACCCGTCACCGTCACGACCTCGCCCACGGCACCGACTTCAAGGGTCAAGTCAACATTGAGCTTGTCGCCGATGTGCAGCTCGACACCACTGTTGACGGTCTTCTTGAATCCGGTGGGAGACGCGCTCACGCTATAGCGACCGACGGGCAGACTGGGTATTGAATAGAACCCTTCGTCGTTGGTCTTCACCGTGCGCGTGGCACTCGTCGTCTCTTCCGTCACCGTGACCTCGGCGTTCGGGACGGCGGCCCCTTTCGGATCACGCACGGTTCCGCTGATACTGCCAACCGTACTCACCTGAGCGTAAACGCTGGCGCACAGTCCGAGCGCTATCAAAAGTAACAGCGCGGCTAATCCGGGCTTTCTATTCATGGACGCGACTCCTCAGCTTCCGCACATTCAATCGCCATCGTTAGTTAGTCGGGCAGAACCGTCCCTACTAGACAAATGCGCCGCTCGACAATGATAAATGTCGAGCAGTGCGAATCAGCTCTCCCCTTGGGTACTTGCTTTACGAAGGAGCGATCACCTGATGCGACATCTTGTGATCGCTCCGCTACAGAGAAGGCGGAATTAACTTATATGTATGACTTCAGACCTGAACGAGAACTTTGTTGCAAGCCCTGACAAAAGGATTTAATACTTATCCTCTCACTTGTCAAGAAAATTTTGTCGCCCTCATCAATCATTATAATAAAGAAGACTGAGGGCGTTGCCGGAGACGACCATGTCCGGAGCGGTTCAAGAGAGAGAGGCGTGTGTGAATTTGGTCATGAGGACGAGGCTGAGCGCGCCCATCAACGTCGGCTCCTCGCCCAAAGTGGACGCGATGATTTGCGCGGGGGGCAAGCCTCGGCAGATGTTTTCCCGAACGGCTGTCCTGATGTCGTTGGCGATCAGAGACCAAGCGCGCACGATGGGCCCGCCGACGATGACCGCTTCCGGCGACAGCCCTTGAATTAAATTCGCGATGCCGAGACCCAAGTAATGCGCCATCTCCTTAAGAGCGGATTGCGCCTCACGCTCACCCTCAAAAGCAAGCTCGACCAGTCGTCCGAACTCGACGCTCCCGCCCGCGACACCCTTCAACTTCGCGTAACGTGCAAGCGCAGCGCGTTCGGAGGCGAAGGCTTCCCAACACCCTCGACTCCCGGCAGCGCAGGCGACCGGCGCGTCCCGCCCAATGGTCATGTGACCGAACTCGCCCGCAGCGCCGCTCTTGCCGCGATGCACCTGACCATCGAAGACGATCCCTGTGCCGATGCCCTCCTCGATCAGCACCATGATGAAGTCGCGGACTTCGCGTATCTCTGGACGACCGAACCAGAGTTCGGCGAGTGCAGCCGCGTTGGCATCATTATCAACTGTTACCGCCAACCCGAGTGCATCCCTGATCTCTTTAGCGATCTCCAGCTCGCGCCATTTGAAGTGCGGGATGAAGGAGGCCGTGCCCGTCTCCTGATCAACTAACCCCGGCAGGCTCACCCCGACGCCCTCGATGGTCGCTCCGTTCTTCGTGATGAACCTGCGGGCGCACTCAATAATGCGGGATATAGTTTTCCGCGCATCCGGATCGGTGGGAAACTCTTCCTGTTCGAGCACGCGACCGGCCAGATCACTCGTGGCGACGATGGTGCGTCGCGTACCGAGGTCAACTCCGATGGCCACGGCGTCGGCCGTCCGCAGCGAGAGGAGTGTCGGTGGGCGGCCGCCCGTTGACTCGCCCGAAACCTCTTCGATCAACCCGCCCGACTTCAACTCGTCAACGATGAGGGAGACAGTCGAGCGTTGCAGCGCCGTCTCCTGCGCGATTTCGGCGCGGGAGATGGGCCCCCTTTCGCGAACGTAATTAAGAACAATCTGTCGGTTGATGTCGCGAATCGTGTTGGGGCGCGCGACATTGGTTCTCTTGAGGTCTATTCGTCGCATTGTTGCCGGATAGCTCGAAGGGGAAACTATCGCTGTCTCGTCCGGTAGTCTTTCATAAGGTGAACCGAGCCTGAGTTAACAAGCGGGAAGTTCGCAGTATTAAAGCGAATGGACATTAAGTAGTACAAGTAAGATTCTCAGTCAATACTTTTTATCGGAGAGTTAGAGTATGGATCGAGACGTGACGAAATGTTCTTCGCGTCAATCCATGATGTTGTGAGTGCGGCTCTAATGCGATGGCCGGTTCGCGCGCCAGACGCGCCCGATGATGTGTTATGTCTAAACGCAGCGATTGAGGGCGTCTTCCTCCGAGGAGGGAGGCAAGGATCGCGTCCGGCTCATCTGTTCTTCTGGCTGAGCCTCTCGGCGTTGCTCTTGATGCCGACGCTGAGGGCGATGATCTCTCGAAGGTCGCGCGTGGCGTTCGTCGTCCCGCCAACATCGGCGACGAGTGGCGACGTGAACTTCGGATTCGCGACGAAGCTGTCAATCCGTTTGCACAGTCTCACGAGCGCGTCCTTCATCTGCGTGTCATCGTACTCGACCGGCCCTGCCTGATCCTTGAGGTCTTCATTGGAGCTGCGTAGCGCGAGATAACTCTGCATCCTGAGCGCGCGCTTTTTCACTTCCGCAGTTTGATCGGAGACGCGCTTGTAATCGAGTGTGCCTTCGACGTTGATGGCGTGCGCGATGTCGTTACGAATGATCTGTATGCGCTTGAAGTCTTGGTTGAGTTGATCGAGCGCGGCTTTGACAACTCTCTCGTTCGCGTGCGGCCTCCCTCCGGCTTCGAGATTTCTGAGTTGCATCTCGCGCTGCTTCTCGTCGCGGATGCGTGCCGCCTCAGGGTCTACATTGGCGCTTGCCGGGACACTGCCCACGCCTCCCTGCGCGAAGTTCGCGAGCGGTATCGCCAGCAACAGGGCGACAGCCGCGAAGGCGTATGTCACTAGACTTCTACTCGTGACGGCCCGATCTCTTTTCACAGCGCACCTCCGACCAACTCGCATCTTCCCGACGTAGCGCAAGTATAAACTTTTAATCGCGAGTCGTGAATCGTGAATCACGGTTCGCGGGTCAGACTTTGATGAAGATACGCTTGCGATAAAGGATTGACATCACGCCGAGCCACACGAGAACCGTGCAGACGGCGAACATCAGCGAAGCGTTGACGGGCGCGAGCCACGAAGCGAACAGCTTCTCGTAGATCAGTCCGAGCACGTCCGTCCGGCCCCCGTCGGCGCGCGTGAACTTGATGAGCGAGGCGACGAGCACTGTGAACTCAGAGAGGAAGTAAACCGCCAGCGCGTTCGTGCCGAAGGCGAGGAAGGGCTGCGCCCAGCGCGTGTAGCCTTTGATGTCAACGAGCCAGTAGCAGACGGCGAGCAGTTGCAGGGCCATCCCTGCGGTTAAGACGACGTAAGAACTTGTCCACAGAGCCTTGTTCACAGGAAACCAGAAGTTCCAAGCCCAGCCGACGACTATGCATCCCGCGCCCGCGACGAACATCGCCGTCACCTTCTCAAGCGGCGCGCGACGCGAGCGCAAGAGGTGGCCCGTCAGCACGCCGCAGAGCGTCGTCGCGATTGCAGGTGTCGTGCTCAGTAACCCTTCGGGATCGTACAGGGGCTTCCACGTGTGACTTCTAAACACGCCGCGATCAACGTAAGCGGCGAGGTTTCCCGCCATGCTCAAGTCGCCCGCGCCAAAGCCGGGCACGGGGATCAACTTCATCGCAGCCCAGTAGAGCAGCAGCAGCGCGGCGACGACCAGGGCCTGCGCGCGCCAACGGGTGTTGAGGAAGATGACGGCGGCAAAGAAGTAGCAGACGGCGATGCGTTGGAGCACGCCGGGGATGCGAAACGTCGCGAGGTCGTTGTAGGGGAAGGCTGTGAGCGCGAGTCCGAGAGCGAAGATGATGAGCGTGCGGCGGACGATCTTCACGTAGAGATCGCGCTTGCTCCGGCCCCCATCGACGCGGCGCGCGAGCGCGAGTGTGATCGAGACGCCGACGATGAAGAGGAAGAAGGGGAAGACGAGATCGGTCGGCGTCAGGCCGTCCCACTTCGAGTGTTCGAGCGGGCTGTAGATTGCGCTCCACGTGCCCGGATTGTTGACGAGGATCATCCCGGCGATGGTCAGGCCGCGAAACACGTCGAGCGAACTCATGCGCCCCGTCGCGCGTGTGCCCGCGTGCTTTTCCGTCAAGGCGTCCATCGCATCCTTCCCTTTTCGATCATCATCGCTTGGCCCTCATCTCACTTGGCCCTTATCTCATTCGCTCAAACACTCTTTGACGCATCGTCGCAACTCTTTGATCATCTCGCGCGCCCTCTCTTCCGACTCAGCCTCCGCGACGAGGCGTATGATCGGCTCTGTGTTCGAGCCACGGACGAGCAGCCAGCCGTCGGGCAGCGTTACCTTGACGCCGTCGCGCAGGTCTTGGGGCCAGTGCTCGAACTCGCTGCGAACTTTTTTCAGCACCCTGCCGATGCGATCCGACCGACAAGCGAACTTCTCTTTCAACATGAAGGAGCGCGGCAGTTCATTCACCAACTCCGAGATCGTGCGCCCCGTCGCGGCGAGCAAGTGGAGGATGAGCGCCATGCCGACGAGGCTGTCGCGCGCGAAGTTGATGCGCGGGTAGATGACGCCGCCGTTGCCTTCGCCGCCGATGACGGCATTGCGTCGCTGCATCTCCTCCGCCACGTTTGCCTCGCCGATCTTCGAGCGATAGATCGGGCAATCGAAGCTGCGGGCCACTGCGTCGAGCACCTGCGTCGTGGCGAGGTTCGCGACGATGGCCCCCGGCTCTTTCGCAAGCACTTGCCGCGCCGCCAGCACGAGCGTCAACTCTTCACCGATTGCCTCGCCGCGCTCATCTACGACCGCCAACCTATCTGCGTCCATGTCCTGCGCGAGCCCCACGTCTGCCCCGTGCGCGCGCACGGCGTCGCAGAGCGCGCCGAGGTTTTCCGGCACAGGCTCTGCGCCGCGCGGGAAGAGTCCGTCGGGCGTCGTATTGATCTGAAATACTTCCGCGCCGAGCGCTTCGAGCAGTCGCGGTGCGACGACGGAGCCCGCGCCGTTGCACGAGTCAACGACGACGCGGAGCTTGCGCGCGGCGCGTGGTAATGTTCCGAGTGCGTCGATGATGGCCTTAACGTGCAGGTCGAGCGCGACAGACGAAGGCTCGACCGAGCCCATCTCTGAGCCCGGCACTTTCACGTACTGGCCCTGATGATAGATGTCGAGAAGTTGACGCGCCTGCGCGGCGGTGAGAAAGAGGCCGGCCGCGTTGACGAACTTGAGCGCGTTCCACTCCGCCGGATTGTGGCTCGCCGTAATCGCGATGCCGCCACGCGCCGCGCGCCGACGCACGAGCAGTTGCACGGTCGGCACAGGGCACACGTCCAAGTCGATGACGCGGCAGCCGGTCGAGAGCAGACCGGCCACGACCGCGCGCCTGACCATCTCGCCGGAGGTGCGCGTGTCGCGCCCGATGACGATCGCGCCGTGCCCGACGTAAGTCCCGAACGCCTGTGCGAAGCGCGCGAGCAGCGTCGGCGTCAGCGACTCGCCGACGACGCCGCGCACGCCGGAGATGCTGATCTTGAGCGTGGGTATAGCTCTCATTGGTGAATGGTCAATGGTGAATGGTCAATAGTGGTTGAGAGGCTGATGGGTTGGGCTCAAACTTCAAGCCGGGGAAGCACAGCATCCATGCACGATTTACCATTCACGATTTACGGCTTTAGAAATCGCACGGCGAGACAAGCGCGGGCACGGGCATGGTGTCGCGGAATTTGACAGACTGCCGGCGCAGTGTCGCCACTTTCGTCTCGACCTCTTCGGGTGTGAGGGCCGCCTTCGCTTCGAAGAAGACCCAGTCGATGTCCTCGTCGTATTGGCGCGCGCCTTCAACCTTCGCCGCGCCGTCTTTGATGAACCAGAGGTTGAAGTTGATCGACATCAATGACTCTGGATAAAAGCGGTCGCCGTGCTCGACCTGTTGCACGCCGTCAACGAAGTATCTCACCTTGCCGTCGGCAACCTGCGTGATGAGCGTGTGCCAACCGGCCCGGCTGCCGTGCGTCATGTTGAAGACGTTGTCCTTCTTCCAGCTCGGTTCGGGGCTGAAGGTTTCCCACGTCGTCTCGTAGAGTGTCGCGCCCGTGACGCCCCAGCCGCCGTTTGGCAGATACTCGAAATCCAACTCGCTGTAGTCCGCGTCCATCGGGGCTTTGAGCGGGCTGATGGTGTAGAAGCTCTCGACGATCTGATCGCCCCCATGCCCCATGTGCGGATCGTCTGTGAAACGCACGCGCGCGGCGTAAGTGCCCTCGAAGTATTTTCGCTCGTGACAAATCTGCGTCTGCTTCGTGTGCTCGCCCATGCCGTCGGTCGAAGAGGTCATGCGCAGTATGCGATTGCGCGGCGCGTTCGAGTCATTGAGGAATGTGATGCCCTCGCGCCACCACGTCGCGCCCGGCACGCCGGGCCACCCCGCCGCCGTGCGCACGATCCAACCGTGCCGCGTCATCTCGCGCTGATCCGAGTAACTAAAATCGTCGAACATGATTTGCGCGCCGGACTTTGAAGCAGACTTTGAACTTCGCGCCGCTTCCGGCCTTACAGTCTGAGCACGACTGCCGCTTGCCGCGAGTAAGGAAGCAGCGCACAGGAAGATCACGGATAGCTTCGCGGAAGTTTTCAACAGCGCAGTTGAATTTTTCATAAGGCATCGCTCCGAAGTTTATTGAATGTCACTGGCCGAGCATGTCACGCGCCGAATCGAGCAACTCCTGCGCGCGCGCCGTGTCTTCCGACTCGGCGATGATGCGGATCATCGACTCTGTATTAGACACGCGGATGTGCACCCAGCCGCCGTGGCGCGTGATCTTGATCCCGTCGGTCTGATCGTACTCGACGCCCTCGCGCTCCAACTCATCGTACACGCGCTGCATGAGAGAGTAGATGCGGTTCGGCTCGACTGCGACGTTGTGCTTGATCATGGTAAGACGCGGCAGCCCTGCCGCCAGCTCCGATATGCGCTGATTCGTCCGCGCCAAGTGTTCGAGGATCAGTCCGACGGCAGCCGCGCTGTCGTGCGAGAGTTGCACGCGCGGGACGACGACGCCGCCGCTACCTTCGCCGCCGATAACGGCACGCGTCTCGATCATCGCCTCGGAGATGAAAGCTTGGCCGACCGGCGTGCGTACGACGGTGGCCCCGTGGCGCGCAGCTATTGTATCAACCGCGCCGCTCGTCGAGACGTTCGTTACAACCGTTCCACACTCGCGCGCAAGTTGAATCTCAGCGCAGACGGCGAGGGTGGCCTCTTCGGAAAGTATCTCGCCGTCTTCTGCGACTATCCCCAGCCGCTCGCCGTCCGCGTCGAGCGCAAAACCCACATCGGCGTGGCCCGCGCGAACCACGGCGCGCAGTTGCGCCATCGTCTGCCGGCGCGGTTCGGGCGCGTGTGGGAAAGGGGCTGTCGGATCGTCGTTGATCGCGAGCACTTCGCAGCCGAGCGAGCCGAGCCAGCGCGGAGCGAGCAACGAGCAAGAGCTGTTGCAGCAGTCAACGGCCACCGTCAGACGCTGTGCTCGTATCGCTTCCGTATCGAAGGCCCGCGCGAGCGTCTCAAGGTGGCCCGCGATGGCGTCTTGCTCTTCGACCTTGCTGCGAATGCGCTCCCACGTCGCTTTGTCGAACTCTGCCTGATGGAAGATGTCGAGCAGCTCGTCCGCCTGCGTCGCGTTCAGGTAGAGACCATCGACGCGCACGAACTTGAGCGCGTTCCACGGCTCCGGGTTGTGTCCGGCAGTGATCGAGATGCCGCCATCGGCGTCGAGCCGACGGACGGCGAGTTGCAGGCTCGGCGTCGGGCAGATGCCGAGGTCAATCACCTCGCAGCCAGTTGACAGCAGTCCGGCGAGCACGGCGGAGTGGGCCATAGGGCCGGACGAGCGCGTGTCGCGGCAGACGAGTATGCGCCCCGAGTCGAGGTACGTGCCAAAGGCTTGCGCGAATCCGACGGCCAGTTCGGGCGTGAAGGTTTCGCCGACGACGCCGCGCACACCACTGATGCCGATCTTGAGCGAGTTCATCACGCGGGGCGGGAGGATATCAGAAAGGGAAGATGCGGGTCACTGAAAAACTTTCGACGACGCGCACGATGGCGCACGCAAAAGTTTTGATTGACTAGTCGGCGCGGTCTGCTTTAATCATAAGCCTTCGATCCACAGTCTTCGATCCAAGTTAGTCTTGAACATCTCCGGTGATTCATACCGGAGAAACGCCAGCGTCCGCGCGCACACGAACGTTAAGTGAACTCGTGTTGCTTCATTCGACTCGTCAGAGGGCCACATGAAAGCCATCGGCTACGTCTCAACTCTTCTCCTCCTGTCATGCGTCCTGAAGATCGGTGCACAGACCACAGGCGCGGGCGACCTGCGCGCGATGCGGCACAACCTGA
The DNA here is from genome assembly GCA_032229975.1 of Acidobacteriota bacterium. GTDB lineage: Bacteria > Acidobacteriota > Blastocatellia > Pyrinomonadales > Pyrinomonadaceae > JAIVGV01. The sequence goes on along the minus strand of JAVXVG010000034.1, from coordinate 2,094 downwards.
TGCCCATGCCAGCGTCCGTGCGATTCAACACGGGCAGGCTCGCCATCACCAAATCATTCAACGTCGCCGCGAAGGGGTACGTTGACGACAGGCTGCGCTCAGGCATCGAGCGCGCGGTGCGCAGGCTCGAAGGTCGCACGGTGCTTGAGTTCCCGCGAGGGCCCGCCGCCGATGCTACACCCGCGACGCTTGTCATCGAGTGTCAGAGGCCGGGCCAGATCGTCCCGTCGGTCGAGGAGGATGAATCCTACTCGCTCGAAGTGACGGACAAGCAGGCGTCGCTTCACGCTGCGACCATCGTCGGCGCGCTTCGCGGGTTGGAGACTTTCCTCCAACTCGTCGAAGGCGACCGCGACGGCTACTTCGTCCCGGCGGTCGAGATCAACGACGCGCCGCGCTTTCGCTGGCGCGGGCTCTTGATCGACGTTGGTCGTCACTACGAGCCAATGGAAGTCTTGAAGCGCAACCTCGACGCGATGGCGGCGGTCAAGCTCAACGTCTTTCACTGGCACTTGACTGAAGATCAAGGCTTCCGCATCGAGAGCAAGAAGTTTCCGAAGCTCACAGGCATGGGATCGGACGGACTCTTCTACACGCAGGACGAGGCGCGCGAGATCATCGCTTACGCGCGCGAACGTGGCATACGCGTCGTGCCGGAGTTCGACATTCCGGGCCACAGCACGAGTTGGCTCGTCGGCTACCCGGAGTTGGGTAGCGCGCCGGGTCCTTATAAGATCGAGCGCGGCGCAGGCATCTTCGAACCGGCCCTCGATCCGACGAACGAAGAGGTTTACAAATTCCTTGACGGCTTCTTAGGCGAGATGGCCGCGCTCTTTCCCGACGCCTACCTGCACATCGGCGGCGACGAGAACGAGGGCAAGCAGTGGGACAGAAATCCGCGCATTCAAGCCTTCATGAAAGCGCACGGCATCAAGGACAACCGCGCGCTTCAGACTTACTTCAACAAACGTCTGCTGCAAATCCTGACGAAGCACGGCAAGCGCATGATGGGTTGGGACGAAATCTTCCAACCCGATCTGCCGAAGGACGTGGTCATCCAATCGTGGCGAGGGCCCTCATCTCTCGCTGACGCGGCACGCAGAGGGTACGATGGCGTCCTCTCCGCAGGCTACTACATCGATCTCATCTACCCCGCGTCCGAGCATTACAAGGCAGACCCGCTGCCCGCAGGCAACACGCTCAGCGCGACGGAAGCCGCGCACGTCCTCGGCGGCGAGGCGACGATGTGGAGCGAGTGGGTCAGCCCCGAAATGATAGACTCGCGCATCTGGCCCCGCACCGCAGCCATCGCCGAGCGTCTCTGGTCGCCGCGCGAAGTGAGCGACGTTGAAGACATGTATCGCCGCCTCGCCGTCGTCAGCGTGCAATTAGAAGAACTCGGACTGACACACGAGAGGAATCAGGCGATGATGCTCCGTCGGCTCGCGGGCGGCAGAGACTCTTGGGCCCTCCAGACGCTCGCGTCCGTCGTCGAGCCAGTCAAAGAGTACAAACGCTATCAAGTGCGGCCGCAGACGATGCTCAGCCCTTTGACCGGACTCGTTGACGCGGCGCGACCCGACAGCAATGCCGCGCGACAGTTCATAAACGAGGTTGACGCACTGCTCTCCGACGCCCCGCGCTTCGAGGCTCACTCGCGGGACATAGAGAAAACTTTGATCGAGTGGCGCGATGCTGGCCCACAGTTGGAGGCGTTGATGGACGGATCGCCGTCGCTCGCGGAGGCGAAGCCGCTCGCCGGTGATTTGTCGCGGATGGGCGCGGCCGGTCTCGAAGCACTCTCTTACTTAACGAAGGGTGTTGCGCCATCTGTCCAGTGGCGCGACTCTCGCCTCGCCGTGCTCGACGAAGCGGCGAAGCCGAAAGCGGCGCTTGAGTTTCCGATCATACCGAGCCTCAGAGAGTTGATCGTCGCGGCGTCCGAGTTGCCGCAGATCAAGTCCGCGTCGCCTGCGGACTGGCGCAAGCGCGTGAAGCAACTCGCCGCACCCGCCAAGCAGTGAGCCGTCTGACGCGACAAACTCGCGCGGGGAACGATGAAGTTGGAACGCGGAACGATGAACTGAAAACCCA
>JAVXVG010000033.1:0-87748 GCA_032229975.1 Acidobacteriota bacterium | reverse complement strand
AAACAGAGATTTTACTGTTCACGATTGACGATTCACGACTCACGGTTCTTATGATTGAAGTTGTGAACAGACAGCGACGCGTACCGGTTGACGAAGAGCGTTGGCAGCAACTCGCAGAGCGGTGTTTGAAAAAGATCGGCGTCGAAGGCGCGGGCACGACCGTTGCGTTCGTGTCGGATCGCGCGATGCGTGAATTGAACCGTCGTTGGCGGGGTAGGCGTGGGACGACGGATGTGCTGTCGTTTCCGGCTGAACAAGAAGTGTGGGAGCAGGTCGATGGTAGGACGCTTGGCGACGTGATCATCTCGGTCGAGCAGGCGGCGCGGCAGGCGGAGGAGAACGGGTTGACGTTGGACGGAGAGATCGCGCAGCTCATCCTCCACGGGTTGCTGCACCTGTGCGGATACGATCACGAACGGGACAAAGGTGAGATGAACGCGCTCGAACTGCGCTTGCGTCGCCGACTTGGAATATAATCGCCGAGCAATCAGCACTCAGCATTCAGCACTCAGCCGGAAACGGTTTTGCTGAATGCTGAATGCTGATTGCTTGACGGCTTCTTTATGGAAATCGAGATCGCGATCACGTGTGTGCTGCTCGTTGCGTTGACTTTCGTGTCGCTCGTGGATGTGGCGTTCGGCGAGTTGAGCGACGTGGGGCTGCGGCGGATGATCGCGGAGGGCGAGGGCGCGCGCACGGACGCTGCCGCGTCGTTCCTCGCACGCATTCTCGAAAACCGTTCGCGCTTCCGCTACACGCTCACCGTCGCGCTGCTCGTCCTCGTCGTCGCCGTCGCCGCGCTCACAACGCTCGTCGCCTACGAATGGATCGATGCCGCATCGGACGCGGATGAGCCGCCGCGCTCGCTCATCTTCCTCTGCTCGTTCGCCGTCGCGCTCGTGCTCACTGCGCTGGCTCGACAAGTGATCCCGCGCCTCGTCGCATCGCGCCGGCCGGAAGCGACGCTGCGGCGGCTGCTCCCGATCCTTCGACCTGTCTATCGCCCTCTGTCGCTCGTCGCCTTCGCGTGGTTCGGCAAGTCTGATCGCGTGAGGCGCGCGGAGCAGCAGGCGGAAGATGGAACTACGGAGGATGAGGACGACGGCGACGACCTGCAAGCCTTGATCGACGTGGGCGAGGAGGAGGGCATCATCGAGGAGGAGGAGGGCGAACTCATCCACTCGATCATCGAGTTTGGCGACACGCGCGTTAACGAGGTGATGACGCCGCGCACGGAGATCGTGGCCGTGCCTGTCTCTGCGACCGTGCGCGAGGTGCGCGATGCGATGGTCGAGTCGAAGTATTCGCGCCTGCCTGTCTTCCGCGACCAGATCGACAACGTCGAGGGCATCGTCTATGTCCGCGACATCCTTCAGTGCTGGGTTGAGAAGCGCGAAGAAGATGCTATCGCGTCGCTCGTGCGTCCCACTTACTTCGTGCCCGCGACAAAGCCCGTCGCCGAGTTGCTCGAAGAGATGCAGAAGGCCCACACGCAACTCGCAATGGTGATCGATGAGTACGGCGGCGTGGCCGGCCTCGTCACGGTCGAAGACATCTTGGAAGAGATCGTCGGCGAGATCGAGGACGAGGACACAGAAGCCGAAGAGGTCGTCGAGATCATCGAAGCGGGCGGCGGCTACTACGAAGTCTTAGGCTCAACCGAGGTCGGCAAGATCGAACGACTCTTCGATTTCGAGATCGAAGACGACGATTTCACCACCATCGCCGGTCTCGTCACCAACGAACTCGGACAAGTCCCACGACCGGGAACGCGCCTCACCTTTCGCGGTCTCGACGTAGAAGTCTTAGAAGCCGACGAACGCCGCATCGGTCGCCTGCGTTTGCGAAGAGCGGAAGAGAAGGTCGCGGGAGCGGAGTGATAAGAAACGATGAACGCGGAACGTGGAACGATGAAGAAAAACCGTCGCTCGTCGTTCCGCGTTAATCGTTCATAGTTTATATTGAGCCGGATGCCGAAGAAGAAACTGAGTAAACATTTGAGCGGGCGTCGCATTGATCCGCGTGCGATCACGAAAGAGATCGGGCTCGCGGAGTTGATCGACGAGACGTTTCTCGCTTACAACGCGGCGCGTTTGCGCGAGGCGTGCCAGTTGTTCGCGCGGAAGATGCTTGAGCCGGATGTGACGGTGGGCCTCTCGATCACTGGCGCATTAACTCCGGCAGGGCTTGGCATCTCGGCGTTGATTCCTTTGATTCGCGCGGGCTTCGTCGATTGGATTATCACGACGGGCGCGAACCTATATCACGACACGCACTTCGGCATCGGGCTCGCGCTGCATCAGGGCAACGCGCAGACTTCCGACATCACGCTGCGCGAGGAAGAGATCGTGCGTATCTACGACATCTTCTTCGACTACTCCGTTCTGCTCGATACGGATGCTTTCTTTCGTCGCATCATCGAAGGCGAAGAGTTTCAGCGCGCGATGTCAACGGCGGAGTTTCACAACCTGTGCGGCAAGTACGTGCGCGAGCGCGAGCTGAAACTCGGACTCGAATACAAGTCCCTGCTCGCGGCGGCTTACGAGTTCGGCGTGCCGCTCTACACTTCGTCGCCGGGAGATTCGTCCATCGGCATGAACGTCGCGGCGAAGGCCCTGCAAGGAAATAAACTCGCCTTCGATCCGTCGCTCGACGTGAACGAGACGGCGGCGATTGTGTTAGCGGCGAAGCGCGGCGCGATTCACGGCAGAGGCGACAAGGGAAAGAAGCACGGCGGCAAATCTGCTGTCTTCATCCTCGGCGGCGGCTCGCCAAAAAATTTCATGTTGCAAACCGAGCCGCAGATTCAAGAAGTGCTCGGCATCGACGAGCGCGGGCACGACTACTTCTTACAGATTACGGACGCGCGACCCGACACCGGCGGCCTCTCAGGCGCGACGCCCGGCGAGGCGGTCTCTTGGGGCAAGGTCGATCCAGATCGGCTGCCCGACGCGGTCGTCTGCTACATCGATGCGACGGTCGCGCTGCCCATCATGACGGCATATGCGCTCGCGCGCCACGAGCCTCGCGAGTTGAAGCGACTTTATGATCGACGCGGCGAGCTGATGAACTTGCTGCTCGCCGAGTATGAGAAATCAGAAAGACGGTAAAGAAGCGTCAATCGTCAATCATAAATCGTGAACGGTTAAAATTCTGTCCTGACGATTAACGATTAACGATTCACGAGGTTGTCATGGGGAAAAAGATCACGGACGATCAGCCGCGCGTCTATTTCGACTGCTCGAAGTGTCCGGGCTATTGCTGCTCGATCTACGAGCGCGTGCAGGTGACGAAGCGGGACATCAACCGGCTTGCGAAACATTTCGGCGTCACTTACGACGTAGCCTACCGACGCTACACGAAGAACTGGGACAAGGAGCGCGTGCTCAAGCGCAAGCCCGATCCTATCTTGGGCGAGTCGTGCCAGTTTCTCGATCCGGTGAAGCGCAACTGCACGATCTATCAGTCGCGCCCGAACGTCTGCCGCGAGTATCCGGATCGCGCGCGTTGCGTCTATTACGATGTCATACAGTTCGAGCGCGGGCAGCAGAGCGACGTGAGCGTGCTCCCGCTCGTGCAGATCACTTTCCGCGAGACGAAGAAGCGCGAGGGCGCAGACACCGCGTCAGGCGAGAGGGTCTGGGAGTGGACGGCGGAAAAGGCTTAACAGTCTGGAGTCTAAAGTCTGGAGTCAATTTCAGAACGCGTTGACTCCAGACTCCAGACTTTCAGGAGGAGAGATGGAAGAGTTTTTGTCGAAGATGATCGGGCGCACGCTCGATGTGTATTGCGGCGGGGGCGCGAGCCTGCGCGGTGAGGTCTTGAAAGTGGAGGGCGGACTGCTCTACTTGAAAGACGATGAAGAGCAGTTGTGCTACATCGTCGTCGAGAAGATCATCGTCGTCTGGGAGTCGCGCGAGAGCGAACACCGCGCAGGGTTCGTCGCGGGTAAGCTCAAGTGAGTTGAGCCCGCGTCGGCGCGCGTCAGTGCGACGCGGCGGCAACGATGCGCGGCGCGGTCGCGAGTTGTCGTGTCGAGGCTCATGCGTTGCGCATCTTTCGTGAGCGCGATCACGGCGCGTGAAAAGTTTAAGAGCCGACTTTCTCGTTTGAAAGTCGGCTCTCGAATTTTCATCGTTGAGGCGCGCGCTTACTCTGCAAGCATCGACATGGGCAACGGGATGCGTCTGTAGCCGACGATGCGAGCCTTCCAATAATCGTTGAAGGGCGCGTATTGCACGCCGTGGCTCGATGAAGCGTGGTAGAAGCCGTTGTCGTCCGCGACGATGCCGATGTGCTTGAGGTTGTTGAAGAAGACGAGCGTGCCGAACTGGTGCTTCTCCTCTTCGCGCGGCGGCGCATACTGATACCAGAGATCGCGCGCGCTCACTCGGTCGAACGTCACGCCCGCCGATTGGAACGCGCTCCAGACGAAGCCGGAACAGTCGAACACGTTGGGGCCCGCCGAGCCGTAAACGTAAGGCGAGCCGAGCCTGTGCTCAATCGCCGTCATCAACTGATGATTGAACTGGAAGATGCGCGAAGAGAAGGCGGGGGACTTGAACAGGTCGGGCTTCGCGGCTTCGGGCAGTGCGGGGGCCGCTTCCGAGACGAGAACAACATCGTTCTCAAGTCGTGAGTCGCCATCGGGCGCATAGGTCGGTGCAACCTGACGTGGTCGCGCGAACTCTGTCTGTGCGTTGGCGCTCGCGGCGAGTGCGCAGAGAAACAGGCAGGCTGAGAGCAAGAGGGAGAACCGTTTTTGCAGAGACATAGACTGGGGGAAAACCCTTCCTTCACGAAACTCGATACTGCTTCCGGGGTCTTGCTTTGTGAGGCATGCGCCGCAATTCATGCAGCCAGAGCATCTTACAAACTTCACAAAGTTGTAACAAGAGGCAATGTGACTGTTTCGTGACAGGGCAGTTTCGTCTGGACGGAAAGGCGGCACAGGCAGGCGAGTGAGTTGGGGCAAGTTGAACGAAGTGTGAGGTGTTGATACGTTTGTGTGGAGCAAGAGAGACTTATATGGTGCGCTCAGCGCGATCATGCGAGAAAATTTTTTGTCTCGCTTCGGTGTCGTGATAGGATGCGCGACCGTGAGTTGAGGTGAGAGCAATCATGTTATTCGTCGAGAGCAGGATTCTTGATCGGCACGTTGACGGCGCGACTCGGACAGCGCTTTTAGAGAAACTCGAAGATCGCGGACTGACGCCGCTCATACGCACGGCGCGTCTGCACCTCTTCGATCTCGCGCTTCTGAAATCCGAACGCGCGCGAGAGATGGAGTCAGCCGTTGCCGCGCGCACGGATGTTGAAGGCGACGCGCCATACGTGCGCGGCGAGTTGTTCTGCTTTCGCGACTACGCGCACTTCATCGTCTTCAGCGAAGCGGAAGGCAGCGCACCCGGCGTGCGCGCGGGCATCATCTACGAGAGCGACGCTTCTGATCCGGATCAGAAGCTCGGAGAGTTCTGTCAGAACATCGCAGACTCTCTGCGACTCGCGCAGGGCATTGGATCGAGCGCGAACGCAAACGGCGCGAATGGATCGAGCGCGCAGGGCGCATGGGAATGGCGAGAGAGAGAGACGCTCGTGCCGGAGAGTTTTACGCGCTTCGCTTCGGAAGGCGACGCCCCGTTGTTCGCGACACGTGGCGAGATGGTCGAGGGCTGGCTACGCACTGCGGGGATGCTCGAAGACTCGGAGGCGCGACGCTGGTTGACGCGTCTTAACGAAGCGCACAGTGAGGGCCACTCATCGCAGTTGCGCGCAGGCGCAGGCAGCGAGTCGATCCCCGAAGGGCTGCTCAATCGCTTCACGTCCGCCGGTCTCGTGCGTCGTGAGATTCTGGTCAGTTGCCGCAAGGCCGGTCGCGCGCTCTTTCGTCTGCCTTCGCCCGACGCGCTCGCGGTTCTTGGCAATGCGATCTGTAGCGAGTGCGGCGCGAGCGTCGGCGACGAGAAGGCGGAAGAGATCGTCGTGCCGACTTCGCTGACGACGACGCTGCTGCAAGACTCTTCGTGGCTGACGACGCACCTGCGCTCGGTGCTCACGCGACTCGGCATCCCCGAAGAAAAGATCGCGGCGCGCGCTGCCGTTGAAGGTGAGACGGACGTGCAGGCGATGGCGAACGTCTGCGGCGAGCCGTTCCTCTTCCTGTTGCGCGACGGCGATTGGACGGCGACGCACGCGCGCCGCGCGGTGGAAGAGCATGCGCAGGCAGAGGACGCGCATCTTGTCGTCATCGCGACCGGCAAAGTTCAGGACGACGCGCGACAACGCTTGCGCGAGCACGTGCGGCGACTCGCGCGCGCGGGTCGCGAGATCGAGTTGATCTTCGTCGAGGGTTTAGACGCGGCGCACGGAGAGTTGCAGCCGGCCTTCGAGCGCGCGTGCGACCGCTCGCTCAGCCAAGAGTTGTGGGAGTTGGACACGAGCCTCGGCATGAGCGTCGGCTTCCTGATGGCTGCGCGCGCTCGTCTGCTCGGCGGCGCGGACGAGTTATCGGAAGTCGCTGCTTCCGTTGCGAGCGCCGTTGCGGGAAGTCTGAGAGAGTTCTGAGCGTGATGCTGATCGAAGTTTAGTGGCGAGTGCGTGCGAGGTTGAGTTCATCGGACTCGAAAAAAATTCCGATCCGATGCGGCCGGCCACGCGCTACAATAACTTTCGGCAGCGCATCGCGCGAAGACGGTTGACAACCGCAACGCGCGAGCGCGAATCTTAGGTGAGCCCTCCCCGCCGTTCAGAGTGTTAAAAGGGACGTATGAGTATGAGATCGAAAGTCATTCTACTGCTCGCACTGCTCGCGCCCGTCGTCGCGCGTGCGCAAGACACGCAACCGACGTTCACGCGACCGCGCACCGTCGCATCTCCTACCGTGCCCGCGCAGCAACCTTCTCAGACTCAGCGTGCGGGAACGCAGACGCCCGCGCCGAAGCCGGCCGAGGAGCCTTCGCGTTCACAGCCGACTATCGTCCCGCAGTCATCGTCGCGTCAGACAATCGCGCCTTCGACGCAGTCGCAATCTCAGACTCCGACTCAAACGGTCGGGCCTTCGCAGTCCATCGCTCAGCCAACCGGATCGCCCGCTCCGGCCCTCGTGCCCGCCGTTCCTTATGCGCCGCCGGTCTCTTTGCAGCCGGTCGAACCGCTCTCGCCGAACAAGATTCGCGCGCACAGGGATGAAGCCGAGCGCGTGTTTAAGACGAGACTTACGCCGCAGTCGATGGCTTCGCCCGCGCTCACCTTCGTCACGCTCGCCGCGCTCGATCCGAAAGACTCGAAGGTTCACCTACTCACTCTGCCGAAAGATACATTTCTACAGCAGGGCGCGGAGGCGACGATCTACTCGTCGCTCGGCACGCCTCTGCGCGTAAGAGTCGTGCGCACGAACTACGTCAACACGGCAGTCGTCATCTCCGATCTCGCGGGTCGTCAGTTGATGCCCTTGCTCGTCGAGTATCCGATTGAGAAGTTCGGTCGCTATCGCGAGACGGCTTACTACACTTCGGCGCATCCGGCCCTGCTCTCCGCCGATCTCGTGAAGACGGGACAGGCTTACGTGCACACGATGGTCGATCTCGCGGCGGGCCGGTTGAAGCTCAAGGGCATTAACATCGCGCCTGAAGTACAGGACATGGCGGAGCGACTCTGCCTCGTCGAGCACATCGATCACGACCGCTTCCGCAACGAGTCGCGTCGTCAACTCTTTGAAGAGGTATATGCGCTCTACGCTTTGAACGAGTTGGACACGTATCGTTATTCCGTCTCGTCGGCGGGTGCGGGCGGCATGGTGCAGATGATCCCGTGGACGTACCAGATGCTGCGTCAACGCTATCCTGCGGTCGGCTTGAATCCAGACTTCGTCGCAGGGATGCGCAACCACGGCAACGCGCTCGAAGCGATGTTGCTCTACATACGCGACACGTGGAGCGATCTCAACCTCGACCCCGACATCTCCGACGCATTGCAGAGCGGCACGGCCACCAAGCAGGAATTGTTCGCCGCAGGCTACAACTCGAACCCCGCGAAGCTCGGCTCGTACCTGCGTCGCGGCGGCTCGGCGTGGCGCACGCTCATCCCGCGCGAGACGCAGATGTACTTGCAGATTCTCCAGTCCTTCAACACCTTCACGCCGATCAAGGCGCGCGCGAAAGATGAGAAGAAGGACTTGAAGGCTATCGCTCCGTTGAACGAGACGCCCGCGAACCGGCCCTGACGAGTTGAACTAGCGCTGTGTAAGGATAGTTTGTGTTTAATGAATTGCCACTAGCTTTAGCTGGTGGACAGGTTGCCATACATGAATGGGCTTCGAGCCCAATGGTTGGGGCTTGAAGCTAAACTCTTTTTGTTGCGTGTACCTCTAGCTTTAGCTGGAGGCAATTCAAACAACTAACGTGAGAGAGCACGGGTCTTGATCGCGGTCAGCATCTCTTGCGCGCCGTGCGAGTTGCTTGTTCGCAAGTTTTCCGCCTCGGCCATCATCCTCCTCAAATTCTGAAAGGGAGCACATCTAGTGAGTTCACAGAATCTCGGACGTAATATCAGGCTTGCGTTGGTCGCGCTCTTCGCGTGTCTCTTCGCCGCGAGTTGGACTTTGAAGTCGAGCGCGCAGCAGCCTGCGGCAGCAGGGCGGCCGCAACAGCAACAACAACTCGCGCCGGACGCGCCAGCCGAGCAGGTCTATAAGAACATTCAGGTCTTGAAGGGAATGCCCGCCAACCAGCTCAGCGACACGATGGACTTCTTCAACACGTCGCTTGGCGTGCGCTGCGACTTCTGCCACGCGCGCAACGCTGCCGGCAACGGACTCGACTTCACAAGCGACGCGAAGGAAGAGAAGAAGGCCGCGCGTCGTATGATCCAGATGCAGGTAGAGATGAACAGTCATCATCTCGCGGACTTCGGCGGCGAGCGCATCAGTTGCTACACCTGTCACCGGGGCTCACCTGATCCGGCGCGCTATCCCACGCTTCCCGTCGTCGCGCCGCCACCGCCGCCGCAGAATCGCGCGCCGGGCCAGCCGGGCGCGCAGGGCCAGTCGCCGCAAACGGGTGCGCCGGTCGCGGGTGGCGGACAGGGCACGGCGGTCGCGCCGCTTCCAAGCGCGGAAGAGGTCTTGAACAAGTACGTCGCCGCCGTCGGTGGCCGCGAAGCCATCGCGAAGGTGAAGTCTTACACGCTGCACGGCACGGGCGAGGGCACACGCGGCGGCGCGCAGCCGTTCGACGCGACCATCGTCGAGCCCGACAAGTTTCTCGTCGTCATGATGCGTCCGGGTCAGGGGCAGAACCCGCCCACAGAGATGCGACAGGCATACAACGGCGCGCATGGATGGATGAAGGGAGCGCGCGGCACGAGCGAGATGAGCGCAGCGCAGCTCGCCGACATGCGAGAGGCGGCCCTCTCCGTCTCCGCCCTCAAGATCGCCGAGCCCTTCACGCAGATGCGCGTGCGCGGCAGGCGACGCATCGACGACCGAGAAGTCCTCGTGCTTGAAGCGAAGCCTTCGCCGACCGAGACGCAACGCTTCTACTTCGACACGCAGACCGGACTGCTCGTGCGACAGTTGACGCTGCGCGAGACGTTCCTCCAGACGATCCCCGAGCAGATCGACTACGAAGACTATCATGATGTCGGCGGCATCAAGCTGCCCTTCACCGTCCGCGTCTCCGGCGTCAACCCCAACGCAACGACCACGCGCAAATTCACGGAGATCAAACTCAACGCCCCCGTCGATGATTCGATCTTCGTGATGCCGACAACGCCGAAACCATAGACGATTGCGGATTGCGGATTGCGGATTGAAGAAACGCGGCTTTGAGATTTTAACCTCAAAGCCGCGTTCTTTTATTTGCTCCTGAATCCGCAATCCACATTTCGCATTCCGCAATTCATCTCAATCGCCGTATTGCAACTGCCCGCTCGTGAAGTCCGCGCTCGTCGCGTCGTCAGTGCGCGGAGTCTCTTCGCGCGCGCTATCAGCGTACTGGAGTTTGTAGAGCCGCCAGTAGAGACCGCGCAGCGTGAGCAGTTCCTGATGCGTGCCCATCTCTCGTATCTCGCCGTGGTGGAGGACGACGATCCGGTCTGCACGCTGCACGGTTGAGAGTCGATGCGCGACGACGATGGACGTGCGGTCGCGCATGACGCGTTCGATGGCCTGCTGGATCAGTTGCTCCGTCTCGGTGTCGATGGAGCTGGTCGCTTCGTCGAGAATGAGCAGCGTCGGATCGAAGGCGAGCGCGCGTGCGAAGCTGATGAGTTGCTTCTGGCCGACCGAAAGGCCCGCGCCGCGCTCGCGCACCTCTGCCTTATATTTTTCCGGTAGCTGTTGGATGAACTCGTCGGCGTGCACTTCGCGCGCAGCCCAATGCACGCGCTCCTCCGCGATCTCCTCGCGACCGAGACGGATGTTCCCTTCGATACTCCCGCTAAACAGAAACACGTCTTGCAGCACGACCGCGAAGTTCTCGCGCAGAGACTTCATGTCCCACTCTCTTACGTCAACGCCGTCGAGCAAAACGCGCCCGCGTTGCACATCATAGAAGCGCATCAACAGGTTCGTGATCGTCGTCTTGCCCGATCCCGTATGGCCGACGAGCGCGACCGATTGACCGGGCTCGACCGTGAACGACACGTCTTTCAGCACCCAATCCTCATCCTTGTAAGCGAACCACACGTTCTCGAATTCGATGCGACCACGCGCGCGCCCGCTCATCTTCGGCTCCGTGGGCGACACGACCAACACGGGTTGATCGAGCGTGCGGAAGATGCGATGCGAAGCGACCATCGCGGCTTGCAAGACGTTGTACTTGTCTGAGAGATCGCGGATCGGTTGAAAGAGGGCCTGCGAATACTGAATGAAGGCGACGAGCGCGCCGAGCGTAAGCCCGATGCCGCCCGTGCGCATGACGTGATAGCCGCCATACCAGATGACGAGTGCGATGCCGATAGCTCCGATTAGATCGACGAGCGGGAAGAAGACCGCGTAGTAGAAGATCGTCTCGACGTTCGCGTTGCGGTAACTGTCATTCAACTCGTGGAACTGCTCGCGCGACTTCGGCTCGCGATTGAAAATCTGCACGGTCTGCGCGCCCGACAGGTGCTCTTGCAGAAACGAGTTGATGCGCGCGATGCGCGTGCGTACCGCATCGTAGCCGCGTCGCGCGTGCTTGCGAAACCAAGTCGTCGCGGCGAACAGAAGCGGCACGGTGATAAGCGTGACGAGCGTTAGACGCCAGTCCATCCAGACCATGATCGTGATGATCGCGATGATGATCACCACGTCGCCCAAGACTTCCGTGACGCCGGAAGTGAACAGTTCATTCAACGCGTCCACGTCCGACGTGAGTCGCGTCATGATGCGACCGACCGGGTTCTTATCGAAGTAGGCGACCTCTTGTCGTTGTAGCTTCTGGTAAAGCTCGCTGCGCAGGTCGTACATCACGCGCTGCCCGACTGTGTTTAAGAGTACGGACTGCACGTAGGAGAAGCCGAAGACGAGCAAGCGCACGACGAGCGCGGCGAGCGCGAGCATGATCAGGCCCTTGAGCGCAACCTCGACCGGCAGCGGATTTGTTTGAACGCGCGCAGGGTTTATATATCCGTCAATGGCCCACTGTGTGAACTTCGGATAGAGGACGTTCAGCCCGTTGAGCGCGAAGGTGAGCAATAGCGCGGGCGCGAGCATCCGCACGTAAGGACGCAGGTAGCGCAGCAACCGGCGCGCAAGCTGCGAGTCGTAGGTCTTGCCGAGGGCTTCCTCTTCGTGAAATTTTTGTACTGCTGTTGACATCGCGTGTTCTATGAAAGTCTATCGGTCGGATGAAAGTTGATTCGTTGAAAGTTTATAACGTCGTCGGGAAAGACTGGCCCTGATCGCTTGAAGCATCATCGACGTGCTGCCTGCGCGGGAAGTGCAGGAGGAAGCCGACGAGCGCGGCGGCAACGAAGTAGATCGACTCGTGTGCGCCGGACGTGATGCGCGCCACGATGCCGAGAATGGCGCACGCCTCGCAGAGCGCGAAGGCGAGGACGTAGCCGGTCGTCACGAGATCGGGTCGGTGTTGCGTCATCGCGCGACTGATGAATTGCGCCTTCAACACGAAGGAGAGCGAGAAGACGGTGAGCGCGAGTGCGACGAACACGACAAGCAGCGATTGATTCGGGCCGCCCTGCGTTGATAGCTTGATGAACTGCATGATCGTCAAGAGTACGGCGAGCGAGAGGACCTGCACGACCCAGAGGAACACGAGCCCGCGAAAGCGCGAGCCCGCTTGCCCTTGTTTCGGTGGATTCATCATAAGTCGTTCTGCTTAACTCGCCGCGAGTTCCTCTTCGAGCAACTGTCGTTCGTAGAGCGCGGCGTATTCGCCGCCGCGCGCGAGTAGTTCGTCGTGTGTGCCGCGCTCGACGATGTCACCTTCGTTGAGGACGCAGATCAAATCTGCCTCGCGCACGGTCGAGATGCGATGCGAGACGATGAGCGACGTGCGCTCGCGCATCACGCCGCGCAGTTGCGCGAGAATCTTCTCCTCGGTGTAAGTGTCAACGGAGGAGAGCGCGTCGTCGAGGATGAGTATGCGCGGCTGGCGCATGACGGCCCGCGCAATCGCGGTGCGCTGCTTCTGGCCGCCGGAGAGCGTGATGCCGCGCTCGCCCACCATCGTGTCGAACCCTTCGGGGAAGCCGCGCACGTCGTCCGATAGTCCGGCGATCTCCGCGGCCCACTCGACCTCTGCGCGCGCAGATTTCTCGACGCCGAACGCGATGTTCTCCGCAAGCGTCTCGCTGAAGAGAAAAGTCTCCTGCGGCACGTAGCCGACCGCCGCGCGCAACTGCGCGAGCGGATAGTCGCGCACGTCAACATCGTCAACGAAGACCCGGCCCGGTGGTGGATCGAGCACGCGCGGGATCAAATTCATCAGAGTTGACTTGCCCGTCCCTGTGCGACCGACGAAGGCCACCGTCTGTCCGGCTTCGATAGTGAGATCGATCCCGCGCAAGACTCCCGGCAGGTTCTCGCCATAGCGAAAATGTAGATTGCGAAACTCGATACGCCCGCGAATGGCGGGCTGCTCATGCGCGCCCGGCTCGTCCTTGATCGCGGGCTCGACATCGAAGATCGCGTTCATGCGTTTCAAGCTCGCCGTGCCACGCTGGTAGAGGTTGACGACGTAGCCGAGCGCGATGAGGGGCCAGATGAGTCGCGTCAGGTACAGGTTGAACTCGGTGAACTGGCCCACCGTGATCTGCCCGCGCACGGCGAGCAAGCCGCCGTACCAGAGTATGAGCACGTAGCCGAGGCCGATCAGGAATTGCAGTAGCGGACGCATCATCGCCTCGATGCGCACGAGACTCAGGTTGCGCTCGGCATACTCGCGGTTCAGGTTGTTAAAGACTTCGATCTCCGCGTTCTCCTGCGCGTAGGCGCGCACCACCCGCACGCCCGTAAAATTCTCCTGCGCGCGCGCGGAAATCTGCGAGAAGAAGTCCTGTATCTTCTCGAAGCGCGTGTGCACCTGTTGACCGAAGACTTTAACGGTCAGAGAGACGAGCGGCATCGTGACGAAGAGCAGGAGCGAGAGTCGCACGCTGATGCGAAGCATCAAGGGCAAGATGATCACGACGACGAAGACGGTCTGCAAGGTGTACATGATCATGGGGCCGGCGAGTTGTCGAACTGCTGCGAGGTCGTTCGTCGCGCGCGCCATCAGATCGCCGATGCGGTTCTGTTGGAAGAACGAGAGCGGCATCTGTTGGAGGTGCGCGTAGAAGTCCTGTCGCAGATCGTATTCGACGTGGCGCGACATATTGATGAGGATGCGTCGCTGCAAGAATAGAAAAATCCCGCTCGCGAAGCTCACACCGAGGATCGTCAACGACAAGCGCAGGAGCGCGCCCCATGTGACGCCGGTGTGCAGCGCGTCAACCGCGCGGCCGACGAGCGCAGGGATGAAGAGTCCGATGACGACCGACGCGAGTATGCACAGGACGCCGAGGATGAGACGGCCCTTGTAGGGTAGGAAATAGAGCGCGAACTTCTTTAAGTCTCCCATGAATGCAAACGCGCGGATGCCCGATCCGCAATTCAACTCCTGATGAATTCTTCGCGCTTCCATGATGCGCGATTTCACCCCGGAAAGCCAAATGCGGCGGGTCGTGTTCGAACGTTTACAAACGCTCGGGAGAAGAGAGAAGGAGTGCGAAGCGAAGCGAAGATGACGTGCGGCTCGCGGAGTCTTGCGTGCGGCCTGAGACTCTCTGACGAGTCTCGCGGTGTGATAACGAGCGTCAGGAAGCGGGGATCGTCAGGTTCGTCTCACCTTCCGTGAGCGGCGTCTCGCGCGCCACGTCGAACATCTCGTCGGAGACTTCCGATTGCTCGGCGACGGGTGTCGAGATGCGGTTGCGCCCTTCGCGCTTGGCTTCATAGAGCGCGTGGTCGGCGGTTGAGACGAGTTGCGCGCGCGAGTTGGCGTGCAGAGGGAAGGTGGCGATGCCGAGCGAGGCGGTGATGTGGCCGATCTCCGGAATCTCCGTCGTCTCGATGCGCGCGCGCAGACGCTCTGCGACGATGAGCGCGCCTTCGAGGTTCGCTTGCGGGAGGATGACTGCGAACTCCTCACCGCCGTAGCGCGCCGCCGTGTCCACCCCGCGCAGCTCGTCGCGCAGCACATCGGCGAGGAAGCGCAACGCGGCGTCGCCCGCGTCGTGCCCGTAGGAGTCGTTGACGCGCTTGAAGTGATCGATGTCGAGCATGATGAGCGAGACGGGCTGACGCATACGCGTCGCGAGTCGCAGGTCGCGCTCAAGCTGCATTTCGAAGGAGCGACGATTCATGCAACCCGTCAGACTATCGGTTAGCGCAAGCTGCTGCTGACGCTCGTAGAGACGCGCGTGGTTGACGGCGACGGCCACCTGATCGGCGACCGTGCGCAGCAGGAGCAGTTCGCTATCGTGCCAGACGCGCGTCGGATCGTCGGAGCTGATCATGAGCGCGCCCGTGAAGCGGAGTTGATACATGAGCGGCACGACCGCGACGGGGCGCGTCCCATCGCCCTCTTCCGCCGCCGCCTGCCCGCCGCCGTCATGCACGAAGTTCTTGTGCTTGCGTATGATTCGCGCGTGGTAGGCGTTGAGATCGTTGACGAGTTCGTCCACGTCCGGCTCGGTCGCGTCGCCGTCGCGGAAGTAGCACTTCGTCGTTGGCGGCTGCTCAAGCTCGCCGTCAACTCTGAGTGCACAGTGTTGCGCGCTCAGGGCCCGGCCGACTTCGTTGACGGTCGTCTGCAAGATACTCGGCAATTCAAGCGAGCTTCTGATCGCGGACGCGATGCGGTTGACGGCCACCTCGCGCGCCGCCTGCTCTTGTAGTAATCGCGCCAGCTTCGTCGTCACAGAGACAGTCAGTTGCAGCGAGGTGGCCTTCGGCATACAGGTTCGCACCGCGCCCGCGAACTCCTCGGTCTGCGATAGTCGCTCCGCAGTCACGCGCGCCATCAGGTATTCGAGCGCGGAATAGACAATGTCGGGCTCGAACGTCCAGACCACCTCGAAGCCGTTCTCATCATCTGCTTCGGCGTCGGCGGGACGGTCGCGCAGCGAGACGAGCAGAGCAGAGAAGCGCGCATCGGCGACGATGACGAAGTGCTCATCGTGGTGGCCCTGCGAGGCGCGCGGCAGAAGCACGGGCTCGCGCGCTCCCTCGCGACGACCTAGTGGGAGTTGCTTGAGACCATCGTCGGGCGCGGTGAAGAAGAATGCGTGGCGTGCGGCGCGACCCAGAGCCATCACGTGCTCCATCGTGCGTTGCGTGCGCTCGGTCTTGGTCGGCAGGCTCTCAATCACCAACGCGGCGAGGTTGTTCTCCAGCACCACGTCCTCGAAATAGCGATGGAGCTGCGCGATGGTCTGCTCCGCACAGCGCACAGGGGTTAGCTGTCGCGAATGCTGGGAGACGAGAGCCTGATAGAGAGAAAGCATTGAAGCGGTGGCGGACGGAATGAGAGGGAATCGGAAATAGGGCTATCGGAGGTGATCTCGCAGCAGAGACTTCGGCGGCGAGGACAAACTTATTTTTACAAAAATAACTACTTTTGTCCATGACAATTTACGCCGGAGTGATCATGCCCGCATTAGTCACTTTCAAGAGGTTAATTCATGGACAATAGTCGGCTTAGGTGGTGTTCAGATAGGTCGTCAAGGCCGTCGCCACTGCTTTATTGTCCGAATTTGTCGCGTCGATTGCGACCGTAACGACCCGCCGACCGGCGCGTAGCACGCGTGCGCGAGCCTCGATCCTGCCTGCGGAGACGGGGCGCAGGTAGTGAATCGTGAGATCGACCGTGACGGTATGTGTGCCGGGTTTGAGCAACGTGAGGGCGGCGAAGGCGGAGGCGGTGTCGATGAGCGAGGCGAGCGCACCGCCGTGGAGGATGCCGCCCATGCGCGTCAACTCTTCGCGCACTTCGAGTGCGATGGTGGCCGTGCCGCGCTCGGCTGCGACGAACTCAAGGTCAAGCAAACGTGCGTAATGAACCTGCGCGAAAGCATCTCGTAGTCGCGCGAGTTCGTCCGCCGAGAGTTGTTCTGCGGTCGTGAGTTGATCGCCGCTCACGTGTTGTAAATTCCCGTGCCTTCCGTCGGCTCGACGATGACTGCCGTGCCGTAGGCGAGAACTTCTGTGACGCCCGTGGCGATCTCGGTCGCGTCGTAGCGCGCGCCGATGATGGCGTTCGCGCCGATCTCTGTGGCGTGCTGGATCATGATCTCGAAGGCTTCGCGCCGCGCCTGCTCGCAGAGGCTCGACCATGCTGTGATGTTACCGCCGACCATCTGATTGAAGACCGCGCCGATGGTGACGAAGACGTTGCGCGAGCGCACGACGATGCCGCGCACGACGCCGAGGTTTTGATGCACGCGATAGCCGGGCAACTCAAATGTCGTCGTCACCATCTGCGGCGAGACGGAGTAGCGCGGATCGCTGATCGCGTAAGGGGTGCGCCTTTGCGGTAACTCGTCGCTCATCGTTTGATCCTCAAGTTGGTGAGTGGCCGTTTAGTTGCTAAGTGGTCAGTCTCCGAAGAGACTGGGCTGTGCGGAGTCGTCTTCTCCTTCGTCGGCCGCGAACTCTTCGGGCGTCCAACGCAGACGTTCGAGATCGCAGCGATCTTTCTCATTGAAGACGATGCCTTCGGCTTCGAGCATCTTCTGTTGCAAGTCGGGCGGCAGCACGACGCGGCCCGTCGAGCACGCACCCTGCGCGTTGATGACGCGCTGCCACGGCACAGTCTCATCAGCCGCGCTCATCACGTAGCCGACGGTGCGCGCCGTGTATCCTTCGCCGAGCAGAACGGCGAGCTGGCCGTAGGTCATCACGCGCCCGGAAGGAATGCGGCGCACGATCTCGAAGACGCGCTCGCGGTAGTTCGAGTCGTCTGCGTTTGAATTATCTTTCACATCAGGTTTCATCGATCAGCCTCGTGCGGTTCAGTCGAGCGTGCGCAGGATCGCGCGCGCAGGTGCGCCATCGCCCGCGCCACTCGTGATCTTCAAAGGCAGGCAAATCAACTCGTACTCGCCCGCCACTACGAACTGCAAATTCAGCCCTTCAACAATGATGACCCCGCGCGAGAGCAGCGCGATGTGCGTCTCATGTTTCTCGGAATGAAACTGTTCGACCGACAGGTAGTCAACGCCGACGAGACGCACGCCGCGCTCGACCAGCGCACGCGCGCCGTCCGTCGTGACGTATGTGAAGTCGCTGCGAAACTCGCCGCGACTCTCAGACCAGAAAGCGGAGTTGCGCGTCTTGAAGAGCACGCGCTCGCAACCGACGGGGACGAGCGCGTTGACAATGTCGGCGTCGATCTCTCGCACGTCTTCGCCGACTTGTGCGACGAGCGCAACGCCGACGAGCGCGTCGAGCGGAAGCTCTGCGACCGTTCGCGCGCCTTCGATGAAGTGTACGGGCGCATCGACGTGCGTCGCTGTGTGCGCGCCGAAATGGAGCATGGAGACGTTGGCCGCGTCGCCGCGCGCCAGCGAAGAGTGCGCGATGATCTCGATGCCGGGATCGCCCGGATAGACGGGCGTCTCGGTTGCGGAGATGCCGACGCTGATATCGTAAATGGGCATGGGAACTTGAACCGCACACCGATGGTAATGACGACCTGCGGAGACTGTCAACGCGTTTTGCGCTCCAACGTTTCTTGCCGCGCGTTCCGTGCGTGCGTTAGCATCGACGCGAACGATCAGTCGTCATTCATGCGATCAAAATAGAGAGGGCGTCATCATTCCTGACGAGAGAGAACACGTGCCGCGCGTGGCGGCGTCGAGCTACCTGAACTCGGCCCCGCTCATCTGGAGCTACACGCGCGGCTCGCGCAAAGCGCGCGTCGAACTTTTGACCGACACCGCGCCCGCTCGTTGCGCTGAGATGCTGGCGCGCGGCGAGGTCTCGGCGGCCCTCGTGCCCGTCATCGAGTACCAGCGAATGTCGAACGTTTCAGTTGTCGCGGGTGTCTGCGTCGGCGCGCGACGTGCCGTGCGCAGTGTCGTGCTCGTCACGCGCTTAAAAGATTTGCGAGACGTGCGGCGTGTCGCGCTCGACGAGTCTTCGCGCACTTCCGCCGCGCTCGTGCGGATCATCTTGCGAGAGTTCTACGGGCGAGATGTGGAGACGGCGACGCGCTCGCCGGACGTGCGCGCGATGCTCGACAGTGCGGACGCTGCACTCGTCATCGGCGATCCGGCCATGACCTTCGCGCGCGAGGGCCTGATCGTTCACGATCTCGCGAGTCTCTGGCGCGAGCACACGGGGCTCGGCTTCGTCTTCGCGATGTGGATGGCGCACGAGTCGGCGCACGAAGCGATACGCACGGCTGACTTCGCGGGCGCACGCGACGAAGGACTCGCGCACCTCGGAGAGATCGTCGCTGACTACGCACAACAACTTTCATTACCGCGCGAAGAGTTGCATGACTACCTGACAGGCAACGTCTGCTTCGACCTTGACGACGAAATGCGCGCCGGGCTCGAACTCTACTTCGCGCTCGCCTACAAGCACGGTCTCGTCGAAGCCGTCCGTCCCTTGCGACTGTTCGATGCGCCGCGCGATAATCACAACTGAAATGACAAGTGATATTCAACCCATACTAGATCGCGCGCTCACGGGCGAGCGTCTGACGGCGGACGACTGCGCCGCGCTGTTGCTCTCAGACGACATCGCGCGCATCGGTGTCGCGGCTGACGAAGTTCGTCGGCGCAAGCACCCGACCGGCGTCGTCACCTACATCATCGATCGCAACATCAACTACACGAACGTCTGCAACGTCGTCTGCACCTTCTGCGCTTTTTACAGACGACCGGGCAAGCCCGACACTTACGTCCGCACCGTCGAAGAGATTTGCGCGAAGATCGACGAGACCATCGCGCTCGGTGGCACGGGCGTGCTCATGCAAGGCGGCCTGCATCCGGACTTCGGTATCGAGTGGTATGAAGATTTGCTACGCACGCTGCACGCGAAGTATCCGAACTTCCAGTTGCACAGCTTTTCGCCGCCGGAGATTCACAACATTCATCTGATCTCGAAGTTGAACTATGAAGAGATTCTCACGCGCTTGAAAGAGGCGGGGATGTCCAGCTTACCCGGCGGCGGCGCGGAGATTTTAGACGACGAGGTACGCAAGCGCGTCTCGACCAAATGCACGACAGATGAATGGCTCGCAGTGATGCGCGCCGCGCACAACGTCGGACTTCGTTCCACCGCGACGATGATGTTCGGCATCGGCGACCGCCTCGAACATCGCGTGCGTCACCTGCAACGCATACGTGATCTACAGGACGAGACGGGCGGCTTCACCGCGTTCATCCCATGGACTTTTCAGCGCGAGAACACCGCGCTCGGTCGTCGCATTACGGAGGAGCCGACGGGGATCGATTACTTGAAGATGCTGGCCGTCTCGCGTCTCTTCCTCGACAACGTCGAGCACTTCCAATCGTCTTGGCTCACTCAAGGTCTGCGCCTCGGTCAGGTGGCCCTGCGCTTCGGCGCGGACGACATGGGCTCGATCATGATCGAAGAGAACGTCGTCTCGGCGGCGGGCGCGCACAACGAAGCGGACGAGAAGCTGCTCCGACATCTCATACGCACCGCAGGCTTCCGCCCGCAGCAGCGCGACATTCTTTATAATCACGTGAACCGCGAAGAGGCCACTGTGGGAGATGCGAGCGACTCCGCCACACTTCGCGAACTGTCTGTCGCATTCGCCGATTGAAGATCGAGTCGGCAGCGGCAACGATAAAAGGGCCCGCTCACATGAGCGGGCCCTTTCTATTTTGTTCGAGAGTTGATGTAAGGACTTAGTCGTCGCCGAAGACTTTATGGAAGCCCCGGCTCAGCCAGTTGCCGGTCTTTTTCGCGCCCTTCACGGTCGCATCCTTCGCGTCACCGGCCTTGTCAGCCGTTGTGCTGGCGGCGGCCTTCGTGTTTTTAACGGTCGCATCCTTCACGTCGCCCGTTTTGTCTGCCACCTTCGCGCCGACCTTCTTTGACGTGCGACCGACAGCCTTCGCGCCCTCTACGGTCGCGTCCTTCGCGTCGCCCGTTTTATCAGCGACCGCACCGCCAACATCCTCAGTCTTGTTAACGACCGCCGCGCCCGCTTCCTTCGTCTTATCTGCGGTCTTATCCGCAACGTCGCCGGTCTTATCCGCCGTCTTCTTGGCGACCTTCTTCGTACCCTTCGCCGTCTTCTTCGTCTCCTTGACGGTCGCATCCTTCACGTCGCCGGTCTTTTCCTTGACCTCGCGTCCGGCTTCCTTCGTCTTATCCACAACCTTATCCGTCTTGCTTTCGGACTGTTCCTGCGCCGCGACCTGAGACGCCGCCCCCACCGTAAGTGCCAACGCGCACAACGTCGTCAACCAAAATTTACGCATGATCACACTCCTTCCGTGTAATGAAATGAGCCAATACTTTATCCTTAACAGGTGACTCCGCAAGTTGAATGCCAAGTCACATCGGCACGACGGAAGTTAATCCTTCATCCACTAGCGTGAGTTTATCAACTGGATCAGGTGCTCCAAAGATTGGGAAGCTTGAATTTTATGCTCTTGGCAATAAATTAACTTCGTTTGCTCGGCTTGGAAGGTCCTTATTGTTTTGAATGTATTCTCTAAACTCTATCATGGATAGTTAAACACCATAGTTTCAAGATGATTCTTACTATTAACGAACTATAAGCTGCTTAACCTGCGCTCAGAAGATCGTGTAGATGAACGGCGCGAGGGCGGAGGATTGGGCGAAGACGAGGAGCGCGCCCATGAGGACGAGGACGATGATGATAGGGAGCAGCCAGAACTTTTTGTTGTGGCGGAGAAAGAGCCAGATTTCGCTGGCGAGCGCGAGTTTGCCCATCGTGGTTGATGCTCCTTAGAAAAGTCGCTCGAACTGTTCGGTCGTTTGCCTCGTCGTCTTGCGCGTCGTCCAGTAAGTGTCGCCGCTCTTCACGCGTCGGCGCAAGGGATCGCGCCCGAAGAGGCGGGAGACGAAGCCATAAGGCGCGAAGACTAAGTAGAAGAGGATCGTGAGCAGCACGCGACTGTTGACCCAGCCGAGCGCGTAGGCGAATTTCATCCAGCCCGTGTGAAAGGCGCGCGCGGCGGGCGGCACAAGCAGGCCCGCGATCAAGAGCAGCGCACCCATTGCGCCGAAGATTTCGACGATGGTCATGCGCCCGCGATGATAGTTCCACGCGGCGATGGCGAGCAGCACCGAGCCGACGACGAGCGCGGTCTTGCGCGCCTGCGCGTTCGTCACAGGGGGCCCTTTCTTCGTCTTAGTCAAGTTGGAACTCCTCCTGCCACGCCACGTCATCGACGAAAGCCGTCGCATCCTGCGCGCCTTTCTCCAAGACGAACTCGCCGACGACGAGGCAGTCCATCTCCGTTCGCATGAAGCAGGTATAAGCCTCCTCAGGCGTGCAGACGATGGGCTCGCCGCGCACGTTGAAGGAGGTGTTGACGACGATGGGGCAGCCGGTCAGACGGTCGAACGCCGCGATGAGATCGTAGTACGCGGGATTGTCCTCGCGCCTGACGGTCTGCACGCGCGCAGAGTAATCGACGTGCGTGACCGCAGGAATAACGGAGCGCGGGACGTTCAGCTTCTCGACGCCGAAGAGCTTGTGCTCATCGTCCGTCACGGGGACGCGCAAGTGTTCGCGCACGGGGGCCACTAAGAGCATGTAAGGCGAGTCGCAATCCAACTCGAAGTAGTCCGCCACGCGCTCGCGAAGGATCGAGGGCGCGAAGGGCCGGAACGATTCGCGAAACTTGATCTTTAAGTTCATCTGCGACTGCATACGCGGCGAGCGCGGGTCGCCCAAGATCGAGCGTCCGCCGAGCGCGCGTGGCCCGAACTCCATGCGTCCTTGAAACCAGCCGACGATCTTCTCCTGCGCGAGCAGTCGCGCGACTTCATCAGCGAGTTCAGCCGGATCAACTTTGCGATAGCTCGCGCCGACCGAATCAAGGTAGCTCTGAATCTCCGCGTTGGAAAATTCTGGCCCCAGATACGCTCCGCGCATCCCATCGGTGTGGCCGTCGCGCATCTGCTCCACGTCGCGCGGGTTGTTGAGATATTGATACCAGACCGAAAGGGCCGCGCCTAAGCTTCCGCCCGCGTCGCCTGCTGCGGGTTGAATCCAGACGTTATCAAAAATCCTTTCGCGAAGTATCCGGCCATTGCCGACGCAGTTGAGTGCGACGCCGCCCGCAAGACAGAGATTCGTCTCGCCGGTCTCCGCGCGCGCGTGTCGGGCCATGCGCAGCATGGCCTCCTCGGTCACTTCCTGCACGGAGCGCGCCAAGTCCATCTCGCGCTGCGTCAACTCGCTTTCCGCTTTACGCGGTGGGCCACCGAACAACGCATCGAACGCACGGTTCGTCATCGTCAGTCCTTCGGCGAAGTCGAAGTAGTCCATGTTGAGTCGAAGCGATCCGTCATCTTTCAGATCGATCAGATCGTCGAGAATCTGTCGCACGTATCGCGGCTCGCCATAGGGCGCGAGTCCCATCACTTTGTACTCGCCACTGTTGACCTTGAAGCCCGTGTAGTAGGTGAACGCGGAATAGAGCAGGCCGAGCGAATGCGGGAAATGAAGTTCTTTGAGCAGATGCAACTCGTTGCCGCGACCGTAGCCGAAGGACGAGGTGGCCCACTCGCCGACGCCGTCCATCGTCAAAACAGCCGCCGACTCGAAGGGAGAAGGGAAGAACGCCGAAGCCGCGTGCGACTCGTGATGCTCTGTGAAGAGGACTTTGCCTTTGTAGCCTTCGCAGTGTTCCGCGATCTGCTCGCGTATCCAGAGTTTCTCCTTGATCCAGACGGGCATCGCCAAGAGGAACGAACGAAAGCCGCGCGGCGCGTAGTCGATGTAGGTTTCGAGCAGTCGCTCAAACTTCAGCAGAGGCTTGTCATAGAAGGCGACGAAGTCGAGATCGCTTCCCTTGACGCCTGCGTGCTGCAAACAGAACTCGACGGCATTGGATGGAAAATCTTGATCGTGCTTCTTGCGCGTGAAGCGTTCTTCCTGTGCGGCTGCCACGACGCGACCGTCGCGCACGAGGCACGCGGCGGAGTCGTGGTAGTAAGCAGAGATGCCGAGGATGTGCATCGGAGAAATTCTATGCGGGCGCGGACGTGCTAGTGTGCCAGCCCGTGCGCGCGACTGTCCACCCGGTGCGCGATTCACCGCGAGAGCAAGTCGCAGAGTTTCTGCGTGAGCAGTTCGCCCGCGATGCGATGGCCCTCCGCGTTCCAGTGGCCGTTGCCGAGTTCCGCGCCGAAGCCGTGGAGGAAAACTTGATTGCGCTCCGCATAAAGTTGTAGCTCCGGCGCGAGCATGAAGACCTTGAAGCCTTCGCGCGCGCCGAGCGCGGCGATGCGACGATCAGGATAGAAGAGATCGGTCGCGCCGACGCGCCGGAGAAAAGCCTCGCGCGCGGCAGGCGCGGGATGAACCTGTATGCCGTTGCTCAGAGTGACAACGACGAATTGCGCGCCGTGCGACTTCACCTCGTCGCGCATCAAGACGATCAGGCCCTCCGTGATGCGCCAAGCCTCTTGCCAAGTCGGATCGGAAGGCTCTCGATAGACGAGATTGTCCGCGCCGAGTTCGTCGTCACGCGCAGACGTATCATCGCGTGTCGTCGCGTCGCCTTCGCGAGCAGTCGCATCGTTTTGCCACGCTGCGGGCCGGATCGTTTGTTGAAGTTGTGCGCCGTTTGGCGGCGGCGGTGGTTGAGCGTTTCGCGTGCGTCGGCGCGCGATGAAGTTCTTGAGCGCGTACTGCGCCTGATGGATGGCCTGTATGACGCGGGAGTGATCGTGAATCCACGCGCCGAGACGACTGAGCGTGCTGTTGCGGAGACGAAAGGCGCGTGTCGCGCGGAAAGAGTCGTCGAGCGCGAGTTGATTGTCGCGATAGACGAAGTATGGAACCTCGTCGGTCTTCTTTAACGCGCGCGAGTTGTCTGTGGTGTCGTTGTTGGTCGTGATGGCGAGCAGCACGAGATCGGGCGAGTAGGCCCAGACTCGCTCGCGCAGAGTGATCAACTCCTGCGCCGTGCCGTAGCCGGAGACGCCGAAGTTGATCACCTCGACCTCGCGCGCGCCGACGGCGGGGCACGCGCGCAGTCGCTCCTCCAACACCTTCCAGAAGGCCGCTTCCTGCGGCACTTGCAGGGCCTCCGCGTAAGAGTCGCCGAGTAGGGCGATACGAAAAGTGTTTGGCGGTTTCTGCTTCGCGTGCTCGCGGTCGCGCAAGCCATCGGAGTTGATGCGGACGTAAGACTGGCCCTCCTTGCGATACCAACCCTGCATTCCGGGCTTGAGCGCATAGCCGCGCGACGCATCCGGCGCGTAGAACGAAGGGAAGGTGTAGCCGACGATGCGTAGCGCGACCTCGGCGAAGAGGAGACCGGCAAGCAGGCCCGCGAAGATGAGGATGAGCTTGACGGCGAAACGCTTCCGTCTGCTCCAACCGAGACTCACATTCGTTTGATCGGTCATCACGCGAAAGATTAACGCAGCTTGATAACGCTGACGATGTTCGAGTAGTCGTCTGTCCAGACGCGGCGCGACATGTAGCTCGTGAGTTGATACCAGCGCGCGTCTTTCGCGAGCGTGGCGAGATCACCAGAAGTGCGTGCGACGGCGATCCACTGCGAAGCCTCTTTGTCGGAGTCGTAGGGATTGTCGTTCCCATCGTCGCGGGCCAGTGCCGAGAGAGAGCGACTGCGCGCGAGGTCTGCGACGACTGGATGAAGATCGAGGCTGCGGTTCGAGACATGGAAGAGGATCATGCCGCCCGGCGTGAGCTTCGAGAGATAGAGATCGAGCGCTTCGCCCGTCATCAAGTGGACAGGGATCGCATCGGAGCTGAAGGCGTCGAGGATGATGAGACCGTAAGACGCGGGCGCAGCATCGGCGAGACGCAAGCGCGCGTCGCCGATAACGATATTGATGGGCACGTCGCGCGCGCAGTAAGAGAGGTAGGTGAAATAGTCGGGCCTCTCGGCGATGCGCAGCACCGCAGGGTTGATCTCGTAGAACGTCCAACGCTCGCCCGCGCGCGCGTAAGCTGCAGTCGCGCCCGTGCCGAGACCGACGATGGCGACGTTCATCGATGCGGGACGCGCGCGATATGCTGCGAAGGCGTCGCCGAGTGGGCCAGTGCGATGATAGTAAGAGAGTGGCTCGCATTGTTTGGCGAGCGTGGTCGATTGGCGGCCGTGGATCGTCGTGCCGTGGTAGAGCCAGCGCAGGTCGCTGCCTGTGTCCTGCGTCACCTTGAGCGTGCCGAAGAAGTTGCGCGTGGTGAGGAGCGTGCGCGTGTCGAGCGAGCGATAGAACGCGCCGCCGAGGATGATCGCGCCGAGCGCGAGGGCGAAGCGCAAGGGCCGCCAGCGCAACGAGTAAGCAAGCAGCAGAGGGACGCCGATGACGACCGCGAGACTCTCCTGCGTCTTCCACTCGATGCCGAGAGAGGGCCAGTTGACTCTTGTGACGACGAGCGCGAGCAGGATCACGAGCACGCCGAGCGACGCGGCGTAGCCGACATCGAGCCAACGGGCGCGCGGCTCATCGCTCGAAGCAGGTGCGCGACGCGGGATGAGCGCGCACGCGGCGACGACGACGAGTGGATATTCGATGATGCGGTCGAAGATGACGGGCGCGATGATCGCGTTGAAGAGTCCGCCGAGCGCGCCGCCCGCAGCGAGCCAGAGGTAAAACTCCGCGAGGTGCGCGGGCTGCGGCCTATCATCGGCGAGCCTGCCGTGGCACATGAGCGCAGCGACGAAGAAGAAGATGAGATGGATCGCGATGAGAAACCAAACGGGCTGCACTGCGCCGGAGAGATACGTGAGCAGGAAGACGAGCGCGACACCGGGCACGACGATCTCGATGTGTCGTCGCGACGATGAGCGACGACGCGCAAACGCGATGACGAGCGTGACGAGATAGAGCGAGAGCGGCACGACCCAGAGCAGAGGAAGCGAAGCGATGTCGGTCGCGATGTAAGTCGTTACGCCGAGCATCAGGCTTGAAGGGACGAAGGCCAGCAAGACCCATTGCGCACGTCGCCGGTTCGTCAACTCTTCAGCTTCAACGTCTCCGAGAGGGCCGAGAGCTTGCTTCGCATGCTCATCGTCCATCGTCAAAACTCTTTGCGATGTCGCGCGCCACAGTGCGGCGGCGCAGAGAGCGACGAGCGAGAAGAGCGCAGCGTAGAGCCACGACCAGAGTTGGCCCTGCCGGCGCAGCGTGAAGAGTGGTTCGAGCGCGAGCGGGTAGGCGAGCAGTGCGATGAGACTTCCGGCGTTGCTCGCGGCGTAGAGAAAGTATGGATCGCGCGCGCTGTCGTGGCGTGTCGCGGCGAACCAGCGTTGCAGCAGTGGCGAGAGCGTCGAGAGTGCGAAGAAGGGAAGACCGACGACGAGCAGCAACCGGCCCAAGAGCCACGGCGCAGGGTGGCCCCCGCGCGGAACGTTCGCGGCGGTCGCGTTTGAGATCGAGATGGGAAAACTGATCGCGGCAACGACGAGCAGCGCGAGCTGCGCGAAGATTTGTTGTCGCATCGTGAGACGACGCGAAGCGAAGAGCGCGTAGGCGTAAGCTGCGAGCAACATCGTCTGGAAGAAGACGAGGCAAGTGTTCCAGACGGCGGGCGTGCCGCCCAAAAGGGGCAAGAGCATCTTCGCCACCATTGGCTCGACCCAGAACAGAAGCGCGGCGCTCGTGAACAGAGTCGCGGCGAAGAGCAGTGTCAGCGCGCGCTTTTGTTTGTCCATGCGTTCGGGCATCAGCCCATCGGGTTGTAACGAAGTGCGAGCGTGACGATCTTTTGCAGGAGTCGTTCGTAAGAGACGCCGCAGTGTGCGGCGGAGTCGGCGAAGTCTTCGTCGCGCGCGATCTGCGGGTTGGGGTTGGCTTCGAGGAGATACATCCGGCCATCGGCGCTGACGCGGTAGTCGAGTCGCGCATAGCCGGAGAGATCGAGTATGCGATAGATGCGTTTGGAGAGTCGCTGGAGTTTGCCGATCAACTCTTCGTTGCGCTCTTTGTCTGCGTGGAGGATAGCGGGCTTGGTGACGACGCCGATCTTCTCTTGATAGGCGGCGTTCCACTTCACGTTCGACGTGGCGATCTTCGGCATATCATCGCGCCAGTTCTCCATGTCGAGTTCCCACGGCGTATAGGTCTGCAAGTTGCGATTGCCGATAACGCTGACGTAAATCTCTTTGCCGTCGATAAACTGCTCGGCGATGGCGTGCTTGCCCGTCATGCGATGGATGAACTCGACGCGCTCGGACAGTTTCTCGTCCGTCTCGACGAGCGATGCCTGCGAGATGCCGCGCGAGCCTTCTTCGACGAGCGACTTGACGAGCAGTGGAAAGTCGAGTCGGGCCGGTCGCTTCACCTTGAGACCGAGCGGAAAGACTGCGAAGCGCGGCACGTCGATGCCGTGATAGTGAAGAATCTTTTTCGTGAGGGCCTTGTCTTGCGAGAGCGCTAAGCCGAGCGGGTTGCAGCCCGTGTACGGGAGACGCCGCAACTCAAGGTAGCCGACGACGTGCTGCGAGAAGAGTGGATAGCCTGCGAACTCTTCGAGCAGGTTGAAGGCGACGTGCGGTCTGCGATCTTGGATCGCCACGTCGATGACGCCGAGATCGTTCGAGATGCCGATGGGCTCGACCTCGTGGCCCATCGCGCGAAGCGTGAAGACCACGTCGTCCTCTGTCTTGCGCAACTCTTTGTAAGGGTCTGAATCGTCTGCGGGCTCGGCGGGCGGCACGAGTTCGTGATGGACTAGGACGAAGATGCGCAGCGACTTGTTGAGCTTGAACACGCCATCGCCATTGGCGTTGACGCGTTCGTCGCCCTTGCCCTCGTTCTTGTTCGCGCTCTTGCTCTCGCTCATAAGGGGATGCGGTGGTAGCCCGCATGGACGCCTTTCATGGTCTGCGCCGTGAGCATGATCAGAACCTTGCGCTTGACTGTCTCGCGCGGCGGGCGCATGCGCAAACGCAACTCTTTGCAGCGCGCGATGACGTTCTCCAAGACTTGATCGACGGCGTAGGTATGTACGCCCGTTACCTCGGCAATCGACTGCGAGAATTCGCGCTGCGACGCGCGCAAGAACTGCACGGCGGTCGTGTATTTCTCGTTCCCCTGATTCGCGTGAAAGACGCGAAAGAGATCGCGGTCGTACACGAGCGTGCCCGCGAAGAGATAGCGGCTGCGCTTCGTCTCATAGTGTTCGCGCAAGGTCTTCGTCAGTTTCGAGAGAGGCTCGACAGTGTCGCGCCGACGATTCGGCGGCGTCTCGCCTGAGAGTTCCGCCATGAGTTGCGCGACGTACTTGAGTTTCTTGAGCGCGCCCCAATCCTGATAGCGACGACGCCAACGCGAGCCGGGCTGCAACCAGACGGCGAAGGTCTCTGCGAAGTCTTCGGCCGGATGGGCCTGCGCGTACCAAGCCTTGAGATGAAGCACGTAATCGCGACTCGACGGATCGGGTTTATAGAACTGCGGGTAACGCTCGCGGAAACTTCCGAACTGATCGCGCCAACGTTTGCGTCGATGCAGATAGAAGGCGTTGCTGACGGCGTGGCCTGCTTCGTGACGCATGATGCGCAAGCATTCGCGCTCCGTGCCGCCCTCGACTTCGAGCATCTGTCGTCGTTCGAGTTTCACGAGTCGCGGGTGCGCGAGATAGAAGGGGATAGCGAAGCCGGGCACACCGTCGGGACAGAACCATTCCTCGCCGAGCCACACGTGCGGGCGCACTCTGAGATCGCGACTCTCAAGCTCGTCGTACACGCGCGCGACGCGATCCGCGAGCGCAGTGCCCTCGATGCGAACGGGCAGATCGCAGAGACGCAGATCGAGTAGCTCTTCGTCCGTCAGAGCATCCCACTGAAATCTGCGCGCCGGAACAGCCATCCCGCTCCCTTCGTGTTTTGACGTTCATGCCGCGTGCGGCGTGTGACAGAGTATCCAATTCACACGCCTGCTGTCACTCCAGACGAGGGCTCTAAGATTGCAGACTTAGATTCTCAGCAAAAAGTGAGCCGCAGGTGGACGCATCCAGCCTGCGGCTCACTCGCTAATTCGACCGAGACTTAAACGAGCGCGAAGTCGAACTGCTCTTGATGCACGCGCTCGTCGGCGGTGAGATCGACCGCGCCGAGATAATCCTCGATCTCTCGAAGCACGTCGCGCTCGGTTGAGCGCAGCGCACGGGCCACTTCGGGGTTCACGCGCAGAGTGGCCTGTTTGATCTCGTCGTCCTTCATCGCACGCGCCAGACTGCGCGCCTCTTCGAGTATCTCGTAGCAGATCGTCTGCGGCGATTTAACGAGACCCGCGCCGGTGCAATAAGGACAAGGAGAGCAGAGCGTGCGCTCCAGCGACTGCTTGACGCGCTTGCGAGTCATGATGGCGAGTCCGAAGTCGTTAAACGAAAGCAGCTTCGTCGGCGACTTGTCATCACGCAACGCGTCTTGCAGTGCGCCCATCACGCGATTGCGATTGCGCCTGTCTTCCATGTCGATCAGATCGAGCACGATGATGCCGCCGAGATCGCGCAGGCGTATCTGTCGCGCGATCTCATCGACGGCTTCGAGATTCGTCTTCGTAATCGTATCTTCCAAACGCGAGCCGCCGCGACCGCCGACGTACTTGCCCGTGTTCACGTCGATGGCGACGAGAGCCTCCGTCTGATTGATGACGAGATAGCCGCCCGATCTCAGCCACACGCGCGGCTTGATCGCCTTGTCGATCTCAGCCTGCACGCCGAAGGCTTCGAGTATGGGTTCTTCGCGCGTGTAGAGCTTGACGCGATTGACGAGCCGCGGCTGGATGCGATTGACGAACTCGACGATCTCGCGAAACTCCTCTTCGGAATCGACGCGGATCGCGGAGAAGTCGTCCGAGAGTTGATCGCGTAGTATGCGCTGCACGAGGTCGAGGTCTTTGTGGGCCATCGACGGTGGCTTGAGCTTGTCTGCGCCGCGCTTGATGTCGCGCCACGTGCGGACGAGATAGCGCGCGTCGTCGCGCAAGTCCTGCTCGCTGATCCCCGTGCCGGCCGTGCGGACGATGAAGCCGCCCGACGGCACTTCTTCGGTCACGCGAATGTTGGCGATGAGTTTGCGCAGGCGTTGACGTTCTGAATCAGATTCGATCTTGCGCGAGACACCGACGTGCTCGATGGTCGGCATATACACGAGAAAGCGACCGGGCAGAGCGATGTGCGAGGTGATGCGCGCGCCCTTCTGCGAGATCGGCTCCTTCGCGATCTGCACGAGCACCTCTTGTCCCTCGCGCAGCAAGTCCGTGATCGTCGGCGCGCCGCGTCGCCCACCGCGATCCCTGTTGTCGCGGCCACCTTGCCCCTCACGGCCACCTTGTCCCTCGCGACTTCCTTCGCGGTTGTCACGGCCACCGCCGCCTTCGCGATTGTCGCGACCAACTTCGCGAGGGCCACCACTGCGCGCGTCGCGCGTGTCCCGACCGCCGCGCGTGTCTCGACCGCCGCCGCGATTGTCGCGATCACTGCCCGTGCCGCGACCAACGCGATCTCCTCCGCGACCGCCACGATCCGAACGCTCGTTGCGTTCAACGCGACCACGCTCGCCGCGCCCATCTTCGGTGCGCTGCTCGCGCGCGACTTCTTCACGAGGCGGACGATCATTAACTGCTTCGCGGGACGCACGACCGCCCTCTTCATGACGACTGCCCTCTTCGCGCGGCTGTTGGGCCACCTCTTCTTGAACGTGCGTCGCCTCTACTTCGGCGGGCGCGAAAGTTTCCGGCGCATCAACGACTTCGTTCTCCGTTACCTCTTCGGCGTGACCGTTCGCGCCGTTCGCGCTGTTCGCTTCATCGTTCGGCGTGCCTTCACCGGCGCGACCGCCGCGCCGACGCCGACCGCCGCGTCGCGCGAACTCACCACGCGGCGAGCGCGTCGAGACGTTAGCCTCCGCATCGCCCTCGCCGCCCTTGCCCGCGCGCCCCTTCGACGCGCCTTTGCCCGCAGCCTTCTTCGACGCTGCGCCCTTCTTCGAGGCAGTGCGCTTCGATGCCGCGCCCTTCGATGCAGCCGCAGCCTTCTTCGAAGCAGTGCGCTTCTTCGCGCCTCCGCCAGTTGCAGTCGATCTTGCGGGCGTTCCTTCAGCAGCCTTCTCGTCGTCGCTCACGCGCTCGAACGATTGCGCTGCGCCGCTCACTGTCGGGCCGGTCTCGCTCAAATCTTCTTCAATCGCGACCACTGATGCGGCGACCGCTCGCTGCACTCCGCGCGTCTGACGCGGCGACTTGCTCGCCCCTTCGTCCTCGTCATCAGCCACTCGCTGGAAGTCGCCGCCCGCAGAGAGATTCTGTGTTGTGAGCAGCGAGCCGACCTCTGCGGTCGCGGCGTCGTCGAAGGCGAACTCGCTCGCATGAATCTGATCGGTGATGCGCTCTTGCACGCGCGCGTCCTTGAACATCTCGCCCGTGTCGCTTGCGGCATTCCCTTCTTCATCGACGACACGCTCGAACGAATCAGCCGCGACTGCAAACGGCGTGTCGATCTCCTCGCGCGTGGCAAGACGTGATTGCACGTCTTCCTCGAAACTCTTTGTCTGCGCTGCCGAGGACTCGCGTGGCGTGCCCTGTTGCATGCCCGTCTGATCGCGCTCGTCGCGGCGGCTCCCGCGACCGCGCCTGCGGCGACCGCGCCCGCCACCTTCGCCGATCTCTTCGGATGAAGGCGCGGCAGCCTGCGTTGTTGTTGTCGTCGCGGCCACCTCTTGCGTCTCCTCTTCGTCGCTGGTTGCGGCGGCGGAGATTTCGGGCGTCGCGACTTCTTCTTCCTCTTCGCCATCGGCGGGCGCGGGCAGCGCGCGCTCGTGGGCCGTCTCCATCTGTCGCTCGCGCTCGACGCGTGAACGCTCCAACTGATCACGCGCGGCGGCGCGCGCCGAGTCAGCGTCGCCGCCCTTCGTCTTATCGACGACGATGCGCTCGAACTCTTCCTCTTCGTCGAAGAAATCAGAGACGTAGAGGAAGGCATCGCGCTCCAGTCCGATGTCAACGAAGGCCGACTGCATACCGGGGAGCACGCGCATGACGCGCCCCTTGTAGATGTTGCCGACGATGCCCTGACCGCCCTCGCCGCGCTCGATGTAGAACTCTGTCACTCTGCCATCCTCGATGATGGCGATCTTCTTTTCGCGCCCGTTGAGGCTAACGATTAACTCTTTCGACATTGAAACTTTATTGACTCCTCTTGGAAGGGGCACGCGCGCGCAAGCTGTGGTCTGCGCGTCGGCGTGCGAACTGTGGACGGGTGTGTTGATGAGAAGCAGGTGGCTCTTGAGCGGCGCGGGTTATCGCTCGCCGTGCGTTCGGGCGTGAGAATCTTACGCGGCGTCGCGCGAATAATCGGGCGCGTGAGCTGGCCCCGGAAAGAGAGGGTCAAGCCGTGTCGCGCCCCCCGTCGTGCGGGAAGGCGTCTGAAACTGTCCACTCGGAAACCCCGTCGAGCCGCCGCTCGTCCGAGTCAGCGCACAACTTGTGCGCGCTCTCGACCGCGCGTCGAGTGCCGCAAAGGGCACGCGCGCTAGAATCCGGCCGTCTCGCCGTGGCGAGTTGTCGTCGTCGTCGTGCGTCTGATGCGCAACGACGAAGCCGTTCTTATCTCGACGCACACGTGCGTCTCTGCAAACGGCTTGACCCGGAAGCGGCTCCAAACATCTCATCGATGATCGCGTGGGACGTTCCCATGCGACCCATTCAAAACTTGCGCCTCGCCCGCTTGGCGCGCACCAACTCGTTCAACGCGCCACGCGCCACTCATGCGGCGCGAAAGCGAACTCTCACAGGGCGAGACAGTCGCGAGTATAAACGAGAGGGCGGCGAAACGCGAGCAAGACGTGCACGCGTCGAAGTCGAGAGAGGTCTGACTTTGACCAGATCGGAATTTGAATGTAAGGTCTCGCTCATTGTCCGAAGGGGAAGGGCCCGCCACATCGCCCGCTCCAAAGTTTTATTCGGCAACGAAGTTCAAACTAAAACCTCTGGGGAGTAGATACATGAAATTCAACTACAGGCGCATCATCGCGCCGCTCGCCGTCATCTCGCTCGCGCTGCTCGCGGGCGCGGGAGCGACGGCATCGAATCAACAGAAGGCATCGCCCGCGCCGACGCCGAACGTGTGCCCGGCCGTGAAGATGACGTGCCCGGATAAGGTCAAAGATGGTGAGCCCATCACGTGCACGCTGGACGTGAAGGGGGGCGACGAGAACGTGTCGCCGACGTTCAACTGGGATGTCTCGGCGGGCACGATCTCATCGGGTCAGGGAACTTCGAGCATCACCGTGGACACGGGAGGGGCAGGCGGAAAGACCATCACTGCGACGGCTGACGTTGGCGGCTTTGACCGTCATTGTCCGGCCTCGGCTTCAGGCAAGACCGCAGTCGCGAAATAAACCGAAGTCTCGTTAGATCGACGAGTAGGGCAAGGCCATCAAAAAAGTTCGCGTGCGCCGCACATCACGACGCACGCGAACTTTTTTCAACATGGCTTGCGGTGTCTTAAGTCTGTCCGCCATCGACTCTGAAGTTTTCAGTTGACGAAACGACGGAGCTGCACGCTGACGGCGAAGCCGATGGCGATGAAGGTGGCGAGCACGCTTGAGAGTCCCGCGCTCATCAATGGAAGCGGCACGCCAATGACGGGAAGGATGCCGAGGGCCATACCGACGTTGATGAAGATTTGAAACGCGAGCCCGCCGACGATTGCCATGATGACGAGCATCCCTGCGCGGTCGGGCGCGCGTCGGGCCCCCGTCAGCAGTCGCGTGAGCAGGACGGCGTAGGCGAGTAACAACAAGACGCAGCCGATGAAGCCGGTCGTCTCGGCGGTGACGGCGAAGATGAAATCGGTGTGCGGCTCAGGTAAAAATTTCAGACGACTCTGCGAGAACTCGTCCTCTTCGCCGCGCGAGCCGGTGAGTCCGCCCTTGCCGACTGTCAGGATCGATTGCCACGTGTGGTAACCAAAGCCGCGCTTGTCTGCATTCTCCGGATCGAGAATGACGTTGATGCGCTCCAACTTGTAGCCGTGCAGCACGCCGGTCTTGACGCCGACCGTGTAGAAGAGCGGCGCGCCC
Source organism: Acidobacteriota bacterium (assembly GCA_032229975.1). GTDB lineage: Bacteria > Acidobacteriota > Blastocatellia > Pyrinomonadales > Pyrinomonadaceae > JAIVGV01. The sequence continues at coordinate 53,011 of JAVXVG010000033.1, read as the reverse complement.
GCGATGCAGATCACGAGCGACACGACGACGATCCACATCCGCACCGACGAGAGGAAGAGCACGACGGCCAGCAGAGGTATGTAGGTGAGCACCTGTCCCGTGTCCGGCTCAAGCAGGATGAGACCGACGGGCAGCGCGAGGATGCCGCAGCCCACAGCGATCTCAAACCAAGTGAGCGCGCGTGAGCGCACCTTGCCGAAGTAGTAGGCGAGCATCAGCACCGTCGGAACTTTAACGAACTCCGAAGGCTGAAACTGTCCGATGCCCGGCAGCTTGATCCAACACTGCTGCCCGTTGACGCGCATCCCGACGTGTGGGATGAGCACGAGGACGAGCAGGACGAGACCGAAGATGTAGAAGGCCGGCGCGAAGTTGACGAGCTTGCGATAGTCGGTCAGAGACACGATGAGCATCACGGCCAGCGAGATGAGCAGACCGATGAGCTGCTTCTTCCAATAATTCTCGGTCGGCTGCGCGTTATGAATCTGCCACGTGCCGAAGAAGACGATGCCGCACGCCAGCAGCGTCAGCAGCCAGTCGAAATCGCGGAAGCGGTGCTTCTCTAAGATGGCAACCATAAAGCTCGTGAATGGTAAATGGTAAATCGTAGCGGATTCGTTTAGTTCAACGATTCACCATTTACGATCTACCGTTTCGCAGCTATCTGCGTGCCCGGCGCGGCTTCGCCGTTGTGCTGCTCGCGGTAATAGGCTTCGTACATCTGCCGGACGGCGGGGGCGGCGAACTTGCCGCCGAAGCCGACGTTCTCGATGAGGGCCACCATCGCGATCTGCGGCTTGAAGGCGGGGGCGTAGGAGACGAACCAAGAGTGATCTTTGTTCTGTCCAACGTCCTTACCGAGCGAGGCGACCTGCGCCGTTCCCGTCTTGCCCGCGATGTCCATGCCGTCGATCTTGACGACCGCGCCCGTGCCGCCGTTGTTGACGACCTGCCACATTCCTTCGACGACCGCGCGATGATTCTCATCCGCGATCTCGACGTTCTTCGGATTCGGTCGCGGTTGATCGGTGCGCTCGCCGTAAATCTGTTCGTAGGTCTTCGCGGGTCGCTCGCGGCGGAACGCTTCCGCGTCGTTCGCGTCGCCGACCGCCGTCGAAACTTTCACCTCTTTGAGCAGGTGCGGGACGTAGAGCTTGCCGCCGACGGCGATGCCCGCAATCGTGCGGACGAGAGCGATGGGCGTGATGATGTCATAAACCTGTCCGAACGAGGCATAGACCGTGTCGATGTCGCGCCAATCGGGATCGTGCGGGTTGAAACGTTTTTTGAAGTCGGGCGACGGCGTCCAACTGACAAGCTCGTGCGGCAGATCGACGCCCGTTCGCTTGTTGAGATCGAACATGTCAACCATCTTCATGATGCCGTCGATGCCCATCTTCAAACCGAGTCGGTAGAAGTAGCCGTCGCAGGAGACGCGAATGGCGGTGCGTATGTCGGGCGAGCCATGGTGGCCCATGCAGCGCGTGAACTTGTTGCCGATCTGTATGCCGCCGCCGCAGACGAGGTTCGAGTGTTGAACCGTGATCGCTTTCTGTTGCAGACCCGCGACCGACATCGGAATCTTCCAAGTCGAGCCGGGCGGATAGCGGCCCGATATCGCGCGATTGATCATCGGGTGCGTTGGGTCGCGGAAGAGCGCGGCGATCTTCTGTCGCGAATCGCGCGTGATGACGTTTTGCGAGAAGAGATTCGGATCGTAGGTCGGTGCGGAAGCGAGCGCGAGTATCTCGCCGTTGTTCGGGTCGAGGGCGATGATGACGCCGCGACCGTTCGGCGAGTTGCGCAGTTGATCTTCGGCGACGAGTTGCAGATCGAGATCGACGGTCGTGACCAAATCCTGACCGGGCTGCGGCTCGACCGTGCGGATCGTGTCCTGTATCTGCCCGCGACTATCGACGATCACTTCGCGATAGCCGTCGATGCCGCGCAGGTATTCGTCGTAGGTTGACTCGATGCCCTCTTGCCCGACAACGTCGCCGGGCTTCAAATTCTTCTTCTTGAAGTCGTCGCGCTCAAGCTGCTTCGGGTTCACTTCGCCGACGTAGCCGAGCACGTGCGCGAGCATGCCGTTCTCCGGATAGCGACGCTGCGGCTGCTGCTCGATGCGCAGCTCCGAGTGATCGATCCCCTGATGCGTCTCGACCCAAGCGATGTCCGCCGGGCTCGCATTCTGTTTGATGATGATGGACTCGAAGGCGGGCTGACGGGCCAGCTCATCGAATCGCTCGCGCAGGGCCTCTTCGTCAACGCCGAGACCTTGCGAGAGCGGCGAGGCGAGCGTCGCGTAGTCGCGCCCCTTCATCTCCTCGCGCGAGAGGATGACGTTATAAGTCGGGCGCGAGTCAACAAGAATTTTGCCGTTGCGATCAAAGATCGTCCCGCGCTGCGCGGGGATCGGCAGGCGACGCACGCGCTGGTTCTCCGCGCGATCCGCGTAGTACGCGCCCTTGACGACTTGCAGGTAATAGAGGCGCGTGCCAAGCACGGCGAGCAGCGCGACGATGAGCACTTGAATGATGCGTAGTCGCAGCTTCAGGTTTTGCGATTCGTCTTCAAACTTCATGGCTCGTTAATCCTCAAACGTGAACCGTCGAACGTGTGCGGGCGTCATCACCAAAGTTTGATGAGCGTTGCGTCGCGCGGGGTGTGCCGCGAAACATCTCATCCTCAGTTGGCGACTTCACGAATCAAGTCTCTCATCTTCTCATGAGACTGCGGCGCGCAGCGCGTCGGCGAAAGGCGAACTGCCGGCGCAGGTGCGAGCGGTCGCTGAAGAATCCATCGAGCACGTAGAAGAGAAACGTGCCGACGGCGGTCGTGCCGATCAGTTTGTAGGCGCTTGTCTCGACGAAGGGCGCAAGCGAAGGCTCGCCGAAGATGCGATGCAGGATGACGAAGACGAGCGCGTCGAGCGCGACCGCGCCCGCGAGCACGGGAATTCTAACGAGCGCATTGTCGAGCCGCACGCGCGTGGCGAGCGCGGCGATGAGGTAAGCGACGAGCGTCAGCGTGAACCCATTCGCGCCCAAGAGGCCCTTGCTGAAGATGTCCACGGCGAGACCGGCGGCAAACGCAGCGATCATCGATTGCACCACGTCGCGACGCAGCGCGAAGTAGGTCACAACGATGAGCGGCAGATCGACGTGCGCGAGCGGCAGCCACGCCTGCGGCAGCTCTGTCTGCAACAGCACGGCGAGCGCGACGATGACGCCGATCTTGAACTTCATGCTAGTGAATCGTTAATGGCGAATGGTCAATCGTGATCGGTTTGCTAGTCGCGTTGGCTGAAAAACTACAGGGACAGCAGGCGCACACATTCAATGCGTTCACGATTTACCATTTACCGTTCACCATTAACGATCTACTTCCTCCCCTTGTCATTCTTCTGCGTCGCAGGTGTCGGCGTCGGCATCGGCACGGCGCGTGGCGGCGGATGGTAGAGCAGCACGGCCACCTCGGAGAGCGAGTTGAGACGCGCGCTCGGTCGCACTTTGATCTCGTGCGGCTTGGTGGCCGTCCCCGCCTGCACGTCGATCACGTCGCCGACCTTCAAGCCTCGTGGATAGATGCCGTCCTGTCCGGTCGTCGTGACGGCGTCGCCGATCTTCACCTCTTCCAGACCGGGCACGTAGCGCATGTCGAGCAGGCCATTCTTGCCGAAGCCGCGCACCGAGCCGAGCGCGTTTGAAGTCTCTAACTGACCGACGACCGCGCCCGCCGCCGCGCGCTCGTCCGTGATGAGCATGACCTGCGCCGAGACCGGACTCACGCCCGCGATGCGACCGACGATCCCGTCCGCAGTGACGACCGGCATATTGATTTCGATCCCCGAAGAGCTGCCGCGATTGATGATCGCCGAATCGAACCAATCCGAAGGATCGCGCGCGATGACACGCGCGGCGACGATCTGGTATTCGCGTTGATCTTTGAGACCGAGCAAACTTTGCAGTCGCTCGTTCTCATCGCGCGCGATCTTGGCGTCGCGCAGCTCAGTCTCGATCTGCGAGAGTCGCTGCTTGAGTTGTTCGTTCTCGCTGGCGGCGTTCCTTAAGTTCGAGAGGTATTGGAAGAAGCCCGTGCCCGAACGGGACGCGCCGGAGAAGAGACTCTGGAAGGGAGTGGCCGCCACCTGTGCCCAGACGCGAATCTTGCGCTCGTGCGTCAACTCGTCGCGCGCGGAGATCGACATCAGAACGAGGTTCACGCCTAGCAGCACGACGAGCCATAGCGGCGCGCGCCGCCTGATCTCCTTCTGCGTCCGCTGAACAGGCATGAAACTCGTGAATGGTAAATGGTCAATGGTCAATCGTAAGGTTGAATGGCTCTGCACATATCCATTCACCATTTACCATTTACCATTTACGGTTCTTATGTGCCGCTCGTCAGCGTGTTGTCCCACTTGACGCGCTTCAAGAGGTTGAAGTCCGAGAGCATCTTTCCCGCGCCGAGCACGACCGAAGAGAGCGGATCGTCTGCGACCGAGACGGGGAGGCCGGTTTCGATGGAGAGTCGCTTGTCGAGATTCTTCAAGAGCGCGCCGCCGCCCGTTAAGACAATGCCGCGCTCGACGATGTCGGCGGACAACTCCGGCGGCGTGCGTTCGAGTGCGACGCGCACGGCGTTGACGATAGTGGCGACCGAATCGGCGAGAGCTTCGCGCACCTCGTCGTCCGTGATCGTGATCGTCTTCGGGATGCCTTCGATCAAGTTGCGCCCGCGCACGTCCATCGAGAGGGCCTCTTCGAGCGGGAAGCCCGACCCCAACTCGATCTTGATCGCCTCTGCCGTGCGCTCGCCGATCAAGAGATTGTACTTGCGCTTGATGTACTGCGTGATGGCCTCGTCCATCTCGTTGCCCGCCACGCGCACGGCGCGCGAATAGACGATGCCGGAGAGCGAGATGACGGCGATGTCGGTCGTGCCGCCGCCGATATCGACGATCATGTTGCCGTGCGGCTCCGTGATCGGGAGTCCCGCGCCGATGGCCGCCGCCATCGCTTCTTCGACGAGATAAACTTCCGAAGCCTTCGCGCGGTACGCCGAGTCTTCGACCGCGCGGCGCTCGACCTGCGTGATCTCGGAAGGTATGCCGATGACGACGCGCGGCGAGACCCACGACTTGCCGTTGTGCGCCTTGCGTATGAAGTGTTGGAGCATCTTCTCCGTCACCTCGAAGTTGGCGATGACGCCGTCTTTCATCGGGCGAATGGCGACGATGTTGCCGGGCGTGCGCCCTAACATCTCTTTGGCTTCCTTGCCAACCGCCTCGACCTGATTGTTCACCTTGTTGATGGCGACAATCGATGGCTCAGAGACGACGATGCCGCGTCCCTTCGCATAGACGAGCGTGTTCGCCGTGCCGAGGTCAATCGCGAGGTCGCTCGAAAACAGACTGAAGAGTGATTTAAGTGCCATGTATCTTTCGTTGAAAGTTTGATGATGTCAGAAACGTTGACCACACGAACACTAAAAGATACACGAAAAATATGGAAACTCTAAGCCAAGACACTCAGTCGTCGGAGTTTAGATATTATTTTTCGCTTGCGAAACCGTGCAGCCCACTTCACGCGGGCTGTGGCGAGCCACACCGGACGTGCGCGGGGCCGGAGAGCAAGATCAGTTGGAAGGTAGACGACGAGCCTGAAACCCGATTCGCGCAAGCCGCCGAGAGCAGAAGTGAGATTAATAATTTGAGAGCTGAAAACTCAAAACTGAAAACTGTTATCTCACCCGCGCGGCGCGTCGGCGAAACGGACGCAGTTCTTGCGCGCGGCCTTCGCCTCATACATGGCTTCGTCGGCAGCAGCGACGAGTTGTTGCGGCGACTGCGCGTGGATGGGGAAGGCTGCGACGCCGAAACTCGCAGTGATGTGAAGGCGAAGTTTGCGCCCACCCGTGAAGGCGTGCTCGGCGATCTTCTCGCGGATGCGCTCGGCAACTTTCGACGCCATCTCGATGCCGGTTTCAGGAAGGATGACGACGAACTCATCGCCGCCATAGCGCGCAACCACGTCGGTGTCGCGCACGCCCAACAAGATCACGGTGGCCATCTCCATCAAAACGTGTGAGCCGACGAGGTGGCCGTGACGGTCGTTGATCTCTTTGAAGTCGTCGAGGTCGAGGAAGAGCGCGGTGACGAACGAGCCATAGCGACGCGCGCGTTTGATCTCGGCGGTCAGATACTGGCGCAGGAAGCGGGCGTTGTTGAGCTTGGTGAGATCGTCCGTCAGCGAAAGTCGCTCGGCTTCGGCGATGCGCACGGAGTTGGCGAGCGCGGCGGCGACGGGCACGGCGACCGCAGAGAGAAGTGATGCCTCTTCCTTCGTGAACGCGCAGGCCCTCGCGCCCTCGCGCACGGCTTCAATGATGCCGAGCACGCGGTCGGCGCAGACGAGCGGCGCGGCGAGCACGTGCCGGTCGCCTTCTTCAAATCTGACGGTCTCGGTCGTGGCGTGAGCCTCGCGCGCGGCGCGCGACTCGCTACCCATGAGAGAGAGCAGCGCGTCGGCGTGCAGAGCCTTGCGCCACTCGGCGGCGTGTGGCTCGCGCTCACTCCGCGTCAGCCCGCGCACGGCAATGGGCTCGAAGCGCGCGCGATGTTCGTCGCCTTCAGTCTCGGTCAAGTAGATCGTCCAGCGATCTGCGCGCGCAAGCGGGGCTAAGCCAGCGAGGGCCGTCTGCGCGGCGCTCGTTTGATCGCCGACGAAGTGCAGGGAACTAACAGCCTCGAAGGCGGCCCGCAAGACCGAGACGCCGATGTTATCAGGCAGCAGCACGCTCGCGGGCGCGGCGTCCGCCAACTCGTCAGAGTGCGGAGGCAGATCGCCCGTGTTGCCGCCGCGCGACTCAAGCTCTCGAAGCAGCGCGGGAACTTGCGCGGGATCGTCGGCGATGGCCCGAAAGCCGAGACGCGAGAGCGCGGCTGAGTCGAGCCTGCGGCCCTCGAAGTGATTCTCCGGCGGCAGGCTCCTGCGACACGCGACGAGCGCGGCGTGCGGGTAAGCCATGGAGGCCCTCTCGACCGCCGCGTGAATCTCTATCACGTCAGCCCCGTCAGCCACCTCGTAGATCACCGCGAAGGGCGACTCAAGCTCGCCCGCCGCGCCGCCGTGCACGACGCGCGCGCACGAGGCGAGCGTCGCCGCCACGCCAGCCTCGCGCAGCACATCGAGCAGCGCGGGCGCTGGATACTCGTGATCTTCTTTCAGAAGGATGACGTGCATAAGGATCATGAATCGTGAATCGTGAATCGTAGCTGCCGCTCAACTCATCTTGAGCGATTGCGGTTGGCATCGCCGCCTCTCAAGCAAATTCACGATTTACGATTCACCATTCAACGGGTTGCGATGGCGGCGCGTGCTCGCTGCTTGCCGCCCTGCGGGTCTTCGATGTCAATCCAGACTTCGCGCGCACCCGGCGCGAGATTGATCTGGAGTTGGAACGATCCATCTGCGGCGGCGAGCGTGTCGCGCCCGTTGATGCCGATGGTGTTGCCGGGCTGCGTGTGCCCGCGCGCGAGATAAATGTTTCCGGCGACGTATTCAAAACTCACGCCCGTGACGCTCAGTCGCTCGCCGCTCGCCGCGCTTTCGGCGACGGTGAACTTCTGCGGCTCGCACCAGTCGCTCGTCTGGCCCGAAGGCGCGACGGCATGGACGCGCCAGAAGTAGATGCCGGGCCGGAGTTGGCTGACGTTGAAGCTCATCGCATCTAGTTGATCGCGCTCGACGACTTTGCCTGCTGTGACGAAGAAGGGTGAGGTGGCCACCTCGACGCGATAGAATTTCGCCGCGCCCGAAGCGGGTCGCTGCCAGCGCAGCGTCACGTCGGTCGCGCCGCTTGCGCCGACCGTGATCTTTTCCAGATCGCGCGGCGACGCGGGCGCAGGTATATCGAGCAGACGCTCGCGGCTCTTGATGCTTCCTGATTGATTGAGCGCGACGTACTCGCCGTTTGAGATGACAGTCTTCTCGCCGCCGCGCGTCGTTGTCTCGACGCGCCCTTCGCTGACGCGTATGTCCTCCGTGTTGTCTTCGTGCACGCCGAAGGACGCGCCTGTGAGCGAGCCGATGTGTGTGTTGGCGAGCGGCGTCTCGACGATGTTGCGCGAACCTTCTGACTGATCCTCGGTGCGGACGTTGATCTGTCCGCGCTCGACCGCGACGCGAACCTGCGTGTGCGCGCCGTCGTCAAGACGAGCGTTGTCGCGCACGGTGATGACGCTGTTGGGCCTGACGGTGACGGTCGAGCCGTCGGCGAGTTGAATGCGTGCGCGCCCGTCCGTCTGCGTCTGCACGATGTCACCGGGGTAGAGTTGCGTGTCGGAGCGTGCGAGAAGTCGTTCGCGTGTCTGCGCGCGCACGACCTGCACGTCGCCGTCGAAGGAGAGGAAGCGCGCGCCTGCGAGCGCATTCAGTTTGGGATCGATCTTGTTGAGCGGATTTCCGTAGAAGTGGACATAGACGCCCGCGCCGCCCGCGACGAGGCAGAGCAAGGCGAGCGCGACGCCCGCATAGACCATGCGCTTCGAGACGATCCACCAGTCGAGATCGAAGCGATGACGTTTAGTGACAGCTTTACTGGACGCAGCCATGTGACGAAGAGACGAGAGACACTTGTCGTGAGGAGGGAAACTGATTCGACTGATCCGGAGATTGTTCGTCAAACGCGCCGCGTAAATCTGGGAGTGCGCGCCCGACCGGGAGGGGCAAAAGCAGGGGGCGGAAACCGCTTCGTCCGCCCTTCAGAAAATTAACACACGCGCTCATGCGGCGACAAGGAATAAAAAATTATGAAGTATGAACGACGAAGTGAAGGCGATCTGTTTTTCATTCATCGTTCATCGTTCATACTTCATAATTTCTTCATGCCGGTGGTTCTTCCGCGCCGAGATGGCCGTGGTCGTCGTCGTGGGGTGAGTTGAAGTCTTCGGGGAGTTGAACTTCGATGTTCGTCTCTGCGCGTTTGGGGAAGATGAGCGAGGCGGCAACCGATCCCAGCAGGACGACGACGACGAAGGCGAGCGAGAAGAGGATGATGTGCCTCTCGTCAACGTATGGAAGCACGAAGCCTTCGACGAGCATCTTCAAGCCGACGAAGGTGAGCACGACGGACAAGCCGAGCTTGAGGTAGTGAAACTTCTCGACGACGCCTGCGAGCAGGAAGTAGAAGGTGCGAAGTCCGAGGATGGCGAAGACGTTCGAGGTATAGACGATGAATGCGTCGGTCGTGATGGCGAAGATGGCCGGGATCGAATCGACGGCGAAGACGAGATCGGTGACTTCAACCGTGACGAGCACCAAGAGCATCAATGTCCCGTAAAGTTTTCCGTTCTTGCGCGTGAAGAATTGTTCGCCGTCGTAGCCGCGCGTGACGGGGAGCACGCGCGTGACGGCGCGCACGGCAAGATTGTTCTCCGGGTTCACGTCGTCCGACTCCTTCTGCAAGAACATCTTGACACCCGTGTAAACGAGGAACGCGCCGAAGAGGTAGATGATCCAATGGAACTTCGTGATGAGCGTCGCGCCGATGATGATCATCAAGGCGCGCATGACGAGCGCGCCGAGCACGCCCCAGTAGAGAACGCGGTGCTGATACTTCGCGGGAACTTTGAAGTAGGAGAAGATGAGCAGGAAGACGAAGAGATTATCGACTGAGAGCGACAGCTCGATGATGTAGCCCGTCAGGTATTTGAGCACCGAATCTTGCGCGCCGCTTGTGCCCAACTCGTCGAACCTGCGCCAGTAGATGACGCCCGCGAAGAGCAGGGCCAGCGTGATCCAGATCGCGCTCCAACCGAGGGCCTGCCTGTAAGAGATGGCGTGCGCCTTGCGGTTGAAGAGCCCCAGATCGATGCCGAGCAGCAGCAACACGAAAGCCGTGAAGCCCGCCCAGAGCCAGATCGGTTCTTGCATGAAGTGATGATACAGAGGTTAGAGTTGAGAGGCTAGAGGTGAGAAAGAAGAGGTTAGAGGGCCGAGATTAGAGGTTAGAAACCGGCCCTTTACGTTTTCGATCTCAAATCTCGAACCTCAAATTTCAGATTATCAAATCTCACATTTCTAATTATACAGATACAGATTTCAGATCGAGTTTTTCACTAACCTCTCGCCTCTTAACTCTAACCTCTCCTCTTGTCCGGTTGCGGCGGCGCGCGCCTCTCAATTACAATTCGCGGTTCGCAGACGGTGGCTCGGTCGTGACAATCTGCATCAACTCAAAGTCTTAATCTTTTTTCCGGGGAACTCGAAACAATGCTCAGACTCTTTAGCCGCATGGAGCGCGCGCGCAACTGGCTCATCATCATGTTCGCGGTCGTCATCGGGCTCTCGATGGTGCTCTTCACGTTGACACGTTACGCGAACCCGAACGCGGCGGCGGCGAGTAATCAAGAGGTGCTCGCCTCTGTCAACGGCGAAGACGTGACGGTCGGCGATCTCACGCGTCTCAAAGAGAACTACAAAAATATGTTCGGCGGCCAGATCAACATGGCGCAGCTTGGCGGCGACCGTCGCTTCATCGATGGGCTCGTGCGCGACCGCGTCATCGCGCAGGAGGCCGTGCGTCTCGGCTTCGGCGCGTCGGATGCGGAAGTGGCCGCAGCGATTCGCAAGCAATACTCGGACGCGGGCGGGAAGATCGACATCGATAAGTATAAGCAGAGCGTCTCGGCGCAGTACGGCAGCGTGGCCGCTTTCGAGGAGACGATGCGGCGGCAGCTCGCGTCGGACAAGTTGCGCGCTTTCGTGACGGCGGGCGTCACCGTCTCGGAGAAGGATGTCGAGGAGGACTTCAGGAAGAAGAACTCCATGTTCGATCTCACCTTCGTTCCCGTGACGGCGGACAAGCTGGCCGAGAAGTCGCAGCCCACGGACGACGAGTTGCAAAAGTTCTACGACGAGCACAAAGCCGAGTTTCGCTACTTCGATCCGCAGGTGAAGATTCGCTATCTCTTCGTCAGCCAGACGAAAGTCGCCGATAAGCTGAACGTCCCCGACGCCGATCTCAAAGTCGCATACGATCAACTCAAACCTGAGAACAAGATCGCCGGCGTGCGCGCGCAAGAGATCGTCTTGAAGGTGGCCCGTCCGGACATGGATGCGGAGGTCTTGAACAAGGCGACGCACCTGCTCATGGAGATGCGCGGAGAGGGAACGACGGTCTCTGCGGAGAAGTTTGCGGAGGTGGCGAAGGGCAACTCGGAAGACCCTGCGACGGCGAAGAACGGCGGTTGGTCCCCGCAGCCCGTCAAAAAGGGCCAGCCGGGCGTCTTGTCGAAAGACCCGCTCCAGCACGTTTACGATGTGCCGGAGGAGGGACAGGTTTACGAGCCCATCAAGTATGGCAACGCCTACTATCTCGTGCGGCGCGGCAACGCGATCACGAAGACCTTTGAAGAAGCGAAGCCGGAGTTGCTCGCCACGCTGCGCAACAACCGCGCTTACAAGGCCGCCGCCGATTTGGCAGCACGCGCCGAGTCGCGTTTGAAGGAGACGAAAGACTTTCAGAAGGTCGCGCAGGAGTTGGCCGGTGAAGCGAACATGAGCGCGTCGGAGATGATCAAGGAGACGCCGTTCATCAAACCGGGCGACGACGTGCCGGAGATCGGAAGCTCGCCGCAGTTTGAAGAGAAGATCAAGCCTTTGCAGAATCCCGGCGACATCGGCGAGCGCGTGAGCGTCAAGAACGGTTTCGCCGTTCCTTCGCTCGTCGAGCGACGCGAGCCGCGCATTCCCGATCTCTCCGAGGTGAAGGACAAGGTCGCGCAGCGCGTCAAGCAGGAGAAGGCGCGCGGCCAGTTGGAACAGACGGCCCGCGACATCGCGAATGGCGCGAGCAAGGCGTCAGACCTCGACGCCGCCGCGAAGAAGTTCGGACTCGAAGCGAAGCCTCTGCCTTCCTACAAACTCGGCACGCCGCTCGCGGAAGCAGGCACGAGCCCTGCGGCTGACGATGCGATCAACAACTTGAAGGATGGCGACGTGACGAAGACGCCGATCAAGATCGGCGAGACGTGGGTTGTCGTCGGCATGACGAAGCGCAAGGACGCAGACCTCGCGGAGTTTGCCAAGCAGCGCGACTCGCTCATGCAGAGCGCACTGAGCACACGTCGCACGGACGTGTTCGAGGACTACGTCGGCGAACTCAAATCACGTTTAGAGCGCGCGGGCAAGATCAAGATTTACGACGACGTGCTCGCACGCATCGAAGAGCCCGACGCGCTCGATCTCCCGCCGCAACGCGCACCCGTCCCCGTCAGGCGTTAGTTGAGTTAGTAAGAGAAGTGAGAAAAGATTAGATCGCGATCAGTCGAACGAACGACGAAGGGCGCAGGAGAATTAACTCTCCTGCGCCCTGCCGAGTCTTCATCCATCTTCTAAAGTTAGAACGCCTGAATCAACGCGGCCAGATCGTTCTGCGCGAGGTCGAGACTGATCTGTAGCTCGTTGCCCTGCGCGCCGACGCGCATGCCGTTGACGACGCCGCGAAGCAGACGGGCCCTTTCAGGTTTGCCGCGCGCGAACTGACCGATGGCGAAAGGCGCGAGCGCTTTCAGACTCTCGATTGACTCGCCCAAAGTCTTCGCCGAGCCAGCGTCGGTCGTGCGCAAGACCGTGAGCATCTGGAAGCCTTCAGTGTTCGAGCCAACCGATCCATAGAACTGTCTGATCGCGGCGATGCTGCGACTGAACTCCGGGCTCAGGAAGTCTAGGTTCTGCGTCGCGCTCGCGGGGACGTTGCCGCCCATCCCGATGAGCGCGGCGGGCGCGCGCGTGGCGAGCGCAGCGATCTCTATGGAGACGCGACCCCGACCCTGTGCCGCGTCAATCGCCTCGCGCACGCGCGAGAGCTTGCCAACAGCGAGCGTGTTCGCGTCGAGCGCGGAGACGGCCAGCTCTGTCAGGTGCATATTGAAGAGACCGATCAGCTTCACTTGCTCATCGAAGTTGAAGACGTGAACGCTCCTGCCGCCATACTGCTCTTCTCGCGCCTTGCCGCCCGAAGCCTGTTGCGCGGCGGAGAAGATCGTCGCCGGGTTGAACGCACCGTGCATCAACGCGACCGTCTCCAGAGTCGTCGCGCCCGATCCGGCCTTCCCGTAGTGAACTCCGAGTGCGAAGCGCTCGAACTGTCGCGCGTCGAGGCCGGTGTGCTCCGCGAACTTGCCGATCTCCGCGTTGACGCGCGCCAGCTCCGTCGCATCGTTTGCGTAGGCGCGCGGCAGCTCGCTCAAGAGTCGCTTCACGTCAACCGTCATCACCGCGTCGGACGCTGGCAACTGCGTGAGTAACGCGGAGGGCATCGTCGCAACGGAAGAGGCAGGACGTGCTGACTGATTGCGACGCGTCTGCGCCGAAGCGTTGAGGGAGATCGCGAACAACGCGAGCGCCAGAATCGTTGCGGAAAACTTTCTCATAAAAACTTTCAGGCCCTTTCCAAGAAAATTGAGATCGCGGCGGCACGGGCCGTCGCCGAAGGATCATCGCTGCACGATTGGGAGAGGCCCGACTGTGATGCTCCGCACACAACCGCAGGTTGGCTCGCTCGCCATCGCGTCTCGACATTCATCACGCATGATAGACGACGCGGCGTCCGCTTTTGTTAACGAGAGGCTTGAAGAACCTTGGCGGCTATTGAGCGTCGGCGCAGTCTCTCACGCCGCGCGCGCCTTCGTTCGCTTGAAGTAGAAGTAAACGGGCAAGCCGAGAGCAATGAGTGCGAGACCGGCCGCCGATTCAACGGGGCTGGTCTGGATCGTGTTGATGACCAGCCACGCGGCGACGAGCATGAATAGAAACGGCACTACGGGGTAGCCCAACGTGCGATAGGGCCTGACCGCGTCCGGCATCTTGCGACGCAGGACGAAGACCGTGCTGGCCGTCACGCCGAAGAAGAGCCACAGCGCGAAGATCGAGTAAGTCGTGATCTGATCGAACGTGCCGGAGAGAGCCAGCACGCTGGCCCACGTGCCCTGAAAGATGATGGCCCACACAGGCACGCGACTACCCTTGTTCACCTCGCCCATCCGCTTGAAGAACAATCCATCGCGCGCCATCGCAAACGGGATGCGCGCGTTCGACAGGATGATGCCGTTGAGCGCACCGACCGTTGAGACGATGAAGGCGATGGAGACGAAAGCCGTTCCCGTGGGCCCCAAGAATGTCTGCGCCGCTTTCGCCGCGACCGGCAGAGCGTCGCGATGAGCAGTGGAGTTTGAAGTCAAGATATCCGCGAACGGGAGCGCGTAAAAATACGAAAGGTTGGTCAGGAGATAGACGACGAGCACGACGAGCATCCCCATGATCAACCCGCGCGGCACGTTGCGCTGCGGGTTCTCCACTTCGCCGGCGACGAGCGGCAGCGCGTACCACCCGTTATAAGCCCACAACGCCGCGAGCATCGCCGCGCCGAATGCTTGCATGCCGCTCCATTGCGGCACGCCCGTCGGCGTCGCCAGATGCGACCAACTAGCATTGTGCGATAACAAGAACGCGCCAAACACGATCACGCCGATGCCTAAAATCTTTGCCGCAGTCAATACCGATTGCACACGTCCACCGACCACGACGCCGACGCAGTTGATCGCGGAGAACAGAACAATCGCAGCGACGGCCACCAACTGCGTCAATCCGAGTTGCCAGTGAACCTCCTGCCCAAAGAGATGAAACGTCCGCTCGACCCACGGGCCACCCAACGGAATCAACGCCGAGAGAAAGATCGCGAACCCCGTACTGACCGCCGCGATGCCGCCCGTCGCAGCGACGGCGAACTGCATCCACCCGTAAAGAAACGCAGGCGCGTCGCCATAAGCCTTGCCCAAGTAAACGTACTCGCCACCGGCCTGCGGAAACATCGCGCCGAGTTCGGCATACGTCAACGCGCCCGCGAGCGACAACAGGCCCGCCGCCAGCCACGCCAGCAGAACCAAACTCGGCGTGCCCAACTGCTGCGCCATCACAGCCGTCTTCAAAAACACGCCCGTCCCGATCACCGTCCCGACAACCAGCGACGCCGCATCCGTCAGCGTCAACCCGCGCAGCAATGTGTTTTTAGTTTCAGCCACAATTTAAGTGTCCGCTTTCATCATTGTGGAGCGAAGATTATTCTGACTTGAAGTTAAAGATGATGAAAGACTGAATGTACTTTCGCTTCGGCTTATCAGTGAAGCCGAAGTTTGGTTTGAACTTTCACTCGCGGGCAGCTTGCACGGCTGCTTCACGCAACAGAGGATGCCCCCGCGTTATACACGCGGCGACTACGTTACCTTTACGATCAACGATGATCTTGACTTCGACCTCCGATTGAACGCGCAGGTGTCCGCCGCCCGGATATTTAGGCTCAACCCGCTTTATGATTGCACCTGCCAGAGGGTGCGAAACGATCAGAGGTTTGTAGCTGGAGAAATCACAAATGGAATTTGAATCTTGAGCAAAACATGACAGGGCCATGCTAAACGTAAAGACGAGCATCTGTGCTGCTTTGCTCATTCCTATCTTCCTTTAAAAGGATTTAAGAAGCCTTCGCTATTGGCATCGTGAGCGGCTGCTTGGGTGGATAAGACACTACCGGTCGCTCGCCTTGCTTCTCTTTCTCTTTGACATCTGCGATGATGGCTGCGATGTCGTAATCGAACCGCACTGCGTACTCTTCACGCGCCCTTCGCGTCTCTTCAACTATTTCATCGATCAGCATCAGTCTATCCTCCTGACAACTCCTCTGGCGTG
The DNA here is from genome assembly GCA_032229975.1 of Acidobacteriota bacterium. Classification (GTDB taxonomy): domain Bacteria; phylum Acidobacteriota; class Blastocatellia; order Pyrinomonadales; family Pyrinomonadaceae; genus JAIVGV01. The sequence continues at coordinate 37,265 of JAVXVG010000033.1, read as the reverse complement.
CAGATGACCGGAGGCTCGAATCCGCTCTCGCGAGAGATCGCTGCCACCTTGCTCTGCATCTCGGCATTGGCAATGTGCTTGCAGTTCCACGTCAGCAGATAGTCCATCCCGTGAACCGTCGCCACCGCGATGTGTAAAGCGTCAATCGCCGCCTTCGTCGGCAATGCCCCTGCGACTATCAGTCGCTGCGCTAAGTCTCCGGCGTCCTGATTAACTTCAAGTCGCTGGATGGATCGCAACTCTTCGAGCCGCTTGCGCGCCATCGCCGCGTCTCCCATGCTCGCTTCCTGAATCACCAACTCGGAGATGAACAGCGCAAACTCTGTGCGGCGGCGTGACCACCATTCCTGCGTAATCTGCTGATGCGCAGCCGCGATCAAATCTCGACTCAGACGCGCGGTCAAGTAGCTGATGATCGTCGTCTCAAGATAGATCGTCGGCTGCATAATGTCTGATCCAACCTGCGAAAGCTTTCACCGCGCTCGACAGATTTTAGGCGCGTTCTAGTAGAAGCGCGAGCCCCAGTCCGCCGCTAACGCAGAGGGTTGAGAGACCGAGGCGCGCGCCGCGTCGCTGCATCTCGTGGAGGAGCGTCGTCGTGATGCGGACGCCCGTGCAGCCGATGGGGTGTCCGAGCGCAATCGCGCCGCCGTTGACGTTCAGTCGCTCATTATCAAACTTCAACTCGCGATCACACGCGAGAACTTGCGCGGCGAATGCCTCGTTTAACTCGACGAGATCGATCTCAGCAATCGTCATCCTCTGCCGCGCGAGCAGAGCGCGCACGGCGGGGACGGGCCCGATGCCCATGATCTCCGGCGCAACTCCCGCGATCTCGTAATCGACGATGCGCGCCAGTGGCTCGGCGTTCGCAGACTTCACAGCTTCATCGGTCATCACGCAGATGGCCGCCGCGCCGTCCGTGATGCCGGAAGAATTACCCGCCGTCACCGTGCCGTCCTTCGAGAAGACCGGCGCGAGTCGTCGCAGACTCTCAAGCGAAGTGCCTGCGCGCGGGTGTTCGTCGCGCGCGAAGTTAATCGTCTCACACTTGTGGCCCTTGATCTCGACGGGCGTGATCTCCGCATCGAACTTCCCGCCGTCAATCGCTGCGGCGGCCCGTCGTTGCGAGCGCAACGCGAACGCGTCCTGCTCCTCACGCGTGATCGCGTATTGTCGCGCGAGGTTCTCCGCCGTCTGGCCCATGACGAGACCTGAGAGCGGATCGTTGAAGCCGTCGCGGTACATCCCATCGACGAGATCGACGTTGCCCATCCTCATGCCCCAACGCGCTCCCTCCGCGTAATATGGCACGCGCGACATCGACTCGACGCCGCCCGCGAGCACCGCGCGCGCGCGACCGAGCATGATCTCCTGCGCTGCAAGTATGATCGCTTTCAGGCCCGATCCACAGGCTTGATTCACCGTGAATGCGGGCACGGTTTCGGGCAGTCCCGCGCGATAACCGATCTGCCGCGCCACGTTGGGGCCACCTCCAGCCTGTCGCGCGCAGCCCCAGATGACTTCTTGAACTGAGTCTGCCGCGACATTCGCGCGCTCAAGGCTCGCCTTCGCCGCGACCGCGCCAAGCTCCGCCGCACTTAGTCCTGCGAGCGCGCCGCCGAAGCGACCGATGGGCGTTCGCACCGCGCCAACCAGATAAATGTCTTTCATTGCACCCGACTCTCTCTTAAAATGACTGCTGACGAGAGGTCGATCTTAGCACAAGCAGTTTACCGTCGGTGAACAAGCGCGGCAGAGCCTCACGCGCGCTTCCGGCGCGGACGATTCCATTCGATGAAACTCCTCACGACACGAGCTGAGAGGGAAGTGGCCGCGTCGCGTCTGCGCGAGTTGTTGGAGGCGCGCAGCGAATGGCTCTGCGCCGAATTTCACGCGGGAAGGGAGCGCGCGCCGTTCGCTCTGCGCGCGGGCGAGTGGGAGTTGCGCGTGAGTCCCAGTGCGCTTCACTTCTCTTATTGGACTGATGCGGGCGCACGCACGTGGCGCGTCGCGGCGTGGGAATGTGTGGGCCATCACGTGCGTGTGCGCGTGACGCGGCGGATGGGCGCAGAGAGTTCGATGCTCGAACTCGTCCCGCGTGTGTCGGCGCGCGAGGACGCGTTGGCTGTCGCGGCTGCGCGTCGCGCCGCGTGCGAACGCATGGCGCAAACGATCTCGGCGCACACGCCGTGGATGAAGATCGAGAGCGCGCGTCTGAGCGTGGGCGGGCGACGGAGCGAGCCGGGACGTTACGCGCGCGTGCTGCTCACACGCGCAACAGGCGCGGGGCGACGCGAGTTGATCGCTGCGACGGGCCCGGTCGTTTCGATCAAAGCTCACGAGATCGACGACGCACTTGCATCCGCGCTTTCTTGGTGGTCGCGACTGGGCGACTCGACGCGCGCGAAAGGCACGAGAGGCAAGTCGCGACTATGGCTCGTCGTCGCAAGCGATCTATCGAGCGCGATGTCAGAGCGCGTCGCGCTGCTGCGTGAAGATGTGCGCGATGCGATCGGAATCTACGAGCACGGAGAGGCTTCGTCATCGAGCGTCGAGGCTTTGGATGAGAGCGCGAACAGAATAAGTTTGACGCCGGCCGAGATTCCCCGTCTTGATGCGCTGCTCACGCGTGCGACTCGTTTCAGTCGTCCAACGCGCGAGAGTTTGAGCGAGACCGCCGAACGTTTAGTCGCACTCGCGCCCACAGAGATCGACGTGATCCGCGCTCGACGAGGCGAGACCTTGCGCTTCAACGGGCTCGCGTTCGCGCGCGTGCGGCGCATGCTAAACGATGAGCGCGTCTGGTTCGGCGTGCAGGGCGCGGGGCAGAAGGTTCTGCTCGATGAAGAGAACTGGCGCGGGCTCGTGAAACTGATCGATGAACTCAAGGGACATCGTTGCGCCGATGCAGAAGATGCGCGTCACGCCTACTTTCGCGCCGCGCCCGAGGCTTGGCTTGAATCGATCTTGCGTCGCGATATCACGCGGCTCGATCCCGGTCTCGTCGTCTCGCCTCTGCACGTACAGTTGCGCACGTCACGCGAGTCGGCTGGCGCAGGAGGTGCGCGACCCGTCGATCTGCTCGCGCTCAGGCGAGATGGCCGTCTCGTCGTCATCGAGTTGAAAGTTTCAGAGGATGCCGCGTTGCCAATTCAAGGCGCAGACTACTGGCGCAGGGTCGAGGCGCACAGGCGTAGCGGCGAACTGCGTCGCGCACGCCTCTTCGGCGAACTCGACATCGCGGATGAGCCGCCGCTCGTCTATCTCGTAGCCCCCGTCTTCCGTTTCCACCGCGCGTTCCATCATCTCTCGCGCATGATCGATCCGGCCGTCGAGATGTTCCGCTTCGACATCAACGAGGACTGGCGCGCGGGCGTCCATGTCGTGCGCCGCACGCGCGTCAACTGAGGGGGCGTTCACGCGGCGCGCGGCGCGTGATAACATTCGCGCGAGACGAAGCGTTGGTCGGCGGCATCAAGAGCAACGAGAGGTGAAAGGCAATGTCTGTCCAGATCGCAAAGCACTACATCAGCGCGTGCGAGTTCGAGCGCATGGTCGAGAACGGCGTCTTTGAGGAAGGCGCGCGCCTTGAGTTGATCGAAGGGGAGATCGTCGAGATGTCACCAATCGGAAAACGACACGCTGCCTGCGTGGATGCGCTGAACTGGTGGTTGAGCCGGAAGGTCGGCGACGCGGCAATCGTCAGGGTACAAAACCCGATCCTGCTTGATGACTTGTCTGAGCCACAGCCCGACATCACCCTGCTCAAACCGCGCGCGGACTTCTACCGCGACGCGCTGCCAACGCCTGCGGACGTGCTGCTCGTCGTCGAGGTGGCGGACACGAGCGTCGAGTACGACCGGCAGTTGAAGCTGCCGATCTACGCGCGCGCGGGCGTCGCCGAAGTTTGGATCGTGAGCCTGACAGACGAGAGGATCGAGACCTACTCGCATCCTTCCGGCGAGAGGTATGGATCAGTTTCGCAACTCGGTCGCGGCGAAGAGGTGTCTTCGTCAACTCTCGACGCGCTCCGCATCAGAGTTGATGACGTGCTCTGAGCGCGGCGTGCCTCACTGGTTGCTCATCGAGACGATCTGCTCTTTCGACTGCTCGCCGCCGGTGGATATCCCTGCGACGCGCAAGCGGAACTCGTCGGGGTTCGACGCGCCGCGCATCGCCTCTTCGATGGTGATCAGACCGGACTGATAGAGGTGGAAGAGCGACTGGTCGAAGGTCTGCATCCCGTACTGCGAAGTCCCCGCCGCGATCACGTCGCGGATCATCGCGGTCTTCTCCTCGTTGGCAATGTAGTCGCGCACAGTGCCCGTCGAGATCAACACTTCGGCGGCGGGCGCGCGGCCCACACCGTTCGACGAGCGCACGAGTCGCATCGAGACGACGGCGCGAAGGATTCCTGCTAGTTGTATGCGGATCGACTTCTGCTGGTGCGGCGGGAAGGCAGTGACGACGCGCGTGATCGTCTCGGTCGCGTCAGTCGTGTGGAGCGTTGAGAGAACGAGGTGGCCCGTCTCGGCGGCGGTGAGCGCGGTCTCGATGGTTTCCAGATCGCTCATCTCGCCGACGAGGATCACGTCGGGGTCTTGTCGCATCGCGCCGCGCAGGGCTTCGGCGAACGAGCGCGTATCAACGTCAACCTCGCGCTGCGAGATGAAGGATTTTTTGTCGCGATGCAGAAACTCGATGGGGTCTTCGATAGTGACGATGTGGCCGCCGCGCGTCGAGTTGATGTAGTCGATGAGCGCGGCGAGCGTCGAAGACTTGCCTGAGCCGGTCGCGCCCGTGACGAGTATGAGTCCGCGTCGCTCCTCCGCGATGCGCTCGCAGACGGGCGGCAGGCCCAGATCGGTGACGGTACGCACGCGGTCGGGGATGACGCGCAAGACCATCGAGACCGCGCCGCGCTGCTGGAAGACGTTGGCGCGGAAGCGGCCGACGCCGGAGAGTCCGTAGGCGATATCGACTTCGGAGACCTCCTTGAAGCGTTGCTTCTGGCGGTTCGACATGATCGAGAAGGCCAGATCGAGCGTGTCTTCGGGCGTGAGTCGCGGAGAGTCGAGCACGGGCTTGAGTTCACCGTCAACGCGCATGACGGGCAGCGTACCCGCCTTAATGTGCAGGTCGGACGCGCCCGACTTGGTCGCGCTACGCAGGAGATCGTCAATCTTGATGGGCATGAGTTTTGTCGTTGAGAAAGGAGACGAGATCGCAACGGGTTCGCGTTGTCGGGGACGTGCGTGCGAGTCTGTTAGAAATTATTGAAATGCGAAGTTAACGAACATCTCTGACGGGGTTGTTCGTTCGATTCGAGGCGGGCCCGGCGGCGAGTGTTGAGGATGACACGCGCGCCGGATTCATTCTCGCACGCGCGCTCGCAGAGCGTCAACAACTTCGACTAAAAAGAAAAGGGCACACGTTTTGGCTGGAAACGCGCGCCTTTTCGGAACGAAGATTGATCTTGTTGTGCCGCCCGTTAGTCCTTCGCAGACGCGCTCAGCACAGTCGGTTGTGATTCGGCGGGTTCTGCAACTTGCTCAAGAGGCTCGTGCGAAATGTTCACGCGCGGCGCAGCCTTGTGCCCGTTGCTGTTCTCCGACGCGTCGGCGCGCTTCGCATCGTTGACGTAGGTGAGCCACGCGCCGGGAGCTTCGCGCTCGCCCGAAGTGATCTCGAAGAAGGCCTTCTGGACGCGCGCGGTGATATCGCCGCGTCGCCCTTCACCGATCTGAATTTTATCGACGGAGCGGATCGGCGTGACCTCTGCGGCTGTGCCTGTGAAGAACACTTCATCCGCGACGTAGATGGCCGCGCGCTGGATCGCTTGCTCGACCACGGGGATGTCGAGCGAGCGACAAATCTCGATGATGCTATCGCGCGTGATGCCGGGCAGGATCGAAGAAGAGAGCGGCGGTGTGACGACCTTGCCTTGATAGACGATGAAAATGTTCTCGCCCGATCCTTCCGAGATGAAGCCGCGATCATCGAGCGCGATGCCTTCGGAGTAGCCGTTCTTGATCGCCTCCATCTTGATGAGCTGCGAGTTCATGTAGTTCGCGCCCGACTTCGCCATCGCGGGCATCGAGTTCGGCGAGAGACGATTCCAAGAAGAGACGCACACGTCCACGCCCTGCTCAAGCGCCTCGTCGCCGAGATACTTGCCCCAGTCCCACGCGCCGATGTAGCACGAGAGCGGATTCGGAAACGGGTTGACGCCGAAGGCCGGACGCGCTTCGTCTAAACTGCGGAAGATGATCGGTCGGATGTAGCACTGTTCGATGCCGCTACGTCGCACGAGTTCAGTCGCCGCCGTGCATAACTCAGCGAGCGGGATGCCGTGCTCCATCCGGTAAATCTTCGCCGAGTTCAACAGACGCTGCATGTGCTCGCGCAGGCGAAAGACGGCGGGCCCCTTCTTCGTCGAGTAGCAGCGTATGCCCTCGAAGACCGACGAGCCATAGTGCAAGACGTGTGACATGACGTGCACGCGCGCGTCGTCCCACCGGATGAACTCGCCGTTGTGCCAGATTTCCTGAACGATGCGCGGCGTCTTCACGTCCTTCAAGTCTCCTGCGTCGTCTGCAAACATGGCTGACTCTGCTCCTTCAACTAAATGCGTTCCGAAAAGCGAAAACCGAACCTGCGTCTCCGCACATCGAGTGTACGAAAGTGTTTTGAAGATTCTGTGTTGAACTCATGCCGCGTGCGATTTAAACGGCACGATACAGTAACGCCGTAACGTTAGCAAGCGAGCCGCGCCGCGCGATTGCTTGCCTCTTTCGTCACAAGCAACGTACCATCCGATCCGTCTTTAATAAACTCAGATCGAGACGATAATTCCGCGAGGGCGACCACTTTCGTCGCACGTTTGCACGAATCTCGCGACGGGCGCGACCAAACGCTTTTCGTCGCTCTGCCCGTCGTCGCCCTTCTGCCGGACGTTTGTCATATGACGGATAACAACTCATCTTTCGACCGATCATCGTCGCCTTTCATCGAATCGCCGACAACCGCGAACGTTTCATCAGACGCACACGACGCGCTCGCCGTGCATCATCGCGCCATCCTGATAGACATGCACGCCGACACCGTCCAGCGCATCGTTGATGAGGGCGCGGACATCAACGTGCGACTGAGCGACGGCCACCTCGACGCCGTGCGTGCGCGCGAGGGCGGGCTCAACGCGCAGTTCTTCTCGATCTGGGTTGAGCCGCAGTTCTTCGGCACGGGTGGCCGCGCGGCGGTCGAGCGCGCGGACGTGCAGATCGCTGCGGTGCGCGCGCTCACAGAGGAGCATCCCGAAATCTGGTCGCTCGCCGGAAGCGCGCAGGACATCCGCCGCGCCGCGAGCGAGGAGAAGATCGCCGCGCTCATGGGGCTCGAAGGCGGCTACGCGATTGATGAGCGGATCGAGAGCGTCGAGAAATATTTTCGACTCGGCGTGCGCTACCTGTCGCCCGCATGGTCTGTCTCGCTCTCGTGGGCCGGATCGTCCGGCGACGAGATAGGCGCGGCGCGCGGGCTTAACGACTTCGGGCGCGAAGTAATCAAAGAGATGAACCGGCTCGGCGTGATGCCCGATGTGTCGCACGTCTCCGATAAAACTTTCTGGGACATGATCGAGACATCGACGAAGCCCGTTATCGCCTCGCACTCGAATGCGCGTGCGCTTGTCGATGTCCCGCGCAATCTCACGGACGATCAAATCCGCGCGCTCGCTGCGACGGGCGGCGTCTGCTCCGTCGTCTTCTACCCGCGCTTCGTCGAGACGAGTTGGCGGGACGCGCAGCGACGCGTCGATGCGGAGATCGCCGCAGCATCGGACGAGGCTGAGCGCAACACGCAGGGCACGCCCTCGCAAAAGAAACTCGCGCGTGAGCGCGTGCGCGGCGCGGAGTATGCGCGTCGCATCCGGCCCGTGCCCGCGTCGCGCGTCGTCGATCACATCGATCACATCGCGCGCTTGGTCGGCGTCAAACACATCGGCGTCGGCTCGGACTTCGACGGCATCAACGCGACGCCCGCCGATCTCTCGTCCGTCGCCGACTATCCGCATCTGACGAGAGAGTTGATGCGGCGCGGCTACACGAGCGACGACGTGGAAAAGATTCTCGGCGGCAACATTCTGCGCGTCATGGAGGAGACTCAGAAGTAATCGGATCAATGAGTAAATGAATCGATGAATCAATCTCTTCGTCGCGCACGCATCGGTTTTCATGCGCCGATTGCCGGAGGCCTGCAGAACGCGCTGTTGAAGGCGCGCGCGCTCGGTTGCGATACTGTGCAAATCTTCTCGCGCAACCCGCGCGGGTGGAGCGCGCGCCCGCTCGAAGCGGAACAGATCGAGACCTTCAAGCGCGTGCGCGCAGAGACGCGGATCGATCCCGTGGTGATTCACGCCAACTATCTGATCAATCTTGCCGCAGCCGATCCAGTGATTCGTGAGAAGTCCATCGCTTCGTTTCGCGAAGAGATCGAGCGCGGGATCGCGCTCGGGGCCGACTATCTCGTCGTGCATCCGGGCAGCGCGAAAGGCGCGTGCGAGGCTGATGGGATACGCACGTGCGTCGAGAGCATGCGCGAGGTTTGCGAAGGAATTGAGTTGAAGAGTTTTCGCGTCCTGCTCGAAAACACGGCGGGGCAGGGCGCGTGCATCGGCCATCGCTTCGAGCATCTCGGCGAGATCATGGAGTCGTGCGCGGAGTTGAATCTCGGCGTCTGCTTCGACACGGCACACGCCTTTACGGCCGGATACGATCTACGCGACGAGGACGGATACGCTGCGACCATCGAAGCGATTGAGCGAAACGTCGGGACTGAAAATGTTCGCGCCGTCCACTTCAACGACTCGAAGGCCGACTACAACTCGCGCGTGGATCGACACTGGCACATCGGGCAGGGCCACCTCGGCGCGCAGGCACTGAGCCGCGTCGCGCGCGCGCCGCAACTCGCTCAAGCCGCGTTCCTGTTGGAGACGCCCGTCGATGTCGAGGGCGACGACGTGCGTAACCTCGCGATGCTGAGATCGTTCGTCGAAGGTGAAGAGGGAGATGCGCGGGCGTTCGCGTTATGACAGACGTTCGCCACGCGGCACACTACAAAGGGAGTACGAGGGAGATGGCTACGAAGAAGAACGCAGCGAAGGGTGATAGGGCTCGTGCCGGTCAGACAAATGAGGGTGCGCTGCGTTGCCGCCGCAAATTCCTGCGACACTTCCCCGGCGGCTTCCGCGATGAGACTTATCTCGACTGGGAGCGCGATTATAAATGGGAGTCGCACGAGCGTTGGGAGCAGTCGCTCGGGCGCGAAGAGTTTCACGCGTTGCTTCGCGCGCGCGAGTTCACGGAGATCGCCGCGCGTGCCGTGCGCGTCGAGCAGCAGAGCCGTCATAGCATGATCTTCTCGTTCGAGAAGATGGCGTTGCGCGACGCCGTCAAGTCGGAAGATGGCGCGCGCGCGTTTAGCGAAGGGCTCTACGATTATTTGCACGGCGCGGGCGAGACGCGTCGCAGGTTCGAACGTTGGGTTGAAGTGGTTGCAGGGCTGCCGCGCAAGCAGACGCGCGTGCTGACGTGGCCCCTCGTCACGGTCTTCAGCTTCATCGCGCAGCCCGACGTACACATCTTTCTCAAACCGAACGTGTCGAAGATCGCCGCGCGCGAGTATGGCTTCGACTTTCAATACAAGTCGCGCCCGAACTGGGAGACTTACGCGAGCCTGTTGGAGTTTGCCGCAACAGTGCGGCGCGACAATCGCGACCTCAAGCCACGTGACATGATCGATCTACAATCCTTCATCTGGGTGCAGGGCTCGGACGAGTACGACTAGCGAAGCCCCGGCTGGTCTTTAGTTCGCAACAACATGGGCATTTCCGTTAGATTACGCCGCATTCTTTGATAATTAAGGGAGATCGCAAGCTCGCGTAAGGCTTACGCGAGCTTACGAAACGCTTTCGCCTGTGGGTGAAGGGCTTTCACGGGCAGGCGAAACGTCTTCGCTCGCTGGCGAAAGGCTTTCGCCTACCCGCGCAAAGGCTTCACCTGTTGGCGCAAGAGCTTTACCCACTCGCGTAAAGACCAGTGTTGCGTTAAGATGCCCGTGCTGTTCGGCAGATGAAAATTCTATTAACTGCGATGAGACATTTCCGCCGCTCAAACAAACTCCTCCTTACGTCGCCGTCCACGCGCCGCGCGCGCTAGTCTTCGCGCGCCGTTGCGTAGCGGGGGCGGCGATAATCCAGACAGACGAATCGGAGAAGAGAATTGCGACGCTCGCGAAGCGCGTCGGCGCGTCTTGCGCCTGAGCGACTTTGCGTCGCCTGTGAAGTTTTGTGTAAGGTTGGAGAAAGGTCGAAAGCGATGGACGAAAAATATTTTCCTGAAAAGATCGAAGAGAAGTGGCAGAAGCGTTGGGCCGAGACCGGCGCGTTCGAGGTTGAGCCTGACGACTCGCGCGCGAAGTTTTATTGTCTGGAGATGCTGCCGTACCCGTCGGGCTATCTACACATGGGGCACGTGCGCAATTATTCGGTCGGCGATGCGCTCTCTTGGTTCAAGCGTCTGCAAGGCTTCAACGTCTTGCACCCGTTCGGCTGGGATAGTTTTGGTCAACCTGCCGAGCAGGCGGCCATCAAGCGCAACGTCATGCCGCGCGAATGGACGGAAGCGAACATCGAGCACATGCGCGGCCAGCTCAAGCGTCTGGGCATCTCTTACGACTGGCGACGCGAGATCGCGGCGCACACGCCGGAGTATTACAAGTGGGATCAATGGTTCTTCCTGCGTATGTTCGAGCGCGGGCTGATCTATCGCAAGAACTCGCCGGTGAACTGGTGTCCGAAGGAAGAGACTGTGTTGTCTAACGAGCAGTCGTCGGGCGGCGTCTGCTGGCGTTGCGGCGCGTCGGTCTTAAAGCGCGACCTCGAACAATGGTTCGTGCGCACGAGCGACTACGCGCAACAGTTGCTTGACGATATGAAGGAGATCGAGCAGGGGTGGCCCGAGCGCGTGTTGACGATGCAGCGCAACTGGATCGGTCGCAGCGAAGGCGCGTTCGTCGATTTTCAGATTAAGGATGCGGACGAGCGCGTCCGCATCTTCACGACGCGCATCGACACGATCTACGGTGCGACGTTTGTCGTCGTCTCGACCGAGCACCCGATCTTGGAGAAGGCGTTGTTGAAGGAAGAGGTCGCGCGTTTCGTCGAGCGTGTGCGCGCAAGTCGCGTCGGCGCGGCGAAGCAGCCGGGTGAGGACGAGGAGAAAGAGGGCGTGAACACGGGACTCTTCGCGTTGAACCCTTTCAGCGGCGAGCAGGTTCCGGTGTGGGTGGCGAACTACGTTTTGATGGAGTACGGCGCGGGCGCGGTGATGGCAGTTCCGGCGCACGACGAGCGCGATTTCGAGTTCGCTCAAAGATACTCTCTGCCGATCCGTCGCGTCATCGAGCGCGTCTCGCACGAGCAGGAACAGATCGCGCACGATCCCGTTTCCGTGGATCAGTCAGCCGTGATGCCGCACGCTTTCACGGACTACGGCATCCTCGTCAACAGTAGCGACTGGAGCGGGAAGCTCTCGGAGGATGCGAAGCGCGAGATGGCCGCGTTCGCAAAATCGAAAGGCTTCGGCGAGTCAGCCGTCACCTATCGTTTGCGCGACTGGGGCATCTCGCGTCAACGTTTCTGGGGTGCGCCGATCCCCGTCGTCTATTGCGACAAGTGCGGCGTCGTGCCCGTGCCGGACGATCAACTGCCCGTGCGTCTGCCTGAGCGCGCGGAGTTCACGGGCACGGGCCAGTCGCCGCTCGCGGGCGTCGCGGAGTTCGTCAACACGACCTGTCCGAAGTGTGAGGGCGCGGCGCGTAGAGAGACCGATACGATGGATACGTTCGTCGATTCGTCTTGGTACTTCTTCCGCTACTGCGATCCGAAGAATGAGAGCGGGCCGTTCGACAAAGCGAAAGTCGCCTACTGGACGCCGGTCGATCAATACATCGGCGGCGTCGAGCACGCGGTCATGCACCTGCTCTACACGCGCTTCTGGACGAAGATGATGCGCGACATCGGGCTCGTGAAATTCAACGAGCCGGTGAAGAGACTGATGACGCAGGGCATGGTCGTCGCCGAAACGTTTTATCGCGAAGGCGAGGACGCGGGCTCGAAGGTTTACTACAACCCTGCGGACGTTGACGTGTTGCGCGACGACAAGGGGCGCGTGACAAGCGCGACTTTGATCAATGACGGGCAGCCCGTCACGGTCGGCGCGTTCGAGAAGATGTCGAAGTCAACGAACAACGGTGTCGATCCAGACGAGATGATTCGCGCATACGGGGCCGATGCCGTCCGCATCTTCTCTTTGTTCGCCGCGCCTGTGGAGAATGACCTGCGCTGGCAAGAGGCGGGCATCGACGGCGCGCTACGTTTCTTGCGCCGCGTCTATTCGACAGTCTATCGCTGGCGCAGAGGCTTCACAGACGTTGCGCGTGAGGCGACGGCCATCGAAGAGTTGTCGGACGCTGCGCGCGCGCTTCGACGCAAGACGCATCAGACGATCCTGCGCGTCGCCGAAGACTTGCAGCAGATGCATTTCAACACGGCCATCGCCGCGTTGATGGAGTTGTTGAATGAGTTGAGCGATTCAGGGATCGGGCCGGATAAATGTTCGAGCGCGGACAGGTTCGCCGTGCGCGAGGCTCTGGAGTCGCTCGTCGTCATGATCGCTCCGTTCGCGCCGCACGCGGCGGAGGAGATGTGGGAGGGCTTGGGCCACGCGGGCGGCCTCATTGGAAGCAGCGTGAGATTTCCGCAAGCCGATCTAGACCTAGCGAAGAAGGAGTTGCTGGAAATTCCCGTGCAGGTCAACGGCAAACTGCGCGCTCGCGTCAGCGCATCACCCGACACGCCGGAGGAAGAGTTGCGCGCCGCCGCACTCTCCGACGAGAAGGTGAAAGCGTTCATCGAGGGTCGTGAGATCGTTAAAGTGATCGTCGTCCCGCGCAGGCTTGTTAACATCGTCGTGCGCTAGAAGTGTCATCGTGTGGGCCGGACGCATTCCGGCCCACACGGTCGCGCCCATCCTTCGCTTTTCAACTTTGCGCTTTTGGCCTAGTCTTGTCGCAAACCGGAACATGACAACGGAGCATTGAACTTTGTCGCAGAACATTCCCCGGCAGTCTGATCAAGATCAGCAACCCGCGTCGCCGCCGCGCGGTGTGTGGACGACGCAGCGCGTGACGCTCGGCCTCCTCGTCTTCCTCGCGTTGACGTTCGTCATCTCATCCAACTGCGGCCCCTCGGACAACACAGCGAACACGAACTTCACGCGCACGAACGCCAACGCCGTTGCTAACAACACGGGCGGCGCGCGCACTGCGAACGCTGCGGGCGCACCCGTCGCGCTGCCCGATAATCTGAAGAACACGGAGTTGAAGACGCTCGACGGGAAAGAGTTCAAGCTCGCGGATTATCAGGGCAAGGTCGTGCTGGTGAACCTGTGGGCCTCTTGGTGCAACCCTTGTCGCGAGGAGATTCCGCAGATCGTTCAGATTTACCACGACTATAAATCACGCGACGTGGAGGTCGTCGGGCTGACGATGGAAGATACGGACGACAACACGCCGGAAGACGTGCGTCGCTTCGTCCGCGACATGAAGATCGACTACCGCATCGCGTGGGCGGAGAAAGAGTTTTATGCCTCGTTTCTCGCGCCCGGCTACCAGATACCGCAGACCTACATCATCGACCGGCAGGGGCGTATCCGCAAAAAGTTCGTCGGCGGCGGCGAACACATCGGCAACTTCATACGGGCCACCCTCGAAGATATCCTCGCAGACAAAACCTAATGATGAACGCGGAAGGACGAACGATGAATAAAAATTATTCGCTTCTTATTCATCATTCATCCTTCCGCGTTCATCATTTCTCTTATTCCTGCTCATCGAGCTCGCGCTGGCCCTCTTCTTGCAGCCGCGCGCCCTCGCGCTCAAGCTCTTTGTCTTGCAGCCCGTGCGCGACGCCCTCTTTCGCGCGCCCTTCGATGATCTTCATCTCGGCTTCGACGCGTCCCTCCACCTCGTCAATCGCCGCAGGCTCGCCCGTCTCCTCCTGCGTCAGCACCTTCTCTGGATCGATCTGCATCGTCTCTCCTCCTCGCTGGTCTCGCACTGAAATGATTTCCGTTTCGCTAATCGTTGCACCCTTCACGTCCAATGGTCAAACGACACTTCGCTCGCGTCGCGCTTCTCACGCCCGCCTGCCGCGTGTGATGCTGGCGCGTGCCCGATGCGTCCTGTAAGATTGCGCAAGCGAAACTAACTGAAGCCACAGAGTGTTTGAACCGTTGAAGCGACTTTCGAAACTTATCTCCACACTGCTCGCGCTCCTACTGGCCGCGTCGGGCGCAGCCGCGTCGCTCAACGCGTGCCCACACAGTTCGCGCGTCACCAACGCCGCCGCACACGATCTCCACGCCTGCTGCCGCGCGATGCACGCACATCAACACTCGCACGCCGCGACGCACGTCGAGATGAGCGAGCACGCTTCACGCGAAGCGACCGATGTTCAAACGATCGATGCGCGCGCGAGTGTTCACGGTGATGGTAATTGCGCGGCGAGTCACGAACGCGACGCGGCGCAAAGCGAGATGGCCGGCGATGGCGATGCGCCCTGCACAGGCTGCTGTTCCGCGCGCGCCGCCGCGCAGCCACGCGCGCTCGCCACTGCCGGCGCGCAGGAATCGAAACAGTCTCCCGACGCACGTGCGTCGCAACCTCCACACGCGCCTGCCTCGAACGTCCCGCTTCACATATCTTTTGCACCGACCGGCCACGCCCCGCCCGCATCGTCCACGCGCCTGCACATACTGATCGGCATCCTTCTCATCTAGGGCCTCCCAAGCCTGCGGCTCATTCCGAAGTCGTCAGGGCAAACCTGCGTCCGCAATTACAAACTAGAGAGTCGCAAACGCGCGACGAGAGTGTTATCGCTCTCATCGCGGAGAGAACGTCCGGGAGGGATGATGATTAGTAGCCACATCAACGGAAAACTTTTGAGCGTCGCGACGCGTGTGCTTGCGTCGCTCGCGCTGCTCTTCGCCGCGAGTCTCGCGACCCG
Source organism: Acidobacteriota bacterium (assembly GCA_032229975.1). Taxonomy (GTDB): domain Bacteria; phylum Acidobacteriota; class Blastocatellia; order Pyrinomonadales; family Pyrinomonadaceae; genus JAIVGV01. Next base: position 22,138 of record JAVXVG010000033.1, on the reverse strand, counting down.
CGCGCAACACACCGGCCACGACATGAAGCCCATGCCCGGTATGCCCGCGAGCAGTCCGACCCCGCAAGCGAGTCCAACGCCCGCCGCGAGCCCGCAGGCGGGCCCTTCGCCCGTCGCAAGCCCGCAGCCTTCGAGCGGCATGAGCGGCATGGACATGAATGGAGCGAAGCACGAGGGCCACGACGCGATGCCGGGCATGAAGACGGAAGGCGGCATGACGAACGTGTCCGAGTCGGACGTGAACGAGTTGATGGTCATGCGTGGCGAAGAGATGGACATACGCGTCGGCACGAGTCAGAAAAATTTCATGTCGATGGGCCAGATGGGATCGGGCACGGCTTGGCAGCCCGGCTCGTCGCCGATGCACATGATCCACAAGCGCGAGGGCGACTGGCTGTTGATGTTTCATTACAACTTCATCGGTGGCATCAACCATCAAGGTGGCCCTCGCGGCGTCACGAAGATCGATTCGCAGAACTGGTTCATGCCGATGGCTTATCGACGTGTCGGCAAAGGCACTCTGCAACTGCGCGCGATGTTCAGTCTTGAGCCGTTCACGTTCCCGCCGGGCGGATCGCCTTTGCTCTTCCAGACCGGCGAGACCTACAAGGGCGCGCCGCTCATCGACAAGCAGCACCCGCACGATCTCTTCATGGAACTCTCCGCGCAATACACCGTGCCCATCGGCGAGCGCGCGACGTGGTTCACATACTTCGGCTATCCGGGCGAGCCCGCGTTGGGGCCCGTCGCCTTCATGCACCGTATGTCGGCCTCGGAGAATCCGAGCGCGCCGCTTGGTCATCACCAGCAAGATTCGACGCACGTCTCCTTTGGCGTGCTGACAACGGGCTTCACCTATCGCTGGTTCAAACTCGAAGGCTCGATCTTCAACGGTCGAGAGCCGGACGAGAACCGCTACAACTTCGAGTACAACCCTTGGAACTCGCGCTCGGCGCGACTCTCTCTTGCGCCTAACGCCAACTGGACGTTTCAGGTGAGCCACGGCTTCCTGCGCAATCGCGAGTTGTTCGAATCAATCGACACGCATCGCACGACCGCCTCCGCGCAGTACAACCGCACGTTCGCGCGCGGCAACTTCGCGGGCGCGCTCGTCTGGGGCCGCAATCACGACAACTTCGGTGGCGGCGAGACGGCCAACCAGAACGCTTACACGGGCGAGGCGACCGTCAACTTCATCGACAAGAACTATCTCTACACGCGCCTCGAACTCGTCGATAAGAACGAGCTGCTGCGCAATGCCGACCGCGTGCGGCTCGGCATCACGGACGACCATGCGAGCTTTCGCATCGGCGCGTACACCTTCGGCTACGTGCGCAACGTTTATGAAAGCGACAACTGGACGGTCGGCTTCGGCGGCGATTTCACGTTCTACTCGAAGCCGGATATGCTCGATCAGCTTTACGGTCGCAACCCGACCTCTTACAAAATCTTCATGCGCGTCCGGCCCGGCCGCATGAAGATGGACGGCATGGCGCACGACGCACACGAAGGGCACGACGCGAGCATGAAGCACGAACATTGAACGCGCGTGAGCGCGGCGAGCGACGCGCGTAGATTCTTGCTAGACAGCATCAAGGTTGGGGGCTAGTATCTCGGCAATGCGTGAGCGAAAGACAGATGCGCGAGGTGTGGCGAGTCGCCTCGCCACACTTGCGCTTGCGTTGTGGCTTGGCGGCTTCGGCTGCCTGCTCGGCTGCGAGCCGATGGCGTCCACCGCAACCATGATGCACACGCCGCACGCTCAAGTCGCGAGCGAGTCGCACGATGCGATGAACGATGCGATGAATCATGGCTGCTGTCATCGCGCGAAGAAAAATGTGAGCGCAACTGCCTCAGTCGAGTCCGGCGCGAAGACTGATGTTGGACAGTCGCCTTGTCCTTTCAATACGTCTGCGGTTGACGCGTCGCGCAAAGTCGGCGTCAAATCCGTCGCGTCGATGCCTGCGAGCGACGCGCTTCCACAGGTGGCCCGCGCGTTCTCATCTTTCGATCCTCCCTTTAGCCGCGCCCGCCCGCCGGATCGCGGCGGAACCTACCTGCGCTGCTGTGTCTTTCTGATTTAGAGACGAAGTAGATCAACTAGCGTCGGCGAAACGCTCGCCGGTGGAATCTACACTTGCGTCTAAAAATCAGGAGACACGTAGAATGAAAAGCTTCAAGACTTTCTCGCTCTGTCTCGCGCTCAGCCTCGTCGGATTCGTCCACGCGGCAAGCGCGCAGACCAATCAACAACCCAACGCAACAGACGACTCGAAAGCGAGTTGTTGCTCTGCAAGTTGCTGCGCGGGCGGCGTCTGCCACATGGGGCAGCATCACGCGCATCAACACGCAGCCGCGCAAGCATCGCACGACGAACACGCGATGAAGGACTGTGGCGACTGTTGTTCGCACTGCGCCGACTCGTGCAAGTCCGGCGACACTTGCAAGACAGGCGACTGTTGCAAGGCGGGCAGCGATGGCGCGCAGTCTTGCACGTCATGCAAGATGGGCGCGCACCACAAGCACGCCGCTTCCAATCATGCGGGCGCGGACGCTAACAAGGCTGACTGTTGCGCGGGCTGCACTTGCTGCGCGAAGAAAGACGCAGCGCGTTAGCATCGTCGCCTAACACTTCGCGAGGCGCAGAGTCTTTCGTCTCTGCGCCTCGCGAACAGTCGCACAAAATTTTGTCGTCACAGTTATTCATCAGCTTCTCGCGAATCGCGTGAGATGCGGAAGGGAGTTTGAGAAATGAAGAGAAGAATTTTCCCCGCGCTGCTCGGTCTGGTGTTGCTCTTTGGCGGCGCGACCGCCTCGCGCGGCGAGGTGCGGCGCGTGCAGATGCACATTGCAGGGTATCTCTGCGGTAATTGAGTCTTCAACATACAGAAGGCAGTTAGCCGTCTGAACTACGCACCGAAGCTGAAGGACATTCAGATCACGAGCATCAAGAAAGGGATCGGCGTCTTCGCGCCGCAGCCCGACAAGCCCGTTTCCTTCGCCGCACTCAAAGAGGCTTTGAAGAGGGCCGGTTACACGCTCGACGCCGCCGACATCACCGTCGTCGGCTTACTGAAACATGATGACGCGGGCCGATGGCTCGTCGCCGAGCCGACAGGTCAACGCTTCGCGCTCGTCGATGCCGACAAACTGCTCGCGGGCGATTGGTCTAACACGCGCGTCGAACTCACGGGCGATTGGAAGACCGTCGGCGAGGGCGATGCCGCGCGCGAGACGATCACGCCGCGCGACCTGAAGAGGGCGGACGACGCGAAGAAGTCCGCACGCGCGGAGGCGAATGACGATACAGTGATTCGTCAATCGGACGCTCATGAGCTTCATGAGGCGAGCGGCGCAACTTTCACGAACGCGAGCTTCGATGCCTCGACTCAATCGTGGCTTGCAGTCCCGCTCGCGGATTCGTTATCAACCGAGCCTACGGTGACACTCGCGCCGATCCGCACGACGACGCCGGGGCTGACGGTCTTCAAGGGAGGCGCGTTGACGCCGCGCCTCTATCTCATCGAGCAACATCTCGGGGCCCTGCGCGTGAGCCGACAGGTTCTCGACCTCAGCGTCACATACACGCCTTCGCCGCGCGTGCAACTTGAAGTCGAAGCTCCGATAGTCTCGCGCACATCTTTCGACGATGGCGCGAAGCACGGCGACGGTGTTGGCATCGGCAACGTCACACTCTGGGGCAAGTATCGCTTCTTTCGCGCGGTGAAAACTTATGGCGACCGGCAAGCCGCGTTTCGCATCGGGCTTGAGTTGCCGACCGGAAAGAAGGACGCGCCGACGGCGGACGATGTCAGCGCGCCCGCCTTCGTGCGACAGCAACTCACACCGATCAGTGGCGGCTTCGCGTCGCATTTCGATCTCGCGTTCTCGCAGGCGGGCGGCAGATTCATCTTCGGCGGCAACGTCGAGGGCGTGCTGCGCACTGAGCGCGCGGGCTTTCGCACGGGCCACGAAGCGCGCGCCGGAACTGATCTCGAATATGTGCTACTGCCCTTCGACTATGAGCGACCGGGGCACGAGCTTTTCCTGATCCTTGAGACGAGTTTCGTACATCGCGGCACGGGCCACCTCGGCAGCGCGGAAGTCGCGGGGAGCAGGTCAACAGAGTTCTACGTCGCGCCCGGACTTCAATACGCGGCGCACCCGCGCTTCGTCGTCGAAGCGAGCGTGCAACTGCCCGTCGTGCGCAACACAGGCCCCCTCGTGCTGCGAACGGATAGAAACATTCTGCTCGGCGTGAAGTATCTGTTCTGAGTTTTGCCATGAAACTTCTGACACTGCTGTTCGTGCTCATCGCGCATCAAGCTATCGCGCAGGACAAGCCGAGGGGTGCGCCCGATCTAACGCTCAGAGAGTTGCGCGGTCGCCTTGTGCGACTGAGTGACTATCGCGGAAAAGTTTTGCTCCTGAACTTCTGGGCCACGTGGTGCGCGCCTTGTCGCGCGGAGACGCCCGACCTCGTCCGCGTGCAACGCGAGCAACGCGCGCAGGGTCTGCAAGTGATCGGTATTAGCTACCCGCCGGAGAGTCGCGTGGCGGTGCGACGCTTCGTCCATAGTTTCAAGATCAACTATCCGATCCTCGCGGGCACGCGCGCGACCAAGTCTCTCTTCATCGAAGGTGAGACGCTGCCTGCGACCGTCGTCATCGACCGCGAGGGACGGGTGCGCGCCGTCATCGAGGGGATTTTGCTACCCGAAGAGTTTGACGAGAAGATCAAGCCGCTGCTCGTGAAGCCGGAGGCGAAAGTTTCGGTTAACCACCCGCACGGTTCTTTATCCCGCAAAGAAGTTGTAAGATAACTCCGGTCTAACTCTCCCATAATCAGTCTGTGTTTGAATCTTTCTCGAACGTGAAGGAGACGCAATGAATATCTCTGTCGGGCAACGGTCTGTTAATTTCGTGGTCGCACTCGTGCTGCTGTCGTTAATGTCTTCAGCCGTGATCGCGCAGAAGAAGAGCAAGAGCGCGAAGCAGGAGCAGGAGGCGCGCGAGAAGTCGGAGAAGGCCGCGAAGGTCTTCCGCGAAGTCATGTCAACGCCGGACAAGGCCATCCCGAAACAGTTGCTCGACAATGCCGAAGCGGTCGGCGTCTGTCCAGAAGTGTTGAAGGCGGGCCTCCTGCTTGTCGGCGGTCGCGGCGGCTCGTGCGCTATCAGTCGTCGCGTGCCGCGAGGGTGGAGCGCGCCCGCGTTCTTCAAACTCGGCGGCGGCAGCATCGGGCCACAACTCGGCGCGTCATCGACCGACTTCGTGCTGCTCTTTATGAACGACGGCGCGCTCAAGGGTCTGCTCGAAGACAAGTTTGAGATCGGCGGCGAGATCGGCGCGGCGGCTGGCCCCATCGGGCGCGCGGCTTCCGCCTCGACAGACGCGCAACTCAAGGCCGGCATCCTCTCCTACTCGCGCAGCAAAGGACTCTTCGCGGGGCTCGAACTCAAAGGCGTGGTGATCAATCCCGACAACGATCTCAACGAGTCGGTCTATGGCCTGAAGGCGAAAGACATTCTTGTCGGCGTCGAGATCAAGAAGTCGATCCCGTCGCTCGTGCGCGCTCTGCCACTGCAACTCTCCCGCTACTCGAATAAGTGAGGACGATTGAATCATTGGTTCATTGACTGATTGATCATTTAACAAATGGATCAATGATGAAATGGATCAATGATTCAATCTCTTCTTCTTGACGCTCGCCGCGCCCGCGACTTAGAATCCGAGTTGTCCCGCTAATTGATCCGCCGCCGGTTCCTCCCGCAGCGGCAGGGGAGTCTTAAAAAGCAATGCAACCGCGAACACAGAGACAGAAAGAGATTTTCGACTACATCCAACGCTTCATCGAGCGTCACGGCTACGAGCCTTCCTACGCGCAGATCGCGCGCCACTTCGGCATCTCATCGAAGGCCACCATCGCCAAGCACATCGAGGCTCTGGAGAAGCGCGGGCTCATCTCGCGCGAGCACACGAACGGATCGTTCGCGCTTCGCGTGCAGGTTGAAGACGCGCCGGGAAACTCGATGTGCGAAGTCCCTCTGCTCGGTCGCATCGCCGCAGGTGCGCCGCTCGATACCTTCAACGACGCTGTGCAGTCCGTCACAGTGCCGCGCTTCCTCTTGGGTCGCGTGCGCCCCGAACAGGTTTACGCCTTGAAGGTGACCGGCGACTCGATGATCGACGAGCACATCTGCGACGGCGACATCGCTTTGATCGAGAATCGTGTGGAAGCACGCGACGGCGAGATCGTCGTCGCTCTCGTCGAGGGCCAACGCGCCACCTTAAAGCGACTCTATCGCTTCGGTCGCGAGGTTGAGCTGCGTCCCGCCAACTCGCAGCTTCAGCCCATGCGTCTCCCCGCCCATCAAGTTCAAGTGCAAGGCATCTTCCGTGGACTGCTTCGACCGGCGGTCTGACACTAGAGGATCAAGATCGACAGTGAGAGGGGCGTTCGTGCGCGGAGACGAACGCCCCTCTCGCTTTATCTCTTCACGTCGTATCAACAGCTCGGTCTTGAATGAGATTGATGATCGAAGATAGAGGTTGAGACGCAAAGAAAATTGCCGTATAACTGTGAGCCAGCTATACGGCAACTGAAAAATTTGAAGCCACCTTCGAGACTCGAACTCGAGACCTACGGTTTACGAAACCGTTGCTCTACCAACTGAGCTAAGGTGGCGCGTGACGCGAGGAAGAGAATAAGTAGGCGGCGCGCGTGCTGTCAAGCGCGCGGCGCGCGAAGGCGAAGAGAGGAAAATCAGCGATGGCGAAAGACTCTTGGAAGAATCAGCCGAACTACAAGATCGGCGGCGGGACGCTCAACGAGTACGAGTTCAACCAGCAGCACGGCGCGCTCACAGAGCAGGAGCACACGCACCTGCCGGGCCAGTCGCAAGGGCCGGCGGGCGATGAGTCTGATCAATTATCGTCCGGCGAAAACGATCCGGGTGAGAGCCCTGAAGCGCGTCGCATACGTCTCGTGACGGAAGCAGCGCACGAGAAGGTTGTGCGGCGAGGCGGCGGCCAGAAAGCGTCGGGCGCGAAGAAGTCGAGCGGCGCAAAGAAGTCTACGAAGAAGTCAGCCGCGAAGCGAACTGCGAAGAGCGCAACGAAGTCTGCCACGAAGGCCGGTGCGAAATCGAGCGCGAAAAAAACGGGCGCGAAGAAATCAGGCGCACGTAAGGGTGCAGCGAAGAAGGCGTCCGGCGCGAAGAAGTCTGCGAAGCAGTCTGCAAGTGCGAAGGGCGCGAAGAAGCGCGACGCGCGCCGCCGTTGAGTGATGCATCGCTTGATCGAGTGGAAGAGGAGGATGTTCGGATGACTGATGAGAAGGCGGGCGCGAGTGTGAACGATGCTGCGCGCGACGACGGGCAGGAGCTTGAGGCTGAGCAGGAGTCAGCCGAAGCGATGGACGCGGAGACGGAACACGGCGACGTGGCCGAGCCGCCTGGAGCTGCGCAGATGACAGAGGGACAACCCTCTTGATGCGTGAGCGCAACAAAACGAAAACTACGAGTGGGCGACCGGCGTAAACTGCTTCGGTCGCCCTTCGAGTTCAAACAGGCGACGACTCGGAAACGATCCATAGTCCATCAGTTAACATCGTGTCACGGGCGCACGTCATTCCCTGCAATGAAAACTTTAATCCGACAACTCGTCTTCGCCTGCGCGCTCGCTTCGTCCGCGCTCGCGCAAGGCGGCGCGACGAAGACGGGCGCACGCTTGCCCGCGCCGGATCGCATCGTCGCAGACTATTTGAAAGCGGTCGGCGGCAAGAGTCGCCTGCAAACGATCCGCGATGCGACTTACGAGTGGAACGTCGAGGGCCACGATCATTCAAGCGCGCGCACGCTCTTCAAAGCACCCGCCTCCGCGCGCACGGACATCGTGCTCTCAGACGGCGAAACCGATAGCGCTGCGAACGCGCGCACCGCTTGGGCACGCGACCGCAGCGGCTTCCTTCGCACGCTCACGGATTCGGAAGCGCACGCCGCGCGCCTGCGCGCCGCGCTCGATGCCGCGCGCCTCGTCGATTACAAAAAGCAGGACGTGCTCGCGCGCACCTCAGCCGTCGAGCAGTTGGGAAGTGAGCAGGCTTACGTCGTTGAGTTCTCGCGTCGCAACGGCGCGCACTTGCGTTACTACTTCGGCGCGACGACGAAGCTGTTGCTGCAAATCTCTGACGACGCGCGAGGCCAGACGACGCGCTTCGCGGACTACAAGCCTGCGTCGAACGGCGCGCTCGAACCTCAACGGATCGAGTTGAAGTCGCGCGATGGCTCAACGCTCGCGCTCACGTTGCGCGAGTCGCGCTATAACACCGGCCTCGCAGACAATCTCTTCGAGCCGCCGAGTGATGCTGCGTTGAACGTCGTCGAGTTATTGCGCGAGGTCGGTCGCAATCAGAAGGACGACGACGAGCGCATCAGCCAGTACACCTACGCGCTCACGCAGAGGGAGCGAGAGATCACCGACAAAGGCGAAGTGAAGAAGGAGAGCGTCAAGGTCTTCGAGGTCTATCCGGTGGCGAACGCGGGCACGGTGCACAAGCTCATCAGCGAAGACGGCACGCCGCTCTCGGCCGAGCGTGCGGCGAAGGAAGAGAAGCGCGTCGCCGAAGAGATCGCGAAGCTCGAACGCGACAAGGACAAGATCAAACAGAAGCGCGAGCACGAGCGCACTGAAGCGGCGCGCAAGGGCAAGACCGAGAGCGCGGACGACGATCCGGACTTGGGGACGTTCCTGCGCGTCTGCGAGTTCGTCAGCCCTCGACGCGAACGCTTCCGCGAACGCGACGTGATCGTCTTCGACTTTCGCGCGAAGGCCGATTACAGGCCGCAGGGTCGCGAGGAAGCAATCGTCAGCAAGCTCGCCGGAGTTGTCTGGATCGATCCCGTTGACAAACAGATTATGCGTCTCGAAGCGCGCTTCGTCGAAGGCTACAAGATCGGCGGCGGCCTGCTCGCTTCGGTGCGCTCAGGCTCTGCGATGACGTTCGAGCAGACGCGGCTCGAAGACGGCGTGTGGCTGCCGAAGTTCGCGCAAGTCAACGCCTCCGCCAAGCTCTTCGTCTTCGCGGGCTTTCGCATCGACGCGACGAACGAATATAGCAACTACAAACGCTTCTCAACCAAAGCGGGCGACGAAAAACTCGACGCGCCGAAGACGCCGCCACCCGACAGGCCCTGAATGGTCAATCGTCAATCGTGGATCGTTAGAAGAGACTCGTAAGCAGATCACTACGATTCGCGAGTCGTGTTTCGTGCACACGAGTCGAGAGTCAAGTGTCGCACTGCGTTCCGTGTTGCTCGCTGTCTTGGACTATTTACGGTTCACCATTTACGATTCACGCATATGGAAATCATTGTTATCGGTGGCGGCTTCGCGGGCGTGGAAGCCGCTTGGCAAGCGGCTGAAGCTGGCGCGCGCGTCGCGCTCTACGAGATGCGGCCCATCAAGGAGACGCCCGCGCATCGCACGGACAAGCTCGGCGAGATCGTCTGCTCAAACTCTCTGAAGTCCGATGAACCGGGAACCGCTCCGTATCTTTTGAAAGAAGAGTTGCGACGCGGGCGTTCGCTCGTGTTGGAAGTCGCGGCGCAGACGCGCGTGCCCGCAGGCGCAGCTCTCGCTGTTGATCGTCATCGCTTCGCCGAATTGATCACGCAGAGGATCGAGTCGCACCCGCGCATACGCGTCGTGCGCGAGGAAGTGAAGCATATCGGTGAAGATGCGATCACGATCATCGCGGCGGGGCCACTCTGCTCCGACGCGCTCGCCGAAGAGATCGTGCGCTTGACAGGCGACGGTCAACTCTATTTCTACGACGCCATCGCGCCCATCGTCGCCGCAGATTCGATTGATCAGTCAATCGCGTTTCGCGCCGCGCGCTACGGCAAGGGCGGCGACGATTATTTGAACTGCCCGATGAACGAAGAGGAGTATCGAACGTTTTACGAAGCGTTGACGACCGCGCAGAGCGTGCCTTTGCAGAGATTCGAGGAGACGCGCTGGTTCGAGGCGTGCCTGCCGGTCGAAGAGATGGCCCGTCGCGGCTACGACACGCTCAGGTTTGGCCCGATGAAGCCCGTGGGCCTCCCCGATCCGCGCAACGGAAGAGAGCCGTTCGCGGCGGTGCAACTTCGTCAAGAGAACTTGATGGCCGATGCCTACAACCTCGTGGGCTTCCAGAATCATCTACGTTATGGCGAGCAGGCGCGCGTGCTTCGTTTGATTCCCGGACTGGAGCGGGCGGAGTTCTTGCAGTACGGACAGATTCATCGTAATACTTATATCCGCGCGCCGCGCGTGCTCGCCCCGACGCTTGCTATGCGCGAACGCCCGCACATCTTTTTCGCCGGACAGATCAGCGGAGTCGAAGGCTACGTCGAGTCGGTCGCCACGGGCTGGCTCGCAGGTCTCAATGCCGCGCGACTCGCGCAAGGAAGAGGACTCGTCACGCTTCCGCCAAAGTCAGCGACCGGCGCGCTCGCGCGTTACGTCTCGCAGGCGAAGACGGAAAACTACCAGCCCGTCAACATCACCTTCGCGCTCTTAGAGCCGCTCGCCGAAGAGGAACGCAGGCGCGTGCGCCGCAAGCGCGACCGGCATCAACTACAAGTCGAGCGCGCGTTGGAGGAGTGGGACAACTGGCTACGCGAGAACTACACGACAGGCAGAGACGCGACGGGCGCACCGACACTCGCCGCGAATGTCTGACGCGCGCTGATGCAACGCGCGACGCCGCCACACAGACACACGACACGACGATGAAGCCTTGCCTCGCAGCGATCACGAATATAAACATGAGAGCGAAGCGTGCACATTGTTCGTCAGCGTGCTCGTCACTATCGCGACTCATCTTCGTCATCGTCTTCTGCGTCGCATTCTCATTCTTCATCGCGCCTCTGCACGCGCAGTCAGGACGCATACATCCTGAGCCGCAAGCATCGCCTTCGCCCGGCGCGCAGCAGCGACCGCGCCGCGCCACGCGAGAGACGGATGCGCCGCCCGGCGAGCCCTCTTCGTCCACCGCCCCGAGTCGCACGGGCAGTCTGCCGCAGACGCAGAGTGGCCCCGCGCAGAAGAACTCCAACAGCAAGCCTCAGACGGACGCAACGCCGGAGATCGACGACGACGAAGTTTATAAAGTCGAATCGAACCTCGTGCCCGTCTCCGCCAGCGTGACGGATGCGCTCGGTCATGCCGTCGTCGATCTCAAGCTCGAAGATTTCGAGCTGCGCGTTGACGGCCAGCCGAAACCGATCAGCGACATCTCACACGCCGAGACGCCCGTGCGACTCGCGCTCCTCTTCGACAACAGCTCCAGCATCCGGCCCACGCGCGAGCTTGAGAAGCAGGCCGCGATCAACTTCTTCCGTCGCGTCATACGTCCTTCTGATCAAGCCGCGATCTTCTCCATCTCCACCGTCCCGTCGCTCGATCAACCGCTCACGAACGACGTGTCGAAGCTCGTCCGCACGATTGAACGCTACGGCGAAGTCGAAGGCTCGACCTCTCTCTTCGACACCATCGTCATGGCCGCCGAATACCTGCGCCCGCAGCCCGGTCGTAAAGTGATGATCATCGTCTCGGACGGTGTGGAGACGACGAGCAACTTGGAAGATTACGGCGAGATGGTGCGTCGCGTGCTCGCGAGCGACTGTCAGGTCTTCGTCATCCAGACGGGCCTCAGCGACAACGCCAACCTGCGCGATCTGACAGCCGAGCGAAGGATGCAGGACTTGACTTCGTACACCGGCGGCTTCGTCAACGTGCCGAAAGTGCCGTCCGATCTGGAAGTGGCCTTCGCGCAGATCGCCGCAGACCTCGCGCAGCAGTACGTCTTGAGTTACTACCCGAACGACGATGCACGCGATGGCCGCTTTCGCGTCTTCAGCCTGCGCGTCAAGTCGCGCGGCGACGTGCGCGTGCGTGCACGTCGCGGCTACTATCCGCGCCGGCGCGATAACCTCTCCGCGCTCTCGCAGGGCCAGCAGAATTCCGACATGGCTGCGTCCGCGCCGGACTTCATACGCGATCCCGTCGCGTCGAATCCAACGCCCGCGCAGACGAGACAAGTCTCTTCGAGCGCGCGACAGTCGTCGTCGAACGCAAACGCCAACGCGAATGTGAACGGGCCGGTGGTCGTCGCGAGCGCGCCGAGGCACGGCGGCAAGAATCTCGACCCGGACGAAGATTCGTCCAACGATGACGGGGTCGCGAAGCCGAAACCGGCCGTCAGATTCGGCACGTTCATCCCGCTGCCGGACACGCCGACGCCGACGCAGAACGCGAACGACTCGCCGCCTTTGAAGAAGATCGAATCCCCGCCCGCCGAGCCGAGAACGCAAACGACATCTCAACCCTCTCAGCCCGAAGCCGCACAAACCAATACGAATCAACTCGCGCTTGCAACGTCCGCGACGACGACACCAGCGCAGACGAACGTCGCCACGCAACCCGCACAGAACAACGCATCGACTCAGACTTCAACAGCGCAAACATCAACTCTGCCAAGTTCAGCCCCGCCAAGTTCAACAGCGCAAGGCTCGTCGCAGACGAGTCGCGCGTCGTCGAATTCGTCGCCGCAGCCTGAGAGTTTGCACGCCGCGCAGGGTGAGAGCGAGACGGCGAAGAAACCGGCCATCGTGTCGGGCGGCGTGCTGAACGCGCGCGCGCGCAGTCTGCCTGTGCCCGTCTATCCGGAGACGGCGAAGCGCATGAGGGCCGCGGGGACGGTGGTCGTCGAAGTGACGGTTGACGAGAATGGTAAAGTGTCCGAGGCGCGCGCGGTGAGTGGGCCTCCCTTGCTGCGCGAGTCGGCTGTCGTTGCGGCGCGGCGAGCGATCTTCCCGCCCGCGACCATCGAGGGCCAGCCCGCGCAGTTGAAGGGCGTCATCAACTACACGTTCACGTTCTGACGCAGCACGGTTGAGAAAAGCGAAGCTCGGGCGGTCGGAGTTATTAGATGGAACAACTACTCGAACATTACTTCGAGCACCTGCGCTACGAGCGCAACGCGAGCGAGCACACGCTGCGCAACTATCGCATCGACCTCGGTCAGTTCCATGATCATCTCGCCCCGCCTGACCCGCAGACAGGCGCGCGGCGCGAGTTCGACATCAAGCAGATCGATCACATCACAATTCGCGAATGGCTCGCGGCGCTGCACGCCGCGCAGAAGAAGAAGTCTTCCATCGCACGCAAGCTCGCCGCGCTCCGCACCTTCTTCCAGTTTCTGGTTCGCGAGGGTGTCGTCGAGTCGAATCCGGCGAAGATGGTGGCTACGCCGCGACAGGAGAAGAATCTCCCGACGCACCTCTCCGTCGAAGACATGGTGCGCTTCATCGAGACGCCGGACATCGAGACCGACCTCGGCAAGCGCGACCGGGCCATCCTTGAAATGTTATATGGGACGGGGATGCGTGTCTCTGAGTTGACGAAGACAAACCTGCGCGACGTTGATTTCAAGAACAAGTTGGTGAAGGTGACGGGCAAGCGACGCAAGCAGCGTATCATCCCTTTTACAGAGCCCGCGCGCGACGCCCTTCTGCTCTACCTCACCGTGCGGAACAGTTTTCTTCACAACACGCCCATCACGGAGCGCGACGATCAAGCTGTCTTTCTCAACTATCAGGGCACGCGCATCACGACGCGCTCCGTCGGCCGGATGGTTGATAAGTACATCTTGCTCTGCGCCGGCATTCACAACATCAGCCCGCACTCCTTACGCCACTCCTTCGCCACGCACCTGCTTGATAACGGCGCAGACCTCCGCCACATTCAGGAACTACTCGGACACGCACGCATCTCCACCACACAAATCTACACGCACGTCTCGATGGAAAGATTGATCGAGGTGTACGACAAGTATCACCCGAAGGCGTAAGCGCGTGAATCGTCAAGCGCGTGAATGGTCAATCGAAGGCGTGATAATCCACGCTCACGATTGACCATTCACGCGCTTGACGATTCACGTCTTGTCAGAGTGTGGGGATGTCTTCGTCGAGCCCTTGGCGAGATTCCATCTCGGCTTGGCAGGCGGCGTCGTAGCGCGCGGTGGGGAGGGCCTCAAGGCGTCGCTCGTCGATGGGCTTGCCGCAACGGGCACACGTGCCGTAAGAGCCTTCGTCGAGCCGGAGCAGGGCCTGATCGATATCGGCGACCATCTGCGACTCGCGTTCGCCGAGGCGAAAGGCGAGTTCCTGATTGTGATCTTGCAGCGACAGATCGACGCTGTCTTTCACACCATCATCATCGGCGATGATGTCCTGCGCCGTCTGTTGATTGTCGCGCACCTGCTGCGTGTGCTGGCGCAGTTGCTCGTTGAGCAAGCCGCGAAAATGTTCGAGCCTCTCTTTATTCATCCGTCGTCCCCGTTCCCTCTAGATTCGCGCGTGCGCGCGAGACACCTCCGCGCGCGAAATGCTAAAAACTTTTTCGTTTCCGAGTGCGCGAATTATAACCCGATGCGACGCGCTTGGCGACTTGCCGAAGTGCGCGATGGCGATTCGAGTTCAAGGCGGGCGTGAATGATTTACGACTCCGCTTCGACGCCACAGAGGATCGCGGCGGCGAGGAGCGGGATCATCAACTCGTGATGGCCCGTCAAGGCGTAGCCGCGACCCGCGCCGTCGCTCGTAGGGCGACGGACGACGTTCGTGAGCGGTCGATACTGTTGGATGAAGTCGAAGTTCGCGGTCGTAAAATCCGACAGTTGATGGCCGAGATTGCGCACGAGCGTGACGCACTTCAGAAAAACTTCAGGCAGGATGACAGCCGAGCCGACGTTCAAGTAAACGCCGCCGCCGTTCATTCTTCTGACGAGTTCGGACAGCAGACGAAAATCCGTGTGCGAAGTCTCGCCGAGAGCCGCGCCGTTTGCTGACGGATGAAAGTGTGCGATGTCCGTGCCGATTGACAGGTGCGCGGTGAAGGGAACTTTCGACTCATAACACGCGCACAGCAGCGAGAGATTTTTGTGCGGCGGATTCTCACGCACGAGCGCGCGACCCAACGCCTCGCCGAGTCCGATCTGATCGCGCGCGCCTTCCGCCGCAGCTTCATTCAAAAGTTTGCCGGTCTCTTCCGCCGCGCCGAACGCGCCCGCGCCGAGCGTCGCGTCAACATCCTCGGAGGTCGAGCCGACGAGCGCGATCTCAAGATCGTGTACGAGCACCGAGCCGTTCCCTGCGATGGCAGAGACGTAGCCGCGCCGCATGAGATCGATGATGACGGGCGCAAGCCCCGTCTTGATGACATGACCGCCGACGCCCCAGATGATCGGCCTTTTAAGATCGCGCGCGCGCCGAATCTGCGCGGCGAGTTCGCGCAAAGATTTAACGGCGAGAATGTTCGGGAGCGAGTCGAGGAAATCTTTGAGCGTGGCGTTAGCTTCGACCGTGCGCGCGAAATCTTCCGCAGAGACTTTGCTCTCACGCGACGCAAGCGGGTAAGTGTTCACGCCTTCGAGCGAGAGCGGGCGCAAAGTTTCGTCGTAGATGGACACGGTTTCAGTCTCTGTCTTCAGGAAAGAGCGTGCGCTCGACGAGTTCGCAGAGGATGTGGCAGACGAGGTTGTGCGTCTCCTGTATGCGCTGCGTGTCGTCCGACGAGACGACGAGCGCGAGATCGCACAGCGCGCGCACCTCGCCGCCGTCGCGCCCCAAGAGTCCGATCACTTTCAACTCTCGCTCGCGCGCCGACTCGCACGCGCGCACGATGTTCCGTGAAGTGCCCGAAGTCGAGATCGCGATGAGCACGTCGCCGCGCTCGCCGAACGCCTCGACCTGCCGCGAGAACACATTCTCGAAGCCCGTGTCGTTCGCGATTGAAGAGAGCACGCCGCCGTCGGTCGAGAGCGCGAGGGCCGGGAGCGCGCGCCGCTTCATTTTTCCAAACTGATTCACGAACTCGCCCGCGACGTGCTGCGCGTCGGTCGAAGAGCCGCCGTTGCCGCACAGCAACACGCGCCCGCCCGCGCCGAAGCACGCCGCGATCATGCTCGCCGCGCGCACCACATCCTCCGCGCGCTCCGCGAAGTAACGCCGCTTGACCTCAAGGCTTTCGGCGACGATGGATGAGATGCGTTCGTTCATGGGCGTCAGTTAATTGCCTAAGACCAATTTGGTAGCCACACGAGATTCGAGAACGACGAGCCGACTGCGTTCATCAACTTCTCGTCGGCAGTTACACATTGGCAATTCTCGCGTGTGCTGAGGGCGATGAAGAGAGAATCATAAACCGAGCGGCGGTGCGTGGTGGCAATCCTGAAAGCGTCGTCTAAAAGATCAACCGTTGGAAACAGCGTGAAAGCTAAGAGGCGAAAAGCCTCCAGAATATCTTGAGCGTCGCTCTCCGAGAGAATTCCCCTGCTATGTTTCTTGCCAATGACATTGTAGAACTCGGCGACGAGTAAATCCGGCGCGAGGAAGGAGACTATGCCGTCTTGGTACTGATCAAGTATGCGCCTCGCTTCAACTGAGTGTTGCTCCGCGACAAACCACTTCACCGCGACGCTCGTATCAACGACGATCTTATTCATCGCCTTCTCGAATTTCGCGCACCAACTCTACGCTATCGGGCATCTCCCCGTACTTCGCAAAAAGCTGCTCGCGGAGGGTATCAATTCTACGGACAGCCTCTTTACGCTGGCTCAAGTTGTCCTCATCCCGCGCCAAACTGTCGAGCAAACTCTCCACCCCTCGAAGTCCGCGCGCACGAGCCTCTACCTCTAAGCGTTCATAAAGCTCATCGGGAATTGTAAGCGTCCGGCTCATAGCTAACCTCCTATGCGCTCCGCGAAGTAGCGCCGCTTGACCTCAAGGCTTTCGGCGACGATTGCTGAGATGCGGTCAGGCATTTTATTTGAGTTGGCGAAAACGTTCTGCTGGAACGCTAATTATTTGTTTGGAGATGATTGTTATGCTGTCTCATCGCTTGATTCTTTTGCCACCTGATTTTCTGGCAACTTTGGAGGCTCAGGAATCTCGATTGTGACTTCTACTTCATCACCTACTTTGACTGGGGACTTGGATTTTGCCTTCCAAGGTTGAATGTCCGTTAATTGAACGTTAAGTTCCCCTTCATCAACAGGTGCTTCATGGAAAAGCGAAGAAAGAGCAACACTTGGGTCGGGGAAGGAAACAGTTCTATCTACCCACGAAGTAGCCGCGACTGTGAATTTGTCAAAAACTTGAAGTGCCTTAACTCTCGATTTAGTGACCGTAACAGCACCAAGTACGGCTTTTGTTTCAGGATCAATTACTGACTCGGGTTCTCCGAGAATGTAAAAAATGCTGCTCGTGTTAATGCCACTATCCCGCCCCAAATTAATAACTACAGTTCTTTTGTCCAAGATTCTGATGATTCTTCCTTTGATTTTCTTTCTAGCCATTTTCTTCATCCTCCTTCTTAGCCAATGTTCTAAGTTGACGTAGTTGAGGCAAGCGTAAGAACAATAGTATTATGATGGTCATAATAAGCAATACCCAACCAAATCCATCCTTCGGATCGCTCGTTAGCTTATTGATCGCAAAGCCACTAAGAATACTCACAGGTATTTCTATCCAAGAAAAAGTTTCCCGTTCTCCTGACTGAGCGACGGCTATTCGTAGGCTTTCTCTATCGCCCTTCAACCGAGAATTTGCATTTCGAAGGTCAGCAATCTCTGTCTTCTGGGCTTTTAATTCAGTTAGATGTACTACCTCCCTTTGAAGAATAAAGTGAACCATTTCAGGGGTAGCCAAATCCGCCGGATTTAAATTCTTATCCGAGGTTTCTCTCAGTGCCATCAACTGAAGATCAATTGAATCATAAACTCTTTCTGTCTCACTCATAGAATTTCTCCGCTAAGTTCTGAGGATGAGGTTGCAAGCATAGCTGGGTTAAGTTAGCGACTTAAGCAGTGCCGGAGTCAATGTGAATCAAGAGAGTTAAAATTCATCTCAGCCTAAGCAGACTCTCGATTGAGATATCTTCGTCAACAGCTTCCCAGTGAATGCCGACACCTCCGCCGATCAGTCGCCATTCTTTCCTTTGTTCGGGCGTTGCCTTTTGTAATCGCGGCGACCAAACGAGCGGTACGGAAATCTCGCGTCCGTCGGTGAACACGACGCGGAGTAAGTCGTCCGTGAAAGTCACGTCAACCGCTAACGGTTCAAAATCAACATTCGGCATCGGCTAAGAGTTTATGCCGAGTGTGAATTTTATTAAAGGTGTCGGAGCAGACTTTTAGTCGGCGTCTTTGCGCTTGCGCCGACCGTTGCCGTTGGCTGAATTGCCGTTGCGTGCGTGGCCGTTGCCGTTGAGGTGGAGGAGGGGCTTGAGGGCTTGGCCGGTGTGGGAGCGGCGGACGCGGGCGACTTCTTCGGGGGTGCCGGTGGCGACGACGCGACCGCCGCCTTCGCCGCCTTCGGGCCCGAGGTCTATGAGGTGGTCGGCGGACTTGATCACGTCGAGGTTGTGCTCGATGACGATGACGGTGTTGCCGAGGGAGACGAGGCGTTGGAGCACGTCGAGGAGTTTGTGAACGTCTGCGAAGTGGAGGCCGGTGGTTGGCTCGTCGAGGATGTAGATGGTGCGACCCGTGGCGCGTTTGGAGAGTTCGCGCGCGAGCTTGATGCGTTGCGCTTCGCCGCCGGACAAGGTGGTGGCGGACTGACCGAGCTTGATGTAGCCGAGACCAACGTCTAGAAGCGTCTGGAGTTTCTGTTTGATCTGGGGGATGTTTTCGAGGATCGGCATCGCCTCTTCGATGGTCGTGTCGAGTAGCGCGGCGATGGACTTGCCCTTGTACTTGACCGACATCGTCTCGCGGTTGTAGCGTGCGCCGCGACAGACATCGCAGAGTACATAAACGTCGGGCAGGAAGTTCATCTCGATGCGCTTCATGCCGTCGCCCTCGCACGCCTCGCAGCGTCCGCCCTTGACGTTGAAGGAGAAGCGACCGGGCTTGTAGCCGCGCTCGCGCGATTCGGGGAGCATGGCGTATAGCTCGCGGATCGGCGTGAAGAGTCCCGTGTAAGTTGCCGGGTTCGAGCGCGGCGTGCGACCGATGGGCGACTGATCGATCTCGATGATCTTGTCGATCTGATCCATGCCCTCGATGGAGTCGTAGTCGCCGGGTTCGGTGAGCGAGCCGTAAACGTGCTGCGCGAGCGCGCGATAGAGAATGTCGTCAACGAGCGTTGACTTGCCCGATCCCGAAACGCCCGTGACGACGGTGAGCGTGGCGAGCGGGAACGTCACGTCGATGTTCTTGAGGTTGTGCTCGCGCGCGCCGCGCACGGTGACGTTGTGGCCGTTGGGCGCGCGCCGCACGTCGGGCGGCGTGATCGAACGCTCGCCGCAGATGTAGAGACCAGTGATCGAGTTTGGATTACAAGCGATCTCTTCGGGCGTGCCGTAGGCGACGAGTTCGCCGCCGTGCGCGCCTGCGGCGGGACCAAGATCGACGACGTAATCTGCGCGTCGAATAGTCTCCTCGTCGTGCTCGACGACGAGGACGGTGTTGCCGAGGTCGCGCAGCGCGGTCAGCGTTTCGAGTAGCTTCTGGTTATCGCGCGGGTGCAAGCCGATGGACGGTTCGTCTAAAACGTAGAGCACGCCGCGCAGTTGCGAGCCGATCTGTGTGGCGAGTCTGATGCGCTGACCTTCGCCGCCGGAGAGCGTGGCGGAGGGCCGGTCGAGCGTGATGTAGCCGAGGCCGACTTGCGCGAGGAAGCGCATGCGGTTGCGTATCTCGCGCAGCACCAATCCGGCGATCTTGTTCTCCCGCTCGTTGAGCTTGAGTTGGTCGAAGACGGCGACGGCTTCTTCGATAGGAAGCGCGGTGTAGTCGGCGATGCCGAGGTTGCCGACACGGACGGAGAGCGATTCGGGTTGCAGGCGTTTGCCGTGGCAATCGGGACATTCGACGGGCGAGACCAACTCTTCGAGCGCGAGTCGAACTTTTTCAGACGGCGCGTTGTTCATGCGCTCGCGCAAGTGTCGAATCGCTCCCTTCCAGTCGCTTTGATATGCGTAGAGACCTTGACGGAAAGTGATCTGGCCTTCGAGACCGTGGAAGAACGCATCGCGCGCCTGCTTCGGGAATTCCGCGAACGGAGCGTCGAGCTTCGCGCCGAAGTGTTCGGCGACCGCCGAGAGCGCGCTCTTCAAGTAAGCCGCGCCCTGTTTGTCTGCCGCGCCCATAAAGAGAAGTTTATCGGCGCGCTCGTTGGCGTCGGGGATTAAGAGGGCCGGATCGATCTCCAACACTGTGCCGAGACCGTGGCAGCGTTTGCACGCGCCGTAGGCGGAGTTGAAGGAGAAGGATCGCGGCTCAAGCGGCGGGATGTTGATGCCGCAGTTCACGCAGGCCATGCGCTCGGAATACAACTTCTCTTCGCCGTCAACGACCGAGATCAGAACTGCGCCGCCCGTGAGTTTCAAAGCCGTGCGGACTGATTCGGTCAGACGCTCGTTGATGCCGGGCTTGATGAGAAGTCGATCAACGACGGCTTCAATCGAGTGATTGCGTCGCTTGTCGAGTTTGATCTCTTCGTCGAGCGAGGCGAGTTCGCCGTCGATGCGCGCGCGTAGGAAACCATCCTTCGCGAGTTTCTCAAGCTCCTTCTTGAACTCGCCTTTGCGACCGCGAACTACAGGAGCGAGCACCATCACGCGCTCGCCTTCTGGAAGCGCGAGCACGCTCAGAGTGATCTGCTCGACCGACTGTCGCGTGATCTGCGCGCCGCATTGATGACAGTGCGGCTGACCGATGGAGGAGAAGAGGAGTCGCAGGTAGTCGTAAACTTCCGTCACCGTCCCTACCGTGCTGCGCGGGCTGCGCGAGACTGTTTTTTGTTCAATCGAGATCGCGGGCGAGAGTCCGTCAACTGAGTCAACGTCGGGCCGTTCGAGTTGATCGAGGAACTGACGCGCATAAGCCGAGAGCGATTCGACGTAGCGACGTTGGCCTTCGGCGTAGATCGTGTCGAAGGCGAGCGAAGATTTGCCCGAACCCGAAAGGCCCGTGACGACGGTGAGCCGGTCGCGAGGGATTTCGACGCTGATGTTCTTGAGGTTGTGCGTGCGCGCGCCGCGCACGGTGATGCGGTCAATCGCCATTGATTAAAACGTTCCCAGCCGCCACAGTCGCGAATCTTCGGGAGAGAAGAAACCTACATTTTACGCGACCGCGAACCTTCACACAAGCGACGCCGCCGAACATTCTTGACACTCTTCGCGGGCGACTCATACACTCGCGACGCATGATGGAAGAGAAGAGAGCGACGATCTGGAATCTGCCGAACGCGCTGACGGTGTCGCGCATCTTCGTCGTGCCGTTGCTCGTCGTTGTGCTCTTGACGCCGTTCTCGGAAGACTGGTTCGGCGTGCCGCGCCACATCGTCGGCGTCGCATTGTTCCTCGGCGCAGCCTTCACGGACTACCTCGACGGGCAGATCGCGCGACGACGCAAACAGGAGTCACGTCTCGGTCAACTGCTCGATCCTATCGCCGATAAACTTCTCATCTCCGCCGCGCTCATCTCGCTCGTCGAGAATCAACTCGCGCCCGCGTGGGCTGTGGTCGTCATCGT
This sequence comes from Acidobacteriota bacterium, assembly GCA_032229975.1. Lineage (GTDB taxonomy): Bacteria > Acidobacteriota > Blastocatellia > Pyrinomonadales > Pyrinomonadaceae > JAIVGV01. The sequence goes on along the minus strand of JAVXVG010000033.1, from coordinate 543 downwards.
CGGAAGAGAGTTCGCCGTGACGGGCTTGCGGTCGATTGCGGCGACTGAAGGGATCGTCATCCCCGCTTCAAAGATGGGGAAGGTGAAGATGCTCGCGCAGGTCGTGACGGTGGCCCTCTTGATCGTGGCGAGCGTGTCGGGCCGCCCGCCGGTGTCGAACTTCGGTCGCCCGTTTCCCGCGATTGAGTTCTGGACTGTGCCGGAGTTGCATCAGGCCTTTGCGCGTCTGTTCGGCGCGGGCGCAACGACGGTGACGGACTGGCAGGTGCTGCTCTATTCGGCGGGGCGCGCGATGCTCTGGGTGGTCGTCATCTCCGCGTGCGTTTCGATGTATGGTTACTTCCGCGCGTTCTACCTCTCGGCAATCGGGCGCGGCGCGTCTGCCCATAAAGAGTCTGAACGCGCAGAGAGCGCGGGCGTGGCAACAGGCGCGACGGCGACAACCGCCGAATGATAGAGCGACGAAGCTGGCCGTGCGTTAAAGCAACGACGAGAGACGAGAGGTGAAGATCGAGAGGCGCGTGTGACTTGCGCAAGTCACAC
>JAVXVG010000032.1:0-57232 GCA_032229975.1 Acidobacteriota bacterium | reverse complement strand
GAAGTCGCCGCCGATGTAGACCGTGTTGTTGACCTGCACGAAGCCGTTGCAACTGAGATTGTAGCAGCCGCCGTTGCCGTAGTTATCCGGCGTGAAATAGATGAAGAGGTGCGCGCGCCAGTCGCCGTAGAGATCGCGATAGACCTGCCAGCCGCCCTCGACCGTCTCCAGATCGCCGCCTCCACCGCGCGTGACCCACATCTGTGAGAGGCTGAACTCATCCGACTTCTCAACGTAGGGACTCCACACGTTGAAGATGCTCTCCGCGCCCCAGTTGTCCACGCTGCGCGCGGCGTGAGCATACTCGTGCGGGGCAGAGCCTGAGCCGCCACCGCCGGGCTTTCGTATGTCGATGTACTTCTTCTGGAAAAACTCTTCGAGCGTGCGGAAGTGCTTCAAGGTATCCATGGTCAGGCGCGTCATGGGCGCAGACTTGTCGGGACAGGTCTGGCCCGTGAGCGTAAAGAGTTGATTAGGGACTTGCAGTTTCTGATCGCGTGTGAGGCTCTGCTCTTCGCGCGCTTCGGGCGGCTTGGTGGTTGGCCCAAACTGTATGACGTGCCCTTCCATGCCCTGCCGCTTGAGCGCGGGCTGGTTATAGACATCCACGCAGTCGATGATCTCGCCTGACGATCCATCGAAGGTCTTGAGCACATGCTTCTCGGATTGCAACTGCGCGACGTACTGTTCCATGCGCGCTCGCTCGGCGGGACTCTGCACGCGGTCGCTGTCCGCCGGAATGTTCGGCGCGGAGTTGCCCGGCTCTGGCGCTTGCCCCGCTTGCCTGCGTGCCGAGAGGCTAAGGGCGAACGCTGCTATCGCAATGAGCAACGCAGCAGTAGCGAGGATGGTGACGATTCTGTGAGTGTTCATATGGGCCGGCCTTTTCTGTGGATGAAGAGACGCTGACTGCGGGCGCAGCTCGGTACGACGGGCGCGCGTTTCCACCTGGTGAGTGCCCGGATGCTATGCCTGATAAGCGCGGCTGTCAATCATTAACGCAACCCGATAGTGGTTCACCTTGAAAATGCGAGCCGCATAAAAATCGACTTGGGATTTCAAGCTGAATTACTACTTCAAAATCGAAGCAGGTAGAGTTATAACGACTGACACGAGTACTCATTGACCCGGTGTAAAAATATCATGTGGGCCAGCGTTCACCGGGATGGAGGCGACGAACACGCTACCCGCTTCGCTGGAACACTGGAGTCGGAGGCTGCCCCCGTGCGCCTCGGCGATCCAGCGCGCGATAGAGAGGCCAAGCCCCGCGCCACTGCCTGCGGTGGGGCCGGCTTCGGCTCGCGAGCGCGTCTTGTCCACACGGTAGAACCGCTCGAAGATAAGCAAATGGGCTTCGGCGGGAATGCCCGCGCCCGTATCGCTCACAGCAATCGCGTACTGACCATCCTCGCGAGAGAGCGAGACGCGGACGGAGCCGCCCGACGGCGTGTGCTTCACCGCGTTGTCGAGCAGGTTCAGGATCATCTGGCGCAGCAGGCCCTCGTCGCCGTGGAAGGGCGTTTCTGCGGCAGGGGCCACCGTGATCGCGACATCCTTGCGCGCGCCGAGCACGTCAGCCGCGCGCGCCGCTTCAGAGATCAACTCGTCGAGGTAGAAATCTGTCGGATGAAGATTCTGATGGCCGACATCGGCGCGCGCGAGCGTGAACATATCTTCGACGATGCGTGTCAGCCGTCTCGATTGCTCGTCGATGATCTTTAGCGCGTCGCGATATTCGATTTCGCTGCGGCCCTCACGTTCCAGAGTCACATCTGCGGCGGTGCGTATGACTGAGAGCGGCGTGCGTAGTTCGTGCGAGGCGTCAGCCATGAAGCGACGCCGCAAAGTGAATGTGTCGTCAAGCCGCGTGAGCAGTTCGTTGAAGGTGGCCGCGAGGCGGCCCAACTCGTCGCGCGGGTTCGCGATGGGGAGACGCTGCTCAAGATTCTCCGCGCTGATGCGGTGTGCGCGCTCCGACATCGCCACGACCGGCGCAAGACTCCTGCGCGTGAGAAACCACCCGCCAACGCCGGAGATCAACAGCGCGCCCGGCACGGCCAAATAGAACAGATCGCGGATCGTTCCAAGCCTGTCGGTCACCGAGTCGAACGATTCACTCACGACGACGACATAAAGCACGCGTTGCGGTGCGACGTGAACGCGTCGTGCGGCGACGCGTCGCATAACCGCGTTACTCGTCTGGCCCTGCGTCTGAGTTTCGAGGTAGACATCTCTGTCGGTGAGCGCGTCGGGGGAGGGCAGGCGGGCGTGGATGTCGCCGAGCGCGGGTTGCTCTGCGACCATGTTGCCCGTCGAGTCAAACACGGCGGCGGCTTCGCGCGTTGAGAGTTCGTTGATGGCATCACGCGCCGCTTGCTTATCGGCTACGCCGTCGCCCAGCTCGCGCGCGAATTTGACCTCGACCGTTTCGAGGGAGAGTGTTAAATCTTCGTCGAGATCGTCGTAGAGGTCGCGCTTCGTGACGACGTATAAGCCCGTGCTGAAGGCGATGAGCACGAGGGCCAGCACTGCGACGTACCAGAAAGTCAGGCGGACGCGCATCGAATCAAACATCGAGTTCCGCGCCTCCCGTCGTCAGGATGTAGCCTTCGCCGCGCCGCGTGTGGAGAAGTTTGGTCGAAGCGCCATCGTCGATCTTGCGACGCAGACGCTGCACGTAAACTTCGATCAAATTTGAGAACGGATCGAAGCTCTCATCCCAGACGTGCTCGGCGATGTCGGCGCGCGAGACGACATCGCCCGTGCGTCGCGCGAGGTATTCGAGCAGCGCATACTCCTTCGCCGTCAGATAGACGCCGTGCCCGCCGCGCCTGACGGATCGGCCGCGCGTGTCGATTTCGAGATCGTCAAGCAGGATTGTGCCAGGTTGGAGGGCCTGCCCGCGACGAAGCAGTGCGCGGATGTGTGCGAGCAGCTCGCGGAAGTCGAAGGGCTTGGTCAGGTAGTCGTCTGCGCCTGTATCGAGTCCCTCGACGCGGTCGTTAATCGAATCGCGCGCCGTGAGCATCAGCACGGGCACGACTGAGCCCGCCGCACGCAACTCGCGGCACACGTCGAAGCCGCTCCTGCCGGGGAGCATCACGTCGAGAATGATCAGATCGTAGTCGTTGACGCTCGACTGGTAGAGGGCCCTCTCGCCATCCTCCGTCAAGTCAACTGCGTAGGCGTGCTCGCGCAGGCCCTTTGCCATCATGCGAGCCGCGCTCGGCTCGTCTTCGACCAATAGAATACGCAAATTCCTTAGCTCCTCGGACGGGAGTCATTATAGCGGGCAAAGAGTACGCGCACGATACGCGCTCTCAGATGAACGCAGGATAAACTCTCAGTTCCGCGCGCCCGATATTCGACCGAAGGCCCGCCGCGTTTATCTTCTGTTCATGTGCGTTGCGGTACTATTTGAGCCGAACTCTAACCCCGACCTGCTATCCACTGAAAAGCGAACGAACCGTGAAAAGAAGTTTGATGTTCAAGAACGCGCTGCGCCAGTTGCGCCATCGTTTCAATCGCCCGTTCATGGTGATGTTCGAGACGACGCTGCACTGCAACATGAAGTGCGGCTACTGCGCCATCTGGCAGAACCAGCAACCCGAAGATCGGGCCGTGCGCGAGCGTGTCTTTGCGCGCATGGACGAGGCGGCGGACTTCGGCGTCTTCGCTTGGAGCATGTCTGGCGGCGAGCCTTTGATGAATCCGCACGTGCCCGACTACATCGAGTATGCGGCGCGCAAAGGCTTCTACACGTCGATGCCGACGAACGGGCTCGCGCTCAAAAAATATGCGGAGGCTTGCGTCAAACTCGATCAACTCGAAGTCTCCATCGATACGCTCGACCGCGAGAAGTTCGCCGCGCGTCGCGGCATCGATGGCCTGCCGACGATCCTCTCCGCGCTCGATTACATCAAGGGCCGTCTCAAACACAACACGATCCAGATCAACGCGGCGGTTGACGAGAACAACCTCGAAGACCTGCCCGCGCTCGCAGACTATTGCACGGAGCGCGGCTTCCTTTTGCACACAGAGGCGGTGCACAACGTCGTGCGAACGACGTGGCAAACTGAAGACGTTGAGATGGAGCGCGACGCGCTCGACCGCGTCGCCGCTTACGTGCTCGAACTGAAGAAGAAATATAAGTGCGTGCGCTTCTACGAAGACTACTTCGACTTCTATCGCTCCGATGGGTTCACGAAAAAATTCCCCTGCCGCTCCGCTTCGCATCTCGTCAACATGCGGCCCGACGGCTCGATCCAGTTCCCCTGCGCGTTCGTCTCGCTGCATCGCGGCGCGCCCGACATGAGCCTGCGCGAAATCTACGAGTCGCCGGAGGTGCGCAAGATCATCAAGCAGTCGCCGCAGATGTGGGACTTCTGCAAGGGCTGCAAGATCGGTTGCCCCTACGAAGTCTCCGCCTATCGCAACAGCCCTCTGACGGCGATCCGTTCCGCTATCGATTTTCTACAACTCGCTTGACCCGCGACCGGACGCGCACCGCCAACTCGCGATAGCCGCACGCCCTCGACACGATGACGACCGCGACGATCAAAGATCACACGACACTGACCGGCCCCGCGAGCGATGGACGACTCGACGCGGAGTCGCGCGCCGCGACTCCACACACGGCGCGCGTCGAAGTCGGTGTCGATGTTGCCGTGCTTGTCTCCGGCCTCTTCAAGCGTTACGCGGACGGGACGGAAGCGAATCGCGGGATCGACTTGGAGGTGCGTCGCGGCGAAGTCGTCTCAATCTTAGGCCCGAACGGTGCGGGCAAGACGACGTTTCTCCGTCAGTTGACGACCGAGCTTCGACCGACAGCCGGTCGCATCGAGATTTTCGGCGAGGACGCCGTCGCACATCCGCAGCGCGTCAAGCGAATGATGGGCATCACGCCGCAGGAAGCAGGCTTATTCGAGAGGCTGACAGTGCGCGAGCATCTGGAATTCTTCGCGCGCTTCAAGAGTCTCTCCAAACGCGACGCGCGCAATGCTGCACGCGAAGTGATCGCTGAACTCGGACTCGTCGCCGAAACCGACAGGCCGGTCGGAGCACTCTCCGGCGGACAGCGACGCCGCATCCTGATCGGGCTGGCCCTACTCGGCCATCCGCCTTTGCTCGTGCTCGACGAACCGACGACCGGACTCGATCCATCTTCGCGACGCGCCGTCTGGGAAGTGATCCGCCGCGCTGTCGCGAAGGGCTCGACCGTCATCCTCTCGACGCACTACATGGAAGAGGCCGAGCGTTTGAGCGACCGCGTCGGCGTCATCGTCGCCGGTCGCATGATCGCGTTCGGCGCGCTCGAAGAGCTTCTATCTCGACTCGACCGCAGCTATCGACTTAGTTATCGCGATCCGCTAGACCCGCTCGGCGATCTCGTCGTGCGACGCTTCGTCAGTTTCGCGGAGGCGCAGCGACACGTCGCGCGCGAGTCGCTTTCCGAATACTCGATCTCGCGCGCCTCGCTCGAAGACGTTTACTTCTCGCTGACGGGCGAGCAGTTCGACGGCGACACGGGAGGGGTTTCCACGTGAAGCGCGCGACGGACATTGCGACGGTCTTTCGCATACAGCTCGCGGGGATGCGCCGCGAGGTGGGCCCCTTCCTGCTCGCCGCGCTCGTCTTCCCATCGGCGATGTACCTGTTCGCCGTCGCTGTCGGCGGCGCAGAAGTGGCGCACGAGCAGAATCGTTTGCGCTACCTCGCGGGCTCGGTCGTCTTCTCGCTCTCGCTGACCTCGATCAGTTGGCTCGGCTATCTGCTCCTAGAGAATCGCTTCACGGGCCGTCTGAAACTCTTCGCGACGCTGCCGCTCGCGCCGTCTTCATACGTGCTCGGCGTACTCGTCTTCGCGCTCGCGCAGTCGGCCCTCGGCACGACGACGTTGCTATTGGTCGGTCGCGCGCTCGGCGTACAGATGCGGCCCAACTTCGCGCTGCTCGTCGTCGTGATCGTCTTAACCATACTTTGCTTGAGCGGGCTTGGCGTCGTCGTCGCCGCGCGCGCGCGCAGCTTCAGCGAAGGATCGCTTCTGACGGACACGCTCGGCGCGGGACTCATCTTCCTCGCGCCCGTCTATTACGCGCCGGAGATGATGCCGCATGCCATGAGCGTCTTCGCACGACTCTTGCCGACATCATTCGCCGCGCGCGCCGTCGAGGTGGCCCTCGCCGGTGGACACGACATCGGCGTCGAACTACTCGCGCTCGGCTTGATGGCGACCGTCACGCTCGCGCTCGGCTTCCGACTCATGCGATGGCGTGAAAATTAGAGAATGAAGGTACTCATTCTCACACTCTCGTTCGGCTCCGGCCACGTGCGCGCGGCGCAGGCAGTGGCGCATGAACTGTCGCGACAATCGCCGGACGCGGACGTGCGCGTGCTCGATGCGCTTAACGAAAGTCGCGCTCTCTTTCGCGCCGGTTATGTTTTGCCTTACTGGATGATGGTGCGCCATGCGCCCGCGCTCTGGGCCCGCTTCTTCAAGGCTCGCACGGCGCGCGGAGATCAGCAGACCGCGCCGGTGTGGGCGTTTCGACGCGGCTGCCCGCAGGTCTTCAAGACGATTGACGAGTTCAGGCCCGACGTGATCGTCGCCGCCGAAGTCGCCGCGTGCGAGATGGCCGTCATCGCGAAGCGCGAAGGACAGACGCGCGCGCGCATCGTCGCGGTCATCACCGATCACGAAGCCGAACCCGTATGGGTCAAGCCAGAAGTTGATGCATACGCGGTGGCAGATGAAGAAGTGCGCGAACAGTTGTGCTCGTGGGGTGTGCCTGCGGAGAAGATCACAGTCTGCGGAATACCGACCGATCCATCTTTCGGATTACAACACGACGGAAGAACTGTGCGTGCGCGCTACAACTTGAGTGATGATGCGCCAATCGTCTTGCTCATGGGCGGCGGGATGGGGCCGACGCGCATGGACGAGGTGGCCGCGATGCTCTGCGAAAGCGCGGAGCCGATGCAGGTCGTCGCCGTCGCGGGTCGCGACGCGCGCGCGCGTCGAAGACTTGATCGTCTCAGTGCCGCGCCGCCCGTTTCGCTTCGCGTGCTCGGATGGGTCGAGACGATCCCTGAGTTGATGCACGCCGCCACGGTGCTCGCCACAAAGCCCGGCGGGCTCACGACCTCGGAGGCGGCCCTATGCGCGCTGCCCGTCGTCATGTTCGATGCGATACCGGGGCCGGAGCGACGCAACGCGGCCCGCTTCGCCGAAGCAGGCGCGGGCGTCGCAACTTGCGGCGCGCGCGAGACCGCCGACGCTGTGCTCACGCTCTTGCGCGACGAGCGTCTGCGCCGTCGTATGTCGGATTGCTCGGCGCGGCTCGCGCGCCCCGATGCGACTCAGACAATCGCGCGCATCGCACTCGGCAATCAACTGTCGTCGTTGAAACCGGCGAGGAGCGCGACCGCTTGAGCGCACAGCTTCAACAGGGCGTGGAGCCTGAGAGCCCCGTGCTGATCCTAACGATCTCAAACGGCGCGGGCCACATACGCGTGGCGCAGGGGCTCGCCTCCGCGATCCGCGCGGCGCAGCCTGATGTGCCCGTCGTGATCGCCGACGTGGCGGACTTCATGTCGCCGCTCGCGCGCTTCACGCACGTGACGGCCTACTTGTGGATCGTCAAGCACGCTCCCGCCGTTTGGGATCGCATCGACCGCTATCAGAAGAAGCAGACGCACACGAGTCCCGAATGGTTCTACCGTCGCGGCTGTCGCGGCCTGTTCGAGTTGGCGCGACGAGTGCGACCACAGGCCATCATCGCGACGGAGGTCGGGTGCTGCGAGATCGCCGCGCTCATCAAACGCGACCTCGGAACGGATGCGCCGCTCGTTGCCGTCAACGACGAGTTCGACGCAGACCGCGCGTGGGTGCAGCCCGAAGTCGATCTCTATTGCTTCGTGACGCAAGAGTGCGCAGGCGAACTTATCGCGCAGGGTGCGCCGCGCGAGCGCGTCGTCGTCTGGGGCGCGACGCTCACGGATGGATTCGACGTGCCGCGCGATCACGAACGCGAACGCGCGGATGTCTGTCGCTGGCTCGCGCTCGATCCGCGTCAGCCGCTCGTCATCGTCGCGGGTGGCGGCGAAGGGATGGGCCGGATCGAAGAGACGACTGCGCGTCTGCTGCGACTCGAAGAGCGCGCGCCACAAATCGTCGTGCTCGTGGGACGCAACGAACGACTCAAGTCGCGATGCGAGCGACTCGCGCGCGATGGTGACGAAAAAAGATTACGCGTGCTCGGTTGGACGGGCGCGGAGCAGATGGTGAAGTTGATGTCGGCGGCTGACCTAATGGTCTCGAAACTCGGCAGTATGTTCAACGAGGCCATCGCGTCCGCGCTTCCAATCGTCGCGCTTGAGCCGCCGCCCGGCTCGGAGCGCGTGCAATATCGCCTGCTCGAAGAGTGGCAAGTCGGTCGCGCGGTGAAGACTCTGGACGAGATGGCCGCGACGGTCGCCGACTTGCTCGCGCAACCGCAGAAACTTTCCGCGTTGCGTGAACAGTCGCGCGCGCGCCGGAAACTCGACGCCGCCTCGCGCGTCGCGCGTTGGATTAATGATGCAGTTGGGATCAGACGGAGTAGCAGCGTACGCATTCCTGTGATGACTCGACGCGGGCAACAGGTTCTCGCCGATTGAGGCGAGCGAGACGTTTTTATGTTTCCAGTTTTACCGTTAATCGCGGGCGCGGCGCTTTCGGCTTCCGGCGCGGCAGGCGTTCATTACGCGGCTTACGCGGTGCGCTCGCAGTGGCTCGGCAAGACCATCTGGCGCGGGCGCGCGGACACGGCTTCGGTCGCGCTGACGTTCGACGACGGGCCCTCTGAGGACACGGAGCGCGCTCTCGACGTGCTCAACAACTATGGACTGCGTGCGACCTTCTTCATGGTCGGGCGTGAGATCGAGCGCAGACCGCAGACGGCGCGGCGCGTCGTCGCCGAGGGCCACGAGATCGGGAATCACTCTTACTCGCATCCGATCTACCTCTATCGCAGCCCGCGCGAGACGCGGCGGCAGATCGAGCGCACGCAAAAAGTCATCGCCGACGTGACGGGCGCGCGTGCACGCTACGCTCGACCGCCGTGCGGCGTGCGCACCCCTGCATACTTCAATGCGGCGCGGCGACTCGGTCTTCAAACGGTGCAATGGACGCTCGCCGGGTTCGACTGGAAGCAGCACGGGCCGGAGCGGATCGCACGCGATGTTCTGAGCAGCGCATCGGCGGGATCGATCATCCTGCTGCACGACGGCGATAGCGAGAACCGCATGGACAGGAGCGCGACTGTCGCGTCGCTCCCGTTGATCATCGAGGGTTTGAAGGAGAAGGGCCTGCGCGTTGCGCCGCTCGTGCACCTGATCGGTGAGTGAAGATCGCGTGAAAGATTTCTTGCTCGCGTAGATGAATGATGATGTGTGGAGGGAACGAATGATGCTCGAAGCATCGCCACGAAAGCCTATCCTGTTTCTCGACTTCGACGGCACGATCTCGGAGCGCGATGCTATCGACGCGATCCTCGAAGAGTTCGCGGACGAGCGTTGGGTCGCCGTCGAAGAGGAGTGGAAGTCGGGCCGTATCGGCTCGCGCGAGTGTCTGGCGCGGCAGATGGAGTTCGTGCGCGCCGCGCCGCGCGAGCTGGACGCGCTGCTCGCGTCGATCAAACTCGACGAGGGTTTCGGCGCGCTACTCGATGCCTGCGCGCTGCTCAACGTTGACGTGAACATCGTCAGCGACGGCTTCGACTATTGCATCCGGCGCATCCTCACCGTCGCAAGTGATCCGCACGTCAAGAAACTCATGCGCGGCGTGCGGGCCTGTTCAAGTCACCTCGCTCACGCGGGCGGGGGCCGTTGGCAAACAGAGTTTCCATACTATCGCAGCCCGTGCGCGCACGGTTGCGCGACGTGCAAACCGGCCGTCATGAATCTACTCAACCCGCAAGACGCGGTGAGCGTTTTCGTCGGCGATGGCCTCTCTGACCGTTACGCCGCGCGAGAAGCCGATCTCGTCTTCGCTAAAAAAAGCCTCGCGCTCTTCTGTCGCGAGCAGTCGATTGCGCACACGGTCTATGCAAGTCTGAACGATGTCGCGACGCGGCTCGAAGAGATCGTGCGTGAGCCGATAAGGATGTCGCACGAGATGGAAGAGCGCGCACGCGCGTGAGATTAAATCAACTAGGGGAAATGATGAGCACGGAAGCAAGCGACCTTGTACCTTTGACGCGCGTAACAGACGAGCAGGAGTTGCTCGCGCTGGAACGCAAATACTGTTCGTGGGGCGACACGGTTCACTATCTCGACCCGCCGAAGTTTTTTGATCGTTGCGAGGGCAACTATCTCTACGACCGTGAAGGTGTGCCTTATCTCGATCTACAGATGTGGTATTCGGCGTCGAGCTTCGGCTACGCCAACCCGCGTTTGAATAACGCGCTCAAGGCGCAGCTTGATAAGCTGCCGCAGCTCGCGTGTCAGTATCTGCACCCGGAGAAAGTTGAGCTGGCGGCCATCATCGGTCGGCTCAACGAGTCGAAGTTTGGCTTGAAGGGCCGCGTGCATTTCAACGTCGGCGGCGCGCAGGCGATTGAAGACTCTCTGAAGATCGTGCGTAACGCGAAGGGGAAAAATTTAGTCTTCGCGTTTCAGGGCGGCTATCACGGTCGCACGCTCGGCGCATCGGCGATCACTTCGAGTTATCGTTATCGTCGCCGCTTCGGCCACTTCTCCGACCGCGCGCACTTCGTCCCGTTCCCCTACTGCTTCCGTTGCCCTTATGGGAAGAAGAAAGAGGACTGCGGCTTGTATTGCGTCGAGCAGTTTGCGAAGAACTTCGACACCGAATACAACTCTTTCTGGGACCCGAAGGCTAATGAATCTGAGTTCGCTGCGTTCTACGTCGAAGCGATTCAAGGGACGGGCGGCTACGTCATCCCGCCGAAAGAATATTTCCCCGCGCTCAAAAAAGTTTTGGACGAGCGCAACATCCTGCTCGTTGATGATGAAATTCAGATGGGCTTTTATCGCGCCGGAAAATTCTGGGCCATTGAGAACTTCGATGTCGAGCCGGACATCATCGTCTTTGGCAAGGCTCTGACGAATGGTTTGAACCCACTCTCAGGTGTGTGGGCCCGCGAGGAGTTGATCTCGCCCGAAGTCTTCCCGCCCGGCTCGACGCATTCAACGTTCTCATCGAACCCGCTCGGCACGGCCATCGGTCTCGAAGCCGTGCGGATGATGGAGGAGCACAACTACGAGGAGTTGACGAAGCGCAAGGGCGCGTACTTCCTCGAACGCATACGCGACTTGCAAAAACGGTTCCCGAAAGTGATCGGCGACACCGACGGCATGGGCATGGCTTTGCGGATCGAAATCTGTCAACGGGACGGCTTCGAGCCCGACCGCGAACTCGCGGATCGGATGTTCGCCGAAGGCATGAAGGGCGACCTCGACGCGCGCGGTCGCCGCATGGGACTCGTCTTGGACATCGGCGGCTACTACAAGAACGTGCTTACGCTCGCGCCGTGCTTCGACATGACTGAAGAAGAGATCGATCTATCCGTCGAATTGATCGAGCAACTGATCCGACGCTGCGCGCCCGACCGCGTGTGACGCAGCGTTGAAGCGTCAGAGTTGGAAAATGATCAGTAAACTCATCGAGTACACGGAGCGCGCATCGCTGAGCTTGTCGCCGGAGAAGGGGCGTCGGTTGTTGAACGCAACGCCCGACGCGCTTCTCAGAAAGATGCAGAGGGCCCGCTTCCGCAAAACGATCCGGCTCGTCGCCGCAGCGTCGCCCTTCTATCGCGAGGAGTTCAAGCGACGCGGCATCGACGCGAGAGGAGTCCGTCATCCGTCCGACCTCGGCGACTTCTACACGACGGGCGAAGACTTGAGACGCTGCGGCGCGGAAGCGTTCATGACGGGCCGGGCCGACACCGCGTTCGAGACGACGGGCACGACCTCGCCCGTGCCGAAGCGCATCTTCTTCTCGAACCGCGAGCTGGCGGAAGTCGGTCGCGCGAGCGCGCTCGGTCTGCGCAATCTCGGTCTCACGCGCGAAGACCGTGTGCTCTCCGCCTTCGATTGCTCCTTCTGGGTTTCGCCCGCGACCGTGCGCGAGGCTTTCCGTTACATCGGCTGCTTCCACGTCGAGGCGGGCAAGATCGAGCCCGACGATTTCTACGAGCATGCGCTCGCCTATAAGCCGAACGTGATCTTCGGCGAGCCTTCGTGGCTCGTTCGACTATCGGATGTGGCGGAGGAGCGCGGCGCGTGGAGCGTGAAGTTTCTATTCTCCGGCGGCGAGAACATGACCGAGCAGGCCCGCACACGCGTCGAGTCGGTGTGGCGCGGGCCGCTCTACATGAGTTACGGGCAGACCGAATCGTTCGGCGCGTTAGGCGTCGAGTGCGCCGAGCAGGAAGGCTATCATCGCAACGACCTTAACTATTTCTTCGAGATCGCCGACGCCGATGCAGATGGCAACGGCGAACTCGTTTATACGACGCTCAACCGCGAGGTGATGCCGCTCGTGCGCTATCGCTCGACCGACGTGACGCACATGCTCGAAGAACCGTGCGCGTGCGGACTCTTCGTCAAGCGCGTCGGCAAGGTGCGCGCGCGTTGCGACGAGATGGTTGTGTGCGGCATGGGCAACGTGGGCCCGTGGGTCTTCGCCGAGTTGCTGCGCGACGCGCCGGGCGCGGGCGCGGAGTGGCAGGCCATCGTCGGCTTCGACGGGCGCCGCGACATAGTCGAGCTGCGCGTCGAGACGCACGACCACAGCGCGCCGCACGAGATCGAGAGGGCCGTGCTCGCAAATCTGCGCGCGCGCTTCCCCGACTTTTGGAAGAATCGTGAGATGAGGCTCTACGAGTTGCGCGTCGTGACGCACCCTCCGCAGAGCTTGCGGACGAAGCGAAAATTGAGGCGGGTAGTTGACGAACGGCAGATGCTCTTGCGCAGCGTCGTCTGAGTACAACGCTCGATGATTCAAGCATCGCCTTGAAATTTTTTATTCTATCGCCGCGTGATCGTTCGGCGACAGTTGAGCCGCGTTGTCAACCACAGGCCCCGTGGTGAAAGCGACGAGACCGCGCTTGACCTCTTCGATAGCCACACTCGTATTCCTGCTCCGGCGTGGATCGGGATCGATCCGCCTGCGCGCGCCGCGCACGAGTTGCTTGTTCCTCTGACTCGCCAAGATGATCAGACGGAAAGATGAGCCCTCGAATGGCGTTTGCTCACCACGATCAACTTCCACCACATCCTGTTTAGCAGGCTTACTTGTTTTCGTCATCATTCGCCTTTCAAACGGCTTGCACGCCGATATCGTGGAACGTCGAATTAGTGACCTCGAAGGTCTGCACCTTCGGGTTATTCTCCACCACGCTCGCGAGCGACTTCAGCGCGTCGGGGTACGCCGTGCGGTTGTATGCCTCTGCGTCCTCTTTAGTCTCCCAGAGACTGACGCTCACGGCTTCCAGACGTTCGGGCGCGACACAGGTCACCTCGTCGCGGAATCCCTTCTGCTTGCGCAGCATCGGGATGATCACGTTCGCCAGCGTCTTGGTCAGTTCCGGGGCGGCGTTTCGTTTGAGTCGCATCGTGACGTGGCGTGTGTACATTATTAACTCTTCTGTTGTTCAGGCTGTGGGATTCAGAAAATCTGGAGGATTCCAGAGGAGCTGAGAAGGGAGTAAGCCAGACTCGTTTCCAAATTGAGCATACGCTAGACCGAAGTGCACGTCCACCATCGACCGACACTGCTCCTTATGTCGTAGCCGAAAGAAACGGTAAGATGTCCGCGACGAAAAGTATGTTTAGCAAAGCCTGTCGAGTAGTAAAATGTCTGAAGGCTTGCAAGCAACAGCCAACGTTCAAGACTTCGCCTGAAGAATAAGAATGACGCGAGAGACTTCCAGAGACAGCAAAGACCTCTTCCAGTTGCTCGTCGCGAACGTTCAGGACTTCGCGATCTTCGTGATCGATCTCGATGGGCGCATCGTCAGTTGGAATCCGGGCGTCGAGCAACTGCTGGGCTACAAAGAAGAGGAGTTCATGGGCCGGGACGGCGCGGCCATCTTCACGCCGGAAGATCGTGCGGGCGGCGCGCCGGAGTGGGAGATGCGGACGGCCCTCGCCGGCGGGCGCGCGGAGGACAAGCGCTGGCATCTGCGCAAGGACGGCTCGCGCTTCTGGGGCAACGGGCTGATGATGCTGCTGCGCGACGACGCGGGCGGCGCGCGAGGGTTCGCGAAGATTCTGCGCGACGACACGGAGAGCAAGCACACGGAGGAGAGCTACCGTTCACTTCTCGACAACGCCAACGACATCATCTACTCACACGACTTCGCGGGGAACTACCTCACCATCAATCGTGCCTGCGAACGAATCACCGGCTACACGCGCGAGGAGATACTCGGCGGCTTGAACATCTCGCGCGTGGTGGCCCCCGAACACCTTGAACTCGCACGACGGATGACGGAGCAGAAGCTGCGCGATCCGTCGCCGACGATCTACGAAGTTGACATCCTCACCAGAGACGGTCGGCGTCTCACGCTTGAAGTGAGTACGCGCATCGCCTACCGCGAGGGCCAACCCTTCGCCGTCGAGGGCATCGGGCGCGACGTGACGGAACGCAAACGCGCCGAAGCTGAACGTCAACAACTACTCGAAAGCGAACGACGCGCGCGACAGGAAGCGGAAGATGCGCTCGCTCTTCAACGTCGGCTTGAGAAGAGCCTGACGCTGCTGGTTGAAGCCTCCGGCGTGATGCTCGGCTCGCCCTCACTTAAGTCTGTGCAGCCGGCCGTGCTCGATCTTTCGCGTCGCCTCGTCAACGCTGATGCCTACGCCGTCTGGCGTTTCGACCGGCCGAAGAAGACTTGGCGCATCGTCACGTCGGCGGGAATGTCGCGCGAATATGAAGGGCGACAGATCGCTGATGCCGAGGATGATTACAACACCTTCGACGAGCCAGTGGTCGCGGAAGACGTGATGCAGATGCAACTGCTCGCTGCAAGACGTGAGATGTACGAGGCGGAAGGCATACGATCTCTGCTCGCCGCGCCGTTGCGCATTCATGGAAAAACTTCCGGCACGCTCACGTTCTACTATCGACAGCCGCACAAATTTGAAGAGACAGAGTTGCGTGTGGCCACTGCGCTCGCGAACCTTGCCGGCTCGGCCATCAGCAGCGCAGAACTTTACGAGGAACAGAGCGGGCTGCGCGCGGCGGCACAAGGAGCGGAACAACGATCTAACTTTCTCGCCGAAGCCGGAAGGATTCTCTCCTCGTCGCTCGACTATCAACTCACGCTTGCGCGCGTTGCGCGTCTCGCCGTGCCCGGACTCGCCGACTGGTGCGCGGTCGATCTCCTTGAAGATAACGGATCGCTGAAACGTCTCGCCGTCACGCACGTCGATCCGGCGAAGGTTGCTTGGGCGCACGAGATGCAGGAGCGTTATCCGCCCGATCCCGATGCGCCAACCGGCGTCCATAACGTGCTGCGCACAGGCAAGTCGGAACTCTACCCGCACATCACAGACGAGATGCTGGCGCACGGAGCGAAGGACGAAGAACATCTGAGCATCCTGCGAGAGATGGGCCTCTCCGCCGTCATGATCGTCCCGCTCGCGGCGCACGGGCGCGTGCTCGGCGCGATCACGTTCGTCGCGGCGGGGGCCGCGCGAGGCTTCGGCGCGGAAGACTTGGCTCTCGCCGAAGCGCTCTCGCACCGCGCCGCGTTCGCCATCGATAACGCGCGTCTCTATCGCGAGGCGCAGGAGGCGAACCGCCTCAAGGACGAATTTCTCGCCACCGTCTCACACGAGTTGCGCACGCCTCTGACCGCCGTCATCGGTTGGCTACACTTGATCCGTTCGGGCCAGATGGACGATGTGACAGTCGCGCGCGCACTGGAAACCGTCGAGCGCAACGCACGCTCGCAAGCGCAACTGATCGAAGACCTGCTCGATGTTTCTCGCGTCGTCACCGGCAATCTACGGCTCGACATACGCCCCGTCGATCTCGCCTCCGTCATCGACAGCGCGATCACCTCCGCGCGTCCCGCCGCCCACGCCAAAAGCATCAGCATTCGCGCCGACCTCGATCCACAACTGCCACCGGTCTCCGGCGATCCGGATCGGTTGCAACAGGTCGTCTGGAATCTGCTCACGAATGCCGTGAAGTTCACGCCCGAAGGTGGACGCGTTGAGGTGAGAACGCTCAAGCGTGAAGCGCACGTTGAGATCGTCGTCAGCGACACGGGGAGCGGCATTCCGGCGGAGTTCCTGCCGCACGTTTTCGACCGCTTCCGTCAAGCCGATCAGTCAACCACGCGTGCGCAGGGCGGGCTCGGACTCGGTCTCGCTATCGTGCGCCACTTGGTTGAGTTGCACGGCGGGAGCGTGAGGGCCGAAAGCGACGGCGCGGGCAAAGGGGCCACCTTCGCCGTCTCGCTGCCGACCGTTGGCGCGTCCGCCACGCGTCGCGATGAGGCGTCGTCCGCGCCTGAGCGTGCGAGTGTGGCTACGGGTGATGAAGAGTTCTCTCTGGAAGGCCTGCGTATCCTCGTCGTCGAGGATGACGAGGACGCGCGCGAGTTGATCGCGATGGTGCTCAGGCGGCGCGGGGCTGAGATTGTTACCGCAGGTTCGGCAGTCGAAGCGCTCGATGCGTTCGGGCGTGAGCGATTCGACGCTTTAGTGAGCGACATCGGGATGCCCGAACGCGATGGCTATTCACTCATCAAGGACGTGAGGACGCTCTCGCCGGAGCGCGGCGGCCACACGCCCGCAGCCGCGCTGACCGCGTATGCGCGTGAAGAAGATCGCGTTAAAGCGCTTGAGGCAGGTTTTCAGGTGCACGTGCCGAAGCCCGTCAACCCTATCGAGTTGGCGGAAGCAGTGGCCACTCTGACGGGCCGGCTGAAAAATTAATGAGCACAAGATTAGACCGGAGCAGCAACAGGCAGGCGACTACTGAGACTTCCTGTTAAACTCGATGTATGAACAAGAGCATTCCCAAGTGGGTTGTGAAGCGCAGCAAGACGGGGCTTGGATTATACGCCGCGACGCTTATCCCGGCGGGCCAGAGAATCATCGAGTACATAGGCACGCTCATCACCAACGAAGAAGTGGAGCGGAGAAAGAACGGAAAATACTTCTTCGGCGTTGACACGCGCTATTCCATCGACGGCAGCGCGCGCTCTAATAAAGCACGCTACATCAACCACTCGTGTCGTCCGAACTCGGAGGCTTACGTCACGGGCCGACGAATCTGGATTTGGTCGAAGAAAGAGATCAAGGCCGGCGAGGAGATCACTTACAACTACGGCAAAGAGTATTTCGACGATCACATCCGGCCCGTCGGCTGCAAGTGCGCGAAGTGCGCCGCGAAGCGAAAGGGCAAGTAGCCGGGATGGAAGCTCTCACGTTGCAAGTTGGAACGGGCCTCCACACATATGATTAATTGGCGATGAGAGAATCTTTGAAGGAGGCGCACCAGACGGCGGACACCGCACCGCTCAAGCGCGTGCGGATCAGGCATCTCTTGCATCCGCATCGCGCGGCCCTCTCCGTCGCCTTCGTCGCGGTCGTCTTTGAAGGGCTCACGGACTTGCTCGACCCTTGGCCCCTCAAGGTCGTGCTCGATTACGTGCTCGGCCCGAAGCACGCGCCCGCGTGGCTTGCGCGACTCGCAGTCGCGACCTTCGGCGAGGGCAAACAGTCTTTACTCACGCTCGCGGCTGCGTCCGTCATCTTGATCGCGCTCGTCAGCGCCGTCAGCACCTACGCGGAAAAATACCTCACGACCTCTATCGGGCAGAGGATCATGCACGAGCTTCGCAATATCCTCTATCACCACATTCATCGCCTCTCGCTCGCCTATCACGACCGGCAGGAGACCGGCGATCTCATCGTGCGCGTGACAAGCGACATCGACGCCATACAGGACTTCATCTCGTCGGCCCTGCTCGGCATCATCGTTAACATACTCACGCTCGTCGGGATGCTCTGCGTGATGTTCTATCTCGATTGGAGCTTCACGCTCATCTCGCTCGCGGTCACACCTCTACTCTTCGTCGTCGTTTACACTTCGACGCGTCGCATCAAGACCGCCGCGCGCGCCGTGAAGCGCAAGGAGAGCCGGATCGCTTCGGTCGTGCAGGAGTCTCTATCATCGATCCGCATCGTGAAAGCGTTTGCGCGCGAAGACTACGAGGAGCGACGTTTGGAGCGCGAGAGTCTGGAGAGCGTGGAACTCGCGTTGCGCGCGCGAAGCGCGAAGGCGAAACTCACGCCTGCGGTCGAGCTGATCGTGGCGGTGGGAACGTGCTTCGTGCTCTGGTACGGAGCGCATCAGGTGCTCGCCGGACGCATCACGGCGGGCGCGATGATGGTTTTCATTCTCTACCTCGGCAAGTTGTACAAGCCGATGCGCGATCTCTCGAAGATGACCGACACGCTCTCGAAGTCGGCGATTGGCTTCGAGCGCGTGCGCGAGATACTGGGCACGGAGAGTCGCGTGCGCGATCTGCGCGGCGCGCGACGCGCTCCGGCCTTCAAAGGGCTCATCGAGTTTGAGCACGTCGATTTCGGTTACACTCAAGATCGACTCGTGCTCTCTGATCTCAACTTGCGAATCGAGCCGGGCCAGTCCGTCGCGCTCGTCGGCCCGACGGGAGCAGGGAAGACGACGGTCGTCAGTCTCATCTCGCGCCTCTACGATCCGCTCAAGGGAAGCGTGAAGATCGATGGCGAGGACGTGCGTCGCTACACGCTCAAGTCTCTGCGCTCGCAGATCAGTTTCGTGCTTCAGGAAAGCTGCCTCTTCCGCGCGCCCGTCTGGGAAAACATCGCCTATGGGAAACTCGGCGCATCGCGCGAGGAGATCATGCGCGCCGCGCGACTAGCCAACGCGCACGAGTTTATTGAGCAACTGCCCGAAGGCTACAACACAGTTGTCGGCGAGCGCGGTGAGACGCTTTCGGGCGGGCAGCGGCAGCGCATCGCCATCGCGCGCGCGATCATTGGCGGCGCGCCCATCCTGCTACTCGACGAGCCCTCTTCAGGTCTCGATGCCGAGTCGGAGCGGATCGTCTTCGAGGCCCTCGCGCGCTTGATGGAGGGCAAGACATCGGTCGTCATCGCGCACCGTCTCTCAACCATTCGTCGTGCCGACGTGATCTTCGTTGTCCGCGACGGGACGGTCGTCGAGCATGGCAAACACGAAGAGCTACTCGCGCGCGGCGGGCTCTACGCGCAACTCTACGAGACGCAGTTCAAGACGCAGGAGGAGGGTGAGGCCGCCGTCCCGGTTCCTGCGGGAGAAACATCCTGACATTTGAGAATACACGTTAGCCCTTCAAACTCTCTCGCTGCATGAGCGTCCGCCCCCGCAGTCGAACTCTTCCAAAATAAAAAGTGACAAAACCGGACAATGAGCGGCGCGCGAAGGGAAATGGGGGGCCCTCTTCGTATGAGAGCGTGATACAATGACGACACGAAATACCAATCATATCGCGAAGGGAGAAGACAACATGGCCACAAAAAGTGAGGGCGACAGGCCCGCCAAGTTGAGGATCAAGATGACCGAACGCGCTGGCGGGTCGGGCTCGTCACAGGTCGCGCGACAGATTCGGGAGATGATCTCAGGCGGCCGCCTTAAAGCGGGCGATGTGCTTCCATCGGAGGACAGTCTCGCAGAGCAACTCGGCGTGGGACGAAAGATCGTCCGGACGGCTTACGGCACACTCGTTGATGAAGGGCTTCTGCTGCGCGACTTCCCACGCAACAAACGCGTCGCGGGCGCGCGCGGCAAGGGCAAAGGTAAGCAAGCGAGCGGCAAGTCTTCGACGAAGTCTGCGAAGAAAAGATAGGCAGTTGTTAGTCGAAGTACACGGGCAGATCGAAGGCTCGCACACACGCGCCGTCAATCGTCGGTCGAATGCTTCGAGCGCAGTTGCTTGATGCGTCCACGCCGCGCTTTCTCTTCGAGCGTGCGCTGCTTTGCGCCGCGCGTGCGTCGCGTGGGCACACGCGTGGGAGGCACGTAATTCAAGTCCGCGATCTTTTCGCGCAGCCTCCGCAGGCAGTTTGACTTGTTCCTGTGCTGGCTGCGCTCTTCGCGGCAACTGACAACAACCCCACTCGGCAGATGCGTCAGGCGCACGCCCGTCTCGACCTTGTTCACATGCTGGCCGCCGGGGCCACCCGAACGGAACGTCGCGACCTCACATTCGCGCAAAAGGTCTTCGTCGGAATCGGGTAAGACGATCAACTCTTTTTAGTCTCCGCAACCAGATTACCTTCTTCGTCGAACCAGCGAACGGCGCGACAGCCTTTCCGTGTGCACTCAAGCGAGGTGCGCCGTCCCTTCTCATTCGGGATTCGCAGTCGCATCGCACCGCCGCAAGCGTGGCAGGCTGTGGCGAGCAACGTCTTTCGTTGTTTCGCATTCTTCGGTCGGTCGCTCAGGTAGCCGCACGTCTCACGCCCTTCAGAGCAAGCCACGAACTTTCCATACGTGCTCTCGCGCTCGACGAGGAAGCCCGCGCGATCTTCGCGCTTGCACTTCGGACAATCGAGCGCGCCTTCGGGTCTTGTCGCTTCGCGACGCGCACCGGCAACGATTGTCCCGCGCTCGATCTCAGCCGAAGCGATCTCGCGCACAAGTTCGGAGACCATCGCGCGCACTTCGCCGATGAACGTTTCGAGCGCGTACTCGCCACGGGCCATTCGCGCCAGCTTCTGCTCCCACATCCCCGTTAGCTCCGCAGACTTCAAGAGCGGGCTCGGCAGCATCCGTATCAGCGCGATGCCTTTCGGGGTTGCGATAATCGACTTCTTATCGCGCGCAACATACTCGCGTTTTAAGAGCGTCTCGATGATCGAGGCTCGCGTCGCGGGCGTGCCGAGACCGGAGTCTTTCATCGCGAGTCGCAATTCTTCATCTTCGATCTTCTTGCCCGCCGTCTCCATCGCGCCGAGCAGAGCCGCGTCCGTGTAACGCGGCGGCGCTTTCGTCTGCTTGGCGACGGCTTCGGCCCTCACAGCATCCGCCGCGTCTTTTTCTTTCACGCGCGGCAACTCCGTTTCCTCGCTCTCTTCCGCATCCGCAGACTTCTCACGTCCCGGCGGATCGACCTCGCGCCATCCCGCGCTGACGACGACCGTGCCGCGCGTGATGAACTGTTCGTCCGCGACCTCCGTGTTAATCGTCGTGCGCTCAAGCTCTGCGTCCGCGTAGAAGGCCGCGAGGAAGCGACGGGCCACCAGATCATAGATGCGTTTCTCGTCGGGCGAGAGCGAGACGGCGTTCGGCCGTTGCGTCGTCGGGATGATGGCATGGTGATCGCTCACCTTCTTGTCGTCAACGTGGCGCGAAGTGAGTTTCAATTCACCTTTAGCGAGGAGCGTCTCGCAGAACTTCGCGTAGGGCCCGAAGTTGACCGCGCCGACGTGTTGACGCGCTTCCGCTGCAACGCTCTTCGAGAGATGACGCGATGATGTGCGCGGATAGGTGAGACACTTCTTCTCGTAGAGCGACTGCGCGAGTTCGAGCGTGTGCGTGGCGGTATAGCCGAAACGCGCGTTGGCGGCGCGCTGCAAGGCTGTGAGATCGTAGAGCAGCGGCGCGCGCTCCTTCGCAGACTTGCGCTCCACGCGCGCGACCGCGCCGCGTACTCCGCGCACGCGCGCAGCGATTGCCTCGGCCTCCTCTTTCTTATCGAGTCGCGTCCCTTTTTTGCCGACCCAGACGCCGCGATATGCGCCCGCCTCCGTCTCGAAGTCTGCGAAGACTTCATAGTAGGTCGAAGGCATGAACTCGGCGATCTCTCGGTCGCGCCCGACGATGAGGGCCAGCGTCGGCGTCTGCACGCGACCGAGCGAGAAGACGCCTTCGTGGCCCGCGCGACGCGCCTTGACGGTCTGCGCGCGCGTGGCATTGATGCCGACGAGCCAGTCGGACTGTTGACGCGCGTGCGCCGAATCGCGCAAGCCTTGATACTCTTCCGAAGGACGAAGCTTTTGGAAGCCTTCGAGGATGGCGTCGCGCGTGAGCGACGAAACCCAGAGGCGGCGCACGGGCTTGCGGCAGCGCGCGAGCACATAGACGAGATCAAAGATCAACTCGCCCTCACGTCCCGCGTCCGCCGCGTTGATGATCTCTTCAACGTCTGAGCGCGACATCAATTCGCGTATGACCGCGAACTGATCGCGCGTGCGCTCGACCGGATGATACTTGAAACGTTCGGGCAGGATCGGCAGAGACTCAAGTCGCCAGCTCTTGAGCGCGGGATCGTAAGCATCCGGGTCGTCGAGTTCGACGAGATGCCCGACGCACCACGTCACGATGTCGCGCTCGCCCGTGATGAAGCCATCATTGCGACGCGTCGCGCCGAGAGTGGCCGCCACGTCGCGACCCATCGAGGGCTTTTCTGTCACGATCAGTCGCATCGAGACGTGAACCGCATGGGGTTAAAAATTGCGCGCCGCCGTTGGTCAACGGGGTGCGCGCCACGTTCAAGCTCAGTGCATCTTGAAGGGGCCCCCGTGTGCTTCGGGCTCAAGATCGGGACGCGATGAATCCTGTATGACCTCGTGCACTTCGAGCACATTTGTTGCGGAAAAGGCCTCTTTCGGGAGCGAGCCGGAACGCGCGTGCCCTTGCGTGAACTCGTCGGAGCGAACCCAGTCGATGAAATTTTGACGACTCTGCCAGAGCGTGAAGACGACGTAAGGATCGCCCTCGTTGACGGGACGCAGAACTTGATTGGAGATGAAGCCCGGCATCTTATCGACGAGTCCTGCGCGTTCGCGAAAACGCGCTTCGAAGGCTTCGGCATAATCAGGGTTCACGTAGATGCGATTAGCGACTGTGATCATTCTTAGTTCCTCTCGCGTGTGGCTCGACAACAATGTCATTCGCTATGTTGACGCGCTACTTCGCCTTCAATCCGTCACGCCTTTGAGCGATTGCATGTCGATGACGAAGCGATAGCGCACGTCGGCCTTGATCGTGCGCTCGTACGCTTCATCGATCCGTTGAATGGGGATCACTTCAACGTCGGAGACGATGCCGTGCTCGGCGCAGTAGTCGAGCATCTCCTGTGTCTCGCGTATGCCGCCGATGCTTGAGCCCGCGAACCGCCTGCGATTCGCGACGACGGAGAAGGCGTTCACCTCAAGCGCATTTTCCGGCAGCCCGACGAGGACAAGTGCGCCGTCGCGTCGAAGCAAATTAAGATAGAGATTAACGTCGTGATCGGCGGAGACGGTGTCGAGAATGAAGTCGAACTTGGACTTGAGCGGTTCGAGTACCTGCGGGTCTTTCGTCACGACGAAGTGGTGCGCGCCGAGCCTGCGCGCGTCTTGCTCTTTATCTTTAGACGTGCTGAAGACAGTGACCTCCGCGCCCATCGATGCGGCGAGCTTGACGCCCATGTGGCCCAAGCCTCCCAAGCCGACGACGCCGACTTGCTGGCCTTTACTGACCTTGAAGTGTCGAAGCGGCGAGTAGGTAGTGATCCCCGCGCAGAGCAACGGCGCAGCTCCCGCCGGATCGAGCGACGCGGGAATCTTCAAAGTATAGTTCTCATCGACTACGATCTGCGAAGAGTAGCCGCCATAGGTCGGCGTCTTTTCGTCCTTCTCCGTGCCGTTGTAGGTGGCTACGACGTGGCCCTCGCAGTATTGCTCCAATCCCTCCCGGCAGTTTTCGCAGACGCGACAGGAATCGACGAAGCAGCCGACGCCCGCGAGATCACCTTCCTTGAAGCGCGTGACTTTCGATCCGACACGCGTGACGCGACCGACGATCTCGTGGCCGGGAACCATCGGGAAGATCGAGCCGTTCCACTCGTCGCGCACTTGATGTATGTCCGAGTGGCAAACGCCGCAGAAGAGTATCTCGATGAGCACGTCGCTCGCTCCGGGCTCGCGACGCTCAAATGAAAAAGGCGCGGGCGATGTGGCCGCATCGCGTGCGGCGTAGCCGATAGTTTTAATCACAGACAGTTCTCCTCATTGATTGTTTGCGCTTCGCGCCCGCGCGCGTCGTCCGTTGCTGTTGATAACATTGTGGCAGGTTCGCAGGCTTCGCGCCAACAACGGCGCAGACTTCTCACACGATGAGCGTCTCGGACGACTCTTCGATCTGAGCTTTGCCGGGGTGTACACTCTTCGACGAGAAGGTTGAGGAATAGGAAGTGAAGATCGTCGCAGTGATCCCTGCGCGGATGGATTCGTCCCGTTTCCCCGGCAAGCCGCTGGCTACGCTTCGCGGGCGACCGATGATCGAGCACGTCTTCCGCCGCACCGCGATGTGCGAAAGGCTCGACGCCGTTTACATCGCGACGTGCGACGATGAGATACGCATCGCTGCAGAGGGCTTCGGCTGCAACGTGTTGATGACCTCCGCCGCGCACGAGCGCGCGAGCGACCGCGTCGCCGAAGCCGCCGAACGCATCATCGAAGCTGACATCGTCGTGATGATTCAGGGCGACGAGCCGCTCATCACGCCGGAGATGATCGACGCCGCGCTGGCCCCTCTGCTCCAAGACCCATCCGTCATGTGCGTGAACCTTGCGCGCCGGATCGAGAGCCGCGAAGAGTTTCTTGATCCAAACACCATCAAGGTCGTGACTGACGTGCGCGGCGACGCGATCTATTTCTCGCGCGCGCCCATTCCGGCCATCAACGTCGAGAGTTTCGGGCGCACAAAGATGCTCAAGCAAGTCTGCGTCATTCCTTTCCGTCGCGACTTTCTTCGCGAGTTCTCGCGCCTCGCGCCCACGCCCCTCGAACGCGCCGAGTCCATCGATATGCTTCGCCTGATCGAGCACGGCGGACGTGTACGCATCGTCGAGACTGTTGAAGAGACTCATGCGGTTGACACGCCAGAAGACCTGCGTCTCGTCGAAACAATGATGAAGCACGATCCGCTCGGCCCGCGTGACGGCCACCTCTTCACGCGCGGGGAAACGCGCGCATGAGTTGGCTCGTGCTCATCAGCGCGCCCTATCTGCTTCCGGTCGTCGAGGAATATCGCGCGCGACTTGAGGCTGAAGGCGTGGAGATTGTCACAGCGCGCGTCTGCGAGCGACTGAGCGAAGCGGAACTGCTGCCGCTCGTTGCGACGATTGACGGGGCCATCTGCGGCGACGATCAGTTTACCGAGCGCGTGCTACGCGCTGCCCCACGCCTCAAGGCCATCTCGAAATGGGGCACGGGCATCGACTCCATCGACACGCGCGCGGCGGCCAGACTCGGCATACGTGTCCTCAACACGCCCGATGCTTTCACGGACGCGGTGGCCGACACGAGCATCGGCTACGTCCTCTGCTTCGCGAGACGACTGTCGTGGATGGACACGCACGTGCGTCGCGGCTTGTGGTCGAAGCCCGATTGCGTCGCGCTCAGTGAATGCACGCTCGGCGTGGTTGGCGTCGGGCACATCGGTCGAGCCGTGGTGCGTCGAGCGCGCGCGTGCGGGATGAAAGTGTTGGGCTGCGATCCCGTGCCGGTCGCTCCCGCATTCGCGAAAGAGCACGACCTGACGATGTTGCCGCTCCATGCGCTACTCGCTGCGTCGGACTTCGTGACGCTGCACTGCGATCTCAACTCGACTACCTATCACTTGATCGGTCGCGACGAGCTTGCGTTCATGCGCTCGACAGCATATCTCATCAACACATCGCGCGGCCCTGTCATAGATGAGTCCGCGCTCATCAACGCACTAAGCGAGCGACTGATCGCGGGCGCGGCCCTCGACGTGTTCGAGGTCGAGCCGCTTCCAAAGGGCAGCCCTCTGCGCTTGCTCGAAAACTGCCTGCTCGCGCCGCATAATGCTAACAGCAGTCGCGAGGCGCGCAGCCGCGTCCACGAGTCAACGATCTCGAACCTCATCGCGGCCCTTCGCGAAGCGCAGTGATGCAGGCCCACGTGTGCCACGCATATCGAAGTAAGACGATGCACGATCTCTCATCGACGCCAAGCGCGGGCCGGTTCGGCGAGCATGAGCGCGATGCGTGTCTGCTGCTGCACGGGATCAAGAGCTTACTGCGTTGCGACGAGGCGGAGGTTGTCGAAGGCATCGCACGCTACGTCGTCTCGCAGCACAAGAGTCTGCGCGCCGGGTCTGAATTCATTGAGCGCAAGCGCGACAC
Source organism: Acidobacteriota bacterium (assembly GCA_032229975.1). Lineage (GTDB taxonomy): Bacteria > Acidobacteriota > Blastocatellia > Pyrinomonadales > Pyrinomonadaceae > JAIVGV01. Next base: position 31,043 of record JAVXVG010000032.1, on the reverse strand, counting down.
GCCGATCCCCGCGACGTTTGCGCTACTCGGTGGCCTGAGCAGTTTTCTTGAAGTGAGCGGCCGCAACGGACGCGATGGCGCGGTCTGGATCGCGCGACTCGGCAATGAGCGGGGCGCGTTGGAGAAACTGCCGACGCTGTTGCCGGAACTGAATTGGACGGAGCTTGAATTTCGACGCCGTCCGGCAGCCGCGACGCTACACGCTCTCTCGCGTGTCCGGCCCCGGATGCTGCGGCGCGTGCTCCGTCTCGCGCATCGCCTGCACGGGCGATACGAATTCTTCAAAGTGCTGCGCGTCGTCCAACTCATCGCTTATTACGCGCGCTATCTGGCGATCTTCAGGAGCGGCCGTTTTCGTCTCGCGTTGATGTCGAGCCACAGTAATCCGCATGGCATCGCCTTCAACGTCGCGGCGCGAAAGTGCGGCGTGCCAGTCGTCCTCGTCACTCACGGAATGCCCGTGCGTCCCGTCGCGCCGCTCTCATACGATCTCGCGCTGGTTCACTGTGAAGCCGCGCGGCAGATTTACGTCGAAGAGGGGTGCCGGATGGGGCGCGTTCTCCTGCACGGTCGGCGACAAAGTTATGCGCCGATGAGCGCGCGGGGGCCCTCGCAGCATTTGAGGGTCGGGATATTTCTCTGCAAGGACGTGAACGAGGAGCGACTGCGCGCGCTCGCCAAGCGATTGCTCGGCAACAAACGCGTCTCGTGCGTCGTCGTGCGCCCGCACCCGAAAAATCTCTGGATGGGTCTCGATGAGTGGATCGCTTCAAGCAACGATCCGCGCTTGCAACGCAGCACGGGCCACAGCGTCTTTCGCGACATGGAAGCGACGGACATCGTGCTCGCGGGCAATTCGAGCGTGCTCGTCGATGCCGTGACCGCAGGCCTGCCGTGCGCTTACGTGCGCGGCATCGACCACGGCCCTCCAGACCTTCACGCCTTCGTCGCGCGCGGGCTAATCTATCCGATGAACGACGATCTGGAATTCGATCCCACTGCGATGTTCAGTTTCTACCAACGACGTGACTGGGCTGATGTGCTCCGACTCTTCGCCAACATCGACGAAGACGAAACATCAGTCGCGAACAGATTTGGCGACGCCCTGCGCGATCTCTCTGGCGCGCGAGAGATGCGATGATTGAGCGGCCGGCTTAACAAGTGGCCGACAACGAAGGTTGGCGCGTCTCACAACTTGTCTGATAACTTTGCCGCAGCCGCAACAAGTCTCGAATAATTTAGTGTGACGTGATGCAACTCGAAGAACTGCACACCCCTTCGCTCCTCGTCGATCTCTCTCTCGTTCGCGCCAACGCCGCGCGCGTGCGGGCCCTCGCGCAAACTGCGGGAGTGCGCCTGCGCCCGCACGTCAAGACACACAAGTGCGCCGAGATTGCGCGCATCCAGACCGAAGGCTTCGACGGCGCGCTCACTGTCTCGACGCTTGCGGAGGCAAGCTGGTTCGCCGCGCGCGGATTCAGCAACATCACCTACGCTGTTCCTATCGAGCCCGGCAAGTTCGACGCGGCCATCGAACTCGCGCGACGAATTGATCGCCTCTCGCTCATCACCGATGACGTTGATGTTCCGCCGCAGCTTGACGATGCGGCGCGTCTCGCCGGCGTCAGGCTTGATCTCTTCCTCAAAGTCGATTGCGGATATCATCGCTGCGGCGTCGAGCCTGACACTTGGGAAGCGCGCGAGATTCCGCGTCGCATCGTCGCCGCCGAGAACCTGCGCTTCGCGGGCATTCTCACGCACGCGGGCCACTCCTATCATTGCAAGGATCAAGAAGAGTTGTTAATCGTCGCGCGACAAGAGCGCGATCTCATGGTCGAGTTCGCCGCGACGTTGCGCCGCGACGGGATCGAAGTTGCGGACGTAAGCATCGGCTCGACGCCGAGCATTGCGGCCATCGATCACCTCGCGGGCGTGACGGAGATTCGGCCCGGCAACTACATCTTCTTCGATGCCTTCCAAGCCACGCTCGGCACTTGTCGCTTCGAGGACTGCGCGCTGACAGTCCTCGCCTCGGTCGTTCACCGCGACCGCGCGCGTCACAAAATCATCATTGATGCAGGCGCAATCGCGCTCTCAAAAGATCGCGGCGCGGTCGAACTCGATTCGCGCTGCGGCTACGGGCACGTGCTCGACACGGAAGGCAACGACACGGGCCTGCGCGTCGATTCGGTTTCGCAAGAGCACGGGCAAGTCTTTGTTGAAGACGAAGCGACGTTCGAGAGACTGCGTGTTGGCTCGCGGCTGCGCGTGCTTGCTAATCACTCGTGCCTGACCGCCGCGCAGCACACACACTATAACGTGCTCGAAGGCGGCCACATCGTTGAGCGTTGGGAGATACAGCGCGGGTGGTGACGTGTTGCGCCGATATTTATTGACGATGAAAATAGAAAACGCAGGGTCGTTCATGACCCTGCGTTTTCTATTTTTCAACAAGCGCGTGCTGAATTGCGACAGCTATGCGCGTCGTACGTTACGAGTCGGCTGCGGCTTCGCGACAGACGCAGTGGGTTGCGTTGTCGCGTCGCTGCTTGCGGCTTGCGCCAAAGTCTTCTCGATGCGCGCGGAGAGGCGTCGGTCGATGTCGGCGATCTGTTCGGGCGTGAGACGATAGATGTTCGGCTGGTTGTGATAGACCTTCGCGCCGGTCACGATGTCTGCTTCCTTGAAGCCGTGCTTCGTCGCCTTCGCGATCAAATCCTGAATGGTCAACTGCGGTTGCACGAGCGTGAGCGGCTGCGGCTTCTCCTCGATGGTCTCAGGCACTTGCGTGGGGAGCGGCGCTTCCATCGGCAACTCCGTGCCCGACTCGCGCTTCATGTGCGCGATGAAATCGGAGAACGTCACTTCGCCGGTCATCTCGAAGCCGACCTCGAAGGCCGGACTATTCGACTTGACGATCTGGAAGACACGCACGATCTCGCCCGCGCGCTCCTGCAAAGAGACTTCGACCATGATGTCAACGAAGTATTCGAGACCGCTCGCCGTCATCGGCAGCACGCGTCCGACCTCATTGTCCTCCTTCGCCTCTTTGCCCTTCGCCGGAATCTGATCGACGATGACGACAGACTTGCCCGACTCGATGCACAAGCGACGCAGCACGCCTTGCAAGACCATCTGATCGGCGGCGAGTTCTTCCGCCGAGGGCTGTACGAGTTGATCTTCAGTGCGACGGCGAACGGCTGAGATCGTCTCGCCGTGCTTCGCGCTGAAGTAAGACGCCCAAGAGTCGAGCGCGAAGCATCCGTAGTTGCGCTCGCGACCTTCGCCCGACAGAGCCCAGTCGATGAACTCCGGCAGCTCGTCCGGGTGCTCGACTTCGAGACCGTCGAAGACGGTGCCGTTGCCTTTGAGGAGTCGCGTCTTGCGCTCCACGTCGAAGATGCAGAGGCGGCCCAAGCCGGCCTCTGCCATCGAGCGGACGAAGTGCGATTTGCCGACGCCCGCGCCGCCGCGCACGGCCATCACCAGACGCTGTTGCCGGGGCAGTCGGCTGAGCGGATTGATTCTCGGTCTCTTCACGTTGCTCATGCTTGAAACTCCTTCTCGGTTTCTTTTCGGTCAAGTGGGTGACGGCCTTGATGGGGGCCCTCGTCCGCCGCTCGTTTGGCCCGCGCGCCGATTCGGGAGCGCTCTGCCCCGCGCACGCGCCAAAATCCTTCATTCCACGCGGCACTCTATCACAAAAAACGCGAGAATGGAACAGAATTTCATCCGTGAAACAAAAAATATCAGACTTGTGGGAACAGGGTGAGATTGCGACTCGATCCCTTGTGCGATCTCGACAGGTGTTACGTTGCGATCAGAACTTGGAAGACTCTCTATGACTGAGAGACGACGGTGCACAAGGGACAGTTGTTCGCACCGTTACCTCTGATCTTGTTGTTCTGATAAGTCTCGACGACGCCGTTGGTCGAGACCAAGACGCCTTCGTTGGTGTTGTTGGTGATCTCGTTCTCGGAGATGCGGACGGTGGAGTTGGCGAGAGCCGAAGCACTTCCGGCTTGGATTCCTTTGTTGGCGTTGTGCGTGATGATCGAATGCTCGACGTTGACCTGCGCGGGGCGTCCGGCCGTGAGAGCTTCAGCCAGAATCCCGAAAGAGCTGTTGCCGGTAAGCAGGCTGTTGCTGATCATGACGCGCGAGAAGTCTCTGGCGATCAGGCCCGAAGCGTTACCGCGAAACCAACAACGGTCAACGGTGGCCCTCGCCAAGCCCGCCGCCGTGCTGACGAGTAGTCCGGCATTGCCGTTGTCACGCATGGTTGATTCTTGCAGAAAGAGATGCGTGTTTGCTGCTGCGGCCACTTCGATGGCGTCCGCGGTGAAGTTGAATATCTGACAGAACTCCACGTGCACTTCTTGTGCGGCGGTGATCTTGATGCCGTCTATGCCCGTGTTCTGTCCGTCGAGCGACAAGTTGCGGACGATAACGACATCGGTGGTGGCCGCGCTCACGGTGACGGCGGTGACGCTCGGCGCATGAATCATGGCGAACGTGTCCACCCCGCCGTTGATCGTCAGCGACTTGGTGATGGTCACGGCTCCGAAGCCGCCTTGATCCAGAGCATCAATTTCGCCTTCGGCTGCTGTCTTCGGTTGCGCCCCGGCAAACGTCTTGCACGGAGACAGCTTGGTACAGGTGTTGGCATCGTTGCCCGTACTCGAAACAAACGTCTGCGACGCCTGCGCGTGCACGACTGAGAGGCAAGCCAAATAAAAAACAGACACGGCGAGCGTGTTGAGGATCAATCTAACTTTACGCATGGTAGTGTTCCTTTCGTGAAGAGCGTGCGCGCCGTCCGGGCGCAGCATTTGAGTCGGGGATCGAGCGAGGCTGAAGATCGACGCAAGGCGAAGAGGGCGAGAGGATATTCGATCTAGCGTGCCCGTTCAACTGTTTGCCGGAAGCCGCGCGCAGTTGGCATTGTCGAAACAGCGAGCGGCAATCATGTGTTAAAGGTAGCTGGCTGCTTTACAACTCAGCCGGAAGCGTTTTAACTGTCTTATCTTTGGTTCGACAAAATTTGCTTCTTCGTGCGTCGCCGTTTCAAAGCTGCGCGGGTCACGTCAATGAAATTCTCTGAAAACATACTCGGTCTCATCGGCAATACGCCGCTCGTGCGTCTCAACCGTTTGACGGAAGGCATCGAGGCGCAGGTCTTCGCCAAGATGGAGAACTTGAATCCCGGTTTCTCCGTCAAGGATCGCATCGGCATCTCGATGATCGAAGACGCCGAAGCGAAGGGCCAACTCAAATCCGGTGGCACGATTGTCGAGGCGACTTCAGGCAACACAGGGATCGGGCTCGCGCTCGCCGCCGCCGTTAAAGGCTATCGCTGCACGTTTGTCATGACGGACAAGGCTTCGGTCGAGAAGGTGCGCTATCTCAAGGCCCTCGGTGCGGACGTGGTCGTCGTGCCGTCTTCCGCGAGACCGGGCACGCCCGATCACTACGTCGCCACAGCGCAGCGCATCGCGCGTGAGACGCCGAACAGTTTCTATCCGAATCAATACGCGCACCCGGCGAACCCGCTCGCGCACTACCGCACGACCGGCCCTGAAATCTGGGAACAGACCGACGGGAAGATCACGCACTTCGTCTCCGGTCTCGGCACAGGCGGCACGATCTCCGGCACGGGCCGCTTCCTCAAAGAGACGAACCCGAACGTCAAAGTGATCGGCGCAGACCCTTACGGCTCGGTCTTCAAAACTTTCAAGGAGACGGGCCGGACGGGCGAGGCGACGCCCTATCTCGTCGAAGGCATCGGGCAGGAGATTATCCCTGAGAACGTCCACCTGAAATATGTAGACGAGATCATCAACGTCACGGATCGCGAGTCGTTCGAGTTGGCGCGACAGCTCGGTCGCAAGGAAGGGATTTTTTGCGGCGGATCGACGGGGACGAATCTCGCGGCGGCCCTCAAAGTCGCACGACAGTTGGACGAGACCGGCCTCGTCGTCTTCATCGTCTGCGATACGGGTGAACACTACCTCACGAAATTTCACTCCGACGAATGGATGAAGGAGAAACAACTCTTAGAGCCGCAGCGCATGACGGCCGGACTCATCGCCGGAACGAAGGGTGCGCAAGCTCCGCGACAACTCGTCTTCGTCGCGCCAGAGACACGCGTGGCCGATGCGCTCGCGCGCATGGACGAGTTGGGACTCGAACACATCCCGGTCGTCGAGGAAGGGAAGTCTGTCGGCAGTCTCCGGGAAAATCGCTTGCTGGCGAAGGTGCTCGGCAAACGTGAACTACTAGAGTCGCGAGTTAGCGAAGTGATGGGCGCGAGTTTTCCTCTGCTCGACGTTGACGCAAGCGCGGCGGAGGTCACGAGCCAACTGCAAAAGAGTCCAGCCGTTCTCGTCGAAGAGTACGGGCGCATCACCGGTATCATCACGCGCCACGATATGCTCGATGCTCAACTGTCAGGCAAGTGAGGGATCGCTCGTCGCGCAAGTTTAATCGCTTCGATAAGCGACGGCCATGAGAGCGGGAGAAGATGCGCGATCATCCTGTGTCAGATGATCGCGCATCAGTATTTTGCGCCGATGCGGACGAGGGCCATCATCCGACTTTGCGGCGTCGGAAAACTCGCTGCGCTACCGTCTCGCGTCATGTTGTTGGTATCCTATGCGTGCGACCGGATGAAAGGGTGGCAAGCGTGGCGAGGGAAAACCCAGAGATAGGCGGGCTGACAGTCACTAAAGAGCGCACGCGGCTCAAGAAGCCGCCGCTCTATAAAGTCCTGCTGCACAATGACGACTTCACAACAATGGAGTTCGTCATTTACGTTTTGCAAACCGTCTTCCGGCGCAACGAAGCTGACGCCTTTCGCATCATGCTCGCGGTTCACATCGAGGGCGTCGGCGTCGCGGGCGTTTACACCTACGAAGTCGCCGAGATGAAAGCCGGGCAGGCTTCGAGTCTCGCGCAGGCGAGCGAGTTCCCGCTGCTCTGCACGGTCGAGGCGGACGAGAATGAAGCATGAAAGAGAATTATGATGAGGCTTGGCAAGAATATCGACGGAGGAAACGAATCTTCTGGATCGTTTTCGCCGCATACGTCCCAGTCGGATTGATCTTCGGGTCGCTGCTCAAAAAGGTTTTGCCGGAGAATATCGAAGCCGGTTTAGTCTATTTCCTAATTTGGGGGAGCCTGTGGGTCGCGTCTGGTTACTATCTTTTGTTTTGGCGATGTCCGCGATGTCATAAATTTTTTCACATGAAATGGTGGCGCGCCAATGCCTTTGTCGAAAGTTGCTTACACTGCGGCTTGCCACGATATACGTTGGGAAATGAAGATCAAGAGCGATAGTTGATGATTACTAAAGAACTACAAGCGACTCTCAGTGCGGCTATCGATGAGGCTGCGCGGCTGCGGCATGAGTTTGTGACGTTGGAACATTTGCTGCTCGCGCTGCTCTCGGACAAGAAGGCGGGCGAGGTGATAGTCAACTGCGGCGGCGACCTCGACAGCTTGCGCCGCGAGCTTGAAAAATTTCTCGCCGAGCACATGGAGCAGCGCAACGTTTCGCAGGTCGCGGATGAGCCGCAGCAGACGATCATGTTCGCACGCGTCGTTCAGTACGCGCTCTTGCAGGCGGAGGGTAGCGGGCAGCGCGACGTTGATGGCGGCAACGTCCTCGCCGCGCTCTATCAGGCGGAGAAGTCTTACGCCGTTTATCTGCTCAAGGCGCAAGGCGTGCGCCGCCTCGACGTGCTGCGCTACATGGCGCACGGCATCTCGAAGCTCACTGAACAGGCAGAGCCGAACACGGAAGGCTGGGGCGAAGAGGACGACGAAAGCGCGACCGGCCCGATAGAAGCGACGCGCGATCCGCTCGCGGCTTACACCATCAACCTCGTCGAGCGCGCGGGCGAGGGCCACATCGATCCTTTGATCGGTCGCACGGCGGAAGTCCTGCGGACGATCCAGATTCTTTGTCGCCGTCGGAAAAATAATCCGATCTACGTCGGCGAGCCGGGCGTCGGCAAGACGGCCATTGCCGAAGGACTCGCGCTCAAGATTCAACGCGGCGAAGTGCCCGAAGTCTTGAAGGAAGCGAAAGTTTTCGCGCTCGACATGGGCTCTGTCTTGGCGGGGACGAAGTATCGCGGAGAGTTCGAGCAGCGTTTCAAGTCGATCATCAGCGCGCTCAAAAAAATTCCGCACGCGATTCTTTTCATTGACGAGATTCATACCATCGTCGGCGCGGGCGCGGTCTCCGGCGGCTCGATGGATGCGTCAAACATACTCAAGCCCGCGCTCGCTTCCGGCGAATTGCGCTGCATCGGCTCAACTACTTATCCCGAATACAAAGCCTCTTTCGAGCGCGACCGCGCACTCGCGCGACGCTTCCAGCGAATCGAGATCGGCGAAACTTCGGTCGCCGAGACAGTCGAGATTCTCAACGGCTTGAAGGGCCACTATGAAGAACATCACGGTGTTCGCTACTCTCCCGAAGCCTTGCAACTCGCCGCCGAACTCGCCGCGAAGTACCTGCACGACCGCTTCCTCCCAGACAAGGCCATCGACGTGATCGATGAAGCAGGCGCGGCGATGAAGCTGCTCCCTCAAAGTGAAAGGCCCGACGTGCTCGGCGCGCACGAGATCGAGATTGTCATCTCGCGCATGGCGAAGATTCCGCCGAAGACCGTCGGTGGATCGGAGCGTGATCGCTTGCGCGATCTCGAACGCGAGTTGAAGTCCGTCATCTTCGGGCAGGACGCGGCGATTGAACAGATCGTCCGCGCGATCAAACTCTCGCGTGCGGGTCTCGGCAATCAGGAGAAGCCGACGGGCTCGTTCCTCTTCTCCGGCCCTACCGGCGTCGGCAAGACGGAACTTGCGAAGCAACTCGCGGCGGCGATGGGCGTCGAGTTCCTCCGCTTCGACATGAGCGAGTATGCCGAGTCGCATACCGTCTCGCGTCTCATCGGCGCGCCGCCCGGTTACGTCGGCTTCGATCAGGGTGGCCTCTTGACCGACTCGATCAATAAGACGCCTTACGCCGTGCTCGTCCTCGACGAGATCGAGAAGGCCCACCCGAATCTCTTCAACATTCTCCTGCAAGTGATGGATCACGCCACGCTCACCGATAACAACGGCAAGAAGGCGGACTTCCGCAACGTCGTTTTGATCATGACGACCAACGCGGGCGCGCACGAACTCTCGGCGGGCGGCATGGGCTTTCACACGAACGAGACGGGACGCGGCAAGGGACGCGGCGCGATTGAAAGAACTTTCAGCCCTGAGTTTCGCAATCGCCTCGACGCGTGGATCGCTTTCGACGCGCTCAACTTCGAGTCAATCGAACGCGTCGTCGATAAGCTGATCAAAGAGATCAACGCGCAGCTTGTAGAGAAAAACGTCACGGTGAGTTTGACCGAACCGGCCCGCGCGTGGCTCGCACGCCACGGCTACGACCGCGCAATGGGCGCGCGTCCGATGTCGCGCCTCATTCAGCAGAAGATCAGGGAGCCGCTCGCCGAAGAACTACTCTTCGGCCAGTCGCTTGAACAGGGCGGGGAAGTTTTGGTCGAGTTGAAAGACGACGACATCGCGCTCCGTTATCCAACTTCATCTGAGTGATGCTCTACGCCGAGAGAGATCAGCAGCCCGCGACGTTCTTTAAGCGCACGGACGCACGCATGAGCTTCCCCGATCCGCGCGCAGCGAACTACGGCGACATCATCGCGCTCGGCGGCAATCTTCAACCGGCGAACCTCATCAACGCATATCGCCTCGGCATCTTTCCCTGGCCCATCGAAAATTGTCCGCTACCGTGGTTCAGTCCGCGCGAGCGCGCTCTGCTCGAATGGGACGACCTGCACGTCCCGCGCCGTCTCGCGCAAGCACGACGACAGTCGCCCTATCGCTTCACGATTGATGCGGCCTTCCCACGCGTCGTTCAGCATTGCGCGCTCGTCCCGCGCCCCGAAGGTGAAGGCACTTGGATCACGCGAGACGTGTTCGATGCCTACTGCGAGATGCATCGTCTCGGTCGCGCGCACAGCGTCGAAGCGTGGGAGGGCCACCAGTTGGTCGGCGGGCTCTACGGCGTGGACGCGGGCGGCGTGTTCGCGGGCGAGAGTATGTTCTATCTGCGACGGAACGCCTCGAAGCTCGCGCTACTTTTCCTCTTCGATCAACTTCACGCGCGCGGGCTCGACTGGCTCGACATACAGGTGTTGACTCCGCACATGGAGAGACTCGGCGCGAAACTCGTCAGCCGCGACGCGTTCCTCGAAAAGCTCGCCGCGACACTCGCGCGCGGGCTCGAACTTTTTCCGCCGCAAACGATGCAGTAGTATCATCCTGAAAATTCTTTAACGCAGGTGAAGAGATAGCGCAGATGGAAGAGCCCGCCGATCATCATGACGTTTCGCACACGAGCGACGAGAAGTCGAGCGCGGCAAACGCGAGCCATTACCGCGCTGACGAACCAAGCTCCGCCGGCAGCGACGTTGGACAAGGTGGCCCGCGAACGTCGAACGACGCATCGAGTGTGCGCGCGCGAGAGGTGTCGGACTCTGCGTTCGATCTACGCGCGTCGCGTCACGCGGAGTCTCCTTTGGAATCAAATGACGGAGAGATCATGCGACCTTCGGAAGTCGCGGCGGGCCTGCCGGCGATCTACGAGACGTTCAAGTTCTCTTTGCGCGAGATGGGCGTCGGCCGCAGCCTCAAGACTCTGCTGCGTCTCAATCAGAAGGATGGGTTCGACTGTCCCGGTTGTGCGTGGCCCGAACCCGACGGCGAGCGACACGTCGCGGAATTTTGTGAGAACGGCGCGAAGCACGTCGCCGACGAAGCGACCACGAAACGCGCCACGCCGGAATTCTTCCGCGAATGGGGAGTCACGAAGTTGTCGGAGCAGTCCGACGTGTGGCTCAACCAACAGGGCCGACTCACTCATCCGATGCTCTTGCGTCGCGGCAGCGACAACTACGTGAACATCAGTTGGGATGAGGCTTTCAAGTTGATCGCTGACGAGCTTAATGCGCTCGCATCGCCCGACGAGGCCATCTTTTACACTTCGGGCCGCACGTCGAACGAGGCTGCGTTTCTCTATCAACTCTTCGTGCGTCAGTTCGGCACGAACAACTTGCCCGACTGCTCGAATATGTGCCACGAGTCTTCCGGCTCTGCCCTCACGCCGACCATCGGCGTCGGCAAGGGCACGGTGACGCTCGACGATTTCGCATTAGCCACGGCCATCTTCGTCGTCGGTCAGAATCCGGGGACAAACCATCCGCGTATGCTCACGACCTTGCAGGAGGCAAAGCGTCGCGGATGCCGTATCGTCCACATCAACCCGCTCCCCGAAACGGGCCTGCGTCGATTCAAGCACCCGCAAGAGGTCTTCGGTCTGTTGGGACGCGGGACGCAACTCGCCGATCTCTTCCTTCAAGTTCGCATCAACGGCGACGTGGCCCTGCTCAAAGGCATCGCTAAGGAGTTGCTCGAAGCGGAGGCGCGACGGCCCGGCGAAGTTTTAGATCGAGAGTTCATGCGCGAGTTCACGAACGGCTTCGACCTGTACGCAGCGTCGATTCACGAAACGAGTTGGGATGAGATTACGGAAGAGAGCGGCATCGCGCGCGAGCAGATCGCGAAGGCGGCGCGCATCTTCGCCGAGTCCGGGCGCACGATCTTCTGTTGGGCGATGGGGCTCACGCAGCACAAGAACGCGGTGGCGAACATTCAAGAGATCGTCAACCTGCTTTTGCTGCGTGGGCAGATCGGCAAGCCCGGCGCGGGCGCGTGCCCCGTGCGGGGCCACTCGAACGTGCAGGGCGACCGCACGATGGGCATCTGGGAACAGCCGACAAAAGTTTTCTTGGACGCACTCGCGCGCGAATTCTCATTCGAGCCGCCGCGCGAGCATGGCTTCGACACCGTGAAGGCGATCCGCGCGATGCACGACGGGCAAGGGAAGGCCTTCTTCGCGCTCGGCGGAAATTTTCTCTCCGCCACGCCGGACACAGAGTTCACCGCCGAAGCTCTGCGTCGCACGCGACTCACCGTGCACGTCTCGACGAAGCTCAACCGCGCACATCTCGTCACCGGCGAGCAGGCCCTAATTCTGCCGTGCCTCGGTCGCACAGAGCGCGACGTGCAGGCTTCGGGCGAGCAGTTCGTCTCGTGCGAGAACTCGATGGGCGTCGTGCAGGCTTCGCGCGGCCACCTCGACCCAGCATCCGATCAACTCCTAAGCGAAGTGGCAATCGTCACGCGACTCGCGCGCGCCACGCTCGGCGAGCGTTCGACAGTCGCATGGGATTCACTCGCGGGCGATTACGATCTCATACGCGATTCCGTAGAGCGTGTGCTGCCCGGCTTCGACGACTACAACCGGCGCGTGCGCGAGCCCGGCGGTTTCTACCTGCCGAACGGCGCGCGCGAGCGCAAGTTTCACACGGCTTCCGGCAAAGCCGAGTTCACCGTTCATCCACTGCCGAAGAGTTCATTAGAGGCCGGACAATTTTTGATGATGACGATCCGCAGTCACGATCAATTCAACACGACGATCTACTCGAACGACGATCGCTATCGCGGCATCCACGGCGAGCGTCGCATCGTGTTTCTGAACGCGGACGACGTGAAGGAAGCGGGTTTAAGGGAGAATGAGTTGGTCGATATCATCAGTCACTTCGAGGGCGAGGAGAGGATCGCGCGCGCCTTCCGCGTCGTGCCCTATCCGATCCCGCGACGCTGCGCCGCGACCTACTTCCCGGAAGCGAACGTGCTCGTGCCCGTCGGCCACGTCGCCGATAAGAGCAACACGCCCGCGTCAAAATCCGTCGTCATTACCTTGCGAACGTGCGCCACAGCATGACGCAGCCAATCACCAAGCCGATCACGACGACGGCGCGACGCACGATGGCCCTTCCCACTTTGCGCGCTGCTGTCGCACCGAAGTAACCGCCCGCGACAGCCCCGATCATCATCAACAGCGCGATACTCCAATCCACCAATCCCGCATACGCGAACGCGACGATGGCGACGAAGTTCAATGCGAGCCCCAGAAAATTCTTCAACCCGTTCGCGCGATGTATGTCGTTAAGTCCGAGCAGGCCCATCGCCGCGAGCATCAGGATGCCATTGCCCGCGCCGAAGTAGCCGCCGTAGATCGCCGAGCAGAACTGAAAAAAGATCGCACCGGCCCACCAGCGTTTTCGCCTTGTCTCGTCCGGCTTCAACTCGCCCACACGCACCCAGCGATTGATCGGCTCCTGCAACATGAAGAGCACGGTCGCGAAGAGAATTAAAAAAGGGACGAGGTGCGCGAAGGTCTGCGAGGGCGTGCGAATCAATAGCCACGCGCCGATGCCGCCGCCCACGATGCTCGCGAGGCCAAGTCGCCAGAGCAGATCGCGCGTGCCTTCCATCTCGCGTCGATAGCCGAAGAGACCGCCGAGGAGCGCGGGCCACAGTGCGACCGTGCTCGTCGCGTTCGCCACCTTCGGATCGAGACCGAGCGCAATCAGCGCGGGAAACGTCAGCAGCGTGCCGCCGCCAGCAATCGAGTTGATCACACCGGCGACGAAGGCGGCGGCGAGCAGCAGCATGACGTGTGGGGTGTTGAAGCGTTCCATCTTTTGTGAACCGGCGCGAGCAAGTTAATATACTTCTCACCCGTTCGACAATTTGACGAAGGCGACGCGAGAGTTTTCCGCAGAGGGCCATTACGAGATGAAAGCGATCCGAGTCCACGAGTTTGGCGATGCAGAAGTGATGCGGCTCGAAGACGCGCCCGATCCGCAACTTCACGCGATGCAAGTCGTCGTGCGCGTGCAAGCCGCCGGTGTTAATCCGGTTGATACCTACATCCGCTCCGGCTCGTATGCGCGCCAACCCGCATTGCCCTACACGCCCGGCTCGGATGCGGCGGGCACGGTCGAAGCCGTGGGTGAAGACGTGCGTCGCTTCAAGCGTGGCGAGCGTGTTTACATCGACGCGAGCCTGACAGGCGCATACGCGGAGCTCGCGCTGTGCGATGCGACGCACGTCCACGCGCTTCCTGAAAGGGCCACCTTCGCGCAGGGCGCTGCGCTCGGCGTCCCTTACGTGACGGCACACCGCGCGCTCTACGGTCGCGCCGGCGCGCGAGCGGGCGAGACTGTACTCGTCCACGGCGCGAGCGGCGGCGTCGGGATCGCTTCGGTGCAACTCGCGCGCGCCGCCGGAATGAACGTCATCGGCACGGGCGGCACGGAAGAGGGCCGCAAGTTGGTCGCTCGCGAAGGCGCGCATCACGTTTTAGATCATCACGCGGACGGCTACCTTCGAGAGTTGATGACGATAACGGAAGGACGAGGCGTTGACGTGATCATCGAGATGCTTGCGAACGTCAATCTCGACCGCGACCTCGGCGTGCTCGCGCGCTTCGGTCGCGTTGTGGTGGTCGGCAATCGCGGTCGTGTCGAGATCGATGCGCGACAGGCGATGGGGCGCGACGCGAGCATCCACGGCATGACCGCGTTCAACATTTCGACTGAAGAGCGCATCTCGATCCACGCCGCGCTCATCGCGGGTCTCGAAGCGGGAACGCTCCGGCCCGTCGTCGGCAAAGAGTTGCCGCTCGCTGAAGCCGCGCAGGCGCACCGTGAAGTTTTGGAGGCGGGCGCGTTTGGAAAGATCGTGCTGCTTCCGTGAATGCGAACCCTGATTTTCTGAATCGAAAGTGAAACTGGTGACTAATCATGGCGATTGCGACGATTAATCCGGCGACGGGCGAAACTTTGAATGAGTTTGCGCCGCTCACTGAAAAAGAGATCGACGAAAAGCTGGCGCGGGCTGTTGAAGCATTTCGCGCGCACCGTCGCACGTCGTTCGCGCAGCGCGCGTCGAAGCTCGTGCGCGCGGCGGAGATACTCGAATCAGAGAAGAATGAGTTTGCGCGACTGATGACGATGGAGATGGGCAAGCCCGTGCGCTCGGCGCGCGACGAGGTGGTGAAGTGTGCGTGGGTCTGTCGATTCTACGCGGAGAACGCGGAGAAGTTTTTAGCGGATGAGAAGGTAGAGACCGGCGCGTCGCAGAGCTTCGTGCGCTATCAACCTATCGGCGTCGTGCTTGCGGTGATGCCGTGGAATTTTCCTTTCTGGCAGGTCATACGTTTCGCCGCGCCCGCTCTTGCGGCGGGCAACGTCGGCGTTCTCAAGCACGCTTCGAACGTGCCGCAGTGTGCGCTGGCTATTGAAGACCTGTTTCGCCGCGCGGGATTCGAGCGTGGAGAGTTTCAAACTTTGCTGATCGACTCGAAGCAGGTCGCTCGCGTGCTCGAAGACGAGCGCATCGCGGCGGCGACGCTGACGGGGAGCGAGCCTGCGGGCGCAAGTGTGGCCGCGATGGCCGGGAAATTGATCAAGAAGATCGTGCTTGAGCTTGGCGGCAGCGATCCTTTCATCGTCATGCCGAGCGCGAACCTCTTTGAGGCGGTGAAGACCGCCGTCAAAGCGCGCACGATCAATAACGGCCAGTCGTGCGTCGCGGCGAAGCGTTTCATCGTCCACGAAAATATCTACGATGAGTTTGCGCGACGAATGAAAGAGGGAATGGCACAACTTCGCGTGGGCGATCCACTGGAAGAAGCGACGGAGATCGGGCCACTCGCAACCGCGCAGATCGTCAGAGACCTCGAAGGCCAAGTTCGGCAGACGGTCGAAGCGGGTGCGCGCGAGTTCCGCAGCCCTGCGAAACTTCCCGCGCGCGGCTTCTACTTCGCGCCGACCGTGCTTGAAGACATTCCCGAAAGCTCGCCCGGCTACGTGGAAGAATTCTTCGGGCCCGTTGCGCTCCTCTTTCGCGTGGCGTCAATCGACGAGGCGATTCGCATCGCGAATGACACGCCGTTCGGTCTCGGCGCGAGCGCGTGGACAAATGACACGGCAGAGCGCGAGCGGTTCACAAACGAGATCGAGTCGGGCTCGGTCTTCATCAATGCGATGGTGGCGAGCGATCCGCGCCTGCCCTTCGGCGGCGTCAAACACTCCGGCTACGGGCGCGAGCTGAGCGCGTTCGGCATACGTGAGTTCGTCAACGTCAAGACCATCTTCATCAAGGACGACGAGGGTAAACGTCGCACCGAGACCGAGTAGCGAGAGAGACTTGATGAGCGAAGGCCACTCGAAGAGGCACGAACGTACAAGCCACGCCGGCCAACACGGGCCATACTAATTCCATCCCACTTGCGGAAAACTCACTTCCCGAGATCGCGAAGCAAATAGATCGTCTGGCCCGCAAAAGCCCGAATATCGGGCTTTTTCAGTCTATTTCTGATATTTGCGAAAGTGGCACGCGGATTCCAAAGGGAAGAGTCGCCCACCTTTTAGATCGCGCGCGACCTTCGGCGTGCGTGTCTGCACACATGAAAGCGTGGCGAGGCGCGTCCTTTGCGTCCGCCGATCTGAAAGATGATCCAACTTCGCAACGTCGAAAAATATTTCGAGCAAGGCGTAACGAAAACGTTCGTGCTCCGACAGGTCAACCTCGACATACGCGAGGGCGAGTTCGTTTCGATCATGGGGCCCTCGGGCGCGGGCAAGTCCACGCTGCTCGGCATACTCGGAATGTTCGACTCGGGATGGACGGGCGAGTACAACTTCTGGGGCCAGCCAGTGCAAAAGCTCGACCGCAAGAAACGGATCGAGTTGAATAAGAATCACATCGGCTTCGTCTTCCAGAGTTATCACCTGCTCGACAACCTGACTGTTTACGAGAACCTCGACATTCCGCTCTCTTACAAAGAGATCAAGCGGGGCGATCGACAGAGCATGGTCGGCGACGTGCTCGACCGTTTTCAGATTGTCGGCAAGAAAGATTTATATCCGAGCCAGCTCTCAGGTGGTCAACAACAACTCGTCGCCGCCGCGCGCGCCGTCATCGCCAATCCAAAACTGCTGCTTGCCGACGAGCCGACGGCAATCTCCACTCCGCGCAGGGGCGCGAGATCATGGAACTGTTCAAGCGTCTGAACGAAGAGGGCACGACGATCATACAGGTCACGCACTCCGAGCAGAACGCTGCTTACGGCAGCCGCGTCGTCGAGCTGATTAATGGTTGGGTATCGAGCGACACGGCGAGGAGCGCGACCGCGTGAGCGTTGACGCAGATAGAAGGCAGGCTGTCACGCTTGAGACTTTCCCGGAATCGAAAAAGTTGATCGCGCGTGTGAGACTTGTGCGGAGCAGAGATGGAGAATACGCAAACGAACTTGCGGGAGGCCACGCGGCACGAGGTTCGCACTCCTTCGGAAAATGATCGCACGCGTTTGGAAGAAAGGCGCTTTGAAGTGTCATCGATGGATGTGCCTCGCAGTTCGAGGTCGAAGAAGAGGAAGAAGATTCGGCTGGCGATCCTTGCGTTCGTCGGCGTCGCCGTGCTCGCGCTCATCACGTTCGGGCTTTCGCGCATGAAGCCTGCGGCGATGTCCGTCGATGCCGGAACGATCTACAAAGGCACGGTGCAGCGCGGCCAACTGATCCGGCAGGTGCACGGCACGGGCACGCTCGTCCCCGAAAATATTCGCGTCATCGCGGCGGCCCAGCAAGGTCTCGTCGAGCGCGTGCTCGTGCAACCGGGCACGGAAGTGTCGGCGGGAACTGTCCTCATCGAACTTTCAAATCCTGAGTTGCAACAGTCAACGGTTGATATCGAATACCAGATGCGATCAGCCGAAGCGGAGTTGAACAACATCCGCGCGAAGTTGGAGAGCGACCGTTTGAGTCAACAGGCTTTGACGGCCAACGTCCACGCCGAGTATGAGCAGGCGAAGCTGCAAGCCGACACCGACGCGCAACTAGCCAAAGAAGGCCTGATCCCCGCGCTCAATTTGAAGCTCTCGAAATCCCGCGCCGACGAACTCGCCAATCGCTACGCCATCGAGCAGAAGCGACTCGAAGGCACAAAGAATACGGCGCAGGCGCAGCTCGCAGCGCAAGCCGCGCGCATCTCTCAATCGAAAGCTCTGCTCGAACTCAAGCATAGTCAGGTCGCCACGCTGCGCGTCGTGGCCGGTACGAGCGGCGTGCTGCGCGATATGCAGGTGAAGGAAGGCCAGCAGGTGATGCCGGGCACTGAACTCGCGCGCGTCGTCGAGCCGCAGAACTTGAAGGCTGAGCTTCACGTCGCCGAGACACAGATGACGGGCATCGGCATCGGCCAGCCTGCATCGATCGACACGCGCAACGGCGTCGTTCCCGGACACGTCTCGCGCATCGATCCGGCCGCGCAGAACGGCACGGTCACGGTTGACGTTGCGCTCGACGGCGCGCTGCCGCAGAGCGCGCGGCCCGATTTGAGCGTTGACGGGACAATCGATCTCGAACGACTCGACAACGTGCTCTACGTCGGTCGCCCCGCGTTCGGGCAGGCGAATCAGACCGTCAAGATGTTCAAGATCGGCGCGGACGGCAAGACCGCAGAGCGCGTCACGGTCAAGCTCGGTCGAAGCTCTGTTAGCAGCATCGAGATCGTTGACGGGTTGAAGGAGGGCGATACCGTCATCCTCTCCGACACATTGGCTTGGGACAACTACGACAAGATTCGTTTGAATTGACATGAGCATTCAGCAATCAGCAAAGACGGCCCGAATAGTTTTCTGACTGCTGACTGATCATTGCTGATTGCTAATTGCTTGAGGAGA
Organism: Acidobacteriota bacterium; assembly: GCA_032229975.1. Classification (GTDB taxonomy): domain Bacteria; phylum Acidobacteriota; class Blastocatellia; order Pyrinomonadales; family Pyrinomonadaceae; genus JAIVGV01. The sequence continues at coordinate 12,367 of JAVXVG010000032.1, read as the reverse complement.
AACTAATGAGCACAACCCCACTCATCCGCTTGCAGGACGTGAAGAAGGTCTTTTACACCGACGAGGTGGAGACACACGCGCTCTCAGGCACGCATCTCGACATCGGACAGGGCGAGTACGTTTCGATCACTGGCCCTTCCGGCTGCGGCAAGTCCACATTGCTTTCCATCCTCGGCTTGCTCGACTCGCCGTCCGAAGGCAAATACTGGTTGAACGGTCGTCCCGTCTCCGATCTCTCGGCGTCGGAGCGCGCGCGCATACGCAATCGCGAAGTCGGCTTCATCTTCCAGAGCTTCAACTTGATCGGCGATCTCAACGTCTATGAGAACGTCGAGTTGCCACTGACTTATCGAGGCATCTCTGGCGCGGAACGAAAGGAGCGTGTGATGGACGCGCTCGAAAAAGTCGGCATGAGCCATCGCGCGAAGCATCTTCCCTCTCAGCTCTCCGGCGGTCAGCAGCAGCGTGTCGCGGTCGCGCGCGCGGTCGCGGGCCAGCCTCTAATCCTGCTCGCCGACGAGCCGACCGGCAACCTCGACTCGAAGAACGGCGAGGCGGTGATGGATTTACTGCGCGACCTGCACCAGAACGGCGCGACCATCTGCATGGTCACGCACGATCCGCGCTACGCAGCTTTCGCAGATCGCGCCATACATCTCTTCGACGGCCGCGTCGTGAAGGAAGAGACGGTCAGCTTCAAGGAAGACGACGAACATCTCGCTTCCACTGAAGCGCGCGCCGTGCCGCACACCGGGATGATGTAGAGGTTTTTCTGATGGGCCTGCTCCTTCAAGATATGCGTTACGGATTGCGCGTGCTGTGGCGTAGTCTGGGCTTCACGCTGGTGGCCGTCGTGTCGCTTGCGCTCGGCATCGGCGCGAACACGGTTGTCTTCTCGGTCGTCAACGCCGTGTTACTCCGCTCGCTGCTCGCGACGCGTCTCACGTCGCAACTGCTCTATCAGGTGAGCCTGACCGATCCGGTGATATATAGCGTCATCTCGCTCCTGCTCGCCTCGGTCGCGCTCTTTGCGTGCCTCGTGCCCGCGCGCCGCGCGACGCGTGTTGATCCGCTCGTCGCGCTCAGATACGAATGATAGTCAGGAGTCTAGAGTCAGGAGTCGAGAGTCGAGAGTCGAATAACCTGATGGTTAACTCCAGACTGTAGATTCCTGACTCCGAGACTTTTTTAATCAGGGTCATTGTCTTCGCGAGACGCGCAGGCCCACACGTCCGAAGGACGCGATGACCCGTCGCAAGCACACTGCTCGATTGGTGGAGGTGTTGTGATGGGAAAGCTATGGCAAGACGTGCGATTTGGCGTGAGGATGCTCGTGAAGAGTCCGGGCTTCGCGCTCGTGACCATACTCGCGCTCGCTCTGGGCATCGGGGCCAACTCGGCCATCTTCTCGGTCGTCAACGGCATACTGCTGCGCCCTCTTCCTTTCAAGACCGCGCAGAGGCTCGTGTTCCTCTCAGAGTGGAGCCAGCAAGTGCCGAACATGTCGGTCTCCTACCCGAACTTTCAAGACTGGCGTGCGCAGAATCATTCGTTCGACGAGTTGGCCGCGTTTCGCTCCAACGGCTTCGTCTTAACAGGCGCGGGCGAGCCTGAACGATTGACTGTGCGCGAAGTCTCACAAGGCTTCTTCCCCGTGCTCGGCGTCGAGCCCGCACAGGGCCGCAACTTCACTGCGGAAGAGGATCGCACGGGCGGCGATAAGACCGTCATCCTCAGTCACGGTCTCTGGCAAAGACGTTTCGGCGGCGATCCGATGATCATCGGCAAGACTCTCACGCTCAACAACGACGGCTACACGGTCGTCGGAATTCTCCCGCAGACTTTCGAGTGGCAGGCCCCCGTCGATATCTACGCGCCGCTCGGTCTTCACGCCGACCGCATGACGGATCGCGGCAGCCATCCGGGCATCTATCTCGTCGGACTTCTCAAACAAGGCGTGACGGTCCAACAGGCGCGCGCCGACATGAAGTCGATCACTGATCGACTCTCGCAAGATTATCCGAAGACAAACACGGGAACCGCCTTCACGCTCGACACGCTTCAGAACTTCGCGACGCAGAGCATTCGCCCGTCGTTGATCGTTTTGATGGCGGCGGTGGCCTTCGTGCTTTTGATCGCGTGCGCCAACGTCGCGAACCTCTTGCTCGCGCGCGCAGCCTCGCGCGGTCGCGAGATCGCGATCCGCACCGCGCTCGGCGCAGGACGCGGGCGCATCATCCGGCAACTGTTGACGGAGAGCCTGCTGCTCTCGCTCTTGGGCGGCGGTCTCGGACTGTTGCTCGCGATGTGGGGCGTTGACGCGCTCGTCGCCGCAGTCTCAGACAGCGTGCCGAATCTTCTGCTCGCCAACGTTCGGCTCGACGCGCGCGTGCTCGTCTTCACGCTCGTCGCGTCGGTCGTCACGGGACTCGTCTTCGGTCTCGCGCCGGCGATCCAGATATCGAAGTCGAATCTAAACGAGTCGCTGAAAGAGGGTGGGCGCGGCGGAAGCGAGGGCGGCGCGCGACAACGAGTGCGCAGCTTCCTCGTCGTCGCAGAGGTGGCCCTCTCGCTACTTTTGCTCGTCGGCGCGGGGCTGCTCGTCAAGAGCTTCATGAATCTGCGTCAAGCCGATCTCGGCTTCGATCCCGCGCGCGTGCTCACGATGCTCGTCGCACTTCCTGAGGCGCGCTACAAAGAGAACGGGCAGATCGAGAACTTCTACCACGCGCTCTTGCAGCGCGTCGGGACGTTGCCGGGCGTCGAGTCGGCGGGCGTGACCGTGGGCCTCCCGATGAACGGCGGGATCGAATCGGGCGTGACGGTCGAAGGGCACGAGGTGAAAGATGTTAAAGATGTGACGGTCGCCGTCAATCTCGCCGTGAGTCCTGAATACTTTCGCACGATGGACATTCCGCTCGTCGCGGGTCGCTACTTCAACGAACAGGATCGAGAGGGCCAGCCGCGTGTCGCCATTATCGACGACATGATGGCGGCGCGTTTCTTCCCCAGCGAGTCGCCGCTTGGAAAACGCATACATCTCGGCGGCGGCGTGAACACGCCTCCGGCGCAGACCGCACCGTGGATGGAGATCGTCGGCGTCGTCAAACACGTGCGCCACTACGGGCCCAGCGAGACGGCGCGCGTCGAGCTTTATAGACCTTACTTTCAACTCCCGATCCCGGTTGACTCGCCGATGGCGAAGGGCCAGCCCGTGACCATCCCGCGAAGCGCGTCGCTCGCCATACGTTCGGCTTCCGATACGACGACGCTGACGAACTCGATCCGCAACGCCGTGCATGAGATCGATCCCGATCAACCCGTCTCCGCCATTCAGACGATGGACGAGATCGTGGCGCAGACGATCACGTCGCAGAAGTTCGCGACGTGGATGCTCGGACTCTTCGCGGCGGTGGCCCTGCTGCTCGCCGCGCTCGGCATTTACGGCGTGATGGCTTACTCGGTCGTGCAGCGCACGCACGAGATCGGCATTCGTATGGCTCTCGGCGCAGAGCGCAAGGACGTGCTGCGCATGATCGTCGGGCATGGCATGAAGCTCACGCTCGTCGGCGTCGGCATCGGACTCGTCGGCTCGTTCCTCGTCACGCGCGCGATGTCCGATCTGCTCTTCGGCGTCAAAGCCTCCGATCCGATCACTTACGGCGGCGTCGCCATCGTGCTCTCGTTGGTCGCGCTCCTCTCGTGCCTGCTGCCTGCGCGGCGCGCAACGCGTGTCGATCCGATGATTGCACTCAGGTACGAATAGGCTGTAATTACTTTGTTGCAACAGCGACGATCATGCGGCGATGATGTGCGCAACTGTCGCACGTGCGAAAGACATACGATTCCTGATGAAGACTTCCGAGACAAAAGCGCGGCGCATCCTGATCGCCGACGATCAGCCCGATGTTCTCGAAGCCTTGCGGCTGCTGCTCAAGCGCGAGGGCTTCGAGATCGAGTCGGTCGCATCGCCCACAGGCGTCGTAGCCGCGCTCAAGTCGAAAGAGTTCGATCTACTCCTCATCGATCTCAACTACACGCGCGATACCACGTCCGGCCGTGAGGGCCTCGATCTGCTGACACGCGTCGGGCAGTTTGATGCGACGCTGCCGGTCGTCGTAATGACGGCATGGGGAACGGTGGAAGTGGCGGTCGAGGCGATGCGACGCGGCGCGCGCGACTTCGTGCAGAAGCCTTGGGAGAACGCGCGACTCTTGACCGTGCTGCGCACGCAGATCGAGCTGAGCCGCGCGCTCAGAGAAGGGAAGCGACTCGAAGCGGAGAACCGCATACTTCGCGACGGCGCGCAGCCGCCGACGCTCATCGCCATCTCACCTGCGATGCAACCCGTCTTGCGAATCGTCGAGACAGTGGCCCCTTCCGATGCGAACGTGCTCGTCACGGGTGAGAACGGGACGGGCAAGGAAGTGCTCGCACGCACGATTCACGCGAAGTCCGCGCGCGCGTCGAAGCCGATGGTCACGGTCAATGCGGGCGCGCTCTCCGAAGGCACGTTTGAAAGCGAACTGTTCGGGCACGTTCGCGGCGCGTTCACCGATGCAAAGACAGATCGCGTCGGCCGCTTCGAGCTGGCGGACGGCGGCACGCTCTTCCTAGACGAGATCGCGAATGTGCCGCTCGCGCAACAGTCGAAGCTCTTGCGCGTCGTCGAGACAGGCGAGTTCGAGCGCGTCGGTTCGTCCAGCACGCGCAGAGTCGACGTGCGGATCATCTCTGCGACGAACGCAGACCTGCGCGAAGAGGCCAGCGCGAGTCGCTTCCGTCAGGATTTACTTTTCCGACTCAACACTGTCGAGATACGCTTGCCGCCTTTGCGCGAGCGCAAGGAAGACATCGATGCGCTGGCCCGCCACTTTCTCGCGCAGCACGCGCGACGCTATCGCAAACAGGTCGCGGGCTTCTCGGAAGGCGCGACGCGGGCCCTCACTGCATATGAGTTTCCCGGCAACGTGCGCGAGTTGGATCATGCGATTGAGCGCGCGGTGCTGATGACGCGGGGCGACATGGTCGAAGCCACCGATCTGGGTCTCGTCGCAGAGAGTACGGGCGGCGAGCGCGCGCTCGAAGAGATGAGCCTCGATGAGGTAGAGTATTTCCTGATCAAGAAGACCCTCGCGCGCTTCGACGGTAACGTGGCGCTCGCTGCGGAGGCGTTGGGGCTCAGCCGCAGCGCGCTCTACAGGCGACTCCAACGTCATGGGTTATGAATCGCGCGGCCAGCAGCAGCGCAAAAAAAGATCGAAGCTCAACTTCGAACAGCGCGTCTTCTGGACGGCGTTGCTCGCGGGCCTGCCCGGCTCCGCCGTCTCACTTATAATTCTCTGGACGGGCGACTATGCCCCGCGCGTTCAGTGGACGCTCACCGTTTTCATTCTCGGCTTCCTGTTCGGCGCGGCGGGCGCACTGCGCGGTCGCGTCGTCAGAAGTCTTCAGACCCTCTCAAATCTGCTCGCCGCTTTGCGCGAAGGCGACTACTCGATCCGCGCGCGCGGCTCTTCACACGAAGACGCACTCGGCGAAGTGATGATCGAAGTCAACGCGCTCGGCGAGACTTTGCGCGAGCAGCGACTCGGTGCGATGGAAGCGACCGCGCTGGCGCGCACCGTCATGGCAGAGATCGACGTGTCCATCTTCGCCTTCGACGCAGAGAGTCGCCTGCGTTTGATCAATCGCGCGGGCGAGCGTCTTCTCGATCAACCGGCCGAGCGTTTGATCGGTCGCGGCGCATCGGAACTTGGACTCGCGGATTGTCTCGATGCGGGTGTCGGCGAAGAATCGCTCACGCTGCAGAGAAGTTTCCCCGGCGCGTCCGGTCGCTGGGGTTTGCGTCGCACTATCTTTCGCGCACAAGGGTTGCCACATCAACTCCTCGTCATCTCCGATCTCACGCGCGAGCTACGCGAGGAAGAGTTGGACGCATGGCGCAGGCTCGTGCGCGTGCTCGGCCACGAGTTGAACAATTCGCTCACGCCGATCAAGTCTATCGCTGGTAGTCTGGAAAGCCTGCTCGTGCGAGAGCCGCGACCTGCGGACTGGAGCGAAGATATGCAACGCGGGCTCTCGATCATCGGCGCGCGCTCGGAATCACTCAGTCGATTCATGCAGGCTTACGCGCGTCTCGCACGCCTGCCTCCGCCGCGTTATGCGCGCGTTGAAGTGGGCCAGTTGGTGCGACGCATTGCCTCGCTTGAGACGCGTCTGAACGTCGAGGTCGCGGCCGGTGAGATGACGACCATCGAAGCGGACTGCGATCAGTTGGAGCAACTCCTGATCAACCTCATACGCAACGCCGCCGATGCGTCGTTAGAGACCGGCGGCGGCGTGCGCGTCGGTTGGTCGCGCGTCAACTCGCATCTTGATCTCATAGTCGAAGACGAGGGACACGGGCTGCCGAACACAGCGAACCTCTTCGTCCCGTTCTTCACAACGAAGCCCGGCGGCACGGGCATCGGTCTCATCCTTAGCCGCCAAATCGCGGAAGCGCACGGGGGCACGCTACGCCTCACCAATCGCACACAGGGCAACGGATGCGCCGCACGTTTGCGCCTGCCGATCACCTCAACCAACAATGGGAATCAAAGCCGCCGGGTCTGATAAGATTGATTATGTAATATCTAGCTTTGCGTGGAAAGTCCGGATGAGGCACAACATGAAGTATCATACTCAGACTAGCAACTGCAATCGCTGCTATGACGACTTTCCACGCAAAGCTGTAATATCTTAGGCACTACCAAGAAGTACTCAAGAGATGCTAAGGAGGTCTCCTATGCACTGCCCCGCGAGGCCAGCAGCAGCAACTAGCGGGGCCAGTGTGCCAACGACCGAACAAAGTCAAATCAACATCCGACGAGGGTGTGCGTCCGCGACTATTAGATCGCGGACGCACACCCTCGTCGGGTGTTTAGTCGATCATGGTGAGGTATGCGAGTGCACGTCAGTTGGGCGCGGATGCGAATGCCAAATCCGTGATCAGCAATGCTCCTTGCGCAGACTGATCGAAGCGAAACTGTACGGAGCGTATGTCTGTGAGATTGACGCCCGTGAAAGACGTGAGCGGAATGCGCGCCATGTTGAGCACAACTTTCGGGACAGGGCCGGTCGTGCCCGGTGGGTAGAAGAGCACGTCCGACACGTCAGAGATGCGCAGGCTCGATTGCGCTCCCGCGCCGTCAGTAAGGACGACCGAAAAGTTCTGCGGAGCTTTGGCGTTACGCACGTCGTCGAAGTTGACGCTGACGCGGAATTGCAGGGCCTGAAATCCGCTTACGTCGCCCGTGCCCACAGGCAAGTTGTTCGTGTAGGTCGCGCCGCCGCCGCCCCAGCCCGTTCGCAGTTGGCTCAAGCCACGCAGGCTTGAGCGCGCGCTGGGAGTCGTGTGTGGCTGGCGGTTGGTTGACTGCGTCGAAGAGAGGCAGTGTTGCGGCTCGGGAGAGTTGCCGCCGCAGAGATCGTGTGGAGTGAGTCCCACTTGCGTCGTCGCGCCGCCGAGCGTGTTGGTCGTGAGACTGGCCGCATCGAGCAGTCGGTTCACGTCGCGACGTTTTGCAGCAGCGTCCGGCGCGTGATAGGAGACGTGCAGCTCCGTCGTCTGCGCGGAGGCGGGCGGAGGCGCAGCGCCCGTCAGGATGGGCGTGAACTGCGTCTCGCCGCCGACGTACACGCGCATGAAGGCCGAGAGGTAAGCGAGTCCCGTCCCGCGCTGCTGCGTGCTGGTGAGCCGATGATTGCCCGTGCCCGTGCCGCATTGCGGATCGGCCGAGCCGCCGGTCACACCGGAAGTCCAATCGTCGGACGTTCCCGCCGAGAAAAGGCCCGGCGTCCAGATGGTATTGAAATAGTTGTGATTCGCGCCCATCACCTGAACGGTGTGCTTCGCGCCGGTGTCGCCTGCCACGTTATAGCGCGCGTCATCGTAGAAGTGCATTCCTTGATTATCGCTCACGTCTCCGTCGCAGTATGGAAGGACGACGCCGAGCGCGGCGTTGTTCACCACGGGCCGGTTGAAATCTACGGGCGCGAGTGGGAAGACCGCCTTGATCGCGTAGGGCGATCCAAGAGAGGCGTTATAGACGAAATGCTTGACGACGCCCTCGCCGCCGCGCGAGTGGCCCATCGTGCCGACGCGCGTTAGATCAACTTTGCCGACGAACTTCGTGCCGAAGGGCGACGCTCCAGTCGTGTTGAAGGTGCGCCATTGATCGAGGTGGCGTTGCATGAGTTCGGCGCGCGCCTGCATGCCGAGATCGTTGACGTTGTTGTCGTAGGCACTGATGCCGTTGGCGGAAATGGAGACGACGATGTAGCCGTTGCTGGCGAGAGTTTGAGCGATGTAGTCATAGCCTTGATAGCTGGGGATCGGCTGCTCGGTCGTGCGGCAGGGCCAGCGCAGCGCGACGGTCGTGCCCTTGTAGCAGGTGGAGTGCCTGCCGTGTAGGAAGACGATGAGCGGGAAGGGCCCATTCGTCATATCGGTCGGGTGATGAACGGATGCCTTCAGCTCGACGGCGGAGGGAAAACCGCTCGGCTGGAAAGCGAGATTACCATAGTCGTACTCTTCGCGTGTGACAGCGTAGGGGCCGGTCGTGCCGGGGTCGGGCGTCTGCGCCGAGGCGGCCACGGCGATCGTGAGAACGCAGAACACTGCGAGGGTGAAAGTTGCGAGGGTCTTACGCATTATTGTTGGACTCCTTTCGCGTCGAGCTTGAGTTTCTCCGGCACGGCGGCGCGCTCTTCCTTGTTCTCCTTGTTGCCATAAGAGAGGTAGAGCGTCGCGCCATCGCGCACGAGCGATTCGTCGTAGGTGACGACCGTGATCGCATCGAGATCTTCGCTCTCAACGCCGTAGCCGAGCGCCACGTCGTCGAGCCAGAGGACAGGCGGCATGGCGCGCACGGGAAAGGGCCCCCCCGTGATCGTCACGCGGAAAGCCTTCGTGACGGCGATGCGCTGACCACGCACTTCGACGTTCGCGACGTGAGGCAACGTCACTTCCTCGACGCGATAAGAGCGCAGCTTCAGACGGCCCGCCGGAGTCGTGTTGCTTCCCTTGCCGACGATCTTCCCCGGCATCTTCAATAGATCGAACATTGTGAACTCCTGTGCCATGTCCTGCGCGAGCGCCGCGCCCACGCTAAACAGCAGCAGGCAGGCGAGGGCCGCCGCGCGCACGACGACGCAGCATCGCCCGCGCGTGTTTCTCTCTGTGTGCATACAGTCTTCTCCTTATTTGCGAGGTTGAGTGTTGACGAAGAACAAGTCGCCGGACGCAAAGAGCGAGCGCGCAGACAAGTCTCCGAGGATTCCTATGGGTCGTGAGTTTCCTACGCGCGGGCCGGTTGGGGTGATTCACGTGAGAGAGGTCTCAAGTGAGGCTTCCCGCCCGCCGAGGAATGAAATGAGCCACCGGGTAACGCATTAACGGCCGGTTGAGTCAAGCGCGGTCTCATACGCGAGGACTCTCAACTAAGGCACGGACTTCAGATGCCGTCGTATGGATTTCAGATGCTTCGCACAGCCCGCCACATCCCTTTAAAAACTCACAACCACTCAAACCGCCTTTGGTGTATCCTTCGCCGCAGGAGAAGCCACATGAAAATTTTTTCTCGAACCGGCCTTAACGTCCCTTCGCTCTTCTTCGTCGCGCTCGCGTTTATTAGTCTCGCGCCGACGCACGCCTTCGCGCAGCGTTTCGACGCGGGTGCGCTGGCGGGCCTGCGTTGGCGCATGGTGGGCCCCTTTCGCGGCGGGCGCGTCAACGGCGTGACGGGTGTTCCGGGCCAACCCAATGTCTTCTACTTCGGCTCGGTCGGCGGCGGCGTCTGGAAGACTTTGAACTCAGGTCGCACTTGGACGCCGGTCTTCGACTCGCAGCCCGTCGCATCCATCGGGGCCATCGCCGTCGCGCCATCAAACACGGATGTCGTGTACGTCGGCACAGGCGAGGCTGACATGCGCTCGCAAATCTCTTTCGGCAACGGGATGTACAGATCAAGCGATGCTGGGCGGACGTGGACGCACGTCGGACTCGAAGGCACGCGACAGATCGGTCGCATCATCGTCGATCCTAAAAATCCAAATGTAGTTTTCGTCGCCGCCCTCGGTCATGCTTACGGCGCAAATCTTGATCGCGGAGTTTATCGGACGCGCGATGGCGGCGCGACGTGGCAGAAGGTTCTTTTCAAGAACGAGAACGTCGGGGCCATCGATCTCCAATTCGATCCGACGAACTCACAGACTGTTTACGCGAGCCTCTGGAACACACGAAGACCGCCGTGGAGCATCTATCCGCCTTCATACGGGCCCGGCGGCGGCATCTTCAAATCGACTGACGGCGGAACAACGTGGCAACAACTAACGAGCGGCGTCCCCGTCGAAGGCTTGGGCCGCGTCGGACTCGCGGTCGCGACGACGAATCACAACCGCATCTATGCAATCGTCGATGCGAAGGCGGGCGGCTTGTATCGTTCGGACGACGCGGGCGCGACGTGGAGTCTAATCTCAAGCGACGCGCGCATCTGGGGTCGCGGCTGGTATTTCAGCAAGGTCGTGGTCGATCCCAAGAACGCAGACATCGTTTATGTCTCGAACACATCAGTCTATCGCTCGAACGATGCAGGCAAAACTTGGACGGCCATCAAGGGGGCCCCCGGCGGCGACGATTATCATCAGCTCTGGATTTACCCGGACGATCCGAAGCGCATGATCTTGGGCAGCGATCAAGGCGCGGTCGTGACGGAAGACGGCGCGCAGACTTGGAGCAGTTGGTACAACCAGCCGACGGCGCAGCTCTATCACGTGGCCGCCGATAGACGTTTTCCTTACTGGGTGACGGGCTCGCAACAGGACAGTGGCTCGGTCGGCGTGCCCACGCGCAGCGCGCACGCGGAAATCTCTATGCACGATTGGTCGCCTGTGTGCGCCGGTGGCGAGTCGGATTACACTGCGCCTGATCCTTTGCATCCGGAAATTCTTTTCGGCGGTCGCGTCACGCGTTGCAACGTCGTCACCGGAGAGATCACGAACGTCTCGCCGGAGCGAGACATGAAAGTTACGGCGCGTCACACTTGGACGCTCCCGCTCGTCTTCTCTCAAGCCGATCCACACGCGCTCTACTTCAGCGATCAGTTTCTCTTCAAGACGACGAACGGCGGCGAGAGCTGGACGCAGATCAGTCCAGACCTCACGCGCGAAGACCCCGGCGCACCTCCCAACCTCGACGAAGCAACGACCGCCGATGCGCCGACAGACAAGCGTCGCGGCGTCATCTACACCATCGCGCCTTCGCCCTTGCGCGCGCAGACGATCTGGATCGGCACGGACGATGGGCTCATCCAACGCACGGACGACGACGGCAAGACTTGGGCTGCCGTCACGCCGCCGGAGCTAACGCCGTGGAGCAAGGTCGTGATGATGGAGGCCTCGCACGCGGACGTGAACGAAGCATACGCGGCGATTGATCGACATCGACTCGAAGACTACGAGCCATACATCTATCGCACACGCGACGCAGGCAAGACGTGGCAGAGGATCACGCAGGGCCTCCCGCCCGGTGTCTATCTACAGACCGTGAAAGAAGACCCTGTGCGTCGGGGCCTGCTCTTCGCAGGCACGGAACTCGGCGTCTTCGTCTCGTTCGATGACGGGGATCACTGGCAGTCTCTGCAACTCAATTTGCCGCCTGCATCCGCGCGCGATCTCGTCATACACGACAACGACTTGGTCGTCGCCACGCACGGTCGCGGCTTCTGGGTGCTCGACGACATCACGCCCCTGCGTCAGCTCACGGAAGAGGTGGCCCGCTCACAGGCTTTTCTCTTCCGGCCCTCAGACGCATACGTCACGCCGCAGGGCAGCGAGGATGGCACGCCCTTGCCGCGCGATGAACCGCTTGCGGAGAACCCGCCCTACGGCGCGCTCATCTATTACTACTTGAAGTCGAATGCGAACGCGCCCGTCTCGCTCGAAATTCTCAATCCGGCCGGTGAAGTGATCCGACGCTATTCGAGTGAGGATCGCGCGCCCGCCGTCGATCCCAACACGCTCAGCATCCCCATGTACTGGATACATCCCCTCGAACAACTCTCGACCGCGCCGGGCCTTCATCGTTGGACTTGGGATTTTCGACCGACGCCGCCCGCACCACGCGCAGGCGGCGGAGGTGGAGGCGGAGGTATCTTCGGAGGTCGCGGCGGCGCGGCGGCGCTTCCGGGTAATTACATTGTGAGACTCACTATCGGCGGCAGAAGCTACACGCAGACGTTGCGTCTGCTGCCTGACCCGCGCGAGAAATAGTCGGCGCAGGTAGTTCTACAAACGAAAGGGCGGCGCGTGATCGTTCGATCACGCG
>JAVXVG010000031.1:0-51976 GCA_032229975.1 Acidobacteriota bacterium | reverse complement strand
AGATCGTAGCCGCGCACGACGACCGTCGCTTTCGGCCCGACGCCACCCGTGATAGTTACCGCGACTGTGTTGCGCTGCGAGTCGAGCGGCGCGCGCTGCTCGATCTGCGGCGCGAGATAACCTTGATCGATGATCGATTGGCGGACGCGCGCCACGTCTTCGCCGAGCGCAGCTTGCGAGAATGGCGCGCCGCGCCGAAGTTTCAAACTTGGCTCGACCGTCGCCGAGTTGAAGCCTTTGACATCGATCTTGAAATCATCGACCGTCGCCTGCTCATTCGTATTGATGCGGAAAGTGACGACCGCGCCCGTGCCCGCCGCGTTGATCTCCGAGTTGTACGAAACGTCGGCCCGATAGAAGCCGTGATCGTGCAGGTACGCTTGAATGAGATCGGCGTTGTTGCGAAGGACTTGCTCAGAGACGCGCGCGCCGTTCTCCAACAAGTTCAGACGCGCGCGCACATCGTCCGCCGTGACGCCCGAAGCGGGCGGCGCGTTGAGATCGATGGCGACGCGAGCGACTCTCACCTGCGGTCGCACGATGAAGCGCAGCGCGACGCGGCCCTCGCCCGCATCTCTCGCCTCGACGCGCGCATCAGCCGCGCGCCCCTTCCCTTCATCGAAGAGCGCGAGCAGAGATTCGCGCACGCGCGACGCGGCAAACGGCGTGCCCGGAGCGACCGTGAGCAGTGCGCGCATCTCAGCCTCCGCGCGCTCGTCGCGCGGCACGCCTTCGAGCATCAACTCGACCGACGCGACCGTGCGTCCCTCATACTTGCTCAAGTCCGGCACGACCGAAGCGCGCGCCCCCGCGCCGCACGAGGCGACGAGAAAGAGCGCGATAATGATGCGACGGAAAGACACGATTAGCACTCAGCACTCAGCAGTCAGTAATCAGCCCTTCAGTATCCGGCATTCAAGATTCAGCATTCAGCGTTTGCAATCAGGTTTGGCTGCCTGCTGATTGCTGACTGCTTCTCAAAATCTTTTTCTGAATCTTACCTCGAAGCTGAAGTTGTCGCGTTGCGAGCGCAGGGTGTTGACGGGCCCCTGCTGATACTGCGCGACGAACGAGAGCCTGTCTGAAAGTCTGTATTCGAGCGCGAGCACCTGATTCGGATCGGTCGTCACGTTGGTCGAATAGGTGATGCTCAGGTCGCGGTTGATCTGACGACCGACCGTGAGCCGCGCCGTCGGGCTCGACCCACCTCGACCGGCGATCAACGGATCGAGCTCGAAGCGATTCAGACCGAACAGCTTGTCGGTGGCGCGCTGCACGGGCCGGTTGATGAGCGTCTCCGTGAGGAGGCTCGCCGCCGTCCCCACCCCCGTCTGCGCGAGCGTCGTCTGGCTCGCATCGTTCGAGGCCAGCTCGCCGCGCGTAATGAGTGAGACCACGTCCGCTTGCGGCAGCGAAGGCTCAGAGCGCACGTTCGCCGACAACTGCGAGAGTGGCCCTGTTAGTTGGACGATGGTGCGATAGCCCTTGATCTCCGATTCAGCCTGCACGTTGAAGACCGGATCGATCTGCTGCTGCGGCGGCAGGTCGATGATGGCGCGCGTCAGTTCGTAGCGCTGGTTGCGTATGAAGTTGATCGTGCCGCGCGTGACGGTGATGCGCCCTGAGATGACGGGCTCTTCGATGGGCCCCCGAACCTGTAGCGTGACGGAGCCGACTGCGTCCGCGAGGTTGTTATGCACGACGAGCGCATCGCGCCCCTCGACTCTCAGGTCGAGCTGCACGTTCGAGCCGAAGGCCCCCTCCGTGCCCGTGCCGCCTTCGCTGATCGTCGCCTGTTGGCGGCGGTCGATGAAGTCCGTCAGCTCAATCGGTTTCGTGTACTCGGCGCGGCGCAGGTTCACGTTGCCACTGATGATCTGCCCGCGTGTGGAACTCTGCACGACGAGAGTTGCGTCGGCGGTCGAGCGGAAGTCCTGAGGGAACGGCACGGTGATCTGTTCGCCGCGAATGTTCAGACGGAACTGCGTCGGACTAAACCCCGCGAGCAGCGCGCCGCCCGTGACATTGATGCGACCGCCGCCGAGCGTGCCCGTCAGAGATTCGATCTCGGCGCGATCTGCCGTGAAGCGAATCGCGCCGTTGATGCTCTGCGCCACGAGACGTTGACTGCCGACGAGCGTCTGGAAGCTCGCGTCGGCGACGGTGACGAGACCCGTCACGCGTGGGCTCTCGAACGTACCCGCGACGCGTGCTTCGAGTCGCGCGACGCCGGTGAAGAAGTTGTTGTTGCCGCGCGCGAGACCGTTCAAGACTCTCAGGTTGAGATCGCCGTTGACCGTGAAGTTCTCTCTGCCGCTCGCGCCGAGCGCGGCTGTTCCACCGAAGACGAGATTCGTCGAGGGGCCAGTGAAGCGCGTGCGGTCGAAAGTGATCTCGTTGGGCGAGAAGAGGACGACGAGCGGGTCTTCCGCCGTGAGCTTCACGTCCTCGATCTCGACGGCAAACTCCGTGAAGCGCGCCGTGCCGTGCAGAGCATTGAAGTTGAAGCCATCATTGCGGTCGAAGATGTTGCCGGAGGCTTCGAGCGTGCCCGTCGCGCGACCCGTGACCTTCACGCTCGCGTCCGGGAATTTGGCGGCGAGGAATGTAGCAAAGAGTTGCGTCAAATCCGCTCCCGCGAGCGACGTGCGGATCGTCGTCGGCAAGTTCTCGTTTGAGAGATCGACTTCGGCGGTGACGACCTGCGGCTGTGTGCCGCCGAGGATGCCCGTCGAGAGTTGCAGCGTGAAGCGATTGTTCTCCGTCCGCCCGTTGAGCGCGAGCGTGCCCGCCTGCTGCCCGTTGATCGTCACACCGCGCCCCTCGCCGTTCAGCGTCACGTTGTAGGTGCGCGACTGCCCATAGACGCCTGAGCCTTGCGCCGTGAAGTCGAACGTGCCGCCGACGTTCGGCCCTGCCGCCGAGCCGAAGAGTGCTTGAACAACATCGAGGCGGATGCCCGTGCCCTTCGCGTTCAAGTCGAAGCTCTTGTCGTCGATGTTGAGCTTACCGCTCGCGGTCAACTGGCCCGAACGGAAGCGCGCGTCGAGAGTTTCAAGGTTCACGTTCTTGCCACTGAAGGTGGCCCTCGCGACAACCGAATCAAACGGCTCGCCCCTGATCTGGCCCGGCCCCGCGCGCAAATCCGCGCTGCCGCTCATCGCGCCGGGGATGCCCGTGACGCTGATCTTGCCGGACGTGGGGCCGACTGCTGCAAGCTCCGCACTCGCGTTCGCCGTCGTCTCGTCTGAGCTGGTGAGCTGCGGCACGGCGGCGAGAATCGTGCCGATGTCGAGGCGTTCGAGCGTCGCTTCAAGCGAGACGTTATCTTTCCCAACGCGCGGGACGTTCAAGGCAAACTGCGCGGAGCCACCACTGCGATCCGTGAGTCGTCCATCGGTGACGCGCGTCGCGGTCGCGTCGGATGCAAGCGTCGCGGAGAGCGCGCCGAGGTCGCGGCCGTTGACGACGAGCGAGGCGAGCGAAGCGCGGCCGTTGACGATTGGATCGGAGAGCGCGCCGCGCACAGTGCCGTTGAATTCAAGACGGCCCGCGAGATCGATGCCGTAGTCGTGCAGCGCATCTTCGACCGACGGCACGAGGTTCGATGCGACGACGACGCGCTCAAGCTCCGTCCCATCAGTGGAAATTAAATTGACTTGCAGATCGGAATCGCCCTCGAACGAGAAGCGGCCTGTAGCATCAAGATGGCTCGCGCCCGCTTGCAGATTCGCGCGCTCGATCTGGAAGAGTCCGCGTTCGGCCCGCAGGGCCACCTCGCCGGTGATGGGCGTGCGCCCGCGTATCTCGTCGCCGGTCTCGCCCGCGAGTTGCGTGGTGAGTGTGCCCGACGCGAGCTTGAAATCAGTGCCGGGGAAGCTCAAGTTAACCGTGCCTGTCGCCGCGCCGGTGACAGGCACGGCATGGCCCGTGAGGATCGCGAGCAGGCCACCCACGTCGAGCCCTTCAAAATTTGCATTGACGCGCGACGCGCCGCGCGCGGTGTTGATGACGGCTGAGCCTTTCGCGCGACCTCGCAGGGCCTCCGCGCTGAAGTCGTTGAGTTGAATCTCGCTGCCCGTCGCGACGATGGATGCGCGCGCCGCGCCGAGCGGGATCGTGCCGAGCACGCCGCCGCCGAGACTCAAGTCCGCGCTCGCGCGATAACGGCCCGAAGGCTCGAAGACGAAGACGGGACGCGCGAGTCGCACATTCTCCGCGCGCCCTTCGGTGTAGCCGGTCTTCGCCGTGCCGGTCTTAAACGCCACCGTGCCTGCGTTGATGTCCGAGGTCGAGCCTTCGACACGACCGCCCTCGTGGATCGAGAGATGCACGCCCGCGATGCTGATGTCGCCAACGCGCGCGCCCGCGATCTCGCCGCCGCCGACGCGCACGTCGTTAGTCTCAACACGCGTTACGCCGTCACGCGCTGTCGCTGTGACGTTCGACGCGGTGACGCCTTTCAGTTTTGTGCCTTGCGCGTTGATCGCGCCCGTGGAGATGCGCGACGTTGAGGCGTCGAAGTTCCGCGCGTCTTTCATCTTCACGCGCAAGCCCGCAGCCTGTAGCCCCGTGACCTGCGCGCCCGCCGCACGCAGCGTCGCGACGTTGGCAGACTTCGCATTCGCGTCGAGTTGGCCGTCGCGATATTCGGCGACGGCATCGCTCAAAATTAAATTCGCGACGGAGTTCTCGCCGCTACGCGCGGCGGCTGCGCGCAGGTCGCCGAGGAACTTGAAGTCAGAGCCTGTGCCCATGACGCCGCCGCGAATCTGCACGGCGTTCAAGACGAAGTCGCCTGCGGTTAAGAGTTCGGCGACGGCTGTCCCTTGCGCGTTGTAGTTCGCGTCCTTGTCGCCCGTGCCCTTCGCGTTGACGTTCAAATTTTTCAGTCGCACGTTTCCGGCGGCGAGCGCGTCGGAGGCGATGTGGCCCTCGACCTGAAACTTCTCGCCTTCGCCGGTGACCTTGCCCTCGAAGCGACCCGCGCCGCGAATCGCGGTTGCGGTCTGAAAGGTCGTCGAGAGCTGCGTGAGATCGATGGAGGAAGTGATCTGCATCTCGTAACGCAGATTTCTCCAGTCGGGCAGAGTGCCTTGCAGGTGCGCTTCGGCGACGGGCGAGCGCAGAGTTAAATCTTCGATCTCGGCGCGCGTCTGATCGATTCGCGCCTGCGCGTCAATCGAGATGTCGTTGAGCGCGGGCTTGCCGTCGTAAACGAACGTCGAGTTGTCGAGCGAGACGTGGACGCGGTTCATGCGGCTCGCTGTCGGAGCATTCAGATCGTCGGGCTCGATGGTGGCGCGCAGGTTTCGCGCTTCGCCTGATAGCTCGTGCTGAGAGTCGCCGTAGTGGACGATGGAGCGTGCGAGCGTGATGCGCGCGGTCGAGTAAGAGAAGTTGATGCGTTGATTCTCTGCGGGCGGTGGCAGGTGGATGTTGGAGAAGTTCGAGCGGCCTTGATCGTCGAACTTGACCCAGAGTTCGAGGCCTTCCACGTCGAGCGATTCGAGGTTGACGTTGCGACGCAGCGAGAGGGCCCACATATCTTCGACGCGGACGGTCGCGAGCACGCGATCAACGTGCCCGATGCGCTCGCCCGTCTTCGCATCGTAGAGATCGACTCCGGTCAGCTCCGCCGTGCGCGCTCCCAGACGCGCGCGGAAGCCGTTGATGTCTGCGCGTATGCCGTACTCCGAGAGTGTGGATTTGATCTGTCGCGCGATGAGGCTATCGATCTGGCCCGTGCGGTAGAGGAGGAAGCCGACGATGACGAGCAGCACGACTGCGGCGACGCCGAAGATGCCGACGAGCGCGGCGTTGCGGCGCGTGACGTAGCGACTGCGCCAGCCCACGCGAGATGAAGGCGTCGCGCCCGCCCCCACATTCGTCTCTTCCGAGCGGCCCTCTTGATCGTCAACAGGCATAGACTACCGAAACAGACCGCGCCAAAGTTCGCACGCGATCACTTGAACCGAAAGTTCTGAGAGAGGAGAAGAATCAAACGACGTGCGTTGAACTGATGCCCGCCGCGTGACGAAAGTTGACCTGAAAATTCTAACGGCTGCACCTAAGACAATCGACTATCCGCGCGTTCATCGCTTCGCGTTCATCATTCCGCGTTCATCGTCTGCTTGTTAGTCATCTCCTTCGCGGGCGAGCCGAGCGCGACGTGGCCGACGACCTCAAGCTCGAAGCCTTCGAGCGCGGCGACGCGCGGTGGATGATTCGACAACAGCAGGATGCGGCGCACGCCGAGCGTGTGGAGTATCTGCGCGCCCACGCCGTAGTCGCGGTTTGCGCCGTAGCCCGTAGCGACGCTCGCCTCCTGAAAACTGAGTTCTCGCTCCTGCATCACGGCGTAGGTCTTGAGCTGGTGCATGAGATCAAGCCCGTGCTCGCGCTGCTTGAGATAGAGCACGACGCCGCGCCCCTCCGCAGCGATCTTCTCAAGCGCGGTGTGCAACTGAAAACCGGAATCGTCTAAGAGCGAGCCGAACACGTCGCCCGTCACGCTCTCGGTGTGGACGCGCACGAGCACGGGCTCATCTACGCCCACGTCGCCCATGACCATCGCGAGATGCACCTCGCCGTTGACGACATTCTCGAAGGCGATGGCGCGGAAGCGACCGAAGACTGTGGGCACATCGGTCTCGACGGCGCGACGCACGAGCGTCTCCTTGCGTATGCGATAGCGCACGAGGTCTGCGACGGAGATGATCTTGAGACCATGTTCCTTCGCGAACTCGACCAACTGTGGCAGGCGGGCCATCGTGCCGTCGGCGTTCATGATCTCGCAGATGACTCCGGCAGGTTGCAGCTCCGCGATGCGCGCGAGATCGACAATCGCTTCCGTCTGGCCGGGCCGGACGAGCACGCCGCCCTTTCGTGCGCGAAGTGGAAAGACGTGGCCGGGGCGCGCGAGGTCTTGCGGGCGCGTGCGCGGATCGACGGCGGTCAGGATCGTCGTCGCGCGATCAGACGCGGAGATTCCGGTCGTCACGCCCCTGCGCGCTTCGATGGAGACGGTGAAGGCTGTGCCGAAGAACGAAGTGTTGTCGTTGACCTGCATCGTTAAATGCAATTCATCGCAACGCTCTTCCGTCAAAGGCATACAGATGAGACCGCGCGCGTGTGTCGCCATGAAATTGATCATCTCAGGCGTAATGCATTCGGCGGCGCAAGCCAAGTCGCCCTCGTTCTCGCGCGACTCGTCATCGACGATGATCACCAAGCGACCCGCGCGAATGTCTGCGGCAGCCTCTTCTATCGAAGCGAAAGGCATTGTCTTCTAACTCACTTCGGATTTGGGGAGATACGTTGTAACGCGATCATGTTACCCGAAAGCGCGCCGTTTTGCGACCCGACTTTTTTCTTCGTCAAGCGTCTGCGGTTTGCTCGCCGACAGAGCATGGTTGAGCCTTCGACGACAACGCCGACTCTCATCCCCGAAACGAAGATCGACGCGGCGCGGGCGACAACTCACGGGCGTGATGTGAGAACTTCGACGGCTGCAACGGCGTCCCGCACGCCTGCAACGGCATCTCGCACGCCTGCAATGACAACTTTCACCGTTGCAATGCCAAGTTTCACCGTTGCAATGGGAAGTTTCAGCCCTGCAATGACAACTTTCACGCCTGCAATGACAAGTTTTGTCACTACAATGGCATCGCGCACGGCTGCAATGGGAAGTTTCGCGCCTGCAATGAGAACTTTCGCGGCTGCAATGGCATCTGTGCGGGCGGAAATATGGGGTTTCGCGCAGGAAATTGCGTAGTTTGCGGCGTAAGCGTGGATGTTGCGAGCCGAAACGCGCGTGGTACAGGGAGGGGTGTCTAGCGATAGCCGAGGTCTGAGAGTTTTTCCATCGTCAAGCCGGACGCCTGTGGCCTCTCTTCATCCGACTTCCCCGTCGAGAGGATGCGCTCGACGTACTTGGCGATGATGTCTGCTTCGAGATTCACTTCGTCGCCCGCGCGCAGGTGCGAGAGATTCGTTAACGCCCAAGTCTTCGGGATGACGGCGATCTCGAAATACTCTTCCGTCAACGCCGCGACCGTCAGACTGATCCCTTCGACCGCAACCGATCCTTTGAAGACCAGATAGCGCGCGATCTCTCTCGGATAGCCGACACGCACAGTCCAAGAGCCGCCGTGCGCCTCCGCCGAGAGAAAGCGACCGCGCGCATCGACGTGCCCCTGCACGATATGCCCACCGAGCCTTGTTGTCGGCGTCACCGCCCGCTCAAGATTAACGAACGATCCTGAGCGCAACACTCCCAGAGTCGAACGCTGCAAAGTCTCACGCGATCCATCCGCCGCAAACGAATCACGTTCAACGTCGAGCGCAGTCAGACACACACCATTGACAGAGATCGAGTCGCCTTCCTTCGTGCCTTCAGAGACGACCCGCGCCTCCACGCGCATCCGCACGCCCTCGCCCCGCCTTTCCAGACTCCGCACGCGACCGAGTTCTTCGATGATGCCTGTGAACATAAAAAACTATCTAGCTTTCGTCGTGAGATGTTGTCGCTCGCGCACGGCTTCCAACATTCGCGCGAAGACTTCTTCGATGGGGAGTTCGGTCGTGTCGATGACGACGGCGTCTGCGGCGATGCGAAGGGGCGAGTCGTCGCGTGTCGAGTCGCGTGTGTCGCGCGCGTTGAGGTCAGCGAGCGTCTCGTCGAAAGTCAGGTCGGGGGCTTTCGCGTGATCCTGTTCGTAGCGTCGGCGTGCGCGCTCTTCGGGTCGGGCGGTGATGAAGAATTTTACGTCCGCATCGGGAAACACAATCGTGCCGATGTCGCGACCGTCGAGCACGACGCCTGCGCCTTGTGCGCCCATCTCACGCTGGCGTCGGACGAGTTCGCGACGCACGCCCGCGACCGTCGAGACGACCGATGCGAGACGGCTCGCCTGTTCGGTGCGAATCTCCGTCGTCACGTCGCGCCCGTCGAGTTTGACTTGAAGATGATCGGGATCGCCTGTCAGTTCGACACGCGCGAGCCGTGCTACTCCGGTCAAACCTTCCGCATCATGCACGCTCACGTTCGCTTCGACCGCCGCGAGCGCAACCGCGCGATACATCGCGCCCGTGTCAACGTAGAGCAGGCCAAGCTCGCGCGCGAGTCGGCGTCCGAGTGTCGATTTACCCGCGCCGGAAGGGCCATCAATGGCGATGATGAGCGGTCGAGTCACGGATAACTGTAGGGGCAGGGCTTGTCTCTGCCCGTATCGTCTGCAAGGACGATGATCGAGAAGCGAGTTCTTTCAACGTCCGGTCTTATCGAAGTAAGGCACGGAGGGCAGGGACAAGCCCTGCCCCTACAAATTTATCCGATCACTTCTCTAAGCGCGGCGAGCGAGCGTTCGATGCCTGCGCGCGACACGTCGTAGTGCGTGACCATGCGGATCGACGTGCCGAAGCCGGAGGCGAGCACGTCGCGCTCTTGCAGGCGCGCGCAGATCGCGTCCGCAGTGATGCCTGTGTCCGCCACGTCGAAGATGACTATGTTGGTGACGACGCGCTCCGCGTCGATCTTCACGCCGGAAAGTTCCGCGAGACCTTCTGCGAGGCGTCGCGCATTGGCGTGATCTTCGGGCAACTGCTTCGGCGTCTCTTCCAAAGCGATGAGACCGGCGGCGGCGAGCACGCCGACCTGTCGCATCCCGCCGCCCAATAGTTTGCGCCACGCGCGCGCCTCTTCGATGAAGGCGCGTGTGCCTAAGAGCATCGAGCCGACGGGTGCGCCGAGGGCCTTCGAGAGACAGAACATCACCGAGTCTGCGGGGCGAGCGAGCGCGGCGACCGTCTCATTCTGCGCTGTCGCCGCGTTGAAGATGCGCGCGCCGTCGAGATGCACGGGAAGATTAATCGCGTGCGCGCGCTCGCAAATCTCTTCCGTTCTCTCGCGCGTGTACACAGTTCCGCCTGCGAGGTTGTGCGAGTTCTCGATGGCGACGAGACCTGTCGGCGCGACGTAGTAATGACTGTTGACGTGCAAGCCCGACTCGATCTCTTCCCAGCGAAGTATGCCGCTTCCGTCCGCGCTCTTGACGGGGCGCGCGACTGTGCCGGCGACCGCAGACATCGCGGCCATCTCGTAGTTGAAGATGTGCCCGCGCTCTTCGATGACGACTTCATTACCGGGGCGCGTGTGCAGCTTGACGGCGATCTGATTGCCCATCGAGCCGGTGGGCACGAAGAGGGCCGCTTCCTTCTCGAAAACTTCAGCCGCGCGCTCCTGCAAGCGATTAACGGTCGGGTCTTCGCCGTACACATCGTCGCCGACCTCTGCCTCTGCCATCGCACGCCGCATCGCGGGCGTCGGCTTCGTCACGGTGTCGCTTCGTAGATCGATCATGGGAATTAGAATTTAACTTTCACTCACACGGTTTTTGATTTCGCGTAGTCGCCGCCGGGGACGAGCGGCGCGTCGCCGGGGTCGCGGTTGTAAACGTACATCCAGCATTCTAGCTCGCGCCCATCAGAGAGTTCGACGCTTGTACGCTTCCTGATGAATAGAGACGCCGCCGGGTCGTGCGGCTTATAGTTCTCATACTCGTCCAGAGACTTTAGCGCCGACTGATCACGGGGAAGCGCGAAGACCCATCCCGAAATTTTCTCCCGCGTGGAAGCGTCGAGGATCGCGCCGGGGTATGCGCCGAGATCGTAGAGGCGGCCCTTCACCGTCGCCGCGCCGACTGAACGCAGGCGACTGACCGCACCGGCGATTTCGCGCGGCGCGCGATCCGGCAACAGCGTGCCGCAGACGAATAGGTAGTCTGTCACTTCAATGACTCCTCAAACAGAAGCGCGTCTAGCCGTTCATAGTCTTTCCGCTTCTGCGTGATGTTGCTACACGAAGGCCGCGAAGACTTCGTTCGAGAGCAGCGCACCGGCGCGTGTGAGACGCAAGCGTTCGTCATCAACTTCGATCAGGCCCGCTTCGCGAAAGCGCGCGAGGTCGTCTGCGTGAGAAGCGCGCACGTCCGCGCCGAACAGCGTGCGGTGTCTCTGTAGATCGACGCCGCGCATGAGGCGAAGTCCGAGGAAGAGCGATTCGGATTCGCGTTCGCGCGCGGTCAATGAAGTCGTCTCGATGATCGCGCTGCCGGTCTGTTCGATCAACTCGACGTAGCGCAGCGTGTCGCGCTCGTTCGACCAGCGCGTGTCATGTCCGTCGTAAGAGTGCGCGGAGTTGCCGAAGCCGTAGTATGGTGCGCCCGTCCAGTATTTCAAATTATGACGCGACTCGCAGGCGGGCAAGCAGAAGTTAGAAATCTCGTAATGCTCGTAGCCCGCGCGCGAGGTGCGTTCGAGCATGAGTTCGTACATCTCTGCGGCGGTGTCTGGGTCGGGCTGTTGCCAGAAGCCGCGTCGGAGTTGATCGGCGAGCGGCGTGCCTTCGTGGACTTCGAGAAGATAGAGCGAGAGGTGTTCGGGCCGGAGCGCGAGAGCCTCGTCCATGTTGCGCGACCACTGCTCGACCGTCTGCTCTGGAAGGCCGGCGATGAGATCGAAGCTGACGTTTGAGAAGCCCGCGTCTCTTAAAGTCGTGAGCGTGTGTCGCGCATCGTCGGCCGTGTGCGTGCGACCGAGTCGGCGTAGTTGCGCGTCGTCGAAAGTTTGCAGACCGAAGCTGGCCCGATTTATTCCGGCGGCGCGAAACGCTGATGCGACTTCGCGCGTGACCGTGCCGGGATTCATCTCCATCGTCACTTCCGATTCAGATGAGACGTTGAAGTTTTCGCGTGCCGCCGCGATGAGGCGCGCGACCTGCGCTGGACTAAGCAGGCTCGGCGTGCCGCCTCCGAAGTAGATGGTGTCAACGTCGCGCCAAGCATCGTCGTTACACGTCGCAAGGTCGTCCGTCGCGTCGCCGCGCAAGGTTGCGCTGCGTTGCGTCTCATCGCGCGAGTTGGCGAAGTGAGAAATTTCGCGGACGAGTGCGTTGACGTAGCGTTCGCTGAAAGGGCCATCGTACTGCCCCGTGGCGAAGTCGCAGTAGGAGCAGCGCGTGCGGCAGAAGGGGATGTGAATGTAGAGACCTGCGCGACTCATGGAAGCGCGGATTATAGCACGCGAAGAATCGTGCGACTGCGTGCGCGGCGTCGGACGTGAGAGAGCGCGGCGGATGAGATGATGATCGCGTCGCTTCTAGTGCGTCGCGCATGTCAAACGTGTTGAGTGTATCGCTGTCGAATCTATATCGACGGGGGGAATTGAAGCACGATAGTGGTGTACGCTTTTAATTTTGATGGTGTATGACTTTTGGCTGTCGCATTCGCGCGGTAACGTACAAGCGCAGCGCATCTCGTCGTAACTCTTCGATATCGCGCGATCAAATTTTTGCGAAGCGCGCGGCACGCCGGTTGTTAATTAGCTAGTCTTCTCATGCGGGCGTGCGGCGTGTCTTCGTCACAAAAAGTTGAAGAAGATATGAGACCCGCCCGTCGTTGTACGACACAACCCCTCGATCACCAACTAGGAGGATACACGCGATGTTGTTTGAAGGTACTGGTGGCGGTTCAACCGGTGGTGGTGGAACTAGTGGCGGCAGTGGTGGCGGCAGCGGCTCCGGCGGCGGTTCTGGCAGCGGCGGCGGCTCGGGCAGTGGCGGCTCCGGTGGCGGCGGCAGCTCATCCGGTGGCGGCGGTGGCTCCACGGGTGGTGGCAGCGGCTCCGGCGGCGGATCAGGCAGTGGTGGTTCGGGCGGCGGCTCTGGTAGCGGCGGAGGTTCTGGCAGCGGCGGCTCCGGCGGTGGTGGTACGTCGGGTGGTAGCGGCGGCGGCAGTGGCTCCGGCGGCTCGTCGGGCGGAAGCTCTGGCGGCGGTAGCGGCTCTGGCGGTTCCGGTGGCGGTTCGGGGAGCGGCGGCGGTAGCGGTAGCTAGTAGCCTTGCCTGATCAAACGAAATGAAAAGCTGAGCGAGATCAATTTCCTCGCCCTTCAGCAGCGAAGCGCACGCAAGTTGTCACTCACAACTTGCGTGCGCTTTCGTCTTCACGCACGACACGCGCGCGACGCGCATGACTTCACCCTCTCGTGCTCCTGTCTCTTCGCATCGCGCGCGTCTTCGATCTTATTTTTTCGTCCCTGTGATGCGGCGCAGGCTGCCCGTGCCGCTTACCTGCCCGTGATTGGCGGCGTGCGCCACGCGCTCCGCTTCCGACATGGCGCGCAGCAGATTCTCACCGAGAACTTTACGCACGTCCGCTTCGCTGTGACCGCGCTTGAGAAGTTCGTAGGTGATGTTCGGCAGCTTCGATACGTCCTCCATGTCTGCGGGCAACTCGTCGCCGACGCCGTCAAAGTCAGAGCCGATGCCGACGTGATCGATGCCTGCCACCTTGATGACGTGCTCGAAGTGATCCATCAGAACTGAGAGCGGAACACTGGGAAGCGGATTCGCATCATTCAACTTCTTCAACTCGGCTTCGAGTCGCTTGGGATCATCTTTGAACTGCAACTGCAAAGCGTCGCGCTGCGTCTTGAGTTTCGCATCGCGCGCCTGCGAGGCGTGGTAATAATCCATGCTGATGAAGGCCGGATAGAAGTTGACCATCACGACGCCGCCGTTCTTCGCGATGCGGCGCAAGAGATCGTCTGGAATGTTGCGCGGGCGATCCGCGAGTGCGCGCGCAGAAGAGTGCGAGGCGATGACGGGCGCGGTCGAGATGTCAAGCACGTCCGACATCGTCTTGTCGGAGACGTGCGAGATATCAACGAACATTCCGAGACGATTCATTTCGCGCACGACCTCTTTGCCGAAGTCCGAGAGACCGTTGTGCACAGCCTTGTCGCAGCACGAGTCGGCCCAGTTGTTCGTGTTGTTGTGCGTCAAGGTCATGTAGCGCACGCCCAGTCGATAGAAGACGCGCAGGGCGTCGAGCGAGTCTTCGATGGCGTGGCCGCCTTCGATGCCCATGAGCGCGGCCACCTTGCCCTGTCGCTTCGCGCGGCGCACATCGTCGGCGGTGTAGGCGAGCATGAGATCGTTCGGGTGCTGCTCGGCGGCGCGATAGACGCGGTCGATGAGATCGAGCGCGCGACGAGATGCGCCGCCCTTCTCTGCATAGACGCGATCAACGAAGACGGAGAAGAACTCCGCCGTGAGTCCGCCCTGCTTCATGCGCGCGATGTCGGTCTGATGCAAGCCGACGGACGACGTGCCGATGTCGTAGTCGTCGTCGTACATGAACGAGAGAATGTCGTTGTGCGTATCGACGACGATTGAAGAGCGTTGTAGTTTCAACGCGCGCTCCCAGAGTTTCGCATCGAGGGGCGCGCCATTGATGGTCGGCGTCGCCGACGTGGATGCGCCTGTCTTGAGCGTATCGGTGAC
Organism: Acidobacteriota bacterium; assembly: GCA_032229975.1. GTDB lineage: Bacteria > Acidobacteriota > Blastocatellia > Pyrinomonadales > Pyrinomonadaceae > JAIVGV01. Next base: position 37,631 of record JAVXVG010000031.1, on the reverse strand, counting down.
GGGGGCCGTCTTCGCGCTCGCCTTCTGCGGCTTCGCGCCCGTCTGCGCGAACGACGCGGCGACAAAGGAGATGAGCAGCAGCGACGCGAGTATTGCGCGGCTTGTGCGTGTCAGTTTTTTCATGTCTAGTAGGTTCTCTTCAGTAAAGTTTAGACGGGCGAGCCGGTACTTTACCGAAGACGCGTGTGCGGCACAAGAGTAAGGATGTAACGATGAAGTAGGAATGATGAACGATGAAGTGAAGACAACTTGATCTTACTTCATCGTTCATCATTCCTACTTCATCATTTCTTTCATCCGTCGAGGTGCGCGATCATCGCATTGTAGCCAGCTTGGACGAGGGCCTGCAGGCGCGCGTCGGACATACCGAACTCGGTCGTGCCGTAGCCTTTGGCGGGCAGGCGACAGACGAACTTCGCGTGATCCTCGATGTAGCCCTTGTCGTTCGCCTGCATCATCGTGTCCATGAGACGCATGACGCGCTGCGCCGTGCGGAGCTTGTCCGCCAGATGATTCGCCGCCGCGCCGCCGCCGGAGTTTGGCACGTCGATAGATTCATCAATGAGCAGGCCGAGGTTTCCGGCGTCGCCTGCGGGCGTGTCGCCCATCACTTCGAGAACCTCTTCGTCGCCCGTCGGCTCATCGACGATGAAGCGGAGCGGGAAGTTGGAGAGCACGCCGCCGTCCACGATGATGTTGCCCTTGCCCGCTTCCATCAGCTTGTCCTTGCCGCGATACGTTCCCCACTCGCTCTGCCACGTCACTTCGCGCCAGACGAACGGAATGCTCATCGACATACGCACGCCGACGGCCACAGGGAGTTGCGGAGCGGTGCGATGATTCAAGACGAGCATTTCGTTTTCGGTCGTGTCGGTGGCGACGAGCGAGAGGTCTGTCTGCGTCTTGGCGAAGAACTGCTCGAAGGTGTCGCCGCGCGCAACGCCGCTGCCGGTCTTCTGCCCGATCTCATCGAGCATCCGTCGGAGCCAACTCAAAAAGTTGTCGCCCGCGAACAGGCCACCGCACTCGACGAAGGAGAAGAGTTGTCGATAGTGCGCGTCGTCGAGCATGGCATTCAAGAGCTTGCGGTCGAACCATTCCCAGTTTGGCAGGCCCGGCACGTGTATGCGCCGGAAGATTTCGGCGGTCACGCTCGCGTCGCGCATCGCTTGATCGAAATCGCCGAGCGTGGGCACGTCCATGAACGACGAGAAGAGCGGCACGGGATTGCCGTTGCCGTCTGTCACGACGTTGCCGTTCGCGTCTTTCAGTTTTTCGTTGACGGCGGCGAGCATCCCGTCGGCATCGTATCCGGCGGCGAGCAGCGTCGCCGTGATCGCACCCGCGCTCGTTCCGATCAGACGACGATGCGTGTGCCCGCGCTCTTTGAGCGCACGCAGCGCGCCGACGAAGACGGAGCCTTTCGCGCCGCCGCCCTCGAAAACCATGTCGTAGAGTGCCATCGTTGAATCCTCCCGCGAAGGCTCGCGCAAATGAAAGTGGAATTGTGGAGCGCGCGACGCTTCGTCCTTCGTGAGACAAGCGAGTGTGGAGACGCGACAACCTCGACAGATGCGAGGCGCGTGGCACATTAGCCGCGACGCTCGTGCGATGTCAACGGTTTTCGCCGCGCGTGTGATGCGGGCGTTGTCGCCGCGCGCGTTTCTATGGTACACAAGGCTTCACAGTCAACTGAAGATCAGTGTGAGAGGTGAGCGCGTCCGGCGCACGCCAACTTTTTGCGAGAGACGATTCCGAAGTCATGTCCACCTCGACGACCAACATCGAATCGACGCTGCAAGAGGATCGCGTCTTCCCGCCGCCGCCGGAATTCTCCGCACGCGCGCGCATCAGTTCGATGGAAGAGTATGAGCGTCTGCGCGCGGAAGCCGACGCCGCACCTGAAAGTTTCTGGGCGCGCATGGCTGAAGAGCTGCACTGGTTCAAGCGTTGGGACAAAGTTCTGAAGTGGGAGCCGCCGCACGCGGAATGGTTCTTGGGCGGCACGACCAATCTCTCCTACAACTGTCTTGATCGTCATCTGACGACGGAGCGACGCACGAAGACCGCACTGCTCTGGGAAGGCGAGCCGGGCGACGTGCGCGCGTTCACTTACGAGGAGTTGCATCGAGAGGTCTGCCGCTTCGCGAACGTGCTTAAAAAACTGGGCGTCGCGAAAGGCGACCGCGTTGCGCTCTACATGCCGCTCATCCCGGAGCTGGCGATCTCGATGCTCGCCTGTGCGCGCATCGGCGCGACGCACTCGGTCGTCTTCGGCGGCTTCTCTGCCGAAGCTCTGAAGGATCGCATCAACGATGCGGGCTGTCGCGCGGTCGTCACGGCGGATGGCGGATTCAGGCGCGGCTCGGAAGTTAAGTTGAAAGCGGCGGTCGATGAAGCTCTGAAAGAGACGCCGACGATTGAGGCGTGCGTCGTCGTTCGTCGCACCGGATCGCAAGTGGAGATGAAGTCGGGTCGCGATCACTGGTGGCACGATCTTGTCGAGACCGTCGATGCTGAGTGTGCGGCGGAAGAGTTGGACAGCGAGCACCCGCTCTTCATCCTCTACACTTCGGGCACGACCGGAAAACCGAAGGGCATCCTGCACACGACCGCAGGCTACTTGTTGTGGGCGCACTTAACGACGAAGTGGGTCTTCGATCTCCGCGACGAAGACGTTTACTGGTGCACGGCTGACATCGGTTGGGTGACGGGCCACTCTTACGTCGTCTATGGGCCACTCTCGAACGGCGCAACGTCCGTGATGTACGAAGGTGCGCCGAATCATCCCGCGCCCGACCGCTTCTGGTCGATCATCGAGCGACACCGCGTCAACATCTTCTACACCGCGCCGACGGCCATTCGCGCCTTCATCAAGTGGGGCGAGGAGCACGCGCGCAAACACGATCTCTCTTCCTTGCGTCTGCTCGGCACGGTCGGCGAGCCGATCAACCCCGAAGCGTGGATGTGGTATCGCGAGGTGATCGGCGGCAACCGTTGTCCGATTGTCGATACATGGTGGCAGACAGAGACGGGCGGCATCATGATCTCGCCGCTTCCGGGCGCGACGCCGACCAAGCCCGGCTCCGCAACGAAGCCTCTGCCCGGTATCGATGTTGACATCCTCACGCGACATGGCGGGCCGGTCGCCGACAACACGGGCGGCTTCCTCGTTATCAAGCGGCCCTTCCCTTCGATGCTGCGGACGATCTGGGGCGACGATGAACGTTTTCGTCAGACTTACTTCGGCGAGATCGAGAACGTCTATTTCGCGGGCGACGGCGCGAGGCGCGACACGGAAGGTTATTTCTGGATCATGGGGCGCGTTGATGATGTCATCAATGTAAGCGGACACCGGCTAGGCACGATGGAGATCGAGAGCGCGTTAGTATCGCATCCGACCGTCGCCGAAGCTGCTGTCGTCGGCCGGCCCGATGAGTTGAAAGGTCAGGGCATCGTCGCTTTCGTCACGCTCGAAGGCACGCGCGAGCCGACAGACGAGTTGAAAGAGCAGTTGCGGCAGCACGTCACGAAAGAGATCGGCGCGCTCGCGCGACCAGACGTGATCACGTTCACGGACGCGCTGCCCAAGACGCGCTCCGGCAAGATCATGCGTCGCCTGCTGCGCGAACTCGCGGCGAGCGGCGCAGTTCATGGGGACGTGACGACCCTCGAAGACTTCACCGTCATCGAGCGGCTGCGCGCGCAGGAAGAAGAATGAAAGGAAATGATGAAGTGAGAACGATGAACGATGAAGTGGAGACGATCTTAAACTTCGTTTATCGCTCATCGTCCCTACTTCATCGTTAGTTTTGATTATGGCAATCACTGAACAGCGAATCGGTCAACGCTACGCCGCCTACTTTCCGGTGCGCGCGGAATGGGACGACGAGTCAGGCGAGCACATCACGACGGAGGGCGCGACCGAGAACGTCGGGCCCGCAGGTGCGCTCGTACACTTGCACCAACTGCCACGCGTCGGCAGTCGCGTGCAGCTTGCCGTGCTTGAAGAGGACGAGCCGAGGGTGCGTATCAGCGCGGAGGCGGAGGTGCTTCGCGTCGAGCGCAATCCCGTGCAGCCGCTCGCCGCGCTGCAACTCGTCGGCGAGGACGATCCGGAATGGCGCGGGCGCATCTGGGAATCGGCGAAGACTTGGGAAGTGGATCACGCGAATTTCCAGCTTGACGACGACTGAACTATTGATTCATCGGCTCATTGATTCATCAAACGAATGAGTCAATGAATCAATGAGCCGATGATTAAATCTTTCCCACGTGGCTGAGAAGATCGAGAAGCAGGACGTGAAAGATGTCGCGGCTGTCGCGTCGGAGTCGGCTGCCGCGTCCGCGTCGGCGGTGGCCGTGACGACGAGTTGGGCGCAGACGCGTGCCATCTTGCGGCTGCTCCTCGTCGTGCTCGCGGTGATAGCAGCGATCTGGGCCCTCTACAAGTTGCAGAGCGTGCTGCTGCTGCTCATCCTCGCGATCTTCTTCGCGTACTTGATCTCGCCGCTCGTCGAACTGGTTCGACGCCCCGTCAAGCTCGGTAGTCGCGAGCGACTGATGCCGCGACCCGTCGCTATCGGCATCGTCTATCTCGTCATCTTCGGCTCTATCGGTCTCACGATCTTCCTGCTGCTCCCGCAGATCGGCGATCAGTTCGCAGACCTCGGCAAGCAAGTTCCCGTCTATTCAAAGAGTATTTCGGAACGTGCGCAAAGTCTGGAGAGATTTTACCAGCGCATCCCGCCGGGCGCGCGCGAGACCGTCAAGCAGACCGTCAGCAACAGCTTCACCAGCATCAGCGACTACGTTCAAGCCTCGGTTGCGGGCGCAGTGCCCGTCATCCTCTCGCACCTGCCGTGGCTCGTGCTCATCCCGATACTGGCCTTCTTTCTTCTCAAAGACGCGGACAGCTTTCGCCAGTCGGCTTTGCAGATGCTTCCGCGCGGGCGTCTGCGCTGGCGCGGCGATGAACTGTTCCAAGATGTGAACTCGACGCTCGCCGCATACATTCGCGCGCAACTGATCGCGTGCCTGCTCATCGGCTTACTCTGCACGCTCGGTTTCATCTTGCTCGGCGTGCCTTACGCGCTCGTGCTCGGTCTCGTCGCGGGGTTCTTCGAGTTCATCCCGCTCGCGGGGCCACTCGCCGTCGCGGTGCTCGCCACGCTCGTCGCGAGCTTCCATTCGGGGAGCACGGCGGGCGCGAGTCTCGTCTTCCTGCTCGTCTTGCGCATCCTTCAAGACTACGTCTTCTACCCGCGCATCATCGGGCAGGGCATACACCTCCACCCGCTCGCCGTCATCATCGCCATCCTCGCGGGCGCGGAACTCGCGGGCGTCGCCGGCATCTTCCTCGCTATCCCCGTCATCGCCGTCATCTCCGTCACCTATCGACACTGGATGGAGCATCGCGGTCGCGACGAAGGACTCGTCGCGACGCTCTTGAAACCCGCCGAAGCGACTGCCGCCGACACGCAGGCGCAAGTGAGCGAGCCTCGCGCCGAAGCGACGCCCGCGACCTGAAGCAGCGCGCAGCATCATTTCGTCCTTCGCGAAAATTTCTAACTCGAAACTGTCTGGCTTGATCTGGCGCGCTCCATTAGATCGATGAAGCGTCGGAAGTGGTGCGCGGCGTCGTGAGGGCCGGGCGCGGCTTCCGGGTGGTACTGGACGGAGAAGATGGGCAGGCGTTTGTGCTGCATCCCCTCAACGCAATTATCATTGAGATTAACGTGCGTGACTTCGACATCGGCGGGGAGACTCTCAGCCTCGACCGCGAAGCCGTGATTGTGTGAAGTGATCTCTATCGTGCCGCTCGACTCTTCGCGCACGGGCTGGTTGCCGCCGCGATGACCGAAGCGCAGCTTGTAGGTCGTGCCGCCGAAAGCGCGACCGAGCAGTTGATGGCCGAAGCAGATGCCGAAGGTCGGCGTGCCCGATTCCGCCAAGCGACCGATCTCTTCGACGACCTTCGTCATCGAAGCCGGATCGCCGGGGCCATTCGAGAGAAAAATTCCGTCGGGCTTCAAAGATAGAACTTCTGCCGCGCTCGTCGAAGCTGGCACGACCGTCAAGCGACAACCCAAACGCGCGAACTCACGCAAGCTATTCGTCTTCACACCGAAGTCGTAGCAGACGACGTGAAAACTCTCGACGCCCACAGCCGGAACTTCGTAGTTCTCTTTCGTCGTCACCACGCTCGCCAGTTCCCTGTTCTCCATCGACGCTGAAGTTCGCGCCTTCTCTACCAAACTCTTCTCATCCAGATCGATTGACGACAAACACGCGCGCATCGCGCCGCGATCTCTGATGTGCCGTACGAGCGCGCGCGTGTCAACGTGATCAATGGCCGGAATGTTCCAACGCTTTAAGTAAGCGTCCAACGTCTCTTCCGCGCGCCAACTCGAAGCCGTCCGACTCGCTTCGCGCACGACGAAGCCCTCGATCCACGGTCGCGCGGATTCGCTGTCCGCCGCGTTCACGCCGTAGTTGCCGATGAGCGGATACGTCATGCACACGATCTGGCCCGCGTAAGATGGATCGGTCAACACCTCCTGATAGCCCGACATCGACGTGTTGAAGACCATCTCGCCGCACACCTCGCCCGCCGCGCCCCACGAGCGACCACGGAAACAGCGACCGTCTTCGAGCGCGAGCAGCGCGTGCTTTCTTGCTGTCGAATCTGTGTGCGTCATGCTTGCGTGCGGAGGAACTGCTGCGCTTCGTTGAGCCAGCGTTTGTCGGTGCGGTACTTGTAGGCGGGGGCGGTCTTGACGGCTTCGATGCAGGCGCGCATCGAGTCTGCCGCCTCGCGCGTGCGCCCCATGCCGGAGAGGGCCCGACCTTTGAGATAGAGGCCTTCGGCGTCGGCCTGTCGGCGCGAGAGAAAGCGTTCAAGCGCATCGACCGCGTCCGCGAACTGTCCGGCGGCGAGATAGGTCGCGCCGATCTCGCGCCAGACTTCGTGCTGCGAGTGTTCGGGCTCGCGCGTGACGACCTCGCTGAAGCTGGCGATAGCGTCGGCGAAGCGTCCCTGCATCCGTGCGATGCGGCCGAGTTGATAGTGCGCGTCAACTTCGTCCGAGTCGATCTCTATGGCCCGTTTGAATCTCTCGCGCGCGGGTTCGAGTTCCTTGCGCGAGAGATGTATGAGACCGAGATTGTAGTGTGCGGAGGCATCCGTCGGATTCAAGGTCGAGGCTTCAAGATTTTGACGGAACGAGGCGCGCGCGCGCTGCGAGCGGACGACCTCTGAGAAGTAGCCGCGCAGGAGGAAGAACATGAGCAACAGCAAAAACGGCGAGCCGAAGATCGTGCTGAAGAGGAAGAGCATGACGACCATCGCCGGGATCATCAGCACGCTGCTCAATATGACGACCGCCGTCGCGCGCATCCAAGAGAAGCGAAACACTTCGCGCACCGCGACGGTGGCCCAGAGCGTGAAGACGAGCGACGGCGAGAGCAGCATCGCTAAAAGTAGTGCGAACGCGACGCCCATCACCTCGCCCACCTGTCGAGGGTCTGCATGGTCGCCCGCCGCGCGCACTTCAGTCGCCGCGCGTTGGCCGCGCTCCAAAGCCTCAATGCTCGTCTGCGCTTCGATGCCGGTAGAGCGCGCGATCATTGCAAGTGGCAGCGCGACGATGCTCGCCGCAGCCCACCCGTAAAACATCGCGGAGGCGAGCGGGGCGTATTCCTGTTGCACCGCGATGCCGAAGCTCGCGCGCCGCTCGAACAGATTTGCCACGAAGATCGTGATGGGGACGAAGAAGAGACCGACCGCGAGTAGAGCCCACGCCGACAGCAAGAAGACCTCGCGCAACGCTGAGAAGTTCGACAGGTGAGGCGAGGCAACGTACAACTCGCGCCCGGCATGTGCGAGCAGCGCAAGGAGCGCTGCTTGACCGAGCGGCGCGCGGTCGCGCACGAGGGCCATCCCCCGCGCGGGCGCGTAGAACATCATCAGTAGCGGCTTGAGCCAGTCGAGCATTCAGCAATCAGTAGTCAGCAATCAGCAGTCAGCAGTCAGCCAAACTAGAAGCTGTCTGCCTGTCGCTTTTTAGTCTGGCTGAGTGCTGAATGCTGATTGCTGAGTGCTCCTTCAAGGCGCGACCTCTTCATCTTCCGGCGTCGGGGCGGGCTGACCGAAGCGCGTGCGGGAGAGCCCGTAGTCGGTCTCGCGACGGATCGTGCTCGCCTGCGAGAAGGGCCAGTAGCGGAAGAGGGCCTTGCCGTAGATATATTTTTCGGGCACGAGCCCCCACGAGCGCGAGTCGTATGATTGATCGCGGTTGTCGCCCGCGACGAAGTAGTAGTGCGGCTTAATCAGCATCGGCGCGTGATTAAGTCGCGCGACATTGCGCGACTGCTCGATGTAGGGCTCTTTCAGCTCCTGCCCGTTGATGTAGATGATGCCGTCGCGAATCTCCATCAATTCGCCGGGCAGGCCGATGACGCGCTTGATGTAGCTCTTGTCTGGATCGTCCGGATACCAGAAGACGATGATGTCGCCGCGCTCTAACTTCGGGATGTGATAATAGACGAGCTTGTTAACGAAGATGCGCTCGCCATCGTGCAATCGCGGCAGCATCGACGTGCCTTCGACCTTGACGGGCTGCATGACGAAGACGACGAAGAGCGCGGCGACTAAAAGCGCGAAGACGAGATCGCGCAAGAGCAGTCGCGCCTCCGACCAGAAGTGCTTGCGCGCCTCGTCGTCGAGTCGCTGCACGTCTATGTCTCGGTCGTCCTCGAAAGTGATGTGGCCGAACTTGGGCCCCGCAGTCTTCTCGCGCCCGAACATCAAAATTCTCCTCAAGGATTAACGAACCCGTCAGCAGGCGTAAACTGTTTTCGAGTTTGCCGCGCACGCATCCCTTTGTCAACGAGAGGGCACGCGCGCCTCTTCCTTGACAGCCGCGCGCGGCGGTCTCTATCATCAACGGCGCATCAAACGCGCATCAAACGCGAGCACGAGACTTCTTATTCGCAATTTTGATCAACGCTTAAATCCACGCATCGGAGGCTAACCTGAGTGATCAAACTCGACATCGTCAACCGCGTCGCGGATCGCACGGGCGTGCCGAAGATGAAGGCGGAGCAAGCTGTGGACGCGCTCTTCCACTCGATGAAGGAGGCCCTCTCACGCGGCGAGCGCATTGAGTTGCGGGGCTTCGGCGTCTTCATCGTCAAGCCGCGCAAGCGCGGCGTCGGGCGCAACCCGCGCACCGGCGAAGAGGTGGCCATCCCGCAAGGCAAGACCATCCGCTTCAAGCCCGGCAAGGAACTACAGGCCCACGGCTTCGACGGCGAAGGGCACGACACCGACACGCCCGAGTCGCAGCCCTAGAACGAGTCAACAAGTCAAACAATATGACTGCCTCTAGATTCATCAATGGACGAAAACGAGGTTATTGACGCGGTCTGTACGTACCTTATAGAAGAAGGGTACATCATTCATAGCCGACTCCTCACGACTCAACGCGGCGTCGATATTGAAGCAGAGCATTCCCAAAGTAAGCACAGGCTTTACATTGAAGCGAAGGGCGGGACTAGTTCTCGTGTGGGCAGTAATCGGTTTGGGAAATCCTACAATCACTCACAGGTTTTCGACCTTTCCTCAAAAGGCGTTTACGCCGCGCTGGTACTCCGTAGCAAACACCCAGATCGTGAACAAGAAGAAGTGAGACTTGCTGCACCGGATACTCCCTTGTATCGCAAGTACCTAGAACCAATCGTCGATCAACTTAATGATGCTGGCATCGAGATTCTTCTCGTGGATGAAGATCGAACTGTCGTACCTCTTGTGGTTGCTGATAAGAAGTGACCATAGGCAGATATACTCCTGCTGCTATGGCTGAATCTGTCCACAGCATCCCGCCAATCTTCAAGCAACAAATGTTCGACCTATCAAGCGTCGCGCAGCGTCCAACGGCGCGCGAGTGGGCGCGACACGCCGCGCTCTTCCTTGTGACCGCGCTTGCCTGCACCTTCGCGGGCGTGATGCAGGCGATGCCAGACGACGCAAGTGTAGAACCAAATCTGCCCGCACCCGCGCATCTCGTTAACTACCTGTCTTACGTCCCGGCCTATTACGCGCTCGCCGTCGCCGGAATATGCAAGTACGCTTTTGTTCATCCCGCGCTGCTCGTCTCCGGCGTGACGTTCGCCGTCGCGCTGCTCGCGATTCTCTCCGCGCACGAGTCCGGCCACTACATCGCATGCCGTCGTTACGGTGTTGACGCGACGCTGCCGTTCTTCCTGCCCGCGCCGCCGCTCTTTCTCGCGGGCACGTTCGGCGCGTTCATCAAGATCAAGTCGCCGATCCCGACGCGACGCGCGCTCTTCGACATCGGCGTCGCAGGGCCACTCGCGGGATTCCTCGTCATCATCCCCGTCGCCGTCGCCGCGATCCTGACGACGCATCCCGCGACGCGCGTCGCAAGTGAAGTCACAGCGAGCGCGTCTTCAACGGTCGTCTATTTCAACGACCCGCCTCTGCTGCGACTACTCGCGCGCGCTCTGCGATCAGACATCACGGAAGCCGCGCCCAATCCCTTCTACTTCGCCGCGTGGATCGGCCTGTTAGTGACGAGTCTCAACCTGCTGCCCGTCGGACAACTCGACGGCGGCCACGCGACCTTCTCTCTCTTCGGCGCAGGCCCTCACAAGTGGATCGGTCGCTCGGCCTTCTTGTTGATGGCTCTCGTCGCGACGCTCGGTTGGCTCTGGCATCACGCGCCGGGCGGGTTCATTTACGTCGTGCTGCTCTTTGTTCTGCTCAGACTTCCACACCCGCGCGCCGTGCGCGAAGAGGCGTCGCTCGGTCGCGCGCGCATCGCGGTGGCCCTCATCACGCTCGCGGTCTTCCTGCTCTCGTTCGAGCCCTTCCCGCTCAGCATCAACTAACAATCATTGAGACGGATCGTTTGCGCGATCTCGCAAGGGGCTACTGCGCGAAGCAGTTCTTCTGTTCTTCATCGCGAAGCGTACAAGGCAAGAAAAAGCCGCCGCGATCTCTCGGCGGCGGCTCTACTTGTTCAATGGTCGAAGCTGTGCGGCGTTGAATATCTCGCGCGCTCTCAGACGGTCGCGGCGGCGGCGGGCAACAGGCCTTTCAACTCACGCACGATGCGTTGCGCCTCGCTCTGATCTTTCAGTGCGATCATGAAGAACTTATAGCCCTGTTGCAGACAGATGACACCGTTCGAGAAGAGCCAGATGCCGGAGAGGAACGGGTTGCCGCCGATGAGCCAGTCGATGGGTGCGCCGACGATTGTGCCGGGCTGAAAAATCTGCGCCCACATCGCGACGCCCGCCGCGCAACTGAACGCGCCGAGCAAAGGCGCACCGACGTAGCGCACAATCGTGCGCTCGAACTCCGCGCGCTTGCGCTCCGCTTCGCCCAAGTCGCCCTGCTCGATCAACTCTTCACGCTCGCGCAAGTAAGTGTCAAACTTCGCGCCCGCGCGACGGATGGCCCAGACGGGTAGGGCCGAGTGCGTCAGCCAATGCGGGTGCGCGCCGAGGAGCACACCGTCGAGCGAGGGGAAGAGCGCACCGGCCTGCACGCCCGCCGCGACAGAGATTGTCACCATCACAGCCTGCTTCGGATTAGCGCGTGCCCAGTCGTATGCGCGCCGTGCGCCGGCGGTCGTCGCCGATGAGAGGCGCGCGAGTCCGACACTTGTGCCGACCACCTTCGACGCACGCTCGTAGTGCTTCTTCGCGCCACCGAGAACTTCACCGGCGCGCTCGCCCGCCGTGCGACCCGCATCGCGCAGACGCTCGACACCCGCGCGCGCCGTGCGCTCGGCTTCCTCTGCGGCACGCTTCGCCTGTTCCCTCAATTCGCCCGCTCGCCCGCTCGTCTCGAAGTCCTCGCCCAATCGCTCGGCTTCGGCGCGGGCGCGCTCCGCTTCCGACGCCACGCGCGAAGCTCCGCGCTTCGCCGCGTCCTGCGCCGCACGCGCGCCATCTTCGACGCGATCCTTGATCTTGTACTTCTCGTCCAGCTCGCGCGCCTTGCGCCGCGCCGCGTCGCCCCACTCGCCCAAGCGATCCTTGTAGTCAGCCACGATCAAACCTCCGGTTTGAAACGATGAAGTGAAGAATGATGAACGATGAAGTAAAAACCTTTTTGTCTTTCACTTCATCGTTCTTCGTTCTTCGTTCTTCACTTCATCGCTCATCGTTCATCGTTCCTACTTCGTCATTTACTTTACGCCGATGAAGGGCGCGGGGTTCGCTTCCGTTGCGGCGTCGAAGCAGCAGACGCGGTCGCGCCCGTTGCGTTTGGCTTCGTAGAGCGCGGCGTCGGCAGCGAGAAACAGGGCGCGCGCATCGGGCGTCTCGGTGTTGAACTCGGCGAGACCAACGCTGACGGTGACGCGGCCGGCCACCGGAACTTCCGTCTCGGCGACGCTCACGCGCAGACGCTCGGCGACTTCGAGTGCGCGCGCGAAGTCGGTCTCTGTGAGGACGACGGCAAACTCCTCGCCGCCGACGCGCGCGGCTGTGTCGATGCCGCGCGTGCCCGCTTGCAAGGTGTTGCCAAGACGACGCAGCACGTCGTCGCCCACGTCGTGACCGAAAGAGTCGTTGACGAGCTTGAAGTGATCGATATCGAGCAGCAGCAGACAGAAGGGCCGGTTGAAGCGGCGCGCGCGCGCGACCTCGCGCTCTAGCTGTCGCTCAAAGCGTCGGCGGTTCGCTAGGCCCGTGAGGTGATCCGTGAACGCCTCTTCCTCGCAGGTATCGAGATAGTTTTTGAAATCGAGCAGGGTGCGCGCGCGGGAGAGAAGCAGATCGAGATCGGTCGGGTCTGTGATGTAGCCGAGCGCGCCTACGTCCGAGCCGCGTCGCACGTCGTCCGCGCCGCCTCGCGCGGCAGTTTGAATGATGACGGGGATGAAGCGCGTGGTCGGGTTGGCACGGATACGCCTGACCATCTCGTAGCCGTCCATGCGCGGCATCATCACGTCGGAGACAATGAGATCGGGCTGGTGCGACTCGACGGCGGCGAGACCATCGACGCCGTCGTTCGCCGTCTGCACGTTGTAGCCCGCCATCTCCAGCGCGACCTTCAGCAGGTTTCGCTTGTCGGCGTCGTCCTCGACGAGCAGCACGTTAAACTTGCTCAGCATAAAATTTCGTCTCGCGTAACGCGCCCTCGCGCTTCGGTTATAAAGAGTCTTGTCTCGCGCGCCCCGTTCGTGCTAGAGTGCCTGCCTAACAAGGACGGATGCCGCAACATACGCGTTCGGTTGCACTGCTTGCCGAAATCCTTACGAACGTGAACGAACAATCAAAACAGTCAGGTTCGTGTGCGGCTCATCCGTAACTCTCGCTCCTTGTCCGCTCCATATTCGATCTTCCGTTCTCAGCATAACAACGCCGCGCGACTTTTCCTCGCTGTCGCGCCGTGCTCGCGCAAAATGCGCGACCCGCGAGCGTCTGATTTGAGGTTCCCACGAAGATGCCAAACCGCAGAGCCTGTGATCTGACCGCGACAGAGCGCGCCGAGATCATACGCCATTCAGAGATCGGCGCGGGTCTCGACGATGCGCTCGTCGAGCGGCTCGCCGCCGCTTCGACCGCGCTCGATTTTCGCCGACGCCGCTTCGTCTATCGCGCGGGCGAGCCTTCAAACGCCGTCTTCATCGTCGCACGCGGGCGCATCAAGCTATGCTGCATCGAGACGGCGTCGAATCGCGAGGCCGTGATCGACATACTGCCGACGGGGTCGCTCTTCGGCGAGTACGCGCTCTATGCGGCGACGGGCGAGCACCAGATGTCCGCAGCAGCCTTCGAGCAGGCGTGCGTGCTGCGGATTCCGGCGGGGGAGTTCAAGTGGGCCATGGGGGAAAGTCGCGAACTCAATAATCACACTTTGCGCGTGCTCGGTCAACGACTTTCACGTTCGGAGCGGCGCGTCGCGGATTTCGCGCTCGACGCCATCCCCGCCCGCCTCGAAAAACTGCTCGCAGACCTCTCCTTGCGCTACGGTCGTGAAGAACCCGAAGGCGTCCTCATCGACATCGCCATCCCGCATCGCGAGATCGCTTCAATCGTCGGCTCGACGCGCGAGAGCGTCACCGTGCGTCTCAACGATCTGCGACGCGCGGGCGTCATCGACTTCGTCGATCGCAAAATTCTCCTCAAGCATCAGCCCGTTGAGGCAACGGTAGCGACAGTTTAATAAAATAGAAAGGCGAAGGGCGAAAGTCGGGCGCGAGGGCGTCTTGACTTTCGCCCTTCGTCTTTCTAATTTCTACTTGCTATGAAGAAGTGTCCGATCTGCAAGAAGCCCGTCGAGACGAAAGACAACCTGCACCGGCCTTTCTGCTCGGAGCGTTGCAAGCTGCTCGATTTCGGCAACTGGGTGGACGAGAGCTACAGCGTGCCCTCGCAGGTGGAGCGACCGAGCCTTGAGGAACTCGAAGGGCCGGTCTCACAGGAAGGCGTAGAGCATTGAGGCGCGACATACAAGCGACGCGGCCCGAGACGCCTTCGCATTAACGATTCATCATGAGACGCCTTTTCATCTACACACTCGTTGCGCTCCTCGTCGCCGCAGCAGTTGCCTGCACGCGCCCCGACTACACGAAAGAGTCGATCTCCTACAAGCCCGGCAACGCCAACTCTCCCGACGCGAACACGCCGCGTGGCAGCGCGCCGCCGCGCACGTCGATCCCGATGCCGCCCGTCTCCACGGCGCACGATTCATCAACAGGCGGCGCGCACGCGGGCGGCGAGGCGGCCCTCGCGAGCAGCACTTGGGTGATGCTCGACGGCAGGCGCGCGCGTCCGGCCGACTATCAGGGCAAGGTGCTCGTCATAGACTTCTGGGCCAGTTGGTGCGAGCCTTGCCGGTTTGAGACGCCGCACCTCGTCGAGATGCAACAACGCTACGGCGCGCAAGGGTTGCAGATCGTCGGCTTGAACGTCGGCGGCGAAGACGACCGTGCGCGCGTGCCCGACTATGTCAAAGAGTTCAACGTTCCCTACCCGCTCGGCTACCCCGACGACGCGATGAACGAACTCTACTTCTCTGATAGCGATGTGATCCCGCAGACTTACGTCTTCGACCGCAAGGGCCACCTCCTCAAACACTTCACCGGCTTCGACAAAACCGTCCCGCCTGAACTCGAAAACCTCATCAAGACCGCGCTGCAAGGAACGTAAATCGCCAATCGTCAATCGCGGATCGTCGAACGTGGATCGCGAGTCGTGATTCGCGTGCGTCGAGGTTTGGATCACGAATGTTCGACATTGTACGTTCGCCGCGTTTGTCTATTCACGGTTTACGATTTACGATTGACGCACCGATGAGAAGGGCAAAGATACTGGCGACGCTCGGGCCGGCGTCGCGCGAGCCGACGACTCTGGAAGCGTTGCTTGCGGCGGGCGCAAACGGCGTGCGGATCAACATGTCGCACGGCACGCAGGAGGAGCACGTCGAGACGATCCGGCGCGCGCGCGAAGCGTCGGAGCGCATGAAGCGACCGCTCGCGGTGCTCGTCGATCTCTCAGGCCCGAAGATCAGAACGGGCGTGCTTCAGGGCGGTCAACCCGTCACGCTCGAACCTAACTCACTGTTTACGCTCACCACGCGTTCCGTCGCGGGCGACGCACACGAAGTCTCGACCAACTATCCCGGTCTCGCGCGCGACGTTCGGCCCGGCGCGCGCGTACTGCTCGATGATGGCCTGATCGAGATGCACGTCGAACGCACGACCGAGACGGACGTGATCGCACGCGTCATCAACGGCGGCGTGCTGAACGAGCGCAAGGGCATCAACCTGCCGGGCGTGCAGCTTCCGATCCCTTCGTTGACAGATAAGGACAGGCGCGATCTCAACTGGGCTGTGCGGCAGGGCTGCGACTACATCGCGCTCTCGTTTGTGCGTCGGGCGGACGACTGTCGCGAGGCGAAGGAGATGATCAAGGCGGCCGGCGGCAAGCAACCGCTCGTCGCGAAGATCGAGAAGGCGGAAGCGATAGATCACCTGACGGACATCATCGCCGCATCGGACGGCGTGATGGTCGCGCGCGGCGATCTGGGCGTCGAAACGAGCGTCGAATTAGTTCCGGTCTATCAGAAGCGAATCATCGAAGAAGCGAATCGCGCGGAGAAGTTCGTCATCACGGCGACGCAGATGTTGCAGTCGATGATCTCCGAGCCGCGACCGACGCGCGCAGAGGCTTCGGACGTGGCGAACGCCGTGTGGGACGGCTCGGACACGTTGATGCTCTCGGCGGAGACGGCTTCGGGCAAGTACCCTGTGGCGGCGGTGGCGACGATGGCCCGCATCATCGAATCAGCCGAAGCAGGACGCTCGACCGAGTACGGCGACGGGCGCAAGTGGAGCGGCAGGCAATCAGGCCGCATCAGCCGCGCGCTATGCGAGGCGGCGGCGTTCGCGGCGGAAGAGATGAACGCGAAACTGATCGCCGTCTTCACCGAGTCGGGCTTGATGGCCCGCAGGCTCTCGGCTCTTAGACCGGAACAACGCATCGTCGCGCTGACGCCTTCCGAAGAAGTGCGCAACGAGCTATCGATCATCTGGGGCAACGAGTCGCTCATTCACACACCCGCCGATAGCACGCGCGACATGATCAAGATCGGCGACCGCGTGATGCTCGAAGCCGGACTCGTCCAGCAGGGCCAGATCATCGTCGTCATGGCGGGCCGGCTCTCCGGTCTCGGTCTCTCAAGCTCGATGACCCTGCACGCCGTCGGCGAAGAGACGATCCCATCGCAAGTTTAAGAACCATTAACAACGTGAGACGAAACTAAAGCGAGCCGCGCATCTCTCGAATGCGCGGCTCGCTTTAGTTTCGTTGAACTTATCGGGTTTAACGTGCGTCACTACTCGGCGCGCAAGACTTGGCGGATGGTTTCGGCGATCTTGTTTGGTGTAGGTTCGATGGCGACGAGTTGCTGGGGCTTGCGCCAGTTGTCGAGAATCGCCACCTTCTGTGCGCAGGCAACGGTGCAGAAGGGAGCGCAGTGTTTCTCCGTGTCGTACTCGCGCAACACATCGGCGGTCGTGTAGTCGGCGAGGGGCGTGCCGGGGTAGCCGCGTTGCTGCGAGCACCAGTGGACGAGTCCGTCCTCGCAGATGTAGAGGTAGCGCGCGCCGGAGCGACAACGCCAGTCGTTCGCCTTGCCTTGAATTAAATTCTCTTGGAACCAATCGAGACGCGCGTACTCGCGACGACCGACGTTCTTGGCAAGTTGCCACAGGCCCTGCCACGCGCCTTTCACCTCGAAGGGCTCGAACTCGTGGTGGTCGGGCAGTCGCTGCACTTCGCGATAGACGCGACGTTCGCTGTCGCTTAAAGGCTTCATCTCGCCGCCGCCGCCGTGGATGACGCCGATGGTCGAGGTGAAGCCGAGTTCGAGCGCGCGTCGATCAATCTCTAAAGCGTCTTCGGGTTTCTTGACGCCGCTGCCGATGACGGAATTGATGTTGACTTGAAAGTCCGCGTGCTCGGAGAGCCAGCGCAGACGCTTGTCGAGAAGTTTGAGAGACTTCTTCGAGACTTCGTCGGGCTCGACGTTGTCGATGCTGATCTGTAGATATTCGAGGCCGGTCTGGTTGAGCTTCTCGATCTTCGCGGGCGTCAGGTAGTAGCCGTTGGTGATGAGCCCGGCGAGCATCCCGCGACGGCGGATGTGCGTGATGATCTCGTAGATGTCTGGGTGCATCATCGGCTCGCCGCCGGAGATGGTGATGACGGACGTGCCTAAGCTCGCGAGCTTGTCGAGCCTTCGACGCATCTCTTCCATCGGCACGGGCTCGGATGTCTTGTCGTACTCGTTGCAGTAGGTGCAGGCGAGATTGCAGCGACGCATCGGGATGACGTGCGCGAGCACGGGATGCTTCGTTGAGAAGAGCGCGCGCGCAATGAAGCGCGCCTCGCGCAGTTTGATTTTGAGGAACGTGCTGCGTCTCATCTGTCGGTCTATCGATGCAAGGCGCGCGCCACTCACGATGCACGCCGTTTAGAGCGAAGGTTCGCGGGAGAAGATACGAGAAACCGCGCCCGCGATGCAAGCGAGCGGACGCTTGTCTAAGATGAAAAGGACGACACCTGTCGCCGGATTGCGACACCGGACTCAAACCGCCTTGCCCGGTTTGCTGACGCTATCCGATCCGTGTGCAGGAGAGGGCACGCACTGTTGCCCCAATCCGTGAACTGATAAACGACGAAGGGCTCCGGTGATGAAACGCCGGAGCCCTTCGGCTTCCAACCCGATGTGTCGTGCGAGTCTTAGCCGCGGACTTTCTTCACGTCCGAGCCGAGGTCGAGCTTGAAGTCGGCTTTGCCGACCTGCGCGTTGCGCTCGACGTTCATCAGGCGCACGGTCGTTGAGTCGCCGTTCTTCTCGATCACTTTGGTCTGGATCGGCATCCCCTTGCTGTCAACCCAAATCTCTTCGTACTGGAAACTCGCGCTGCCTTTGGGGACGAGCTTCATGTGGTAGGTGGCGACACCGCCCCACAGCGTCTCGTCGTAAACGTCCTGCACGTCGAAGGAGCTTTTGAGCTGCGCGGCGGAAGCGTTCAAGCCGAAGCCGAGGACGCTTGAGACCTTCGCGTTCTTCGAGTTGGTGTTGCCCATCCAAGCCATATTGCGGCGCGGGCTAAAGAGCGTGTACTGGCCATCGGCGACCGCCAGCACCTCTTGCACCGGACTCTTCCAATCGACGCGCACGTAGGCGTTGCGACCGGCCGCAGGCAGATAGAGCACTGTGCCCGTGCGCTTGTCAGTGTCCTTGATCTGCGCGTTGTACTTCTCCATGCTGATGCCAGCGCGCAGGGAGTGCAGGTCTCGACGGTTCTGCTCCATCTTGTTAAAGATCGAACTGACCAACCCAGCGCCCTGGGCGTTCACGGGGGAGACTGTCGTGAGCGTGACGATGGCGCATAAGAACAACGCCATGCCAAGCGCAAAGTATTTCTTCATACCAACTCCTTCAAGAAATAGAGGGAACTCTCTGCCACTCGTCCGGCTCTTCGGGGAAGAGTCGGGCGATTATTAGAAAATAGCTACTCGATGTCAATCTCGTAAGCGACCAGCCGACCGTCGTCGTCTCTCACCTGTCGCGCTCCCCTGACCATCAAATCGGAACGCCCCGTCAACTCTCTCGTGCGTCGCTCCAACTCGTCCGTGCCGGGATTCGCCGAAAGACTCTCAGACCACGGAAGCTCGATTTTCAAAGCCGCCTTCGAGCTAATTTGATGCGACAGGGCGACGGGCGGTTCGCCCGTTTTGAACCACGCCGGAGGCGTCAAAAAGATGAACGCGAGGATCAAAGCGCACATCACATCGTACTGCCAAGAAGTACGCCCGTAAGACCAGAAAAGGATTTTCTTTGCGATCCCGAACAAGGTGATTTTTCCGTCTGATTCGACCGAAGCGCAGCGAGGGGCGACCGGCGGTGTTAAGTCACAGTAACCAGAATTTTCAATACTGCCAGACTGACCTGACGAGACGCATTATAGCTGTACACCAGTGCTCGGCGCAACGATCTGCCCGTCCCTCATCTGGACGATGCGTCGGCACATGGCGGCGGCTTCCGGGTTGTGCGTGATCATGATGATCGTCTGGTTGAAGCGATAGTTCATCTCCTGAAACATGTTGAGGACGATTGCCGAGTTCTCAGTATCGAGGTTTCCGGTCGGCTCGTCGGCGAGGATGATCGCCGGATTGTTGATGACGGCGCGTGCGAGCGCGACGCGTTGCTGCTCGCCGCCCGACATTTCGAGCGGCTTGTGGTGCATCTTGTCTTCGAGCTTCAAGAGACTCAAGACCTCGCGCCTGTGCTCGTCTCCGTTCTTCGCCGTCTCGCGCCCGCCCGCGTGGATGCGCTCGGCGAGACGCAAATTGCCTTCGGCTGTGAGCGTCGGAAACAGATTGAAGCGTTGGAAGACGAAGCCGATCTTGCGTCGTCGTATGTCTGTGCGGCGCGCATCAGAGGCGGCGGTCACGTCCTCGCCGTCAATCGAGATGCGCCCTTCGGTCGGCGTCAAGAGTCCGCCGAAGAGATGCAGCATCGTTGACTTGCCGCAACCTGATGGCCCCATGATGGCGAGAAACTCGCCCTCCTCAACGTCGAGCGAGACGCCGCGCAGCGCGTGAACGTCCACGCTCCCGACGCGATAGACCTTCACCAGATTTTCGGCTTGCAGGATAGTCTTCATTAGAAAGCAGGAACGATGAACGATGAGGGATGAAGTGAAAGCATTCAAATTCTTACTTCATCGTTCATCGTTCATACTTCATTATTCGTAAGAGAGCGCCGTCACCGCGTCGAGACTCGCGGCGCGAACGGCAGGGTAGAGCGCGCCTAGTAAGCCGCCGCCGACGCCGATAGCTGCGGCGACGAGCGCCCAGCGCCAACCGTACTCGAACATCAAACCGTAAGCGCGATGGATCAAGTAACCTGCGGCAAGCGAGACCGCGAAGCCGACGATGAGACCGATCAGGCTGATCAGAAACGCCTCCTGCTCGATCAGCGAGACGATGAAGCCGCGCGATGCGCCGAGGGCCTTCAAGACTCCGATCTCTCGCGTGCGCTCCGTGATCGTCGTGTACATGGCGAGCATCACGACGAGCGCGCTCACGATTGCGGCGAGCCCGACGAGCGCGCGCAAGAAGACGCCGAGGTATGGGATGCTCTTCTCAACGTTCGTCACCACGTCGCGTGTGAACTGAATCTTGTTGCCCTTCGTCGTCGGCGCGGCGTCGATGGCGCGAGCCACGTCTTCGGGCGCGACACCGGCCTTCGTCTTGACGAGGATGTACGAGCACTTGCCCGGCGACTGCAAAGCGTCCTGCATCGCCGCGAGCGACATCTTGACACGCGCGCCCGACTCCGGCGCATAGACGCCGACGATGCGATACGGCTTGCCGCCGAAGATGCTCATTGTTTCGCCGACGCCCGTCTTGTTGTTCTGCGCCTTCGTCTCGTCGATCACGACTTCATCGACGCCGGCCGGTGCGCGGCCCTCTACGATCTGCATCGCGTTGAGCGCGGCGTAAGCGTCCCAGTCAACGCCCTCGATCTGCTCGAAGCCGAAGCCGCCGCCGCCTTGAAAGACGTAGCGAATGACGGGCACTGCCGACTCAACGCCTTCGACCTTATGCAACTCGTCCGCGTACTTCGTCGAGAGGTTGGCCGTCGAAGACGTTAACTCCATTCCGCCCGAACGCGTGAAGATGATCTCGGCGCGCAGGTTTGATGAACGTCGCTGCAAGTCGTTCGACATCCCGCGCGACAGGCCCGTGAACAGCATCACGAGCGCGACGCCGAGCGCAACGCCCGCCACGCTAATCAACGCGCGCAAAGGTCGCTGCCGGATGTTGTTGACAACAAGGTTATCCATGGCGGAACGTCAATGGTAGATCGTCAATGATAAATCGTGAATAGATGGTCAGGCATTCAATGTTTACCCGATCTTCACGTTGAAGCATCCTTCAACGACGATTTACCATTGACGATCTACCATTCACGGCTTTTTCGTGTCCAGATCGACCACTTTCAGGTTCGAGCGATTTTCGAGCACGAACGCTTCGGGCAAGTAGGGTTGATCGACCTTGACTGCGTCGGGCGTCTGGTAGGTGATGCGGATCGAGTAATGCTCTTGCGGTCGCGTCAGCTCGATCTCCGAGGGAAGCGTGTACGTCCCGCCCTCGCCGAAGGGCTTCGGGTTGCGGTAGATCACGTCGGTCGCGAGCGCTCCGCGTGCATCGAAGGTCTGGACGCGCGCGAGGTGGACGCCGCCGAAGCGGTCGAACCAGAAGCGTCGGAGCAGACGCGCGCGCCCTTCGCCGTCGGGCTCTAGCTCTTCGAGTTGATAGTAGCCGCGCACGACGCGCGCAGACTTTGACGCGCCCAGTCGCGGATCGCTCTCTTCCGCGAACGCTTCGCTGCGCGAGTAGATCAAGTTCGTGCCCGTCGGCGTGATGGAGCGAACGAGCAGCGCGTCGGTGAAGTGCTGCGGACGCAGACCGGAGAAGGCGGAGACGGCCCGCTTCTGCATTGCCGCCGACTTCTTGTCGCCGCCGCCGCCGCAAGTGATCTCGCCGCCGTCAGCCATGCGCTGGTAGCTCGCCTCGTTCGTGCCCATCAAAAAGTTGCGATACTTCTCATCGCCCTTCAAAACGGCCACCCAGAACTTCGTGCCGTTCGAAGACATCTCCGCGATCTTCGAGCTGACGAAAGGGTCTTGAATGACGAGATAGATTTGTCCGGGTCGCTGCACCGTCACGTCGCCGTCGGCGGTTTGATACTTCTCGATGACGCCGCACTTGGCGAAGGAAGTGTCGAGGAACTGTATGTCGATCTTGCCACGCAACGACTTGACCTGCGCGACGCGGTTGATCTCGGCAAAGAGTTGCGCCGTGTCGGCCTCTGCGAGCGGTTCGAGCAGAGGCGCGACCGCGACCTTCGACTTGATGAACTTGCTCTTGATCGAGTCGCAGCCGACAGAGGCGACGGCGCACGCGACGACGATCAGCGCGAGCACCAGCCGCGTCGCGCTCATCGTCCGGCGCGCGTGGCGCGATGCTCCGTGAGCCGCGAGGCGACGGGGCGCGTGAGTCATAAGATTCCGCAGTATGTTCCAGCCCAAATTGATACGGGAAGCTAACAAACGCTTGCGCCTCATGTCAACGCGCCACCACTCTTAGGAGCTAATGTAATGAGGTAAACGTTGATGAATTATTTTATTGACATCCGCAAGGGGGGGGAAGCGTAATATGCCCGCGTCGCAGCTACCTCAACGTTGCCGGGTCTTAATTTCCTCAACAGCATCACCTCAACCTAGAGTGGCTATCGTGCGGTCTCCTCTAGCCGCCATGCTCCGCAAGATATTGACTTCATCGTTGCGGTACGCCCTTGCGGTTTGGCTTCACGAAACCATTCTCCTTTCCCACAAAGGAGTGCCTTACCATGAAAAGAACTTGGCTCGCCTGCATCTACTCTCTGCCTTAGCGTGATCGTTGCTACCGCCTGGGTACTCACGAGCGCCAGCCCACGCTGCCACGGGAACGGCTGATTGCGGTAACGGACTACAGGTCACCTGCGCCGCCTACCACTGCGACTGCTTCGATGGCTCGGGTTGCGTGGCGACCGATTCGAGCGGCAATGACACGCTCCTCACCTGCCCCGGCAAGACGCTCGACGGACACATCGCCGATCTCTACCTCAACCTGTAGGCGCGCTTCGCGTTCGACCGGAGTTGCGGGACACGCGCATCGCGGAAGGGCCCCTCGCCCACGACTTTCGCATCGGCTTCACCACACTTGAGGAGATTTTATGCAGCGTCTTTTAGTCATCTGTCTGTTGCTACTCCCGACTGCCTTGTGCCGGGCACAGCAACTTAAGACGGACTCCCGCGCGGTGCCGCCGCCCCCGCCACAGAGACGGACGCTGACGACCGCATCCGCCAAAGCGTCGATCCACTCAAGCAGACGCTCGACGAAGCTGCGGCGACTAAAGACCCCGCGCGGCGCGATAGCTTGCTGACGATGGCGGCGCAGTCGGCGCTCAGTCAGGGCCAACTGAAGTTGGCGCTCGATCTGGTGATGCGCCTCGTAGCCGCAGACGAGTTCCACGTCACTTGGCGCGATCAGTTTCTGGGCCAGTTGGTCGAACGCGCTCTCTCGATCAAGGACGAAGAGACGGCTCAGGCGGCGATGGAGAAGATCAAGGGGACGCGCGCGCGCGCCGCCGCGCTACGCCGGATCGGGGCCTACTTTTTCTTGGCGAAGGACGTGGTGCGGTCACGCGAAATCTTCGGCGAGATCGTCAAGCTGCTGAAGGGCGCGCAGGATGGCGCAGACAACGCCGCCGAGTACCTGACCCTCGTCGCGTCCTTCTCCAAGATCGACGAGCAGCGAATTCCAGAGGTCTTGCAACTGGCGATCAAGTCGCTGAACAACATCCCGACGCCGAAGGCCGGTGAGGAGGCGGGCGGCGCGACTCGCCGCGAGTACGCCGAGACGCTGATGATCATCGCGCCGCAGATAGTCTCCGCCTTCCGCTCCCTCGCGCGACGCGCTCGCCACAGCCGAAGCCGTCCAGCAGCGTCCGCTTAAAGCTGCCGCGCTCTTCGGTGCTCACACGGCGCAACTCGCTGCCGCCGCGAACGCAACGCAGAAAGAGAGATGAAGGATGGCCCGCAGATGGATTCCGACTCTTCCGGCAAGAACCCGTTGCCCGTCAAATTGTCCACGGTCGCGCTCTGGCTCCTGCTCATCGCGCTGACGATCTCAAACTTGCTCCTCCTCCGGCAGAATATGAAGATGCGTGCTGCGCTTACCCCGCCAAAGTTGGAGACGCTGCACGCCGGAGATCGTGTCCAGCCTTTCATGGCCGAGGATTTGCGCGGTGGAAAGATCGACGTGAGCTACAACGGCACGGGCGCAAAGCGGGTCTTGCTTTACTTCACGCCGACTTGCCCATTCTGCCGACAGCAGTTTGCCTACTGGCACGAAGTATTCGTGCGCGCGGATCGCGAGCGGTTCGAGGTGCTCGGTGTCGTAAGCGATAAAGAGGACAAAGAGAAGATGGAAGACTATCTCCGTCAGTTCGGTTGCGCCGCAGACTCGCAGACGCCACTACGGGCCGCACTCGTTCCGGATGACGTGCGCTGCAACTACAAGCTGATGGCTACTCCGATCACCCTCATCGTTAATAACAATGGGACGGTTGATAAAGCGTGGTCGGGTCGCTGGAGTGGTGAAGAGATGGCGAAAGCAGGCGAGACGTTCGGCGTCAGCTTTTCAGTCGCGGCAAGATGAATATATGTCCAGTACGCTCGACAAGCCGCCGCTCAGCCGAGCAGCAACGGCGGCTTGTCGAATCTCTCTCGGATGCGGTCGATGGCCCGATGCACCTGCGGGCGTCGAACGAGCTTGAGTTCGAGCGCGCGCTTGCCCGGAAAATCGAGCAACATAATGCCAAGCAGCACTGTGAGCAAGCCCGGCCCCGGCACACCCGGCAACGCCATCAAGACGCCGCATGCGACGAGCACAACGCCGAGGATGTTCTTTAAAATGATCATCGCCCAACGCACCGCGATGTGTTGAGCGACCCACAGCCGTCGCTCGTTCGACGGCTCGAAATAGTCTTCCGGCAGCTTCACGATGATGAAGCCGACGATTGCCGTGCTCACGACGAAGGTGACGACGAAGAGCAGCGCGCCGATGAGCAAGTGCCTCAACGTTAGTTGCGCGAGCAAGTTCTCTTTCAACCACTCGAACATCGCGCGATCTCAACGTCCCTTCAACTCCGCGCGCGCCGCGACGAGTGCATTGATAGTTTCAGCCACGACCTCGCGCGCCGCGCCCTCCAACCCGAACTCGCGCACGCCCGCGCCCTCCCAGAACTCGTCCAACTCATGCGCCCCCGCGCGCTCGAACGTCAAAGCCTGCGCCAGCAGATCGACGATGTCCGCAGCCTTCACGAGCTTCGCTTCCAAGCTCCCGCGCTCCTCGTAATCCGCGTGCAGTCGGCTATACTCTTCTTTCAACTTTCCTTCCAGCCCATCGACCACATCGTCAAACGCCGCGCGCTCAGCCTTCGTGCGGGCCCCCGCTTCATAATACTTCGCCATCGTCCTCGGCATATCACCCGTGCGCGCCTCTGCGAGATCGTGCAGCAACGCGAGACGCACGACGCGCTCGACATCAACTTCAACGCCGCGCTCTCGCACTTCATCAGCCAACATCATCGACGTGAACGCGACTCCATACGAGTGCGCGGCCACCGACTCGGCTCCCGGCGCAAGCCCGCGCAACACCCAACCTGTGCGGTCAAGTCTTTTTAAGCGTTGCAGGTCTGTGAGAATTGCGAGCATAAAAGCCGTGAATCGTTAATCGTGAATAGGAGCGTGACTTAGAGATTTGAACGATTCACGATTGACGATTGACGCCTCACTAAACATCTTCCCCGGATTGAGAATCCCGTTCGGGTCGAGCGCACGTTTGATGCGCTTCATCATCTCGATGCTCGCGGCGTCTAGGGCCATCGAAAGATACGGAGCTTTGACGTAGCCGATGCCGTGTTCGCCACTGATCGTGCCACCGAGTTCGACCGCGACGGCGAAGGTCTCGCCCACGGCTTCGCGCGCGCGTCGCATCGCGTCGCGGTCGTCGCGGTCGCACATGAAGTTGACGTGAATGTTGCCGTCGCCCGCGTGTCCGAAGTTGACGACGAAAGTTTTGTGGCGTCGCGCGATCTCGTCAACGCGCTCGATCAATTCAGGCACGCGCGAGCGCGGCACGACCACGTCCTCGTTGAACTTCATCGTGCCGAACTTCTTGATCGCGGGCGAGAGCGCGCGGCGCACGTCCCAGAGCCGTTCCTCCTGCTCGCGCGAACGGGAGCGCACCACGTCGAAGCCGCCGCCCTCGCGCACCACTTGCTCGACAATCAGAGAGTCGCGCTCGACATCTTCAACGTGACCATCGACCGAGACCAACAACAGCGCGCCCGCCTCTTCAGTGAATCCGAAAGCGAACTCTGTCTCGACCGCCTCAATCGAGTTGCGATCCAGAACTTCTATCGCCACAGGCACGACCTTCGCTTGATTGAAGCGCGGCACGCACGCGCAGGCCTCTCGCATCGTGCGAAAGGTGGCCCTCACGGTGCGCGTCGCCGCAGGCAGCGGCAAAAGTTTTAAAGTCGCCTCGGTGATGATGGCGAGCATTCCTTCCGATCCACAGATGAGGCCGGTGAGATCGAAGCCGACGACGTTCTTCGTCACGCGACCGCCCGTGCGCGCGATCTCGCCCGTCGGCAAAACGACTTCGAGACCGAGCACGTAATGTTTCGTCACGCCGTACTTGGCGGAGCGTATGCCGCCCGCGTTCTCCGCGATGTTGCCGCCGATGTATGAGTCTTTGTAAGACGATGGATCGGGCGGATAGAAAAGGCCTTCTCGTTCGACGGCCTGTTGCAGCGCGTAGGTCGTCACGCCCGGCTCTGTGACGATGTAAAGATCGTCCGCGTTGATCTCGCGGATGCGGTTCATCCTGTCTGTGCCGACGACGATGCCGCCATCAACCGGCACGGCCCCGCCCGTGTAGCCAACGCCGCCGCCGCGCGCCGTCACAGGAAATAGTCGCTCGTTCGCGAGTCGCAAAATTTGCGAGACCTCTTCGGTTGAAGCGGGCAGCACGACCGCTTCGGGCGGAAACTTCTCCTTCACGGCGTCCTGCGCGTAAGGCTCGACACGCTCAGCATCGACTAAAACATTCTCCGCGCCGACGATCTCTCGCAAGCGCGCGAGCACGTCAGCCTCAGACGCGGCGGTTCGCGCGCGCGCAAGTTTGTGATCAAGATGTTCGTGGTGTCGGCTCATTAGAATTTGAAGGCGAAGAAGACCGCGCCGAGTATGAGCGCATAGGAGACGAGCAGGTTCCAGCGCGGCGTCTCGCCGAAGACGACGAAGACGATCACGGTGAAGACGACGAGCGTGATGCACTCCTGCATGATCTTGAGTTGCGTGATGCTGAAACGCTCCGCGCCCAAGCGATTCGCCGGGACTTGAAAGGCATACTCGATGAGCGCGATCCCCCAGCTCAACAGGATCGCCACGATGAGCGGCTTCTGTTTGAACTTCAAATGGCCGTACCACGCAAACGTCATGAAGACGTTCGCGACGACGAGCAAGGCGACCGTCTTCATCCCTCGCGCTTTGACCTCCGGCTTCACGTCCATTGTGACCGCACGCTCAAGTAATCGCGTGCTCAAACATTATCACAGACCACGCTCGCCGCCCGAAGACGAAAACGGCGCGAGCCCACGAGAGCCCGCGCCGCCACCTTGATCGATCCGATTCTCTCTTTACTGCATCTTCTAGTTCACGCCCGCCGATTCATTCAAGACGAGATGGAACGTCGTGTTCTTCTCAAGCCGCAGGTTGCCGCCGGGGAGCGAGAGCGTCGAGCCGCCCTGTACGTCGGCGTTCAACGATTGCGTGATGCGAAGGCCGGAGACCGTGCGACCCGCATCGTTCGCCGCGCCCGTTGTTGCGCCAACGACCGAGCCGGCCGCGTTCGTCGTCGTGTCAATGATGCCGCCCGCCGTATTCGACACGCCGCCGAGCAGGCCCCCGCCAGACGATGCGCCGCCTGCCGATGCGCTCGAAGTCGTGTGCGCGTCCGCGCCGGAGTCTTCGTCGCGCGCCTGTGCACGCGCTTCGGTGACGGAGGTGATCGTCGCCGTGATCGGCGTCGCGAGCGCGCCGCTCTCAAGTTGATCAAAGATGAGACCAATACTTGAAGACGACGTGCCTTGCGCGCGCGGCTTCACTTCCGTGACGCGACCGACGAGGCGCGCGCCCTTCGCGACGACCGTGCGGCCGTTCGACTTGATCGCCTCGGTCGTCTTCAACACCACTTCGTCGCCCACCTTCGTCTTGCGCACGTCGAGCGTCTGTTGCAACTGCGCGGCGAGTCGCGTGCCGGAATCGATCCGTAGCGCGTCGCCCGCACGCGCAGTGGTTCGACTGCTACTAGTGGCCCTCGTGCCCGTGCGCGAATCTTGCGCCGGCGCGGCGGCGCACGCGGCGACGATCAGAGTTGCGATCAGCAGAGTCCTTTTCATCTTCGACCTCTCGTTCCCTTTCGCGCCTCGCGCTTCAGAAAAGTTTGATGGTCGAATGATAAAGAATGAGACGCCCACGCGTGTGTTGTGTTTTGATTAAGATTGCCGCGCGAAGATGTGAGGCTCAGGAGAGGCTTTCGTGTTTGCGTTGATAGCTTTCGCTTAGCGCCTCGCAGAAAGCGCGAGCCCCGCGCGTGATCGATCTGATCTCGTGCGGGGCTTCATCGGTTCGGCGGATGAGTTTCAAGAGCAGGGGTCGTGCTGGCAGTCGCACCTGATAGCCATGATTCCAGCTTTCTGTGCGTCCTCGCAGAACTTGCTACAGTAGTCGCTGCCCTCCTCCGGCGCGCACTCACACAAGTTGTGTTTGCACTTCTTCTGTCCATCTTTGTCCGACATGACCCGCCTCCTTTCGCCAAGCTAACAGAAAATTCGGGGGCCTTTACCTGCGCCGAAGTTTGAACCCGTGCGCTGTGAAAAGCAAGCAGGAAGGTAGAGTGATGAAAGCATGAGCACTCATGTTGAGCAGTCGTTCTTTCATCTTTCATCCTTCCGTCTTGCATGCTTTCTCACTTGCATTTCATGGCGCGCGGCGGACGACGATGCGGACGCGCTCCTTGCCGACGACGATGTCCACGGGGTTGTCGAACTGCAAGGGCATGGTCTTGCCATTGATGTTGATCTCAAGTCGTTGCGGCGTCTCGGCAGTAGCAGGGCCGGTCTGCGCGACGGTCATCGTCGGCGTTGCTCCCGTCGCGGGCGCGGGCTCGCCCGGCTTGGCGATGTCGGTCGAGCGCGTGAGCAGGTTGAGCGCGGTGATGCGCCACGTTGCGGGCGCGCAGGTCAGGCGCAAGCCCGGCGTGTCCACTTCGGCGGTCTCGCCGGGCGCGAACGCTTCGGTCTTCCACAATCCTTCGCCGCAGCGCACGCCGCCCGCGTCGTAGAAGGTGGCCCACCCGGAAGCGTAGTTGTAGAACAAGCCGCTCCGGTTCTCGACGACCAGCGAGACGTTACGCACCGGCGCATCAATCGCGCCCGCGAGTTGCGTCGTTCGCAAGCGCGCGCCGATTGCCGTGTGGCCCTTCGCATCGAACGCGGTCGCGGCATCCGTTAACGCGACTCTTGACTCTTTTGTCCCGCGCTCGTCCGGCGTCTGTTGCGTTTGCGGCTGCGCTGCGCCCTGCGCCCGCGCGACCGTGAAGCACGCGCACAACAACAGGAGCGCGGCGATGAACGACGACCCGAAGATTCTCGCTCTCACTTCTCTTCTCCCCTCATCTGTCTCGACTGATCGATCCCGCGCGAACAGTGTACGCCAGCGCGCGTTGGACGTGAAGACTCGACGCGATCCTACAAGAGCTAACTTGTGACGGGCATGAAGTGCGCGCCGCGCGGCATGACGTAGCCTTCCGCGTCGCCGCCGATCTTCGCAAGGGCCTCTTCGACCGTGCGCGCGGGCGTCATGCGCATTCGTCGCACCTGCTCATCGTGAAGTTCCGAGACGAGATGAACGTTGAACCGCTCCGTTTTAGTCATCAACGCCCAAGCGGTCTGACCATTGACGGCATAAGATTCTTTCAGTCGCGCTTCGAGCGCGCGCGAGTCCTGCGCGTCGAACCATTGCAGGAAATCGGCGCGGCCGGGCCCTTCAGCGCATTCGGCGACGAGGACGATTGAGCCGCCCTCGCGGCAAGCATACGTCGCCATGTCGAGCGACTTGTGCGCCTGAATGATATTGATGTCATGCGGAGAGCCGCCGCATGAAGCGACGACGATTGGTCGCTTCTCATCGATCTTGATCGTGTGCGCGTCGGCAAACTCGGCGCACGCGAGGCGATGCGCCGCGCGCCAGTCGCCCGCATACAAACGCACGGCGCGACCGCGCTCATCGACGACCGTGTTGATGAGAAACGACGGCGCGATCTCTGCCGCGACCCTCTCGCATTCTTCATGCACGGCGTTGCCGTCGAGCCGGCCCGTCGCGACGCCCGCGCGACGGCCGCCCGTCTCGAAGTCGAGGGCCTGCAGGTGCGTCGCGGCCACCGTGCGCGCAGAGGCGAGACCGGGGCAGATACTTTTGCGCCCGCCCGTGAAGCCAGCGAAGTAGTGGAAGTTGATCGCGCCCGTGATGATGACGTGCGAGTGCTCCGTGAGCGCGCGATTGACTTCGATGGGCGTGCCGCGCTCCGTCACTCCGAGTGAGACGTGCTGAGTCGGATCGTCTGCATCGTGATCAATCGTGCGGACGCGCTGCGTGATGAAGGGCGTGAGCAGCTCCCGTATCTCTTCGGGCGTGACTTTGCGATGGATGCCCGTGGCGAAGATGATGCGTATGTCCGAGGGCGCGACGCCGAGTTGAACGAGACGACGCACGAGCAGGTTCGAGACCTGCGCCGATGCGGTGGCCCGCGTCGCATCTGAGACGACGATGAGCACGCTCTCGCCCGGCGACAAAATATCTTCGAGCGGCTGCGAGTCAAACGGGTCGTCAATCAACGCGCCCATCTCCGCATCCGACAGAGGCTTCTCCGCGACCGCCTCGACCGGCGCGAGAACATGGAAGCGTCCTTCCGCATCCTCGAAAGAGATCGTGCTGCGCCCGTAAGCTAGTTCAATCTGAGGCATAGAATATTCAGGCTTAATCAACGGATATTTATTTCAATTTCTCTCGCCCACTCTTTTGATTGTTCAATATTCCACTTCTCGCCAAAGAGTCTATCGATAAAACGACCTTTCATGCTATCGGCTGCATGAGTCGCTACTTCAGCTACATCATGTCTGCCCTTCAGATGTCCGTTCACAGCCATAGCTCTTAGAACATAAAGAATCTCCCACTGGACGCTCTCATCCGTTTCAGTCTTCAACTTTTCGACAAGAAATGGAACCGCTATGTCGTCCTGTGCCATCCATTGACCATAATAGTCGTGAGTTGACTCGCTACCGCGCATACAAGTTTTTTCGTTTCCACAATACGCATATAACTCAAACTGCTTCTCTACGGGATAACTCTTGAATCTTTGATACTGCTGCTCCTCAGACAAGGCACAGAGTTGCTGACATTCAGCCGGGGCTTGATGACTACAAGCTGAAACTATACTGATAACGAAAGCTAGATTAGCGATAACAATTTTGGTCTTGTTCGTAAACATCGAACTAAATCCCGTAGCGCGCGAGGGCCTTTTCGATGGTTTCGAGGGCGGCGAAGTCGCCGGTGTCGGCGGCGCGTGCGTCGGCGAGCCAGCGTTTGAGCCGGCGTGCTTCTTCGAGTGTCGCGATGCGGCACGCGCCTGTGAGGGCCATCGTGACGAGCGGGTCGGGCGCGCCGTGCGTGACGAGCGCGGCTTGCAGCGCGGCTTGCTCTCGTAGATCGAGCGTTAAGAGTAGGTTGATCTCCATGTCGATGAGGCGTCGGATAGAAAAATTTCGTGGCTTGACTCACACCTTTGTCCGACGCCGGATGCGAGAGAGAAAAAAATTGCCGGACGCGGCGTGTAAGATTATTACAAGCAGCGTCCGGCAAGGTCAATGAAGTCGGCGCGCGCGCGGGTGACAACAAAGCCCCGTCGCTTCGCTCAACGTCTGTGCTCTCAGTCAGATGTGCGCGACGTTGAGCGCCTTGTTGAACTCGCGGTAGAGGTCGCTGAATTCGCGCAGGGCCCGTTCGAGCAGCGCGGGAAGCTCCTCGGCGTCCGCCGGATTAAGCGCAAGGTTGGCGTGATTGACGAAGGCGAGGTGCGCGTCGCCGCTTCGCATCTCCGCGGACATGACGACGACGAAGAGTTTGCGTCGCGCGGCGGGACGAAGCGCGCTGATCTCGCGGCGGATGAACGCCGCGCCCTGCTCGACGGCGTCGAAGGCGGGATCGAGCACGAGCACGTCCATGTGTGTGTCGCGCATTCGCTCGATGGCCTGCGTCGTGTCCTCGGCGGCGTAAACCTCGTAACCGTTCTCGACGAGCACGCGCGCGACGCCGAAGCGTTGTTCGGGCGGGGCGCAGACGAGGGCCCGCCGGTGCTCCCAGTCGCGGCGAAGCGTACTGCCTTGCGAGGCCGCGCTGGCGGCTGATGTCATTGCGCGCTGCAAGAGCGTGGAGAGTAGTTGCGCGATCTCGTCGCGCTCGTTGCGCAAAGAGTCGGCGGGGTTCGGCGGCGGTTCGTCCTGCGCACCTTCGAGACGGAAGGCGGGCGCGGGCGCGGGACGCGTGAAGCGCGCGGAGTGTCCCGCAGGCGACTCCGGGGAGGCGAGCGCGCCGCCCGCAGTTGCGACAGACGCGCCCCCCTGTGGGGCCGGTTGCGCGTTGATGCTGTGCTGGCACTTCGGGCAGCGGACGGTGAACGGGCGCGACGGAACCTTCGTGTCGTCGAGCTGCAAACGCGCGCTGCACTGCTGGCAGGTGATAACCATAGTCAGTAAGTAGGAAGCATGAACGGTGAACGATGAAGTGAAAGACAGATCGCTTGTACTTCATTGTTCATCGTTCATACTTCATCGCTTCCTCATGAGGTCAGGTCGAGCATCGGCGCGGCGCGGCGCGAGGTGGTCGCGGCGAGCGGGAGTTCGTCGTGCTGAATAAAGTCGTCTTTGATGGAGACGCCCTTAAGGGCCAGTTGCAGGTTGTGCGGGTTGGTGGCGAACGCCAAGCCGTCTTCGAGGGTGACTGTTTTGCGCTCGATGAGACTCTTGATGACGGTGTCGAAGTCCTGCATCCCGTCGAGCTTGCCGTCGCGCATGGCATCGAGGAGCGTCTTGCCTTCGCTCTCGCCGCTCGCGAGATACTCGCGCGTGCGCGGCGTGGACTTCAAGATTTCGACTGCGGGGATGCGACCCAAGTTGTCTGCGCGCGGGACGAGTCGCTGCGAGACGATGTAGCGGAAGGTCTGCGAGAGGCGCGTGCGAATGACCTGCTCCTCATTCTTCGGGTAGAGGCCGATGATGCGATCCACGGTCTTCGAGGCGTCGATGGTGTGCAGAGTTGAAAGAACTAAGTGGCCGGTCTCGGCGGCTTCTAAAGCGATCTCGGTCGTCTCGTAGTCGCGCATCTCGCCGATGAGGATCACTTTCGGCGCTTGTCGCAGCGCGGCGCGAAGCGCGGACGGGAAGTCTCTGGTGTCCGAACCGATCTCGCGCTGGTTGATGGTCGAGCGGCGATGCTGGTGCAGGTATTCGATGGGGTCTTCAATGGTGACGATGTGGTAGTGGTGCTCGCTGTTGATGCGGTCGATGAGTGCGGCAAGCGTGGAGGTCTTGCCCGCGCCTGTGGGGCCGGTGACGAGAATGATGCCGTTGCGGAGTTGAGCAATCTCTTCGAGCTGCGTCGGGAGACTGAGTGTTTCCAGCGTTGGAATCTCAGTCGGGATGACGCGCATGACTATCGAGTACGTGCCGCGCTGCTGAAAGATGTTGACGCGGAAACGAATCTTCGTCGGGAGCGACCAAGAGAGATCGACCGATCCGGTGCTGGCGAGGCGCGAAGCCGCGTCCGGGTTGCCCTCCATCAGAGTCATCGAGATGATCTCGGTCTGGTAGGGCGAGAGTTTTTGCAGACCGAGCGGCTGCACGCTGGTCAGCTTGCCGTTGATCTCGACCTGCGGTTGTTGACCGACGGAGAAGTTGAGATCGCTGATCTTGTCAGAGACGAGCAGCATCCGCTCGATGACGGGCGGCAGATCGAAGAAGCTCATGCCGAAAGTTTCTCCAGCTATTGTGCGGGAAGTTTGATTGTGGAAGCGAACTTTGAGGAAGGACTTCAGGGCGATGCGCGTCAAACTTTTTACTCTGACGACGCCACAAGCATTCTCTCTAATCGAGCAGAATATGGCAAGTAAAACTTTCGCGTGGGTTTAACTCACACACCCGAACTCGTTCAGAAACTCGCGCGTGCGTCGCGCGATCTCTGATGAATCAGAGACGAGCGCGCTGATGACGGCGACAGAGTTTGCACCGGCATCGAGCGCGGCGCGAGCGTTCTCGCGCGTGATGCCACCGATGCCCACAAGCGGAATCGAAGGATCGAGCGCGGCGCGCGCAAGAGAGAGCAGCGAGAGACCGACGACCGCATCGGCCTTCTCCTTCGAGCGCGTGGGGAAGACCGGCCCAAAGGCCACGTAATCGACGCTCAGGCGCGAAGCCTCTTCTATTTGCGCGAGGTCGTGCGTCGAGTAGCCGATGATGAAACGGTCGCCGAGGAGTCGGCGCGCGGCGGCGGGCGGCAGATCGTCTTGACCGAGGTGGACGCCGTCCGCGCCGCAGGCTAAGGCGATGTCGGCGCGGTCGTTGATGATCAACTTCACGCCGCGCGCGCGCGCGACGCGTACCGCCGCCTGCGCCTCGCGATAAAATTCGCGCGGGCTCGCCCACTTCTCGCGCAGTTGAATGAGCATCGCGCCGCCGTCCGCAAGCCGCGCGAGTTGCTCGGCATGCGAGAGCGTGGAGAGTCGCGCGTCCGTGATCGCGTAGAGCTTCGGTAGGATCAACTTCATCTCGATGAGTCTCGCATCGGAGTAATGAGTTTGCGGTCGAACCTTGCCTGCCTGTTCGTCCTTCCAGTTGCGCCTGCGAGCTGCTCGCTGTCGTGCCTTGACCGGAGGTAAGATTTTAGCTAACGTCTGTATGTCGTTGCCGCAAATGGACTGACGTTGTCTTCCTGCACTTTCGTAATGCTCCCATCGGCGTGAACTGATTTACACCTTTAACTCCAACGCAGCTTC
Organism: Acidobacteriota bacterium; assembly: GCA_032229975.1. Lineage (GTDB taxonomy): Bacteria > Acidobacteriota > Blastocatellia > Pyrinomonadales > Pyrinomonadaceae > JAIVGV01. Next base: position 2,285 of record JAVXVG010000031.1, on the reverse strand, counting down.
CCTATCTATCATCTTCAGTAAAGCCCGCCGGAGAATTTCTCATGCCTTCGCAATCCTTATCTATCTGCGGACTGAAGCTCAGACCATGCGCTGCCGTGCTCACTCTTTTCATCGGCCTGCTGTTGACCACCACCGTCTTCTTACCTGTTCCCGCTAATGCCAAACTGAAAAATAGGGCGCAGGACACGTCAAAGTCCACCAGCAAGGTTGCGTCGGCCCCCGCAAGTCGCGGCAAGTTCAAGGCGGCCGGAGCGAAGGTAGCCACCGCGCCCAGAGGCGTCGTGCGACCGCTCGTGCTCGGCTGCGGGAACGCGACCCCGACGATCAGCTTCGGTCAAACCGTCAACGGCACGCTTGCCAACGGCGACTGCGTGAGCCCCATCGACGGCTCGTTCTACGACGCCTATAGTTTCACGGGCGCGGCGGGCCAGCAGGTCACGATCGACATGACCTCGACCGCCTTCGATCCCTATCTCTATCTCATGCGGCCGGGCGAGACGACGATCTCAGCCGATCCTAACACCACGATTCAGGACGACGATGGCGGCGGCGGCACGAACGCGCGCATCTCGCTCACGCTTCAGACGAGCGGCACGTACACGATCCTCGCCAACTCTTACGGCACGGGCATCACGCCTGTGGGGACGGGCGCATACACGCTCACGCTCACGGGTTCGGGCACGGGCACGACAACGCTGCGCATCGACACTGTCACGCCGCGAGCGGGTCGTGCGTCGGGCGGCCAGCAAGTGAAACTAGTCGGCGCGTTCGACAATCTCTCCTCGGTCGTGTTTGGCGGCGTCGCCGTCTCTTGGAGCTACACCAACGGCACGAGCGAGATCGCTTTCAACACGCCCGCGCACGCCGTCGGAGCGGTCGGTATCGATCTCGCGAACACATCGGGAGGCGCGCTCTCAAAGAGTAATGCCTTCGCTTACCTGCCCACTACTTTCACCGACGACACTTTGACGGTGGGAGTCACAACTGCCAAGGCACAACACATCATCGAACTCAGACAAGCGGTGGACGCGTTGCGCGCCGTCGCGGGGCTCGCGCCCGCAGCGTGGACGGACGCAACTCTGGCCCCTACGGTAACCATCATCAAAGCGGTGCACATTACAGAGCTGCGCGCGTATCTCGATGAGGCGGCCACTCAGTTGGGCTATCCCACATCGCCTTACACCGATCCGTCGCTCGGCGCAGGCTTCACTATCAAGCGAGTGCACATCGAAGAGTTGCGCCAACGCATCCGATCTATCGCCGGGTGACTCTGTTAAAGCTCGTGCGCCGCCGCTCGATCCACAGGGATCGATGGCCGATGACAACAAGAGGAGAGATCATGATCACGTTTAGAAATTTCACGCTGGGCCTGTTGCTCTCGCTTTCGATAGCAACCGTCGCCTTCGCACAGACGACAGTGCCAAGCAAACGTCCCGCGCCGACCGATCAGACCGTCACCGTCTCGATCTCGGTGAAAGGCGTGCGCTTCAGCGCGCTGGGCGAAGTCGGGCAGATGCGCGTCGAAGCCTTCGACGCGAGCGGTGCGTCCGTTTACAACTCCGACTTTCAACCCGGCAACGTGCGCGATTGGGCTCTGCGCGATAAGAACGATGCGCCTTTGCTTGACGGCTCTTACCTGTGCGTCGTCACAGCGCGCGGCCTGTCGAAGCGCATGAGCGTGAGGCAGGGCACGATCACGATCGAGGGCGGGCAGGCTTCGCTACAACTCGGAGAGGGCGGGCAGGTCGCAGATGTCGAGCCGGAGAAGTCACTCACATCTGTGACGGCGGAGAGCGCGCCGGCCACCACCTTGATGGCCCACAACGGCAGAGATGGGCAGGTGATCTCCACACGCGGCGCGCTGACGTTTCGCGCTGGCGATTTCTTCGGCGGGAAGGATCAGGAGTTGATGCGCCTCACCCCGGAGGGCCACCTCGGCATTGGCACGAGCGATCCGCAGGCGACGCTCGACGTGGCGGGCACGTTACGCGCGCGCGGCGGCATCGTCTTCGATGACGGCACAGTCTTGAAGTCGGCGCAGGGCAATGGTGGCCTTCGCTCGACGGCCATGCCCGGCGGCACGCTCTCGACTGCGGCGGCTGGCACAGGCTCGCAGAACCGGCTCGCGAAGTGGACGGACAACGCGGGCAACCTCGGCGATTCATTGCTGACCGAAGCGGGTGGCGGCGTCGGGCTGCTCTCGTCGAGCGGGGCGGGCGTTGTCCCTTTGCTCATCAATGCGGGCACTGTGTCTAACTTCGCGCAGTTTCAGTTCTACCCTTCGA
>JAVXVG010000030.1:0-85500 GCA_032229975.1 Acidobacteriota bacterium | reverse complement strand
AGACTCGCGAGTCTTGCGCGCCCTCTTCTTTTCTAAAATCTTTGCGACAAAGCTGAGCGCTTCGACGTACAAAAGTAAGTCAAACATTTGCGACGCGCGTTGCTCACGTGCGGTTTCTGGCGCGTTCACACAGTGGCTTTGATTTTGCTAAGGGTAGTTTTGCCTTACGGAGTTGTAGGCGTATGATACGTCCAGTTCAATTTTCCTTTCATAATCGCGGGATGAGGGCGTGAGCCGGATGAAAAAGTGTCCGAAATGCGGGAAGACCTACGAAGAGGCCAACACGCTCTGTCCGGCTGACGGGACGGCCCTCATCAAATCCGGCGACGCGCTGCTCGGCAAGACGCTCGCGGGCAAGTATCGCATCGAGGAGCGCATCAGCGAGGGCGGCATGGGCACGGTTTATCGCGCCACGCACGTCTTGATGGAGAAGACCGTCGCCGTCAAAGTCCTCCACCCTTCGCTCGCGGCTGACGAGAAGATCGTCGCGCGCTTCACACGCGAAGCCAAAGCCGCCTCGCGCATCTCGCACCCGCACGCGCTCAGTGTCACAGACTTCGGCGAGGATGAGAGCGGCGTCGTCTTCCTCGTCATGGAGTATCTCGACGGGCGCACGCTCAAACGCGTCATACGCGAAGAGGGCCCGATGCCGGTCGCACGCGTCACGGAGATCGCGCGACAGATCGCGGGCGCGCTCGACGCAGCGCACGCCGAAGGCGTCGTCCACCGCGATCTCAAGAGCGACAACATCATGCTCACGGAGTCCGGCGGCGGCGACTGGGCGAAGGTTCTGGACTTCGGCATCGCCAAGATCAAAGAACCGGACGGGCACGATCCCGATCTCACCGCCGCGAACATGATCATCGGCACGCCGCAGTACATGTCGCCCGAACAGTGCTCGCAGGCTCATGACATCGACGCGCGCTCCGATATCTATTCGTTCGGCGTCATCCTCTACGAGATGCTCGTCGGGCACGTGCCGTTCACGGGCGAGTCAGCGACGGCGATCATGCTCAAGCACTTACAAGAGCAACCCCCTTCAGTCCTCGAAGAGCGCAAGGATTTGCCGCCCGCCATCGCTCAGGTCATCGCGCGTGCGCTCTCGAAGCGACCTGAAGATCGTCAACAGAGCGCAGGCGAACTGGCCGAAGCCTTCGGACTAGCGGCGAGCGGTGGGACGATCGAAGCGACTGGCCCGGCGCGCGACGCGGCGACGGGAGAGAACCGGCCCTTCAACGCGCGCGATACGAATCGCATCGTCGTCCCGACCGCGCCCTTCGATACGCGCACGACAGCCAATGAGGATTACGACGAAGCGACAGTGGTGCGCGCGAATCGCGGCGCGCGCACGCCGACCGGCGAGCAACAGTTGTTTGAAGATGTGATCGAGCCTGCGCCCGACGCGTCGCGCTTCAACCCGTGGGTCGTCATGGTTCCGGTCGCTGCGGTGCTTCTGGCTATCTTCGGCATCGTCTATGCCCTCAATCGCAAAGGTGGCCCGAGCCAGCCCGCCGCGAACTCCAACGCGAGCGCGCCGCTCGCAGTCGATCCCGGCGCGCAGCCCGCGCAGACCGCCGCGCCCGCGACCGGCGCGGCAGAAAGCAACATCACGAGCGCGCCTCTCAACACTAATGCCTCCACGCCCGCAGGAGCTACAGCAGGGCCGCCCGGCGCAGAACTCCAACCGCAAGGCGCGAACGCCAACGCGCAGGGCACGCCCGCGCTCGTCGAGCAGATCAAAGACAGTCGCAACGCGAACAAGCAGGGCGATACACAGGACTCAAACAAAGACGCGCAACCGAATCCGAGTCCTTCCTCGGATTCGACGCCGCAGCATAGCCCGACGCCGCAATCGTCGCCGAAGCCTTCGCCGAAGCCCACCGTGCGCGAAACGGACGATCCGCCGCCGCCGACTCCGCACCCGACCGCGACGCCTCCGCACACGAAGCCTCAACAGACCAGCGCACCCTTAGACGATCCACCGCCCCCACGCGCGTAAAGTCGCGCGAGATCGTTTCGGAGTTCATGCTTTGATCGGGCCACAAGTCTTTACAATCTTCTCTTGTCAAAATCGGCAATCGCCTTGCGCGCGAATTCTAACAACTCTTCCTCTTCGTCGATCCTCAACTCGATCTCGACCGCGTAACACGGCAACGCGAATCGCAACGCGCGGAGCTTGACCGCGTCCTTCGCCGTCGTGAGCAGGGCCTGTGCGCCGACGCTGCGCGCTCCCACTTCGATCTCCATCACGTCCTGCCGCGTGTAGCGTCTGTGATCCGCGAACGAGCGCGCGCGCTTCAACTCGAAACCTTCTCCTTTCAAATTCAGAAAGAACGCGCGTGGATTCCCGACGCCGCAGAACGCCGCGACCGCGCGTGGCAACTGCGCGAGCGGCAACGTCTCTTTAGTTTCCGTCAACATCTGCCCGCTCTCAGTTATCACTCCTTCGCTTTGTTCAGCACGCGCGAGCAGTCGCGCGCCGATCATTCGCGTGCGCGCCGTGAAGACGGGCCGTCCACCACTTAGTCGCGACGCATCAGCGCACAGGCCCTCCAAATCTTTCGACAACTCTGCTCTCGTCACGATGACGCAATCGGCGCGACTCAACTCACGAATGGGCTCGCGCAGTAATCCGGCGGGCAGGAGTCTCCCGCCGCCCCACGGATCGGTCGCATCGAGCGCAACGATGTTGAGATCGCGCTCGACGCGCAGGTGTTGGAAACCGTCGTCGAGAATGAAGACTTCACTATGAAGCTCTGCGAGTGCGAAGCGCGCCGCCGCCGCGCGATCCGCGTCGCAGACGACGGCGACGCCTTCAGCGAGCAGACGCTCGGCGAGCAGCAACGGCTCGTCGCCCGCCTCGCGCGCGTCCGCGAGCACGCGCGCGCCATCCGAGACGACGACTCTGCGGCGCACGTCCGCGCGCCCGTAGCCGCGCGTCAGGATGCACACGCGCAGGCCCTCTCGCTTCGCGATCTCGCGCGCCAGCCATTCGACGAGCGGTGTCTTTCCCGTCCCGCCCGCCGTCAAATTTCCAACGGACAGGACGGGCCCGCCGACGCGCATGACGCGCAGATGCCCGCGCCGGTAGAGCGCAAGCCGCGCGCGCACGATTGCGCCGTAAGCCGCACCGAGCGGCGCGAGCGCGATCTGTGAAAGGGAAGTCATCGAAGTAGAGGACAGAGGTTAGAGGTTAGAGGTTAGTATTTCAAGCGCGGCGACCAGACCCGTCAAATTGCTCCCGAGTTTGACATTGGGAATCCTCAACCTGTTGTTGAATCTCAAATCTGAAATTACAGATCACAAATTACGACTCTAAAATAAATAACTGATCTCTAATCTCTAACCTCTAGCCTCTACTTGATCAGTGGCGCGAGAAGTTCAATGGTGCGCGCGGTCGCGCCGCGATTCTGTTCGAGGACGGCGAGGGCGTTCGTGACGAGTCTGTGTCGTCGCGCTTCGTCGGCAAGTAGTTCTTTGAAAGTGCGCGCGAGGGCGACGGGCATCTCGGCTTCGGTCAGCGCGGGCAGTTGCACAAGCGCATCGGCTTCGACAAAGCGTGTGACGATCTCCGTGAAGTTGAAGGTGTGTGGGCCGGTGATGATGCAGCGAGCGGCGTGTGCGGGTTCGAGAACGTTGTGCCCGCCGGTCGGCGCGATGCTCCCCCCGACGAAGACGACTTTAGCGAGCGGATAGATCGCGCGTAGCTCGCCGACCGTGTCCAGCAGGATCGCGTCGCAACGCGCGTCGTCATTAGTCGGCATATCGCTGCGGCGAGTCCACGTTAGATCGGATGAGTCGAGGAGCGAGGCCACCTCTGCGAATCGTTCGGGGTGGCGCGGTGCGATGAGCAGGCGCGGCTGCGCTTCGCCGTCTGTCGAGTCGCGGAGCAGCTTGAACGCTTCGAGCACGATGCGCTCTTCAGGCCCATGAGTGCTGGCGGCGACGATGAGCGGGCGTTCGTCATCGAGCGCGAAGCGCACGCGCAACTCATCGGTGATCATCTTCGCGTCGGCGTCAGCATCGAGATCGAACTTGAGGTTGCCGGAGACTTCGACGCGCTCACGTGCGAGTCCGAGTCCGACAAGGCGCGCGGCGTCCTCGTCAGTCTGCATGACGGCGAGCGAGAGCATGTCGAGCGCATCGCGGACGAAGTTGCGGATGAGCTTGTAGCGTCGGAACGAGCGCGCGGAGATGCGGCCATTGACGAGCGCGACGGGGATGCTACGCGCGGCGCACTCGCGAAGGAAGCGAAACCACAGCTCAGTCTCCATGAGCAGCACGACCGAAGGATTCACTACACGCAGCGCACGGCGAACGCTCCAAGCCCAGTCGAAGGGAAAGTAGATGACGGCGGACGCGATGTCGCGGAAGACTTCGCGCGCGACGCGTTGACCTGTGAGCGTGGTAGTCGAGACGACGAGCGCGTGCGTGGGGAAGCGTTCGACGAGTGCGCGCGCGAGTGGCCGCGCGGCTTGCGTCTCGCCGACCGAGACGCAGTGAAGCCAGATGACAGGGCCACCCTTCGCATCAATCGTGACGCTGCCCGCGCGCTCGCGCAAGCCTTCAACATACTTGCCGTGGCGCAGCGCATCCCACAGGAACACGGGCAGCATCACGAGGATGCCGAGCGTGAGAAGAAGGCTGTAGAGAAAGAACACGAGTTTCAAGTCTCAAGTCTCAGGTTTCAGGTTCGTGGAAACATTCAAACTTGAAACCTTGAACCTGAAACTTGAAACCTGCTGTTATTTGACGCGTTCCATGTAGCGTCCTTCGGATGGATCGACGCGGATGCGGTCGCCTTCGTTGACGAAGGGCGGGACTTGGACGGTCGCGCCGTTTTCGAGTTTGGCAGGTTTGTTAACATTTGAGACGGTCGCGCTCCTGATCGATGGCTCGGTCTCGACGACCGTTAATTCGAGTGATGCAGGTAGCTCGATGCCGATGGGCAGGCCCTCGTAGAACTCCGCTTGAATGCGCAAGCCCGGCGAGAGCCACTGCGCGGCGTCGCCGAGGTCTTCCTCGCTGAAGGCCGTCTGCTCGTAGTTCTCGGTGTTCATGAAATGATGCTGCGAGCCGTCGGAGTAGAGATACTCCATCTCGTGCTGTTCGAGCGTGGCGCGATCAATCGTATCGGAGGAGCGGAAGCGATGATCGAATGACGAGCCGGTCTTGAGGTTGCGCAGCTTCGTCTGCACCATCGCGCGCAGGTTGCCGGGTGTGTGGTGGCGGAAGTCAACCACTTTGCAGAGGTTGCCCTCGAAAAGGATGATCATGCCGCGTCGGATTTGGGTGGCAGGAATCGCCATGATGTTTCAAGTCTCCGTCTGAAAAAATTTGGCTCGTCTCGCATCGGAAAAAGGGCGCGGCGCAGTAGGACGCGCCTCGTGCTGCCTTTGCAAACTGCGTAGTCTAACGACCGACGCGAGCCTTTGTCCAGCGCAGGTACCTTCGTCTGCGAGAGCAGAAAAAAGAGTGAGAGCTGATCGTGCGATGAAGATTATTGATCTCCGATTTAGACTTTGTTGTCGCGCATGAATAAAAAGAACGGGCGGCAACTAACAAGCTCGCGCCTGCCGGTTGTCGCCCGCTCTCTTCGGAGGAGCCCACCTTCCTGCACAGTTAGAACGAGGAAGGGGGTCTAAAGTTTCAAAAAATTCTCGCGCGAAAAGTTCATGCGGCGCGCGCGCGTTGGAAGCCTCGGCGTCGGCGCGTGAAGGCGTCGAGCCAGTCCTCCGCCTGCTGGAAGTAGGGGTAGCGGCCCTCTTCGGCGCGGAAGGCTTTGGTGTGATAGAAGCGGCGACCGCGTATGAGACGCGCCGGATGTTTGATGTGCAGCATCTCATGGAAGAGGATGTACTCGACGAACCATTCGGGTACTTCCGCAGAGTCGAGCGTCTTGCTGATCACGATCGTATCGTGCACCGGATCGTGATGACCGAGGATGCGACGCGTGCGGCGGGGCGACCAAGAGAGAGTCGGCTTCGTCAGTTCATCGTCGAAGTGTCGGCGATTGAGTCGGTCGAAGAGTCGTTCGAGGTTGTAGTGCGTGCCGCGCGCTGAAGTCAGTTGCTTGCGCCCGCGTCGGCGTCGCGCGATGTCGGAGGCTCGCTGGACGTGCGGCGAGAAGGCGTAGTCGCGATAGACGCGGTCGTGCACCTGCGGCGTGCGGCGTCGGAGCAGCTTCGAGACGAGGATGAAGGCGAGCGCGCGGTGGACGTTCATCGGCGCGTCTTGGAAGATGTCGGAGACGCGCACATAGACGCGCCCGGAGCGCAGGCGGATCGTGTGATTGAGTCCCGCGTAAGGATAGAAGCGCACCTCGACTTCGGGGGCCGCTCTGCCCGGTTCGAGCTGACGAAAGACCTCGACGAAGAGGGTGCTCAGGTGCGTTTGTGCGTCTGACATGATCTGGAATCCGACGAAAGAGAACTCTCGAATGAGGTGACCGACCGACGCAACGGACGACTGAGGGAAGAAGTTTCAGCACGTCGGACGAGTCTGGAAGCGATCAGCCTCGCAGCCATATTAAAGGCGGCTGGGCGGGGCGTCAACGACGCGTTTCGTCAGGCCGCCTAAGCTGTTGAAGAGGCAAGGATTGACAGGAACACATCAGAAGTTGTCGGCGATAGTTCAACGGAGAGGGGTAGTTAACTCAAAGGATTTTAACAGTTACGCTGAAGAAGCGGGCTAAAGTCGTGAGTCTTGGAATTAAACTCGTGAAAAGCGTGGATTAACTTGAAAGAGAGCGGATGATGACGAAAGATAGGAGAAGTTTTTGTCGATCTTATCATGCCAAAAATTACTGAAACCGTAACTAGACAGGCTGCGCCGGAAGGTTATTTGCGCCGCTTTTCGAGAATCCGCTATACTCGATCCGGCTCGTGCGATTCGCGCTCAAAATTAACTCTTGACAGTAGTTTGTGCGGGAAGGTATTGATTGAAGTGACACCTGCGGCGGGCATCCCTGCTTCGCTGTAGATTGTCAGCCGCCAGCCGACCCGCGTTCCCACGTCTCAGGTTTTCATGACAGTTCACAGCCCTAGATCGAAAGCCTCGTCCGAAGGACTGCTCGACGCGCGCGCGCAGTTCGTACTCGCCGAGATCATCAGCGAGCACCAGCGGACGGGCGAGCCGGTAGGATCGCGCGCCGTGGCGGAGCGCTGTGCGAGCGGCGTGGGCTGGAGCGCGCCGACGATCCGCAACGTGATGGCCGAGTTAGAACAAGCAGGGCTCGTCGATCAGCCGCACACTTCCGCCGGTCGCGTGCCGAGCGACACGGGTTACCGCTACTACGTCGATCACATGGTCGGCACGGCGCGGCTCTCGCAGAACGACACCGACGCGATTGATAAACTGCTCGGCGTCTCTCAAAGCGGATCGGGAGTGGACACGAGCCGTTTGATGGAACGTGTCTCGCGCCTGCTCTCGGAGTTATCGGAGAACGTCGGGATCGTCGTCTCGCCCGCGCTCGCCGAAAATCGTTTGCAGCACATCGAGTTCGTCGCGCTCGCCGATGGCGGTATCCTCGTCGTGTTGGTTTTTGCGCCGAACATCGTGCAGAACCGGATCGTGCGCCTCGACGAGCCACTCAGCCAAGAGGAGCTTGATCGCACGGCGCGCTATTTGAACGTTGAGTTCACAGGAAAAAGTCTGACGGCCATCCGCGCAGAGATCGTCCGGCTCCTTCTCGAAGAGAAGGCCCTCTACGACCGGCTCGCGCGTAACGCCATGCTGCTCTTTGAAAGCAGCATCGAAGACGCCGAAGGGCGTGCGGGCGACGTGTACGTCGAGGGCGCATCGAACATCTTCGACAAGCCGGAGTTCGCCAACGTCGAGCGACTGCGCGAGCTGTTCCGCACGCTCGAAGAGAAATCGCGGCTCGTGCAAATTCTCGGCGAGTGCATTGCGTCGAGCCGCAGCGTAAGCCATGTTCACGTGCACATCGGCAGAGAGCTTGCCGCGCCATCGATGCGTGCCTGTGCGCTGATCACCGCGCCTTATCGCGTCGGTTCGGGCGAAAGCGCAGGGACGCTCGGCGTGGTGGGCCCGATGAGGATCGAGTACGCGCGTTTGATGGCCGTCGTCAACTACGTCGCGCAAAGGATGGAGAGCGTGCTGCGCGAGGACGCGGCACAGAGTTGAATTGAACGAGGGCAGACGCGGCGGCTTGCGCCGCAGTCCACATGGACGAAGTAAGATGATCGAGAAGAACCCGACAACAAGCAGTCGCATCCCGGTGCGCTTCATGGATGATGATGAGGGCGTTGACGCACAGCGCGGCGAGACGGCCCCCGAAGAACTCGGTCGCGCCTCCGCTTACGAGGGCGAGACGGAGATGCGCCAGCGCATCGACCGCGACGAAGAGTCCGACGCCGCAGGCGGGCGCGGGCGCGCAGACGAAGCGGACACTGCGGGCGCACCTCGCGAGTCGGAGCTTCCCGAAAACCGCGAGGAGCAGGACACACAGTTGCGTCGCGCGCAAGGGCCGTCAGACGATCAAGACGCCCGCATGTCTTCATCGCCGCGTGCCATGCATTCGGGCGTCTCGGTCGAGGCGGAGCTGCTCGCGGCGCAGGCTGAGGCGCAGGTACTCGAAGATGAAGTGAAGAAGTTGAAGCTCGAGCGGCAGGAGTTGATCGAACTGATGGCCCGCCGCCAAGCTGACTTTGATAACCTGCGCAAGCGCAACGAGCGCGAGCGCGCAGAGACCTACACGCGCGTCGCGGGCGAAGTGGCGAGCCGGATTCTTCCGGTGCTCGACAATATGCGACGCGCGGTCGCTGCTGAAACTTCAGTGGAAGCGACCGAGTCGAAAGAGTTTCGCGAGTTTCTGCACGGCGTCGAGTTGATCAGTCGCCAACTCAACGGCGTGCTCGAAGACCTCGGTGTCGTGCCCGTCCCGACTGTCGGCCATCGTTTCGATCCACACGTGCACGAGGCTGTGGCGATGGAACGGACGGACGCGCACGAGCCCGATACAATCACGCAGGAGATGCAACGCGGATATCGCATCGGCGAAAAACTCCTGCGCCCCGCCATGGTCAAAGTGTCCACCCGCTAGACGCGTGGCACGCGATGTTCGTCGCATCCACCCCCGCCCCTGACAATCCCGCCACATTTAGGAAGATAAGTTATGGGAAAAGTAATCGGCATCGATCTGGGAACGACTAACTGCTGCGTCTCCGTGCTCGAAGGTGGAACCGTGCAGATCATCCCGAACAAAGAGGGCGGGCGCACAACGCCGTCAGTCGTCGGCTTCACGGACAAAGGCGAGCGACTCGTGGGCCAGATCGCCAAGCGTCAAGCGGTGACGAACGCGTCGAACACCGTGTATGCCGTCAAGCGTCTGATCGGTCGCAAGTTCAACTCGACGGAGGTGACACGCGCTGTCGAGTCTGCTGCCTTCGAGATCATCGACGCGGCGAACGGGGACGCGCGCATACGCGTGCAAGGGCGCGTCTATAGCCCGCAGGAGATTTCGGGCATCGTGCTCCAACGTCTCAAAGCTGCGGCGGAAGATTTCTTGGGCGAAGCGATCTCGGAAGCGGTCGTCACCGTGCCAGCTTACTTCGACGACGCGCAAAGGCAGGCGACGAAGGACGCGGGTAAGATCGCTGGCCTAAAGATCGAGCGCATCATCAACGAGCCGACCGCCGCCGCGCTCGCCTACGGGCTCAATCGCGAAGGATCGGAGCGCATCGTCGTTTACGATCTCGGCGGCGGCACGTTCGACGTGTCGATCCTCGAACTGAGCGACGGCGTCTTTGAAGTGCTCGCTACTTCCGGCAACACGTTCCTCGGCGGTGAAGACTTCGACGAGCGGATCATCGGTTGGATGGTCGAGCAGTTTCAGGAAGAGACCGGCATCAGCCTGCGCGAAGATCGTCTCGCGCTGCAACGACTCAAGGAGGCCGCCGAGCGCGCCAAGTGCGAACTCTCATCGCTCTTGGAGACGAACATCAACCTGCCCTTCATCGCGGCGGACGCATCAGGCCCTAAACACTTCAGCAAGACGCTCACGCGCGACAAGTTTGAGTTGCTCGTCGCAGACCTCGTCGAGCAGACCATCGAGCCCTGCCAGAAGGCCCTGTGGGACGCAAAGCTCCAACCGACAGACGTTGATAAAGTTTTGCTCGTCGGCGGTCAGACGCGCTCGCCGATCATCTCGCGCACCGTGACTGAGATTTTCGGGCGCGAGCCTTCGGCGGAGATCAATCCGGACGAAGTGGTCGCAATGGGCGCGGCGATTCAAGGCGGCGTGCTCACGGGCGAAGTCAAAGACATCGTCCTCCTCGACGTGCTCCCGCTCTCGCTGGGGCTTGAGACACGCGGCGGCCTCTTCACGAAACTGATCGAGCGCAACTCGACGATCCCTCTGCGAAACGCTTTGACGTTTACGACGGTCGTCGATAATCAAACGTCGGTCGAAATTCACGTGCTTCAAGGCGAGCGCGAGATCGCGATGGGCAACCGCAGCCTCGGCAAGTTCGAGTTGATCGGCATCCCCGCCGCACCACGCGGCGCGCCGCAGGTCGAAGTCTCCTTTGAAGTTGACGCGAGCGGCATCCTCAACGTCTCTGCGACCGACAAGGCAACGGGCCGCAAACAGGAGATGCAGATCACGCCGACTTCAGGCTTGTCGCCCGACGAGATCGAGCTGCTGATCGCAGAGGCTTCGGCAGCCTCGAAGCGCGATCAGGAACTCAAAGAAGTTATCGCCGTGCGCAACCGTCTCGACAGTCTCACGCGCAACGCGCAGCGCGTCTATCGCGAGATCGGGCCCGCGCTCTCGCCCGAAGAGCGCAACGACGTGCAGAAGGTTTTGGAAGATTGCACTGGAGCGGAGAACTCGGAAGATGGCGAACAACTTCAAAGTCTGCTCGCGGAGGTCGAGCGCGTCGCTGCGCTGCTGACCTCCGTCATGCTAAACTCTCCCGACGTTGCCGGAGTCGGTAGCTCTGCCGCGCCGCCACCACAGGGCGGCAAGGAGGCGGGCACGTCGCCGGTCGTCGAGAGATTCTGAACAAGTGATAAGTTAACTGTGACAGGTGACGGGTAAGTGATGAGTGGAAAGTGATGGGTGGTGAGTAAGAAGCGACAGCTTCAACTCATCACCCATCAATCGTTGTTAGTCACTTCTTACCCGTCGCCTCTCGTGGTTTGCGTTTCACGACTTTTCATACATGAGCAAACGCGATTATTACGAAGTCCTCGAAGTCACTCAAAGTGTTAGCGAGCAGGAATTGAAGAGCGCGTATAAGCGGCTGGCGATTCGCTATCATCCCGACAAGAACCCGGGCGACGCGGCAGCCGAAGAGAAGTTCAAAGAGGTGGCCGAGGCTTACGCCGTGCTCTCTAATCAAGAGCAGCGCGCGCGCTACGACCGCTACGGGCACGCGGGCATCTCTTCGGCAGGCGCGCCGAACTGGGGCGCGCAAGGCTTCGGCAACATCGAAGACATCTTCGATCTCTTCGGCATCGGCGAGATGTTTGGCGGGCGCGGCGGCGCGTCCGGCAGGCGCGCGTCGGCGCAACGCGGATCAGACCTGCGCTACGATCTCGAAATCTCTCTGGAAGAAGCCGCGCAGGGGATGACGGCGCAACTCCGCATTCCCCGACTCGAAGCGTGCGACGAGTGCAAGGGTTCGGGCGCGAAAGCGGGCACGCAGCCTGAAGCCTGCGCGATCTGCAACGGTGCGGGGCAGGTGCGTTACCAGCAGGGCTTCTTCTCCGTGGCGCGCACTTGCGCGACTTGTCGCGGCACGGGCCGCGTCATCACGTCGCCATGTGAGAGTTGCAAGGGCGTGGGTCGCGTCGAGCGCGAGAAGCAGATGGAGGTGAAGATACCTGCGGGCGTCGAGACCGGCTCGCGACTGCGCATCGCGGGCGAGGGTGAGGGCGGCGCGCAGGGTGGCCCTGCGGGCGATCTCTACGTCGTCATTCACGTCAAGGAGCATGAAGTGTTCGAGCGACAGGGCGCGAACCTTTACACGGCCATCCCCGTCACGTTCGCGCAAGCCGCGCTCGGCGCGCAGACCGACGTGCCCACGCTCGGCGGCACGCAGGAACTGAAGATTCCGGCGGGGACGCAGACGGGCACGGTCTTCCGCATGAAGGGGAAGGGGATGCCGATCCTCGGCGGACGCGGACATGGCGATCTCTTCGTCTCCGTCAGCCTTCGCACGCCGACCACACTCACGCGCGAGCAGCGCAAGCTCCTCGAAGAGTTGTCGAAGATCGAAGACAAAGACCTTGAAGAGAACAAGAGTCTCAGAGACAAGGTGCGCGACATCTTCGGGTGAAGATTCAAAGTTCAAAGTTGCAAGTTCAAAGTTCAAAGTTGCAAGCGCCAAGCTATCTTTGCAACTTTGAACTTTGAACTTGCAACTCTCTTTTCTCACAGCTTGTACCGCACGCGACCGCGTCGCAACGCGTCTTCCTCTGTCTCGACGTTGCCGAGTCTCAATGAAACGTCGGCGTTGAGATCGAGACGGGAGCGTTCGCCCGCCTGTAATTTCACGGTTCCGGCGGCGGCGATCATCGCGGCGTTGTCGGTCGAGAGATGGCGCGAAGGGAAGTAGGCATGAATACCTAGTCGCGCGCTCGCGGCGGCAGCAGCTTCACGCAAAGCATTGTTGCAGGCGACGCCGCCCGCGACGATGAGCGTGCGCGGGCGATGCTCTTTCGCCAGTCTCTCGGTCGTCTCGACGAGTGCGCGCACGACGACGCGCTGGAAACTTGCGGCTAAATCTTTGATCGCCTGTGACGGCCCCTCACCATCTGCAACGGGTTGCAAGCCCGACTCGCGCACGTGCTTCGAGACGGCGGTCTTCAGTCCACTGAAGCTGAAATCCGGCAGCCCGTCGCCCATGCGCGGCACGCTGAAAGATACTGCGCGCGCGTCGCCTTCGCGCGCGAGTCTCTCAATGATAGGGCCACCCGGATAACCGAGTCCAAGCATCTTCGCCACCTTGTCGAACGCCTCGCCCGCCGCGTCGTCGCGCGTGCGCGCGAGAACTTTATATTTGCCCGGCGCAGGCATGAGGAACAGATTCGTGTGGCCGCCCGAAACGACGAGCGCGAACGCAGGATACTCTATCGGCGGATTGTCGAAGACGACCGAGTAGATGTGGCCCTCGATGTGATTGACGCCGACGAAAGGTTTTTCGAGCGCGTAGCCGAGCGCCTTCGCGTAGGAGAGGCCGACGAGCAGCGAGCCGACGAGACCCGGCCCTTGCGTGACGGCGATGCCGTCCAACTCCTGCGGCTTCACGTTCGCGCGTGTGAACGCCTCATCTACGACCGGCGTGATCTTGTCGAGATGCTCGCGCGAGGCGAGTTCAGGCACGACGCCGCCGAAGCGTTCGTGAATCTTAATTTGCGAAGAGATGACGGACGACACGATCTCTCGACCGTCGCGCACGACCGCCGCCGCCGTCTCGTCGCAAGAGCTTTCGATGCCGAGTACGAGCATGATCGAGTAGATATTACCTCAAACGCGGCGGTTATTCCTCCGGTGGATGCTCCCGGCGTTAATTGTCAGCACGCCGCACTTCACCTCAAGCCCAAAATTATCCGCGCACGGGTAGAAATCCGTGATAAGCTCCCGCCCGTTGCGCGTTATCACCTTACTCCACGGCGGAATTGGACGCCGGCGCAGCCCTATCCCGCAGATCGCTCGTTCTAAGAGTTCGCCGGACAGTCTCGCATCCGGTGTGCTTCTCAATCTCCGAATCTTACAAATCGCCTCCGCTCGCATCCGCCGACAAACGGCAGTGTAGAAATAGATCGCGCACTAATCTCATATATTCGTAGAGGGCTTACTCAGAAGTCAGGTAAGGAGATGAAACTGATGCTCGACGGGCTAACAAAATCCTTCGACACACTCTTCCCCGATCCGATAAACAAGGTAGGGGCGATATTTCTGATCCTAGCCATCATCGTGCTGCTGATCTACCTTGTGCTGTCGCTCCACCCTAAATTGTCCAAGTTAAAGGAGCAGCGCGCCAACATTATTCTAGGCATCGTCATCGTGACGTTGCTCCTGATGATCATGGCTCTGCCGCGTAGCGACCGTTGGCAGTGGATCGCGGGCTTGCTCCCGACGCTGATGGTCGGCTATCAACTCTTCTTCCTGTGGTTCAATCACCCGAAGGAGATCGACACGGGATCGGCGGGCGGGGTTGACAGGGCGGGGCAGCCGCCGCAGTTGAAAGAGCAGTCGTACGAGCGCGCGAAGGACACCATCAACAGCCATTTCAGCCTGAAGACGCTCTTCACGCGCTACGGTCTCCCGGCAGTGCTGCTCGGCATTACAGGGATTGTGGTCTCAAGCATTCTGATTGAACCAAACAAAGCCTTTTCGGTTTATATGAACACTCTGACAGTCAACCCGTCGGCGGCGGAGAGGATACTGCTTGGCTTGAGGCTCGGCACGGTCGGGGCTTACGTCTATATCCTGTTGGAACTTGGGCGGCGCACCTTTCGCCACGACATCACGGGCGCGAGCGCGATGTGGTGCTGGGTGACGCTCGTGCTGGGCCCCGTCCTTGCCGCCACAGTAGCTTTCCTCTGGCACATCGAGCCAGCCGCTGGCGGCACGGGCTGGTGGGGCAGCGGCATCGTGCTCTTCTTCACGGGCTTCGCTCCGCGCAGAGTGATCGCGGCGATAGAGCAGGCGGCGAGCGAACTTCTCAAGGCGGGGCCATCAGCTACTGTGCAGTCGCGCGTCATCCCCTTGAGTCAGATTCGCGGCATCGACGCGCAGATCGAAGAGCGTTTGGACGAGGAAGGGGTTTACGACGTGAATACCCTCGCCGCCGTAGAGCCCGTGCGCCTCGTGCGCAACACGCCGTTCGACATGAGGCAGATTCTCACATGGATCGATGAGGCGATACTCATTGTGACGCTGCCGAGGAGCTGGCAGGCTCTTGAGGAGGAAGGAGTCACGGGCGCAATCGATCTCGCTTGGTACTACGACAAGATCGTCGATCCTGAAACGCGCCAGATCAAAGACCCGTTACCTCCCTCCGTAGCAACTCTAGCGAACAAAGCCAAGCTCGATCCGACGAGTCTTGTCACGACCATCCAGCGTCTCTCCGAAGACACTCAAGTGCAGTACATCTGGGCGCTCTACAACAATTTCACCGAGTATTCCAGTGGTGACAAGGACAGTGCGCCGCAGAATGGCAATCAACAAGACAAGGCTCAGGAGGGTACAGACTCCGGTAATAAGGACACAGCGAAGCAAGAGCCTATCGTGACAGACCCTGAGAAGAAGACTCCGGTGGACAACTCCGGTGGACAGGGCTCCGGCACGGACTCTGGCGGCAACGCGCCGCCAGTTGGTGGGAGTTAAAACTGAGCGCGGGCGGCTCACTTCCGATCTCTGGCTTTCGAGCCGCTTGATTCATGATACCGGATGGAAGTTTGAGGGTGCGTCGTCGCGAGTTTGCGACGACGCACCCTCTCTGCTTTGCGCGTCGGCGCGCGTTCAGACGCTTAGGGCTTGGCGTCGCCGCTCGCTGTCGAGCCCTTCGGGCTGGTTCTGCGTTTAGTCAGGTGTTGCACGTGGCTCGCGCTCTCCCATGCGGCGAGTGTCACGGGGTCGTCGCGGAATTTGTTTCGCACGACGGCGTCGAGTTGCCGGACGAGTGCGAGTCCGCGCTCGATTGCGTTGGCGATGGCGCTCGTCGCCGTCACCTGCGCGACGCGGTTGGCGTTGCGCCCCGTCAACCCCTGCTCAAAGGCATCAATCCTCGCCTGTAAAGTGTCGAGGAAGTCGGCTGGCAGCTCAAGTCTGGTGAAGTCGGCTTTGAGCAGTTCGGCGTTGGTGCGGAAATCGCGCGCGGCGATGAGCAGGCTCTGATCGTTGTTGCCGCGCGGCAGGCGGAAGCGTTCTTGCAAGCCGGGCTTGGAGAAAGAGAGCGCGTGCGCCGTGTCGCTGATCGCCTTGAGGTCTGCGCGCAGAGCTTTGCGCGCGGCGTCTTTGCTGGTTGCGCCCTGTGCCGCCTCGCTGCGGTGTGCCACCTGCGCCTCCGTGTGGCTGTCCAACTCCGCGACAACCGCGCCCAACTGCGCGAACAGTGCGCCCCCGCTCGTGGACGGGGGAAACGCGGTGGCTTTCGTCTCGCCGAAGCCGTGCGCGCGCACGAACATCTCGTAACTACGTCTTTCCGTGCTTTTCATCTGGATTCCTTTCGGTGTGAATGAAGGCGGCGAGGAGTTCGCCTTCAATGAGGTTGAGAGTTGAGGGCGCACACGCGCCCCGGAGGAGGCGGGATTATATAACTTTACGCACGCACGTTCACCCTTTTTTCACCCACAAGCGGGCTGCGACCATGCACGAGTTATCTGTGCAACTATACGAGTAACCTGTGCACCTGTACGAGCAGAGTGTGAACATGTACAGGGAAGGTGTGACGTTGTACGAGCGAGGTGTGTGGCTGAACGGGGAAGGTTTATTGACGCACGAGCAGCGTGTAATGCGGTACGCGGCGACTTCTACGCTGTACGGCGAGCCTGTGACGCCACACACGGAAGGTATGAGGCTGCGCGCGGAAGGTATAACGGTTTACGCCGAAAGTTTGTCGCTGTGTCCCCGATGTTTGAGGCGGCACGGCAGAGGCACAAAAGCGGGCTGCTCGTCTCAATTATCCGGCTCGCCGCCTGTGGTGAGGCGTGCGGATTTGGGTGCTATGTCGCCGACGACGACGTGGGATATTTCGGACTTGGCTTGAAATTGTCCCTCGCTGCCCAACTGCGCGGGTGTAATCGCGCTCCCCTCCGAAAGTCCTTGAGGCGCAATCACCGCCATGACGCCCCACTTCTCGCCCCGCTTAAGAGGATTGTCCGTTTCGCCTCTGCCGACGCTGGCGGCGGAGAGTCGCCACTCGCCCTTCCGATACCAAGTATCTTCTCTGACTATCTCCACAGTGCCTTGCACATACCAAGGCTCGTTACTCCCGGCGTCTTCGGAGCGGACGAGCACGTAAATTTGGAGGTTCTTGGCTGCCAAGTCGCGCCCGTTATAGTTGCCAGTGACGGGGTACTCGCCTGAGCCTTTGCCGTCCGATTTAACGCTGAGCGTTCCCGACTTAGGCTGGGTGACTTCAACCGACAACTGCGTCGTATGGTAATAGAGATAAGCGATACCGGCAGCGCCAGCGATAAAGAGGAGCAGTCCGACGACGAACGTGCGACTTCTCAACAGCGTTGAGGATAAAGTCTCGCCAAGCGTGTGGCGTCCGGTGAGGTCTGCGTTGGGAAGTATTCCCACGATGTTGTCGGACGACGGGTGTTTGGTATTGAACAGGGCTTGGCGGAGTTCTCTCAGCTTAGTGATAAGTACTCGCAGAGCTGTGACCAAGCCCGTCAGAAGGATTACGAGCGCGGTGACCGCGCCGAGAGTTTTATTGATCCAGTCCATTGTGAGTGTCTCCGAAGTGAGAAGCGTAGAGCTTAGACGTGCGGGCTCGATTCCAGCCCGACATAGATAGATCAGAAAGGCTCGTCAGGTCAACCTTTTTCGGGTTCAAACTCTATCGCCTCATGCGGCGTTCCAGTCGTAAGTGTCGGCTTTGACTGCCTGATAATTCTCGTCGAGCGCGGACTCTAACAGGCGCAACGCGGCGAGGCGGCGCACCATTGCAGAGACTTCCGAGAGTTCGTCGGTCGTGAGGTTGCGCTTCAACAGGGCGCGCTCACGGTAGCTGAGCCATTTCTTGATGACCTGATAGCCGCCGATGTAGTAGTCCCAGACGCGCGACGGGACGCAACGCCAGTAAGCCGCGTCGTTCAGATAAACGTCGAACGTCGTCGCGCCGAGACGCGCGAACGCCTCATCTGCGGAGATGCCGAGCGCAGCCGCGCCCTGTTCGATTGCGGCGCGTTCGGCGTCGGTGTAGTCGCGCTCGATTGATCTGCCTTTGCCGGGCATGGTGACGCCGTTCTGTCCGGCGTAGCCCCAGTTTGCCGCGAGCGCGAAGTCGTCGCCGGAGAGTTGCTTGTTATCCGTGCGCGACGGGATACCGACGACGCGCATCTCCGCGCGGAGTGGTGTGGCGACGACGCCCTTGAGCGGCGAGGGCGACGAGGCTGCGTCGGCTGTGTCGTAGGCGAGCAAGTCCGCGACCTGCCGACCGAGAGCGGCGGAACGTTTGAGCGCGTCGGCGGACGCGGGGAGCGGGACGCGCGGGAAGTCGTTGCGTATGCCGTCGGCGTTTTCCGAGAGGTACGCAGGCGAGTAGCCGATGGCGAGTGCGTGCATCCAGACGAGCGCGGCGGTTTCCTTGTCTTCGTCAACATTCTCGACGCCGAGCGCAGCGAGGTAGGCGCGTGCGGCGGGCGAGAGATTGGCGGTTATCTCGTCCTGCGGCGCGTCCACGTGATCGAGCATCGAAATTTGCTTGTCATCTTTATTCTTTGAAGTCTCAGCGCGCAAGCGGATCGGAAATGCTACAGCGTGACCACGCATACAATCACGTGCAAATAAAGTGCGCGTAAAAAGAAACGGGATGCCCTCTGGGTCAGCCACTCCTGCTGCTCGCGTCAGTAAAAAAGAATTGCTCTTCCATAGTTGTTTCCAAAGCTCTGGGCGGGAACGTTTCCACACAGTAGGTACGGAAGTGAAATAACACCACCGAGCATCGTCTGGTCGAAATAGATAACGGCGCAGATTATCTTTTTGGAACGACTCAAGTTTCTGCGCTTTTCCCCTGACATTCTCTGGGATGAATCCGGCACTTTGTCTGCTTAATCCTGTTCGTAAAGCCGCGAAGTCGTCCCATGAAGCCTCCTTGTTGAAATATAGTTCCATCCTATTTGAAAGAACTTCGCGGTTAACGTCTATAAGGGCATTGGCTCGATCTTCGTCCATGCCTTGAAGCGGCTGGATGCTGCACAAGTCAGTGAGCTTCGCCCATGCGAGATAGTGCGCGCTGACATCCGACTTACGGAACGTATAGCGATTTGTAGAGTCAGGATACGAAGGCGCGTATTGAGCAGCAGAGTCCTCTGCCTTGAGGCTGTCGAGTAAATCCTCACGCTTCCGCACGCCCCAGAACTCACGCGCGCGAACTGTCGGCTGTGCGTCGCGCTCTGCCTTGCGAACCATGAGACCTATGGCAGTCCCGACTCTAATTCCTTCCTTGTTGTACGGCGTCGAAAAGATACTCGGATCGGGAAAGCCTTCGGGCGTCAGCTTGCCGGTCTCGCGGCTGTCGCCGTTCAGCGAGTCGAACCACATCGCGTCAAACTCTTTCAGGAAACGCTCGCGCATCACGACGAAAGACGGATCGCTCAGGTAAGAATAGTTTGAGACGTAGCAGACCACGCCGCGCCCCGTCTGTTCTGTGATGCGTCGCTCCGCGAGTCGGAAGAAGCGCACGTAAAGATCGTCAAGGTTAAACTTCTTGATGCCCCAATTCTTGTTAAGTCCATCCTTGTACGGCTCGACTAACCCTTGCTCCTCTTCGGGACTCGTTCCGGCAAAGGCGTTGTAAGGCGGATTGCCGATGACGACGAGGATCGGTCGCTTCTGTTTGACCTCTTCGGCGCGGTCGCGCTCCTCCTCCAACTCAGGAAACAGCAGACGCGCCTTCGCGCCCTTCGGCGGCTCCCACCCTGTCAGCGCGTTCGTCAGAAACACGCCGACGCGATCCTCCGCGCCCTCTTCCAACGCCGCGCCCATCGTCTGCAACAGCAAGCCTAGTTGCAGGTGTGCCACGACGAAAGGCGCGGGCAGTATCTCGAAGCCGAAGACGCGCCTTGTCGCAGCCTCGCGCAACCTTGCTCCGGCGAGCGCGCCCGCACCCTGCTCCTCAAGCGTCCTCTCTATTCGCCGCAACACCTCGACTAAATATGTGCCCGTCCCGCAACAGGGGTCGAGCACGTAAACCTCTTCGCCCGCCAAGCCTTCCGCGACGCCCAACTCCTCGCGTAAAACTCTGTCCACGCGCTCGACCATGTAGCGCACGATCTCCTGCGGCGTGTACCAGACGCCCAACTGCTTACGCAGGTCTGGATCAAACTCCTGCAAGAAAGGTTCATAGAAATACTGTACGGCGTGCCCTTCGGTGAACTGCTGTATGAACGCGGTCGGGTTCTCGATGCGATTCAGCGTCGCCTCTGTCCAATCCAACACCTCCACCAATCCGAGCGGCTCCAACTTGGCAGGCATCAACAACTGTTGGAAGAGCGCGTTGATCATCGGCACGCGCAAATACCAAGCGGCTGTCTTCCACTGGAAGCGATCATGCCGCTTCTCTTTCGCCTGTCCCTGCGCCCACAAGACCCATGCCGAGAAGATGCCGTAAAAGAGCGTCTGCACGAGCGTCGAGCGGAAGAAGTGTTCGCCGCGTTCGCCCTCGAACTTCAAACCCAAAGCCTGTTCCAGAGCCTCTCGCAAGCCTTGCAACGCGGGTAGATCGGTCTTCGACTCGACGCGCGCCCGTGCATCGCGCGCGTAAGAGGCGAGAAAACGCGCCACGTCTTCCGGCGAGGCGAGCGGCGCGGCGTGCAGCATCACGCGCTTCAAGTATTCCCCGAAACGCTCTGCGTGCTGCTTACCCGCCGCGTCATTCAACGTCCAAAATTCCTGTTCACTTGCGGCGAGCGTGTAACGCTCAAGGTTCTGACGCACGCCCGCCTCGTCACGCGCGACTAAGAGAAAGTCTCTGTAGTTGGTGACGAGCACCTGACCGTAACGCTTGAGATATTTTTCCACCTGCTCGGAGGCGGCGATCTTCAACACGTCCGCTTTGAGTCCTTTGACCTCGACGCAGCCACGCTCCGGCGGGGTCGTTGCAATCGTTGTCTCCGCGCCGCGCCGCAACTGTTGCGCGGTGTAGAGTCCGCCGTCGGGCAAACCCGCGCCCAGCCCTTTCGGTGTGGAGACGTAGCGCACTTTGGGTTTGAGCGTCGCGCCCGTTTCGTTGCAGAGGTTTGAGAGGGCATCGTAGTAAGAGGTTTCGTCAACGGCGACGTTGCGCCGCTCGCGCATGGCTCGGAGGTAAGTTTCAAGAGGCGTCATGTATGCTCGTCCGCGTCGTGTAATGAGGAACGCGGGGGATTTTATCACAGAGGACGCGGAGGGAAGTCAGGTGAGTGCTGCCTGCTGCAAGCGTGCGAGCACTGGTGTTGCGAGTACCCGCACGCTTGCAGCAGGTGGTACTGACTCAATCGCAAACGAGCGGGACGTAATCGTACTCGCCGATGCCCTGAAGCACGAGGAAGGTGGCAGAGCAATCTCCGCCGTTCATCACCAGATGCGGACGCGATGGCCGGACGCAGTAAGTTTCGCCCGGAGCGAGCATCACTTCCTCGTCAGGCTCGCGCAGGAAGAGCCTGATGCTTCCTTCGATGACGTAGAAAGTGTCCTGAACATTGCTGTGAAGATGCCATGGGACTTTTTGCGTCGGCGAAATCTGGAGTTCGTTAATGCGAAAGCCTTTCCGTTCTGCATGACGAGCCCGCCGCTCGACTTCGTAGAAGTCGCTCGCGTCCTTGATCGTTTCCATCTGCGGATTATAAACGCGTCGGCGGGCGAGATGTTAGTTCACACTGCGCGTTGTCAGTTAAAAAAAGGTCGGGGGCAACGAACGCGCGTGCCCCCGACCAAACCTGAACATTAAAGAGAAACGCGCCGGGCTAGTTGCCCAGAACGAAGAGGTGGCCGGCGTTCTGAGCGTAAGTCTTGCCGTCCGCTCCGATGCTCATCGGTGTGTAAGCCGCGCCGATGGCCAGTTGAAGGAAGGTTCTCTGCTTGAGCGTGCCGTCGGGGTTGATGGCGAAGGCGTTGCCGTCCTCGCTGTTGGCATAGACGACGCCGTTCTGATCAATGCCGAAGGCATTGACACACCACTCGAAGCCGTTCGGGTGATCGCTTACGCACGTGACCGATCCGTCTGGATGTCGCGTGCAGCTCAGAGGGTTGGTGTTCTGGTATTTCCACTCGACGTTCATGTTGTGGTTAAGACGAGTGACGAAATACGCCTCCGGATCGTTCGGCGTGTTGGCGGTGCGATCCGACGGGCAATACTGTTCGACGCTACAGTAAGACCCGACGGCGTAATGGTTGTCTTTGACGACGATTGAGTACGTGCCGCCGTGTGAGTAGATCGCGGGTGTCACGTCCCAGCCGAAGGGATACGAGCCTTGGAAATCGCCCGTCGAGCTGAACTTGAAGAGGTGGCCCTGCGAGTAGTTGTAGAAGGTGAGCACGCCGAAGAGGACGCTTCCGTCGGGCGCGACGGTCGGCGAAGCTGTGCTGTCGTCGAAGATTCTTCCCGGGGGCGGCTCGTTCGTGTTCGGATCGACGCCGGTTGTCGCGCCCGTGCGGCAACCGCCGGGCGTGCCGTTGGGCGGAAGCAAGACGTTGCAGCCGTCGTTGAGTCGTCCGCGCAGCGAAGCAGTCCACTTGGGCGTCAGATCAGGGTTGACGGCGACGAGATAGCAGTAGCGCGTAACGAGGTGCGCGCGGCTGGCGACGTAAATAGTTCCGTCGGGCGCGATGGCCGGAGCGATGTTGACGCCCGGGCGCTGCGTGCCGCAGGCCGTCGTGGTTGGGACGGCGTTGGGGCTAGGGGGCCACGGAAGCTGGCTGTTGCTGAAGCCGACTTTGCATTGATCGTTAGCTGCCGGTGCGCCGGGAGTGAGCGACGCATAAGTGGCCTTCTTCGCAGTATTGTCTGAGGCGATCTTCACGAGCCACGAGCCGTTGGCATCAACGCCCCACGGATTATTATTCGCCAGCTTGAGGGCGTTGTAATAGACGTTGCCCGCGTTGTCGGCGCTCAAGGGGCCAGCCACGAAGATTTTCGCATCGACGCTATTGCCGAACGGGTTGATGCGTGCGACGACCGCGCCGGTCGTGCGGTCGAGCTTGTAAACTGTGCCGCCGAATCCGGGAGAGTAGATGAAATTCCCGACCAAGATAGAGTGATAGACCGGCTCCCAAGCGGGGCTACCGTAGGGCACGGGCTTCCAGTCGCTCTGGAACGTCCACTTCTCCACGAGCTGCCCGTTCTCCCAGTGGAGTCGCTTCTCATTCCACGTCTGCGTCTCCCACGTCGTCACGTCCGTAAACTGGCCCGACTTGAACTCCATGAAAACGTCGTCGCCATCAACGAGCGGCGTCTGGTAGTGAACGAGCAGATCGCCGTCGCCCTGACCGGGGGCCATCTCTTGAGCGACGAAGGGATCGTAAACAACATCCGCGAGCAAGCGGTTGAGGCTTTGTCCGGTGACGTTGATCTGTCCGGTGTGTTGGGGGTCTTTGCTCCACTGAGTCCAACTGAGACTCTGTGCGAAGAGCGTGAGGGAAGCGAGCGCGACGAAGGCGCTCGCCCAAAGGAAGCGTCGAAACATAGGGGATTCCTCCTTAGGGCCGGCTGTGAGCCGTGCCCCTGTTTGTGAGTTGAGGGGATACGCGCGGGGTCTCTGCGAGAAAAGCGACAGATCGAGCGGCGGTCATCGACCGTCAGTCGGGCCGGATCGGCTCGCGCCGACATTCGCCTTGGTGTGTACCCGTGCGTCGGATGTGGCAGAACTGAAGCGGCTTCGCAAAGAGGGAAATATATTGAACGGGAGTTTAATGTGAAGGTCGCAACAGCGCGCGGATTATATCACTAAAGTTATTTCGTGCAACTCCAGAGGGGCCACTGCGCGCGGGACGTATTACGCAGCTTCGTAAAAGCTCAGGGCCGAGTCGCCTTGCTTGAGGATGCGCCAACGACGGAGCTTGCCGATCTCGTCCTTGAGCGTGTTCTTGTGATGATGCTCGGCGACGAGCAGGCCGCCCTCCGCGATCAATGACGAGTCGTGCGCGCCGAAGGCTTCGAGCACGGGCAGATAGTCGGTAGCGTAGGGCGGATCGAAGAAGGCGATCTCCCAAGAGAGTTCGGCCCGCACGCGAGCGCGCCGCACATACTCCGTGGCTTCGCTCAAGATCACTTCCGTCTGCTCTTCCGGCACGCCGCACAGATCGAGGTTGGCTTCGATGAGCCCGCACATCTTGCGCGCGCGATCAACGAAGTGGACGAACGACGATCCGCGCGAGAGAGCCTCGATGCCGACGGCCCCCGATCCGGCGCACAAATCCAAGAAGCGCGCGCCTTCGATGCGCGGCGCGATGACGTTGAACAGCGTCTCGCGCAGGCGATCCGAGGTCGGGCGAATCTGCATCGAGGGCGGGCTCTTTAGCACGCGCCCACGGTACTCTCCGGCGATGATTCTCACGATGCCGCGATGTTAGCACGACGTTGTGCTAGGAAGGCGTGAGCATCAACCGACCGTCGCGAGACCGAAGCGAGCATCTGCTCTAACTCGCTCGATCATGCGCGAGGTCTCGCGTGTGCGTCGGCGCGAGGTGAGATAGTAGTCGGCTTCGCGTTGCGCCTCTTCCAGAATGCTTATGTCGCGCACGAGATTGCCGACGCGGAAAGTTGGCACGCCGGATTGTCGCGTGCCCATCACCTCGCCGGGGCCCCTTATCTCCAAATCTTTTTCGGCGATGCGAAAGCCGTCCGAAGTCTCTTCCATGATGCCGAGTCGCTCCCGCGCAACGGCGGTCTGCTTGTCGGAGACGAGCAGGACGCAGTAAGACTGTTCTGCGCCGCGACCGACACGACCGCGCAACTGGTGGAGCTGCGAGAGGCCGAAACGCTCTGCGTGCTCGATGAGCATGAGCGAGGCGTTCGGCACGTCAACGCCGACTTCGACGACGGTCGTCGCGACAAGCACTTGAATCTCGCCCGCGACGAAGCGACGCATCACGTCTTCCTTCTCGCCCGACTTCATCTTGCCGTGGATGAGTCCGATCAGGAAATGTGGGAAGATGCGATCTCGCAGGTGCTCGAACATCCGCGTCGCGTCCTTCAAGTCCATCTTCTCCGACTCTTCGACCAGAGGATAGACGACGTAAGCCTGACGGCCCGCGCGCACCTCGCGCTCGATGCCTTTGTAAACACCCGCGCGTTGGTCTTCACCGACGACGACTGTCTTGATCGGCGTGCGACCGGGCGGCAACTCGTCGATCACAGTCACATCCAGATCGCCATAGACGGTCATGGCGAGCGAGCGTGGGATCGGCGTGGCGGTCATCACGAGCACGTCTGGGTTGAAGCCTCTTTCGCGAAGTGCGGCGCGTTGGAGAACGCCGAAGCGGTGCTGCTCGTCGATGACGACGACGCCGAGTTTGTGAAACTGCACAGCCTCTTGAATGAGCGCGTGCGTGCCGACGCAGCAGTGAATTTCACCCGTGGCAATGTCGGCGTGGAGTCGTCGCTTCTCTGCGGCGCGCAGTGAGCCGATCAAAAGTTCGGTGCGGTAGGGCGTGCGTGCGAGGAGTCGTTTGATGTTGCGCGCGTGCTGCTCGGCGAGAATTTCCGTGGGAGCCATGAGCGCGGACTGATAGCCGTTCTCCATCGCGGCGAGCATGGCGAGCAGCGCGACGATGGTCTTGCCGCTGCCCACGTCGCCTTGCAGCAGACGATTCATCGGCGCGTCCGATTGCATATCGTCGAGGATGCGACGGATGGCCCGCTCCTGCGCGGCAGTTAAAGAGAAGGGAAGCAACTCTGCCATGTGTCGGCGCACGTTCTCATCGATCTCGATGATCGCGCCCTTCGGTTCTTTCACACGCTCGCTCTTGCGTAGCGCGATGGCGAGCGCGACCCAGAAGAACTCCTCGAAGATGAGACGCAGGTGCGCGTGCGAGCGTGCGCTCTCGTAGTCGGCAAGCGGCACGTCTTCGGTGGGGAAGTGAATGCGTCGCAGAGCATCCGCGCGACTGATTAACTTTTGACGGCCGATGAGATCGGCGGGCAGCGTCTCCGCGATCTCTTCATCCGGCAGGCGCGCGAGGACGGCGTGCATCAACTCGCGTAGACGCTTCGTGCGAAACTCGCCGAGCTTGCGATAGACCGGCACACGACGACCGACGTGGATCGACGCGAGCGCGGGATCGCCCGACTCCTCCTCTTCGTCTTCGGCAGACTCCGCAGAGTTCTCGACAGGGCCACCCCCATTCGCTCCCGCGCTGTTCTCCTCTGCGCTACGCTCATCGACAAGCGCGCCATCCTCCGTAGTTGATTCCGGCCCTCTGCGGCTGTGCGTCTGTGCATCTCCGCGTGCGCTCTCTGTTCCAACTTCGGCGAGTCGCAGCAGCGCGTGTTCGGGGAGCGTGCCCGTGCCGGGCAGCATCTCCAACTCGTCAGGCTTAGCCAGACGAAGCGAGAAGGTGTTGCGCCGCGCGTCCCACTCCCATCTGCCGAACGCGACGAAGCGCGCGCCGCGCACGAACCTTTGACGGTTGTATGCGACGATGCGCGACGCTTGACGGCCGGAGACGAACCACCAGACGACGACCGGCTTCGCGGTGCGCTCCGCATCGCTCGCAGTGATCTCGAAGATGAAGAGCGGCGGCGCTTTTGGGCCACGACTCTTTCCCACTTGAAAACCGCCCGCGACGCGGACGTAGAGTTCGAGCGAGGCTTCCGTGCCGTCGCGCAGGTCTGCGATGCGCGCGAGGTTCGAGCGATCCTCGTAGCGCATCGGCAAGTAGTTGAGCAGGTCTTCGACGGTCGCCTCACCCGCGTCGTGCTTGCCCGTGGCGGCGGCGAGCGCGAGTGCAAGCCTGCGCGCGCCCGCTTGACCGAGACGCGGAACGCCGAACTTCCAGAGTTGTAGCGCGGGCGTGTCGAGCGTGAGCGACATTGAGAGAAAGGATGAATGATGAATGCGGAACGATGAAGTTAAGCGATGAAGCAGGAACAAGGAACGATGAAGTGAAGATGATCTGTTCTTACTTCATCGCTCCTCGCTCCTACTTCATCGCTTCTATCATGCGTTGGCGGCGGTGGCCGTCGCGCAGTGCTGGTCGAAGGCACGCGTGAGTTCGTGTGCGATTGACGGCGCATCGCGCCCTTCGATCTGGGAGCGTTCGAGCATGAAGACGACCTTGCCGTCTTTGAGCAGCGCGATAGCAGGCGAAGAAGGTAGATAGCCTGCGAAATGTTGGCGCGCACGCTCGGTCGCTTCAATGTCGGCTCCGGCGAAGACGGTGATAGCGCGTGTCGGGCGCGTCTCGTGGCGCAGGGCCATCGCGATTCCGGGCCGGGCCTTGCCCGCCGCACAACCGCAGACAGAGTTGACGACGACCATCACAGTGCCGTCGGTCTCTTTGATCGCGCGGTCAACATCGTCGGGCGTGCGCGCCTCTTCGACGCCGAGCCTTGTTAGTTCCTCGCGCATCGGGCGGATCATGATCTCATGGTATGGCATCTCTTGAAATTCTCCTTTGACTAACTTTCGCGACTGAGTTTAGCACAAGCGCGACAACTGAACCTCGATTGGGACTCGATCCGCAAACTGATGCGACGCGTGAAGGTAGCGCGCGTGTGTCGTCTCTCAGTCTGCGCGGATCGTGATCGTGCGCGGCTCTTCACCGTCGCCACGGATCGAGACGCGCCAGACGGGCGGCGGCAGCCGGTAGTTCTTCATGCGCTCAGCCCATTCGATGACGATGACAGCGCGCTCATCCGCGAGCAGCTCTTCGAGATCGACCGCGTGCGCTGACGAAGGGCCCTCTTCGAGCCGGTAGAGATCGAGGTGATAGAGCGTGAGTCGCCCTTCGTCGTGGCGATTAACGAGCGTGAAAGAGGGGCTGGTGACTTGCGACGGATCAAGGCCGAGCGCGCGCGCGAGCCCTTTGACGAAGACGGTCTTGCCCGCACCGAGCGAGCCATCGAGCAAGACGATCTCACCGCCCGCGAGTCGCGCGCCGAAGCGTTCGCCGAGCGCAAAGGTCTCTGCTTCGGCGAGCGAAGTCCGGTCGCCGACAGGATCGGTTGCTCCCCCACTCTCGTCGATCAGTTTCGTCGCCTCGTTCATTCGTTAATCTTCGTCACTTCATTCGAGAAGGCTGCTCGCCTTCGGCATCGAGCGCGCGCACCGCCGCGCCGAAATGCTCGCGTATGTCCGAGGCCACCATCGTCCGCATCCCGCGCTCGCGCGCCGCGAGATCGCCCGCGAGCCCGCCGACGTAGATCGCTGAGAGGACTGCCGAGAGTACATCGGCGCGCTGTTTCATCGCGCCGCGAGCCTGCGCGATGAAGCCTGTGATGATGCCCGTGAGCGTGTCGCCCGCGCCCGCCGTGCCGAGACCCGCATTGCCGGTCGGGTTGACGAAGACGCGGCCATCAGGCGCAGCCGTCACGGTGCGCGAGCCTTTGAGCACGAGGATCAGTTGATGTGCGGTTGCGAACTCGCGCGCGGCGCGGACGCGATCCTTTAGCGCGTCTTCGTCGTTAACGCCGAGGAGGCGACGCATCTCGCCGATGTGCGGCGTGAGCACGAGCGGGAGTTCGTCAGAGCCGCGCAGTTCGGAAGGCCACGGGGCCAGTGAGTTCAATCCATCTGCGTCGATGACGACGGGCACGTTGCGTCGAATGACGACGGAGCGGACGAAGCGACGCGTTGACTCATCACCGGATGTCAGGCCGGGCCCGATGGCAATCACATCAGCGCGCTCCGCGAGTTGAGAGGCGCGCGCGAAAGCATCTTCGCTGACTGCGCCGTCTCTGGTTTCAGGGAGGCCCGCCGTCATCACTTCAGGCATCACACGCGCGGCCACTGAGGCTAAAGCGGAATGAGGCGTACCGACCGTTACGAGTCCCGCGCCGGAGCGCATCGCAGCAGCAGCGCAGAGCACAGCCGCACCGGACATCTCGCGCGACCCTGCGAGGACGAGCGCGTGCCCGTGCGTGTTCTTGTAAGAGTCCGGTGCGTAGCGAGTCTGCCGCAACCACGTGTGCGCGTCTTCAGCTTCGACGAGGAAGAGTTGCGAGGGCGACTCATTGATGAGAGCGGAGGGCGTGCCGATCTCCGCGACGATGAGACGACCGTTGAAGTGCGAGGCGGGCGGCAGCACGTTCGCGGGCTTCGGCGCGGTGAACGTTACGGTCATGTCAGCCTTTAAGGCCGCGCCGATAGTTTCGGCGGAGTCGGCGTCGAGACCGGAGGGGATGTCGAGTGAGAGGATAAAGGGCGTCTGTTCATCTCGCGTCGCATGTGATTCGCGCAGCGACGCAATGCGGGCGACGACCTCTTTGAAAACTCCTTCGAGCGGGCGCGTGAGCCCCGTGCCGAAGAGCGCATCGACAATGACATGCGGGAGTTCAGACGATTCAAGTTTGAGCGACGATGCGTCGCCTTCGACAAATTCGTCGAACGTGAGGCGGCGCGAATCGTCATTCGCACTCGTTCCGCCAGCGAGTTCTTTGATCGCTTGGAAGTTGCTGAGCGCGTCACCGTGCGCGTCAGCGAGATGCCCGAAGAGCAGGACTTCGATCTTTGATGCGCCTCTCGTCCAGAGAGCGCGTGCCAACGCCGCGCCGTCGCCGCCGTTGTTGCCGCGACCGCAGAGGATCAGCACGCGCAATCCGAAGAGCCCTTGCGGGAAGCGGGACGAGAGAGTGAGCGCCGCCGCGTTCGCCGCCGCTTCCATGAGCAGGAGCGAGGGGAGCGCGTACCGCTCGGTCGTCCGGCGGTCGAGTTCGCGCATCTCTGCGGCGGTCAAGACTTTTCGCACGGGTGGATGATAAGAAGTGTCGTGTGTCAGGTCAACGCGGGCGCGTCCGGGCTTTTGTGTATTGCCGTTGGAGGAGGGTGGGCGTATCACCCGGAGAAACAAAAAAGCGCCAGTCCGGTGGGTCGTCCCCCGCCAAGCCTGCCGCTACTTTTAACCATCCGTTTGTACTTATCTACAAATAGTCAATGCGGACGGTACTCCACAAAAAAAGTAAAAAAAGGAGTCGGGTCGCAGCTAAGCGACCCGACTCCTTTTTTGGCAACAGCAGGAGGCACTTGCCAGAGCCTTCTAGGCTCACTGTTCATCCCGCGAACTTAAGCTGCTTTGCGGCGTTTGCGGACTCTGGCAGCCACGCCAGCCAAGCCCGTGCCGAGCAGGAGCATCGTCGCCGGTTCGGGAACGGTAGCTGCAGTAATCTGCGCCTGAACCGACGTGATGCCGTTGTTCGTTGAAGGCGGCACGAGTGGCAGCGGGTTATTTGTCAGCGAGTAGGTGACGCCGTTGATGGTCACTGTACTAACTGAGAAGGTGACGAGCCCGGTGCTCGAATTCTGCGTCAGCGTGCCATTAAGCGTGGCGGAGAATGCGCCCGTGCCCGCCGTCGGCGCGCTCTGCGTGATGGTCAGCGTGAAGGTCGTGCCGGGAGCGATGGTCGCGCCCGTGCCTTCGACGGTGGTCTTGAAGTCGCCGAGGCTGGCGAAGGTGGACGGGCTGGCATCAACGGTCGTAGCCGGAAGAATGCCGAGAAACGAAATGGTCGTCGAGCCAGTGCCGCTCGTGAACGTAATCGAGTTGCTCCCACCGTTGAACGAGCCATTGGTCGAGTAGGTGACAGGAGTGGCGTTGGCGGAGCGCGCGCCGGCTAAGCCGACGATGAGCAGGAGTCCTGCGGCGAAAAAGTAAGGCTTCAAGTTGCGGATCATTCTTTCCCTCCTAGATTTCGGCAAACTGTTGACTCTGCACTCCAGCCCTAATGTAAACCACCTGATCGGGCGACTACCAGTTAGGGTCTAACAAAACGTGACGGCAGCCTTAACCAAACGAAGGAGAGGGGCAATTCTCCTTAATTCTTCAAGCTGCGGAGCGCCCTGCAGGAGACACTCACGCCGACGAAACGGATTCCGTTACCTATAACTGCCGGAAAGCTCTAATAACTGAGCCTTTCCAGAAAATTCTGACCGAGCAGGAAAATTCTGACCCGGTGCACAGAAAGTTTGTGAGCCGCACCCGGAGGCGCGGCTCGCGATGGGAAATGGGTTCGGGCGACGAATCATGTAAGCCTCAACGTCAGCATAGTCGCGAGAGCTAGTTCTCGATAACCTTGCGACGCTTGCGAGCCCGCGCGGCGAGACCGGCGAGACCAGTGCCGAGCAGAAACATCGTCGCTGGCTCAGGGGTCGGCGTTCCCGGTCCGGCGGCAACGTCGCTGCCACCGGGGTTCACGTTCTGGAAGCGCGCGAAGATATCGCGTGCGATCTGGTCAGCCGTCAATCCTGAGAAGTCTCCAGAAATCGAGAAGGTGGCACTGGTTCCGGGGGCGATGCCGTTGTTCACGCTGCCGCCGCCGAAGGTCGGGTTGCCGTTCGTCTTGTCGATCAGCACGAGGTCGAAGGACGAGACGAGGTTCTGCGATCCAGAAGTGGCATTGAGATCGAAGGCGAGCGAGTAGTTCGAGTTAGACGAGGAGACGAGCGTGTAGTTGTTCGGTCGTGTGCCGGGCAGGGCAAAGCCGATGTTGGTGATCGTGCCAGTGGTCGAGCCCGTCGAAGTGTTGGTGATGGTGAACGTGAAAACGTTACCAGTCAGGGAGTAGTTACTGACCGTCGCCGTGACGCCCGTGCCGTTGATGCCGGTGAGCGTAACGGAGTTGGCGCGAGCCGCCGTGTTCAGGGCGAAGATTGCGATGGCTGCTGCGGTCGTGAGCAAAGCTTTGCGAAACATTTTTACCTCAGTCCCTTGTGTAGAAGAATTTATGGAGACGATAGTTTGCCGGGCGCACACTTCGTCAAGAGTTGCAGCACGCTTATTTTTGCGTCGCTTTGCGTCGTCTGCGGCGGATGTCTCCCGCCACGCCTGCTAGACCCGTGCCGAGCAGAAACATGGTCGCGGGCTCAGGCGTGGCTGTCGGACTCTGTACTGAGCCGATGAAGAAACTTTCAGGGCCACCCTGAGCGCCGGAGATGTCAGCAGAGAGTCCAAGTCGGAGATTGCCACCGTTGGCGATAATCGCCGCTTGGAGACGCGCTGCGGCGGTGGCATCCAAACCATAGACGTAATCGGAGTGGCCCTGCCCCTGTCCGAGTTGCTGCAAGGTCTCTGGGCCGCCGAGGAGCGATGCGGTGAACACAGCCTGACCTGAACTGTTGTAAGCTGTCAGGACGAGACTGTTGAGCGTGACGTTATTCAAATTCTGTCCGGTGGACTCGTTGATGTCGAAATAGATGCGGATGTTGCTCGCGTTCGTCGTGCCGATGTCTGTCAGGCTAACGGTCTGGGTGTTGCTGCCGCGCAGCCAGTCGCCCGTTCGCACGTCGCCGCTACTGTTTCTGCTGACAGAGCCCTGCTCCTTCGTGCTGGAGCCCGGGGACTGAAGCGATAGGACGTGCGGCGCGCGGTCGGCTCCGCAACCCCTGCCGACGCCTGCGGGGAAGCACGGGTCGGGACCTTGGAAGACGATCCCGTCAGCCTTGGCGGCGCTGTGAAGCGTCAGCATGACTAGCAACGTTACGCTCATCAATAGCAGCCTGCGAATCATCGTTTTGTCTCTCCTCAAATCACTCGAAATGACTAAAGTTTGGATGGCATTGCGCCCCGTCGAGAGAAAGCGCGGGAGATGACAGCGTCACAGCCGCCGCGCCCTTTTGATCGCTTTCTATCGGTTCACCCAAAGAAAAGCACCAATGTGAGTGGGTTTCCGAAAAATAACGAAAGTATAATCTCACCCTGCGCGGCGGGTTTGAAGCTCTATGCAGTTGCGAATCAGAGATGGGGAGTGGTGAAGGCCGTCTCGACTAATCAGCGCAGGAATCTCTTTAGAGGGCGCGTGAAGCGGCTGATGATCTCACCCGATTCGCCGATGCCGACGAGCCAAGCGAGTGCGAAGTAGAGCAGACCATAAGGGATGAGGACGAAAACGGCGACGATGAATGGGTGATGTCTGCCGATGGCGAGCTTGATCGCCCATCCCGCACCTGCGCTCACAAGCGCAGCCCCCCACAGCTTTGCGACGAAGACTGCCGGAAGACCGGTGCGACCGATTCGCTGGTTGAGCTTGCGTCGCAGCAGATAGAACTCGACCCAGCCGGAGACGCCCGCCGAGGCGGTCAGCCCGACCGCGCCCCAGCGCAGATCGAGTCCCAACGCACGCGGCAGCGGCAGTGCACACAGGTAGCCAAGCCCTGTCGTGAGTACGACGCGAAGGACTGCAAACAGGAGCGGCGTGCGCGTGTCGTGCAACGCATAATAAGTTGATGAGTAGAGGCGACCGAGCGTCGAGGCGAGCAGACCGACGGTCGAGCCCGCGAGGATCGCCCAGACGTAGTAAGTGTCTCTCTCAGTGAATCGACCCGTGCGGTAGAGCACGCTGACGATCACGTCGCCGAGCGCGAGGAACGCCATCGCGGAGGGGACGATGAAGAAGGCGATCCGTTTGAGCCCTGCGTCGAGTCGTCGGCGCAGATGCATCGCGCGCTCTTCCTCGCTGCCACGCGCGCTCGACATCGCGGGCAGTTCTGCCGCCGAGACCGACATCCCGAACAAACTCACAGGCAGCGTGTAGAGACTCTGCGTGTAGCTGATGGCGATGGCTGCGCCTTGTCCGAGCAGGGTCGCCAGTGTCGCGTCCACGAATGCGCTGATCTGCACGATGCCGCGACTGAAGAAGACGGGAATGAAGTTGCGTATCACTTCGCGAACGTGCACTGACACGGTGTCGAACACCGGGCGCAGTCGCCGTAGCAGACCGAGAACTATCGGGAGTTGCACACCGAATTGAAGTGCGCTCCCGACGAGCGAGCCCCAAGCCGTGTACTGCGCGAGTCGTCCGAGCGTGTCTTCGCCCGCGCTCCTGCGACCGAAGAAGATGAGCGTGAAGATGATCGCCAAGTTCCAGAGCACAGGCGCGGTGTAGGAGATGAAGAAGCGGCGATGACTATTGAGCACGCCCAAGCACCACGCCGAGAGCACGAGCAGTCCTGTGCTGGGGAAGAAGATGCGGACGAGGGCGATGGTCAGATCGCGCTTGCTGCCGGTGTAGCCGAATGCGATGACGCTGATGAGATAGGGCGTGAAGACGATGCCGAGGATAACGATGACCGATGTCGTCAGCGCGAGTAGAGAGAAGACCGCGCGCGCGACGTGATCCGCTTCTTCTTCCTCTTCGTGCGCGAGCAGGCCGGCATAAACGGGTATGAAAGAGGCCGAGAGCGCGCCCTCGCCGAAGAGGTTCTGCAAAAAGTTCGGGATGCGGAGCGCGATGCTGAAGGCGTCGCCCACGTCGGTCGTGCCGAAGTAGTGAGCCGTGATGCGCTGACGCACGAGCCCGACGATGCGGCTCAACAGGATGCCCGCCATGACGAGGAAGGCGTGCCGATTCGTTGACGCATCCTGCTGCTGTCGCTGCGCCTCGACCTGCCCTGCGACTTGCTCTGCGGGGAACTCACCTGTCGAAGCGCCGACCTGCTCGAAGGTCTCGCCCGCCGCGCGGCTCGCGTCATGTCGCTCGAAGACCGTGCCCTCGTCGGCGTCACGCTTCGATCCTTCGTCATGAATCTCGCTTGCGGATCGATTCACGTCGGGTCGTTGATTCGGTTGTGAGTCTTGCGACGTTGGAGGTGTGGGCTGATCGTTCTCGTCGCCGTGCGCGGGTTTCATCGTCTGTTCGTCGCGGAGTCGGATGCGTTTCTTTAGACGGAATATTTATAACATAAGAGATGAGGATAAGAGCGATGAAGTCGAAACGATGAACGATGAAGTGGCAGACAAATCGTCTCAACTTCATCATTCATAGTTCCGACTTCATCGCTCATCATTCGGGTTGCCTTCGTACTCGCCCTTGGTTTTTGCATTGAACTCTGTATCGGAGAGTCGCATGGCGAGCGTGTGTGGTGTGTAGTCGAAGAGGGCGGGGCCACCACGCGCCGCTTGAATCGAAGCGACGAGGCTATCTTGATCTTGCCGGAAGCGATAGACGCTGCCGCGTCGATTGAAGATGACGAAGAGCAGGGTCTCGCCGTCCTGCGCGCGCATCTCGCCGACGAGCGCGGAGACGCCTCCATCGGTGCGACCGAGCGTGCCGGTCTTAGCGACGATGCTGCCGCGCCCCATCGATGTCGCGTAGCGTTTCTGAAGCGTGCCGGGATCGACGCCTGCGACGGGTAGAATGTCCGAAGGCTGTAGCTTGCGACGCGCCAACTCTTCGCGCAGCGCGACGTAAATTTTCATCATCGAGCGAGGGGATAGTCGATTGATGCCGAGCCCGTTCGTCGATTCGAGTCGCACTTCATTTGCGGGGATGCCGACCTGCCGGACGAGAAAACTTTGCAGGTTGGAGGGGCCACCCAATCCTTCGCCAAGCCTCGCCGCCATGAAATTGTTCGAGTAGCAGAGCAGAACTTTGAGCACGTCAACGAGCGTGCTCGAATGCTGCGTGACGAGCATCTTTGCGCCCTGCGGCACGGGCGCGACACGGACTGCGCCCATCACAGCAACGCCCGGCGAAGCGGTGAAACAGGTCTGATCGTTTTTCGCCTGACACTCATCGTACCAAGAGCGCGTCGCGACGGCAGGTCGTCGCGTCGCATCGAGCGTATCGTAGAAGCGTTCGCCGGAGTGCAGAGCGGACGAGCTGAAGTTCATCGTGAAGCCGGGCGAGACGATGAGATCGCCGGTCACGTTTCGCACGCCGAGTCGATTCAACTCGCGCGCGAGCGCAACGGCGTGCTCATCGTGAAACGATGGATCGCGACCGGAGACGACGAGATCGCCCGTGACCGTGCCGGTCTTCGCGTCGAACGTGCCCGTCGTCCAGAGGACGGTCGAGAAGCGGTAGTCCGCGCCGTAAGTCTTGAGGGCCATCAGTGCGGTGGCGAGCTTGAGGGTCGAAGCCGGATTGAAAGTCTGATCCGCCGCCTGCTCCAAGACGATCTTGCCGTCGAGCGTCGTGATGAGGACGCCCTGTCGCTCGAAGACGGGTGTCGGCGTCGGCGCGATCTTATAAACGTCTTCGGTCGCAGCCGCCGGACTGACGGTCATGATCTGCGGGATGACTAGAGGCTTGGGCGTCGGCTTGACGAGCGGCGCAGGCGTCGCTGTCGCTTGCGGCGCAGGCCCGTAAGGCTCATCCTGCGCCGATGCGCCCGCAGCGAGCGCGAAGAGCAGCGCGAAGATAAGCAGCGCGCGGTTGAAGATCGTCTCCATCATCAGTCGAACCTCAAAGCTCTCTCAGTGTGTTGGAACGAGGGGGCGACGTTCATCATAGCACGCGCCCGTATCCATAAGTTCGCGCAATTCCTTCACGGAACGATTGCGCCGAACTTTGATGCGCGCATCATGCTCACGAGATGCAACCCTGTCATGACCACATGACATCGCAGCCAGAGAAGATGCGACGCAGATCGAGTTCGTTGACAATCGCGCGAGGCGACTCATAGTATTTTCGCCGACGCATCAGCAGAGCACCGCGCTTTGAAAACTTCCGTGCACAGAGAGAAGCCGCCGCCCGTCACAGTCGAATCGATCCGCAACGCGCACCGCGAGCGTCGCGATGCTATTCAACTGCGGCTGGCGGAGTTTGAAGATGTCCGTCGAGCAGCTTCGGACGAGCGACTGTGGGAGGAGTTGGTCTTCTGCATCTTCACTGCGGGCGCGTCGGCCCGCATGGGCCTGCGCTCGGTCGAAGCCGTGCGGCCACTGCTCGCCGCAGGCACGCACGAAGAGTTAGCCGGTGCACTCACGGGCCGGCATCGCTACCCGCGCTCGCGCTCAGGCTATATAGTTGTCACGCGCGAGCACCTGCGCGAGTCGTGCGCGATGCGCTTGCGCGATCGGTTAGAAAGTTTCGCTGATCCTGTTGAGCGGCGCGAGTGGCTTGCGCGCACGCGCGACATCAAGGGGATCGGTTACAAGGAGTCGAGCCACTTCCTGCGCAACGTGGGTTATCGCGGCTACGCCATACTCGACAAGCACATCCTGCGCAGTCTCGCCGAACTCGGCGTCGTCGAATCGCCCGATCCGCCCACGACGCGCGCGCGCTATCTCGCGACCGAAGAGCGACTGCGCGACTTTGCGAAAGGCGTGGGCATCGACTTCGATGAACTCGACCTCGTACTGTGGTCGATGAAGACGGGAGAGATTTTGAAGTGAAAGTATGAAGTCGGAATGATGAACGATGAAGTAAAAACATTCTGTCTCTCCTTCATCGTTCCTCCTTCATCGTTTCGTTGAGGTAAGTAATGAATAGAGCAAAGCGTCTTGCGGTCGTCGCGTTAATCGCGCTCACACTTCTTAATAGCGCAGGCGCAGGGTCAAGCGCGCGCGCGGCAGATAAGAAGGAGCGTGAGCGTGCGGAACGCGCGCTGCGCGAGGGCGAGTTTGAAGAGGCAGAGAAGTTGTATCGCGGGCTCGTCGAGAAAGATTTGAAGGACATCACGGCGCGGCTCGGCTTGAGCTACGCGCAACTCAAGCAGCGCAACCTGCGCGACGCCTACGACAATGCTGCGCGCGCTATCGCCTTGAACCCGCTCAATGCACGCGCGCACGCGCTGCTCGGCTCGGTGCTGCTCGCCGCCGGAGACTTTCCTGTCTCAATCGAAGAGTTCAAGACCGCGCTCAGTTTTAATCAGAACGACGCGCTCGCCGTCGCGGGCGTCTCGATGATCAACTTCTACGAGAATCGTCCGGCGGTGGCCCTCGTGGGCCTCCGTCGCGCCGTCGATCTCGATCCGAACGAGCCTGACTTCCTCTTCAACTACGCGCAAGCCGCCGCGCGCAGCGAGCGTTATCGCGAAGCGGCAGACGCCTACGAGAATTTCCTACGCATCGCACCGCGCACCGATGCTGACAGGCGCGCGCGCATACACGGGCTCATCGATTTCCTGCGCTTCATCTCGACTCAAGGCAATCTCTATTCGACCGGCGGCTTGCCGCGCACGACTCTCCAATTCGATCTCGTCAACAGCCGACCGATCATCAACGTGCGTCTGAACGGCTCGAAGAAGATGGCCCGCTTCGTCGTCGATACCGGATCGGGAATGTGCGTCATCTCTTCCGAGACCGCCGAGCGGATCGGCGTCAAGTCGGTGGCTCGCGGCGGCATGGCGAGGGCCATCGGCGGCGGCGGCCGCTTCGAGATCGTTTACGGCTTCCTCGAATCCCTCCAGATGGGCGACGCGCGGCTCGACAACGTGCCCGTTTATATTCGCGAGTTTCAGAATCAGCAGGAGCCCGTCGATGGCTACATCGGGCTCTCCGTCCTCTCAAGCTATCTGGCCTCGCTCGACTACGGCGCGCGCACGCTCACGCTGCTGCGCAACGACGCGCGGCCAGCCGCAGATCAAAGTGCGATGCAGGACTCAACAGCGACCGCGAACACAACCTCGCACACTCCTTCCGCGACAGCCGCGACGAACAGCTTGACAGACGCTGCAAAGACGAA
Source organism: Acidobacteriota bacterium (assembly GCA_032229975.1). Taxonomy (GTDB): domain Bacteria; phylum Acidobacteriota; class Blastocatellia; order Pyrinomonadales; family Pyrinomonadaceae; genus JAIVGV01. Next base: position 47,254 of record JAVXVG010000030.1, on the reverse strand, counting down.
CGCTGCGACGAGCGATGCAGCGCGCGATTTCGAGCTACCGATCCGCGCGACATCGAGTGGCTTCTGGAGCGGCAGCCTGCACCTCGAAGGGATCGAGAAGCCCGTCAACTTCATCATCGACACGGGCGCGACCGTCTCCGTCGTCTCGCAACAACTCGCCGAGCGCGAGACGCTCGAACGCTACGTGCAGAAGATGAAGCTGAGGGTCTTCGGCGCATCGGGCGTCTCCGACGACGTGCCGTTGCTCATGCTGCCGCGCATCACGCTCGGCTCTTACACACACCCGAATCTCGCGGCGGCCGTCCTCGACATGAATCCGATCAACGAGACTTCGGGCTTTGAGCAGACAGGCATCCTCGGCGGCAACGTCTTGCGCTTCTTCCGCGTCACCTTCGACTTCCAGAGGGCCGTCGTGCGCTTCGAGATGATCCCCGGCTTCACGCCCGCGCCCATAGCGCGCGACGCGAACATCACACCGCAGTCTTACTGACGAAAGGCCCTTGAGCACTTGAAGCAGAGTCTCTACCTTGAAACTTCGGTCATCGGCGCGTATCTCGACAACGGCGAGCCGTTCCGACGCGATCTCACGATCCGTTGGTGGGAGCGCGAGCTATCGGAGTATCGGGCCGTCGTCTCGCCGCTCGTTGCGCGCGAGCTTGAGCGCGTGCCGGAGCCGCATCGCACGGGCTACCTCAAGTTGGTTGCGCCCCTTGAACATCTCGACGTGTCGGAAGAGGCAGCGATCCTTGCCGAAGGCTACGTCACGCGCGGCATCTTCCATCGCAAGTATCTCGGCGACGCGCTGCACGTCGCCATCGCATCAGTTAATAAGATCGATTACTTGGTGACGTGGAACTTCGGCCACCTCGCCAACGTCCGCAGGCAAGCGCGCATACGACTCTTCAACACCGCCGCCGGTTTCTTCTCGCCCGTCATCGTCACGCCCGAATTTTTAGTCTCCGAGTTGACGGAGAAAGATCGTTCGTGAATGGTCGATCGTGAATGATCAATGGTGAATCGTCGATCATGAATTGCGATCCACTCAGCCGGTTGAGTGATCGATTAACGATTTACCATTTGACCATTGACCATTCACACTCTTTTGCTCTTGCTACCACTCGCGATTTGCGTTTAACTATTCCCGACCATGTATCGCAAACCACGTTTCCTCGAAATGCTCCACGCGATCCGCGAAGAGATGTCGCGCGAGGCGGACTACGACGTGGAGTTGTTCGCCGAGATGGCGCGCACCGGCGTGCGTCCACAGCGCGGGCCCACACACAACCTGCGCGGCGTCCGCACACACGCCCCGCGCGCCGACGAGAAGGTCGAATTTTTTCAGTCACCCAAGAAACGCAAACGCGCCACCGGATGAGAGGTCAGAGGCTAGAGGGTAGAGGTTAGTAAGAATCTATCTTTCACTAACCTCTACCCTCTAGCCTCTGACCTCTGCTCTAAAAGTTATGGAAGAGAATTTTGAAGCCATCGGGCTTGAAGTGCCGAGCGAGAAGGACTTCAACCACCTCGCCGAGCGCGCGGGCGATCAAGGCGAGCCCACGCAGCTCTCGCGTCGCGGCGCGGTGCTGCACGGTCGCTGCTGGAAACTCGGCGAGGGCTTGGAAGTCTGGACGGTGCTCTATGAATCGGGCACGGGCGAAGTCTTCTACGCAGATTGCCGGCCCGGTTTTCGCGCGCGCTACACGCAACGCATTAGCCCTTGGGCTCTCACGGAGTACGACGAGGAAGGCGAGGCGATTGTGCATGGCTACTGCGATGGCACGGAGACGGAAGTGCTCTTCGAGTTGCAGAACTTAACGGAGGTTGGCCCCGAAGGTTTCCGCGCGCAGGAGCTGCACGTCGGTCTGTGCGGGCTCGCCTATCGCGCGAAAGTTTTGTCGAAGCCTGAACGCACGCGCTGGCAGCCGCTTGAGTCTTGCGCGCCCGCGCGCGCCGCGCACGAAAATGATTGGAGCTTGACGGGTCGCGTGCTCTCTTACAAACCTCTACGCAATCCGCTTTCGGGAAGCGAACTCTACTGGGCTTATCTCGATCTCGGCTGCTTCCGCCTTGAAGTCCTCATCAATCAACGCTCGCTTCGCGGCGGCCCGCTCGACGTGGGCGCGACCATCTCTGCGGACGTGTGGCTGCAAGGTCACGTCCTCGACCACCGCGCCATGCGCTCGCGCTACGAGGGCGTTGACGACTCGACCACACGCGCCGCGATGTGGCAGGGCCTGCGTCGTCGCAACTAGTAGATTCAACTTTCGGGATCACTCTTTGACACTCGGATGCGCGCCGCGAAACGTCTGGCCCTGATCGCACTCTTCCTCTCCATCGTCGCGGCGGTCGGGCTCTACTTCTTCAATCAATTCTGGATTCATCGCTTCGACGAAGTGATCGCGCGGCAGTCGCGCATCTATCGCGTCGATCCCCTGCTCGTGTGGAGCATCGCTTACGAGGAGACTTACTTTCGTCCGTGGAAGCGCGGCGACGCGGGCGAGATCGGGCTGATGCAGGTAACGCCGCCGGTCGCGCGCGAATGGGCCGATGAGACAGGCATGAAGGACATGGCCCGTGCGATGGAGCGCGACCCGGTAGCCGTCCTGAGCGACCCTGAGCGCAACATACAGGTCGGCTGCTGGTACTTGGAAAAAATCTCGAAGGACTACCGCGACACACCAGACGCGGAAGCGCGCATCCTCGCCGCCTACAACGCGGGCCCCTCGCGCGCTGTCGAATGGAATCGCACCGCGCCGAACCGGCCCCCTCTCACCGGCAACGAGTTCATCGCGCGCATCGACTTTCCCACCACGCGCTCTTACGTCACATCGATCCTCGCGCGTTACCGCAAACTCCAAGCCGAGCGAGCCGCGCGCGACGGGGGCAAGCGTTGACCTACCGCGAGCTGCTTGCACGCAACCGCGACTTCCGGCGGCTCTGGACGGGTCAGGTCGTCTCAGAGGTCGGCGACTGGCTCAACAACATCGCCGTGCTCGCGCTCGCGATAGAGCTTGCGGGCCCCGCACGGCAGGGTCGCGCCATCGCCGTCTATGCCATCGCGCGCCACCTCCCGCTCTTCCTCTTCGGGCCTCTCGCGGGCGTCGTCGTGGATCGCACGGATCGTCGCCGCGTGATGATCACTGCGGACATCACGCGCGCCGTACTCGCGCTCGGCTTCCTGCTCGCGCAAAAATTCTCGACGCTCCCGCTCATCTACGCCGTCGGCGCGACGCTCTTCTCCGTCTCCGCCTTCTTCAACGCCGCCAAGCGCGCGACGCTCCCCAATCTCATCTCTCGCACAGACGATCTGCTCGCTGCCAACTCGCTCTCGGCATCGACCACCGCCGCCACCATCGCCATCGGCTCCGCACTCGGCGGCATCATCGCAACCTTCGCGGGCCGCGAAACCGTCTTCGTCGTCAACGCCGCAACATTCCTCGTCTCCGCGGAGATGATCAGACGAATCAAGTGGCGACGAGTTACGATAGAAGACGTGCAAACGATAGCGGCCGGATCAGTGACTGCCGATTCACAAGTCGCATCTACTGAATCAGGCATGACGCTTCGCGGATCGAAGATGCTGCCGCTTGAATCTGAAATCTCAAATCTGGAATCTGCAATTCATAGCTCTTTGGATTCCACACGATCAGCAGTCCGAGATCGGCATTCAGAGATCAACGCGCCTGCGAGACGCGAACGGCGATCCACTGTCGCGCACGTGCTGCGCGTGACGGTGGCTGACTTCCGTGAAGGGCTGCGTTACATGCGTGGTGATGCCGTGCTCGCGTCGATCTTCGTCGTCGCCGCCGGGTGGGGCTTGGGCAACGGCGCGGCGAGGGCCCTCTACAGTGTCTTCGGCGCGCGGCTCGGCGAGCAGGCTGCTTCCGCATGGCTTGCTCGACCGAAGGACTTCGGCATCTCCGTGCTCTTCGTCGCGATGGGCGTGGGCGGCGTGCTCGGCGCAACCGTCGCACGCCGCTTCAACAGGGGCGGCGCAGGTAAACTCGGCGCGCGCATGGGCCGGTCGCTCTTCTTTGACGGTTGTGGCCTCTTCATCTTCAGCCTCATGCCGAATTTGTGGGCGGCAGCGTCGGTACTCGTGCTTCGCGAGATGAATTATGCTGTCTGGTGGACGGCGCAGCAGACGATCATGATGCGACGCACCGCGAACAACTACGCCGGTCGCGTCTTCGCCACGCACGAGACCGTGACGACGCTTGCGATGGTCTGCGCTATCTACGCATCGGGCGCGGCGGCTGACAGCTACGGCATCCGCGTCGTCGCTGCGGCGGGCGGCGCAATCATCGCGCTCTCCGGCGCGACGTGGTTCGTGCTGCGGCGCGGCGAATCTGCGAGACTGGATCAAGTCGATGGTTAAAATTTATTCAGCGCAGTGGCTTCTTCCTATATCGTCCGCGCCGATTGAGAACGGCGCACTGGCGGTTGAAGGCTCGCGCATTGTCGGCGTCGGCGCGCTTGACGATCTCGCCGCGCGTTTTCAAGATGCAGCGCGTGAAGAGTTCGGCGAGGCTGTCGTCATACCGGGGCTCGTCAACTGTCACTCTCATATCGAACTCACAGCCATGCGCGGCCACCTCGAAGATGCAGAAGCGAACTTCCTCGCGTGGCTCTTGAAGCTGACCATCGCGCGCGAGCAGCGCATGACGAGGGAGGACGTGCGCGTCTCCGCAACGTGGGGCGCAATCGAAGCCGCGCGCGCAGGCGTGACGACACTCGCCGATTCGAGCAGCGATGGAGAGGCTTGCGCGCATGCGATGCGCGATGTGGGTTTGCGCGGCATCGTGCATCAGGAAGCGATCCATCCCGATCCGAAACGCGGGAAAGATGAGTTCGCGAAGCTGCAAGAGAAGCTATCAAACTTGCGTGCGCTCGAAACGGAACTCGTGCGCGTCGGCGTCTCGCCGCATACGCCTTACACTGCGAGCGCGCCGCTTCTGGAGTTGGTAACTGATCTCGCGGAGCGCGAGGGCCTGCCGTTCGCGATCCACGTCGCGGAGTCGGAGGCTGAAGACCTGTTGCTGCGCGAGGGGCGCGGCATCTTCGCGGAGAGCTTTGCGATGCGCGGCATCGAGTGGCGCGCGCCGCGTGTCTCGCCCGTTCAGTTCTTGAAACAGATCGGTGTGCTCCGCGTCCGGCCCCTGCTCGCGCATTGCGTCCGCGTGGATGACGCGGACATCGAGACGATCCGCGACGCGAGCGCAAGCGTGGCCCATTGTCCGAAGTCGAACGCGAAGCTCGGTCACGGTCGCGCGCCTTACGAAAAGTTTTTGTCTCTGCGCCACGGCTTCGGCAGCGATTCGGTCGCGAGCAACAACACCTGCGACCTGCTCGAAGAGTCGCGCTTCGCATTATTACTTGCGCGCTCCGCGAACAAGCTCGAACACCTCGACGCGCTGACAGCCGAACGCGCACTCTACGACGCCACGCTCGGCGGCGCGCTCGCACTCGGTCTCAACGATTGCGGCTCGCTCGAAGAAGGTAAGCAAGCCGACCTCACAATCGTCCGACTCGACGCGGCGCACCAGACGCCCGCGCACGATCCCACGCGCGCGCTCATCTTCTCTTCTAACGCGCGCGACGTGTTGCTCACCATTGTCGCTGGCAGGGAAGTCTTCCGCGATGGCCGCATCGGCGACGTGGACGAGGATCGGCTGCGCGCGCGGATGAAAGAGATTAAAGAGAAATTAGGAACGATGGACGATGAACGATGAAGTGAAGGCAAAAGATAATGGAGTAGGAATGATGAACGATGAACGAAAGAGACGCGATCTTTCGCTCATCGTTCATCATTCCTACTTCATCGTTTCTCAAGAGATGCGATCTTCATCGTCGGCGCGGCGGCGTTGGAGTTCTTTGTGTTGGGCGTCGAGGTTGAGAAGGTGCAGGTGTAGGAAGAGCTTGCCCTCGCGGTTGAGCTTGAGGCTCTGGTCGAAATCTTTGCGCGCGGCATCTTCTTCGCCGCGACGGACGTGTGCGTAGCCGCGCACGGCGTAAGCGATTGAGGCGAGCTTGTCTTCGGGCTTGAGCGCGATGCTCTGATCGAGGTCTGTGAGCGCGGAAGTGTAATCGCCGTTGATGAGTCGGGCCTGTGCGCGCTTGAGGTAGAGATCGGGATTGCCCTGATAGCAGTGGAGGGCCTTGTCGTAGTCGGCGAGCGCACCGGCCATGTCGAGCTTCTCGATGCGGACGCTGCCGCGATCTGAGAAGGCATCGGCGATGAAGCGATCATTGGTGACCGAAGCGGGATCGAGCGCGTAAGCCGCGTCGTAGTCCGAGAGCGCGCCTTCGATGTCGCCCTTCGCTCGACGCACGCCGCCGCGCTTGACGTAGATCGCGGCGGCACGCGGCGACTCAGCTATGGCCTTGTCATACTCGGCGAGCGCGCCGTCCAGATCGCCATGCACGCGTCGCTCCGATGCGCGTCGCGCGTGATCCTGTGCGGGCGCGGGCGGCGGCTGCGCGTGGCCGGTCGCGACGCAGAACAAGAGCGACGCGGCGAAGAGGCGCGCGAGATGATGTGACGCGTGACGGATGCTGTATCGCAAAACGTTGCTCCTGTCTCGCCCTCGTTCGTTAAACCTTTTACGATCCAGTTACTGCTCGCGGCGCGTCCATCACGCGCCTTCGAGATCGCAACTGTTAGGGCCGGCTCGTGCCGGTCGCGTGTTTGAGTTCGCGTTCGATCATCGGCTTCATCGAGGGAGCGATTTTCAGCGCGCGATCAAAGTCTTCTCGCGCCTCTTCGGTCTTGCCCTGCTTCAAGAGGAGCGAGCCGCGCTGAAAAAAGGCGATGGGCGACTGCGGACTAAACTCGACAGCCTTGTTGTAGTCGGCGAGCGCGCCCGCTTCGTCGTGCTTGTGCAAACGCGCGCTCCCGCGATTCAAGTAGGCGAGCCAGAGTTTCGGATCGATCTCGATGGCCCGCGTGCAGTCTTCGATGGCGGCGTCAGCGTCGCCCTGTTGCAGCATCGCGGAGGCGCGGTCGGCGAGGGCCATTGCCGCGCCGCGCCTTTGTTGTGACTCACTCCTCACTTCGGTCGTCGCGCCGTTCGGGACGATGCGCGCGTCCGGGATAGGCTCGGCGTGAATCTCCGTGTGTCTCTCGACCGAAGCTGAATGCTTGTCGCCACCCGCTTCGCTCGCGACACCGGAGCGCGGCGTGATCGCGGAAGGATCGGGCGCGCCGTTTTCGATGGCTATGTTGTAGTCGGCGACTGCGCCCTCTGTGTCGCCCTTGTGACGGCGCGCGCTTGCGCGGTTCAGATAAGCGTTCGGCGATTTCGGGTTGAGCGCGATGGCCGCGCCGTAGTCTTCGATGGCCCCGTCGTAGTCGCCGCGCGCACGCTTGACGTTGCCGCGACCGATGTATGATTCATAGGCGAGCCAGCCGACGGCGATGGAGTGATCGTAGTCTGCAAGCGCGCCGTCGTAGTCGCCTTTGCGCAGACGAATCATGGCGCGCGTGTTGTATGCGGGCTTGAAGTTGGAATCGAGCGAGATGACTTTCTCCACGTCCGCAAGCGCGCCGTCGAGATCGCCGGAGAGTAAACGCGCGCCACTGCGCGTGTAATAGGCCTGCGTGAAGTCGGGCTTGGCGGCGACGGCTTTGTCGAGTTCCGTGATCGCGCCCGCGAAGTCGCCCTGCTGCATTCGTGCGCGCGCGCTGCGAAGATAATCGTTAGCCGTGTTCGACTGTGCCAGCGACGACGCGACAAAGACCGCGACGAGGAGCGACGCAAGCAGAACTCTCTTCATGAAAACCTCCGACTGCTAAAGCGCGCGCTGAAGGCGCGAGGGTTAGCCAAAACTTAGGCGACGTGCAAGGGTTTGTCAACAAACATCCCGGTCGCGTTTCTGTCACGGTTTTGACGCGGCGCGCGCGCAAAAAGTCGCCCGCCGTCGGATGAAAATTCGACGGCGGGCCAGTTACATAGACTTAACAGGGACGACTCGATTAACGACGAGCGGCGGCGATTGCCTCGTCGAAGATTTCAAGCGCAACGTCAACGTTCTCACCAGTCAAGATGAGCGGCGGCGACCAACGGATCGTGTTCGCACCCGCGCCGAGGATGATCAGTCCACGGTTGAAACATTCGATCTCGACGCGGTCTCGCATCTCCGCATCAGCCTTCAACGTCTCACGGTCAGTAACGAACTCGACGCCGAGCATCATCCCGAAGCCACGCACGTCGCCGATACTCGCGTGCTTCGCTTTCAACTTCTCAAGTCCCGCCTTCAAATAGTCGCCGACTTCCGCGCTGTTCTTCACGAGTCCGTTTTGCAGTAACTCGATGGTCTTCAAAGCGGCGGCGATGCAGACGGGATTGCCGCCAAAGGTGGAAGCGTGCGCGCCCGGCTTCCAGTCCATCAGATCGGCACGCGCGACGCACGCGCCGATGGGCAGGCCCGATCCGATGCCCTTCGCGATGGTCACGATGTCGGGCTTGAGATCGTAGTGCTCGGAGGCGAACATCCGGCCCGTCCGGCCCATGCCGGATTGAACCTCATCGACGATGAGCATGATGCCGTGCTCATCGCAGATGCGTCGCAAGCCCTGCAAGAACTCCTTCGGCGCGGGGACGTAACCGCCCTCGCCCTGCACGCACTCGACGACGATTCCAGCGACCTCTTCGGGCGGCGTGGTCGTCTTGAAAAGTCGCTCCTCGATCCACGCGAGACAGTCGCGACTGACCGTCGCCGCGTCCGTTCGTTCGCCCGTGAAGGGATGACGAAAGACGTTCGGGAAAGGGACGTGGACAACGTCGAGGGCCTGACGTTTGAAGCCTGTGCGCTGCGCGACGCGCGAAGAGGTGAGCGAGAGCGAGCCGAGCGTGCGCCCGTGAAAGCTGTTGAAGAAGGCGATGAATTTTTCTCGCCCCGTCGCGTGCATCGCAAGTTTGAGCGCGGTCTCGACCGCCTCCGTGCCGGAGTTGGCGAAATGCGTGCGCGTTGGCGAAGGCACGGGCACGATCTCGTCGAGCTTGCGCGCGAGCGCGGGCATCTGCTCGTAGTAGTAATCCGTGCCGCACATGTGGATCAGTTTCGCCGCTTGATCTTGGATCGCGCGGACGACTTCCGGATGACAGTGGCCCGTCGAGCAGACGGCGACGCCCGCGTTGCAATCGAGGAACACGTTGCCGTCAACGTCCGTCACCCACACGCCCTCGCCGCGCTCTGCGACGAGCTTGAAGTTGGGACGGGGATAAGAAGGCGTCACCCACTGCGCGTCTGCGGCGACGATCTGCTGTCCTTTAGGGCCCGGCAGGGCCGTCCTGATCTCCGGTCTCTTCGGCGGAGCCATCGTAGTCATAAAATTTCTCCTTAGTCTTGAAAGGGCGAAGCGGTTGCCATCTGAGATCGCAAATCATAGTTGCGAGATTTCAGACGCGACGGAAGGAGCGAGAGAGATATGGAGGGGCTAACCCGCGAAGATGTCTGCGCGGATGTCTTGCGGGCGGTGACTGATGAGCAGCGAGCGGAACATCGAGTTTGTGCGGAGACGATTATGCGACTGCGAAACTTGATCCTTACCTGAGCGCGAATCTTACCACTTCATCCAAACCCTTTCCAGCCCCTCGCGTCGAACCTGCCGACGCCGCGACGCCCGCGTCACATCAGGAAATGAAAACTCTCGCGCCGGAGATGGAATCTCGCGCGCCGGAAATGACAACTTTGCACGCTGCAATGAGACCTCGCACGCCGACAACGGCATCGCGCGCGCCCGCAATGTCAACTTTCACCGTTGCAACGCCACCTCTCACCACTGCAATGACAACTTTCACCCTCGCAATGGGAAATTTCGCGCCTGCAATGACAACTTTCACGCCTGCAATGACAAGTTTTGTCACTGCAATGGCATCGCGCACGTCTGCAATGAGAAGTTTCACGCCGGAAATGCTGCCTTCCGCGCGGATATTCTCAACTTTTCCGGCGATATTGCAGTCTTTCGCCCTGATATGCTCGTCTCACGCGCGGATATACCCGCCTGCGCCGCCGATACAGCCAACTCGCACGCTGATATGGTCGGCTCACAGCCTGATATGAAGAGGTTTGACGCTAATATGGCGAGTTTTCAACGTGATATGATCGTGTTTCGTGCTGATGTGATGAAGATTCGTGATGATATAATGGAAAGATAGAGACAGGAGCTTCCTATGTCGTTGAGCGTCTTTCTTTGCCATGCGTCTGATGACAAGTCAGACGTACGTGAGCTTTACAAAGCATTACAGCGCGACGGCTTTGATCCTTGGCTTGATGAAGAAGACTTACTAGCAGGGCAAGACTGGAGCTATCAGATTTCAAGAGCAGTTCGGGATAGTGATGTAGTTGTAGCTTGTCTCTCAGAAAATTCTGTTAGTAAGGCAGGCTATGTACAGAAAGAAATTAAGCTCGCGTTAGATGTAGCTGACGAGCAGCCAGAAGGCGCGATCTTTATTATCCCTTTCAAACTAGAAAAGTGTGAAGTCCCTGATAGGTTAAGACGTTGGCATTGGATCGAGTTAGATTTGCATTGGAGCAGTTTGGATAAGACCAGCGGCTACGAAAAATTAGTCGAAGCACTACATAGCCGCGCTGATGAGCTTGGAATAGATACAACAGATATAGGCAGCGATGAAGAAAATGCTCAAGATATTTTATACGACGATAATATGACTCTAAAAGGTAATACTCACATATCCCTTTCCTTTGAGCTTGATGAGGACGATAAGATAAACATTGATTTAAACAGTAATGAGCCAGTTGATGTGCTGATCATGGATGAGGGTGATTATCGATATTGGATGAAAAAGGGCGAAGTCAATCTTTTATATGAAGAGTTTTTAGAGACGGATCAATTACATGACTTCTTTAATGCCCCAGATTCTGATACATACTTAGTCATCGTTCGGAACAGCTCAGACAAAGAAGCAGTAGTACATTTAAAAATTTCTTACACAGTTTAAGGTCTTGTAACCATTTGCCTGTAAGTGCGCGTAGATACAATGCCTCGGCACGGTCTTAGCTCATTCAAGTGTCTAGGGAAGTGTTTCCAACAACGCAAGGGAGAACACAATGATAGAAGAGTTGACTGAAAAAGAAGCGGCGTATTTAAGCGAACTGAGGAAGCATGAGAATAGATGGGTCGCTGTCCTCAAATCTGAAGGCGTGAATGTTATTGTCGGGAGCGGTAAAGATGCTGTCGAAGCAAAACAGGAGGCGCATAGCAAGGGGTTCACGGATGTAGTTTTGTTTTGGGTCAGACCATTTAACGGTCGATACATTTCCGCCCGCTAGAAGATCGAGTTTATTTCAAACCTCTTTTCATAACGCCGGAAGATCACCTCATAGTTCTCAAAAAATCCTGCCTGCCCTAAGAGAGATAACTGATTCTCTCTTGAGAATCCCGCTTCAATCTCAATCTGCTCGTCGAAGCCGTGAATCTGCAAACCGATCCGGTGGACGAAGCCTTCGATAGCAGAGCCTCCGACCGGAAGATAGGTTCTAGGCTCTCCGCTCTCAAGATCGATGCCAAGGTTCTCCGCTACCGAGGAGTGGAAAAGACACTCATCCGCGCCTGAATCGACGAGACACTTAACATCGTGTTGGTTGCCCCGATAGAACAGCGTCACATCCAATAGAGGCAGCACGACGTAACCCTTCGGGTGCACGTCATCAGGATATATCTCGTAAGGAAACTCCATGTGAGCGAGCGTTAGTAAGTCGCGCCGTGCACGGCGTTCTTGTAAACGATGCCGCCTTTCATGACGAAGACGACGCGGCGGACGGCGGTGATGTCTTTGAGTGGGTCGCCGTCGAGCGCGATGATGTCGGCTTGGAGTCCGGGGGCGATTGAGCCAATTTGATTAGTCATGCCGAGGGCTTCTGCGGCGAGTGAGTTGGCGGAGATCATCGCCGACATGGGATCGACTCCGGCGTCGCGCACGCGGTCGATGAACTCTTCGGCGTTGCGTCCGTGCGCGCCCGCGACGGCGTCCGTGCCGAAGACGATCTTCAATCCCGGAATCTTCGACGCGCGCCGCACCAGCTCGTGATTCAACGAAAGAACGTTCTGCATCGCCGCGAAGCCTTCCGTCGTATAGCCGGGCGTGCCGAGATATTTTTCCTTGTTGAGAAGATAATTCTCGATGACGAGTCCGGCTTGCGGATCGAGATACGTGCCGCGTTCAGCCATCAACTTCAAGTCGTCGTCTGTAGCCATCGTGCCATGCTCTACTTGCGTGCATCCCGCGAGCGTGGCGGCGCGCACCGCGCCTTTGTAAGCGTGTACGAGCGTGCGAAGCCCCTGCTTCTTCGCCTCGTCGCAAGCCGCGTTCAACTGTTCCTGCGAGAGCGTCATCGCACCGCCCTGTCGTATGCTCTGCGACGCGAAGATTTTGATGAGGTCTGCGCCCGCCGCTTTCTGCTTGCGCACGAACGCGCGCAGTTCATCGGGCGTCCCCGTCTTCTCGCCTTGCCCGAAGATTGGTTCGTTGGCTGTCAGAATACGCGGGCCCGGCAGAGTGCCTTGCGCGATAGCATCGCGCAAGGGAACGTCTGTCGGCGAGCCGACGCTCTGCACCGTCGTGAAGCCAGCGAGAAGAGTGGCCCACGCGTTCGAGGCCGATTGATACGCGGCGAACTGCGTCGTCTCTCCCGCGCCTGCGTTCTTCCCGTCCTTGCCGAAGCTCCAAGTGATGTGGACGTGCGAGTCGATCCAACCGGGCATGACCGTCAAGCCGCGCAAGTCGTAATCGACGGGCGCGGCCTTCGGATCGATGGCGACGATCCGTGAGCCCTCGATGACGATGCGCGCGTCATGCAGCACGCGCCCACGCCCATCGAGCACTGTGCTCGCGGCGATGACGATGCGCTTGCTCTGCGCAGGCGCGTCGCGTCTGTTATGCGCGGTCGTCTGTGAAGAAGTTGGTTGCGGCAAGGTGGCGACTCCGAGGGAGACGAGGAGGCAGAAAATGATCTTCACGCGCATATTGACTACTTCTCATCGAGTTTGAAGAGGTGTGCGACGATCTCCGACAAGTCCATCGGTGCGCCGGGCTTTTGCATCTCCGTTCTAACGAGTTGTCGCTGCGCGGGCGTGAGGACGCGAAGGATGTCATAGACGGACTGGCCCTTGATCGAGAGCAAAGCCCAAGTGGCCCTCTCCATCTGCGCGCTCAAGTTTGCGCGCAACTTTACGTCCGGCTTGTCGGCGAGCATGTTCGCGTAAACCTTGCTCACGATTCCTGCGAGGCGCAGAGCGGCGGGCGCGGCTTTCTTCTCAGCATCAGTCTGGATGCGTTTGATCGACTGCTTCTGCGCGTCTGACAAGGTGTGCGCTTGATCTGTTGGAACTGCCGCGCTCTGTATCGCCTGCGCGCGTCCGTTCATCGCCGTTGCGGAGACGAGCGCGACGAGTAAGAGAACTCCGAACGCTCTTCTGGCTCTCATTCAAGACCTCTCATCAATATGAAATTTACGCGGCGACCTCGACGTAAGAGGGATAGCTACTCGGCTCCGGGATTTCGTAACCTTCTTCGCGTAATCCTTCGAGATGAAATTCAAGCGCCTCCTGAATGTTGCGCTCGACCTCCTCTTTGCTCTTTCCGGTTGAGCCGCAGCCCGGCACGTCCGGCGAGTAGGCTGAGTATCCCGTCGCCGTCTCTTCGACGATGATTAGATATTTCTTCATGGCTTGAGTCCTGCCTGCTTCAAAATGTTGTTCAATGTTCCCGGCGCTAATTCGTCTCTCGGATGACCGGGAACTGTGACTAGGCCGAGTTTGGTCGGGTGTTTGTATTGACGGTGGCTGCCTTTAGTTCGCATCCAAAACCAGCCGTCCTTCTCGATGAGCTTGATGAGGTTGCGTACCTTCATCGCCCAACACTAATTCTCTTCTGAGAAGCGGTCAATACTCTAGAGCTATTAAACGAAGCTCAAGCCTTGTGTTTCCAACGCACGCCATCGCGCGTGTCTTCGAGGACGATGCCGCGCGTCAAGAGTTGATCGCGAATCTCGTCGGCGCGTGAGAAGTCGCGGCGGCGACGCGCCTCTTGTCGCTCGTCGATGAGCGTTTGAATCTCTGTGTCGAGCATCCCGCGCTGCGGCGCGGAGAAGATGTTGAGCACGGAATCGAAGCGGCGCAGGAGTTCGAGCAGATCGCGCTGATCATCCGCGCGCAAGCCTTCGCAGTTGAGCGCGGTGTTGACCTCGCGTGTCAGATTGTGAATGGCCGCGAGGGCCACCGACGTGTTGAGATCGTCGTCGAGGCCGGACTCGAACTCTTCGAGGGCGCGTGCGGCAACGGCGCGCATCTCTGGGTTGCTGCCCGCATCGGTGCGCGCTTCCGAGAGGCGCGCGTTGAAGTCTTGCAGACCAGCGACGGTCTTCTCGATGCCGCGCAAGCCTTCGATGGTGAAGTTGAGTTGCTTGCGATAGGGCACGCTCAGGAGCGCGTAGCGGACGGCGGCCGGGGTGTGGCCCTGTTTGACGAGATCGCGTAGCGTGTAGTAGTTGCCCTTCGACTTGGACATCGTCTCGCCGTCGATCTTCAAATGCTCGCTGTGCAGCCAGTAGTTGACGAACGGCTCGTGCGTCGCGCCTTCCGACTGCGCGATCTCGTTCTCGTGATGCGGGAAGATGAGATCGACGCCGCCCGTGTGTATGTCGAACGTCGCGCCGAGATACTTCATCGACATTGCGGAGCACTCGATGTGCCAGCCCGGCCGTCCCGCGCCGATCTTTGAATCCCACGTCGGCTCGCCTTCCGCGTCGGGGGCTTTCCACAGCGCGAAGTCGCGCGCGTCCTCCTTCTCGTACTTGTCCGTATCGACGCGCTCGCTCGCGCCCGCGATGTTGCCCGCGAAGTTGATCTTCGAGAGCTTGCCGTATTCGGGAAACGATGAGATGCGATAGTAGATCGAGCCGTCGGATCGATAGGCGTGACCCGACTCCAAGAGCCTGTCGATGATCTCGACCATCTCCGCTATGTGCTGCGTGGCGCGGGGGGCCACTTCGGGCCGCTCGCAGCCGATTGTGTCGAAGTCCTGCCAGAAGGCTTCGATGTAGGGCGCGGTGTACTCGTCAATCGAAACCTTGCGCTCCGCCGCCTGATTGATGATGCGGTCGTCAACGTCCGTCAAATTCATCACGTGCTGGACGGTGTAGCCTTTGTATTTCAGATAGCGACGCAGCACATCGACGAAGACGTTCGTGCGGAAATTGCCGACGTGCGCGAGATTCCAGACGGTGGGGCCACAAGCGTAGAGACGCACCGTGCCCTCCGTGATGGGGCGAAACTCTTCGAGTTGATTCGTGAGCGTGTTCTGAAACTTGAGCATCTTGTAAACATGACGCGCGCCGCGTTCGACTTCGGCGCGCGTTAGAGATTGCGATTAGCGACTAAACGATTCGGTGAGTCGTCCTGTTCACTGGCACAAGAAGTTAAAGGTAATCGTCCGCCTGACCTCGACGGGTTGAAGGGATGGCGGCGAAAATTTAGGGTCGAATTTCCACTCCATCGCAGCGCCGGTAGCGGCTGCACGTAAGAGTTGTGGGCCGGAGACGGCTTTCGCCGAAACCACGTTCCCAGCCTTATCAATAGTTACTGCAACAACGACCGTGCCTGATACGCCTGCTTCAAGGGCGAGCGGCGGATAGACAGGCTTGGGCGCGAAGTTTGCCTCGCCATTAACCAAATTGGCGACGAGACTGCCATCCCAAATGCGCGTCCCTGAAACTGAGGACGTGATCCGCGAGTCGTCTTGCGCTGAGCCTTCGGCGGGGATTGTCAATCCGCTTGGCACGAACACAGTCCGTGTCATCACGATCTCTTGCGGTGCTGGCGGCGTGTGGTAAGCAATCCAGACGGTGGTCGCGGCGACGCCTAGACCGAAGGTGGAGAGGGCGATGGCGAGTCCGAGCATCTTGCTGCGCATGGGAAATTCCCTTTACTGAAACGAACACTTGTTAACGAGACGTGTGCGCGTCCGTTCGGTCCGGCGCGGGCGAGGGCGTTCGAGAATCGGGGAGACCGGCGTTAGCGCATCGTCTGACGCTGAGTCTAGGAGAAGGACGCGCGGCTAGTCAATTTAAGTCGTGAGCGATCCTGCGCGAGCTTAACGATGCGAGTTGAAATGCTCAAAGCCTGCGGGCCGCAAGTCTTCGAGATGTTGATGGCGTTGCAGCTTGATCCCTTCGTCGGCTTCCATGATCTCGCCGATGCGCGTGACGGGCACGCCCGCGAGTTCGCGCGGGAGCTTTAAGAGATCGCGCGGGTGGATGGTGAATAACAACTCGAAATCTTCGCCGCCGTGGAGCGCGAGTTGATGCGCGTCGGAGACGACGGAGTGCGTGAAGCTGTTGTCGGCGAGCGCGCCGTCGTGATGCAGCAAAGGGTCGATGGGAATCTGCGACCAGTCGAGCACCGCGCCGACTCTGCTCTCGCGGCAGAGGTGCGCGAGGTCTGACGAGAGGCCATCGCTTGTGTCGATCATCGCCGTCGCTAATCGCGACGTGCCAAGCAATGCGCCCCATTCGACGCGCGGGACGGGTCGAGTCTGTCGCGCGGCGAGTTGGTCGAACTCAGCAGGGAAGCTGTGCGCGAGATCATCTGGAAGCGTGAGCGAGCGTTCGAGAAGTCTGAGGCCCGCCGCCGCGCCGCCGAGCGCGCCGGTGACGAAGATTTGATCGCCGACCTGCGCGCCCGAACGAAGGACGGCCCCGTCTCGTTCGACCTCGCCGACGACGATGGAATCGATGACGATGCGATCCGGCGTGCGCGACAAGTCGCCGCCGATGAGCGAGACGTTGTGCATCTCGGCGAGCGCGAAGAGGCCCGCGTAAAAATCGTCGAGGAAGCCGGATTCCCAAGTCGTCTGCGGGACGCCGAGCGAGACGAGCGCGAAGCGCGGGCGCGCGCCCATCGCTGCGATGTCGGAGAGCGAGACGGCCAGCGACTTGTGGCCGAGCGCGTGTGGTTCGGCGAGCGTGCGGAAGAAATCAACATCTTCGACGAGCAGATCGGTGGTGACGACCGTGTCATGCCCCGCATTGGAATGAAAGACTGCGGCGTCGTCGCCGATGCCGACGAGTAAGTCCGGAGTCTGGAGTCTGGAGTCTGGAGTCGTGTCGTCGTCGTCGGGCACGTCGCCGCGATTGAGAGCGCGTCGGCGGATGCGTTCGATGAAATCGAATTCACCATTCGCGGACGCACGACGGGGCGGAGCGTGTGGCGAGCTTTGTTGTCCGCGATGATCGCCTTCGTTACTCATCACTCACCACACATAACTCAACACAGATCACGTATTGCTCATTACTTATCGCTTCAGAGATTGCGTCGCATCGATTCGAGAGCGGCGGCGATTGTTTCGGGCGAGGTGGAGAAGGAGAAGCGCAGGTGGCCCTCGCCGTGCTCGCCGAAGACGGAGCCGGGGACGGTAGCCACCTGCGCGCGCTCAAGCAGGAGATCGGCGGCGGCGCGACTGTCTGTGCTCAGGCGCGACACATCCGGGAAGGCGTAGAAAGCTCCGTGCGGCGGCGCGCAGGTCAAGCCGAGTTCGTTCAAGCCCCCGACGAGCAGATCGCGTCGCTTGCGATATTCGGCGCGCACGTCGCGGAAGAAATCTGTCGGCGTGTTGATGGCGGCGAGCGCAGCCCACTGCGTCGGCGTCGAGACACCGTTCGTTGAGTAGAGCGTCGTCTTTCGCAAGCCAGTCATCCACGGCTCGGCGGCGGCGGCATAGCCGATGCGCCAGCCCGTCATCGAGTAAGACTTCGAGAGCGTGAAGCAAGAGATCGTGCGCTCGCGCATCCCTTCGAGCGAAGCGATGGAAACGTGCTGGCCCTCGTAGATCAAATCCTCGTAAGCCTCGTCGGAGACGACGACGAGATCGCGCTCGCGCACGAAGCTCGCGACCGCTTCGATCTCTGCGCGCGTGAAGACGACGCCCGTCGGATTCTGCGGCGTGTTGAAATAGAGGAGGCGCGTGCGCGCAGTAGTGTATCGCGCGAGTGTCTGCGCGAAGCCTTCGCGTCGCGCTTCGTCCGTCGGGACGAGCATCATGCTCGCTTCGCAACCGGCCACGAGGTCTTTGATCGGCGTCCAGTAGGGCGAGAAGACGAGCACTTCGTCGCCGGGATTCAAGACGGACTGGAATGCGCCGAAGAGACCTTGCATCCCGCCGTTCAAAACGATCACGTCCTTCTCTTCGATGGAAAGTCGATTGCGCGCGCGCAACTTGTCGGCGAGAGCGGCGCGCAGTTCCGCGAGGCCGGACGAAGGTGCGTAGCGTGTCTTGTTCTCGTCGAGCGCGCGCGTCATCGCCTCTTTAACGTGCGCGGGCGTGTCGAGGAAGGGCTCGCCGCCTTCAAACTGATAGACCTGCTGCCCTGCATCGCGCAGCTTCATGATCTGATTCCTGATCTTGACGATGTCGGAGAACCCGACCGCGTCGAGACGCGCGGCGAGGCGGAAAGCTGACGGGGCGGTTGTCACTTCTTGGATTGAACCTCCGGGCTGCTTGACGTGTGACGGATGCCGAGATTATAGCCCGCGCCTCGAAGAAGCGTCCAACTGCGCCGCGCGTGAGCGCGACGTGCGTGAAGGCAAGCTGTTCGCGGTCATTGCGAACAGAGCTTGATCATATCGTGTCGGAAGCAGTCCATATCGTGCAAGCAAACGCACGCGCTCACAGATCACCACGCGGCTTCATGTTGCGGTTCGGTTGTAATTTCAGTGTGTCGTGCCAGAAGCGTTGAAAAATCGCGAATAGACTTAGACTCTTCTTACTCTCCCTGAGACTTCGCCGCATCGGGAACACTACTTGCAGTTGAACTGTTCGGACTCGTGCCAAGATTTGATTAGAGGAGAAGCCCAAACCATGATTCTACAAAACAAGATTCTTCCGGTCGCGCTCGTCGCCACGCTGCTCGGCGGCACGGTCGGCGCGCTCGTCATGCGCCACAACAACAACGCGAACGACGCACAGGTCGCGTCAGCGAACTTGCTGCCCGCGAACTCGCAGCAGGCGAACGCGACTGACGCCGCGACTCTGCGCGACAACAACAACGCGCTTCCTGCGAGCAACACCGAAGCGCAGAACTCTGCGAGCGTGCCCGATCAGAACGCCTACCGCAGTGGCTTCACCGATGGCTTCGACACGGCGAAGACGCGTGGCGCTAACAACGTCGTGGCGCGTGACCGCGTCGTCACGCGCGTCGTGCCCGAACGCGTCGTCTATCGCGGTTCGCGTCGCGCAGTTGCGCGCAGCTCGCGCACAGCTTACTACGACTACGCCCCGCACAAGCGTTCGTTCTGGCAGAAGCACCAAGACAAGTTGACAGTAGCGATGGGCACGGGCGGCGGCGCGCTGCTCGGCGGCTTGATCGGCGGGCACAAGGGTGCGGCTATCGGCGCGATTGCGGGCGGCGGCGGCTCTGCGCTCTACACCTACAAGATTCGCAAGCGCAATCGTCGTTACTAACCCGTCGCGGGCCTGTTGAGTCGCAGATGGAACGCGCACGCAAGCACGGAGCACTTCGCGGCGCGGCGACTTCGGCCCTCCTGATCACTCTGACAATTTCGGCGTGGGCAGACTCTCGCAACGCGGGGACTGCCCACGCCTCTCTGCATCAGGGCGACGCAAGACGCGCGGCACGCTCACATACTTATCTTCAAACCACTTTACCGTCACGCCGAATCGGACAAATCTCTTCGTCGTCAACGCGAGCTTCCGTGCAACGAGCGCCTACGCTCGTGCGCTTCCGCGAAGTCGCGGGGCGAGGGCTCATCGTCAAGGTGTGGATCAACGATGAGGGCCCTTTCGACTTTGCCGTGGACACGGGCGCGGGCTCGACGATCCTCTCGACGCGCGTGGCGCAAGCGGCCCGCGTTCCAATCGCAAGCAACGGCACTGTAAACCTGAGCGGGCTGAGCGGCGCACGCGGCTCGGCGCGAGAGGCATCGGTGCGCAGCATCGCGATTGGCGAAGCGCGCAACTACCTGCCCGGTCGCGGCTCGATCATCGTCGCGGACTCGCTGCCGGGAGACATTGACGGTGTTCTCGATCCTTCCGAGACGTTCTATCCGCTCGGTTACGTCATAGACTTTCGCGCGGAAGTCTTGCGCGCCTTCGATCCGCGCGTCGAGCCATTAAATCATAGCAACGTTCCGGCGGACGGCGGCGTGGTCGCGTGGCTGACGGACGGCGCGACGCGTCGCCCCTTCGTCTCGCTCGAAGGTGGACGGCGCGCGCTCATCGACACGGGCTCAGGTCTCGGTCTGGGGCTCACGCCGGAAGCCGCGCGCTCGCTCGGAGTCTTTGGCGGGAGAGGTAGAGAGCAAGTGGGCGATGTGCGTGATCTGGGACGTGGTCGTGTCGGCGCGAGCAGGATCGAGCCCGCGACCGTGCGCGTTGGCGCGCTCGTGCTGCGACGCGTGCCGACCGATCTGCTCAACGGTGCGTCAGCCGCCGTGCCGATCATTCTGGGACGCGACGCGCTTCGACCCTTCGAGTTGACGTTCGATCCTTTGAGCCGTCTGATCCGCTTCGCGCCGCGTTGATAGTTAGCAGGGTGAGGCGCATGGTGAGTTATATAGGTCGCAGAAAAAGTTAAAGGATAGGGTTAGCTTCCAGTCTCTAAAAGTTTTCCACACCCGCTCAGGAACGTCATCAGGTCTCGCCTCATAAATTCCGCTCTGTAGTCGTCTTAAGTAAGCAAAAGAAGATTGACACGCGAGCCGGTCGCGGTTAACATCGGCGCAGCATTCAGCACGCCCCTCCCTTGAGGCATCGGCAAGACAGTTCCCTAGAAGTCTCCATCAGCAGAGGACTCCCGAAGATGAATCGCGCGGCTGTCCACATTCCCGAAAAACTCTTCTTCAAGATCGGGGAGGTCTGCGACATCACGGGGATACAGGCGCACGTGCTGCGCTACTGGGAGTCGGAGTTTCCGACGCTCGCGCCGCAGAAGAATCGCGCGGGTCAGCGCACTTACAGGCGACGCGACGTGGAGATGGTCTTGCGCATCAAGGAACTGCTCTACGAGGATCAGTTCACCATCGCGGGCGCGAAGAAGAAACTCTCGACCGAGATTCGCGGCGCAAGCAAGCTTAAGGTGGTGACGCCTGAGATGAGCGCGGCTCTCGCCGCCGAGCAGCAGGATACGCAAGTCAATACACAATCCGTCGCAACGCCCACGCTCCCCGCGCGCCACACCGCGCCGACTTACGCGAGCGATAGAGAACCCGCGCCCGCGCAGCCGAGTTATCCTGTCACGGACGAGCGACGAGCCGCGTTGCGTCGCCTGCGCGAACAGGTGGGCGAACTCCTCTCGCTGCTCGATAGTGCAGACGCTTCACTCAGCCGCCACCCGAAGTAGTCTTCGATCAGTATCGTCATCACGATCCACGCTGCGGTTGACCAATCAAAATTTTACGGCGATACTTGCAAACGTTTTCGGGATGTGGCGCAGCCTGGTAGCGCGCACCCTTGGGGTGGGTGAGGCCCCGAGTTCGAATCTCGGCATCCCGATCAAAGAAGGCTTCCAACCTGTTTAGGTTGGAAGCCTTCTTCTCTTCTAACTACACTCTTCTTCAGAAACTGCGCGCGACGTTGCCGGCTTGCGTGTCGGAGAACCCACTGGCGAAATCAACGACGCACATCATGCTGAAGCGCGCGTGGTCGCCGCAGGATACTCCGGCAACTTTGTAGCCGGAATTGAGCAAGCTGTTGCGATGCCCGCGCGTCGAGAAGCCGTCATCGACGAGCCACGTCAGCACGCGTTGGCGCGCGGTCTGCGCGCTGTAAGAGAGGGCCTCGCCGACCGGGCCTTCGATACGTCCGAAGCGCGCGAGTCGCTGATCGCAGAAGCCGCCGTCAACGCCCTTGTGTCCGGTCAACCCCTTCAAGCCTTGCTCTTTCACTAACAGGTTCGCGCCGAGGCTCATGCCGGAAGAGAAGTTGTAAGGACTCTGCGGCTTCATGGCGCGCAAGGCGTTGATCGCTTCGTCGAGCGCGACGATGCCCTCCTGCGTGTCGGAGGCTGGCTGGCCGGGTAGCTGCAATGTCTTGCCTTTGAAGTAGGGCCTGAGTTGTTCGAGATAGGCGACGTACTCCTGCGGGCGCGTCCGCGCGAGATTGATCTCGGCGAGAACTTCATTCTCAAGCGGCGAAGGATTATAGGAGTTGGCAGCGATCTTCTGCTGCGCGTCAACATTGTTCGTGATGAAAGTTGAAAGGAAGAGACAACAGGCGGAGAGCAAGACGAGCGTCGAGACGAACGACGAGCGGTTCATGGGGGAATCGACTCCTTGAAATGGTTAAGGGACTACTTGCCTGACTTCCGTGGAAGCCCGCGAGGGTGTCGAATGTTTAAGCTAATCTTGCGAGGGTGGTCGAACCCTTAGGTGCGACCTAGCAATCGAATGCACAGGCTTATATGCGAGGTTGAGTTCGGAGTCAAGCGAAAAAGTATCGCGGGCCGCGTGCGGATGCGCCAAAGTCTTTAGTCGTTTCAGTCGGCGATGACGATCTCGGATGTGAGCATCTTGTGGACGGGACACTTGTGCGCGATCTCCTGAAGGCGCACGTGCTGTTCATCGGTTAAGTCGCCTTCGATGGTGATGTGTCGCTCGATGCGATGGACAAAGCTGCCGGTCTCGGTCTCACACTCCTCGCAGTCCTTCGCATGGATGCGACGCTGGCGCAGTCGCACGGTGACGCGCTTGAGAGGCCACTGCTTGCGGCGCGCGTAGAGCGTGAGCGTCATCGAGATGCAACTGCCGAGCGCGGCGAGGATGAGCGTGTAGGGGTCTGCGCCTGCGCCGTCACCGCCGAGTCGCAGGGGCTCGTCGGTCGTGAAGCTCTGGCCCTCGCCGTAGCCGATCTCGTTTTGCAGATTCAAGCCGGACGTGACGATCACTTCGTCCATCGCGCGTCGCCTCCTGATCGATTGAGCAGCAAGCAGTCAGGCGGTGAACATTCAAGAGACATCATCTCGACTGTTCACCGCCTGCTGTGCTCACCCCTACTGATTACATTCCTCGCTTACCAGATGACGCAGCGATCCTTATCGGCGCGCACCATCTGATCGCCCGACTTGCACTGGAAGGCTGCGGAGAACTGCGGCATGTTCGAGAGTGGCCCGTTGACGCGGAACTTCGGCAACGGATGCGGATCGACGTTCGTTAGCAACCTCGCCAACTCCGGTCGGATGCTGGTGGCCCAACCATGTGCGTAGGCGAGGAAGAAGCGTTGCTCCGGCGTATAGCCGTCAATCGTCACAGGTTTCGGCTTGCCCTTGAGAGAGTTCTGCCAAGCAGTGTAGGCGATGACTAAGCCGCCCAAGTCTGCGACCGATTCGCCGACGACGAGCTTGCCGTTCTCGTTTAGACCGGGCTCGACTTGGAAGCCACTGAACTGCGTGACGACGCAGTTCGTGCGATCGTGGAAGCTAGTGAGATCGGCTGGGGCAAACCAGTTCTTGAGATTGCCCTGCGCGTCGAACTGCGCGCCCTCGTCGTCGAAGCCGTGCGTCATCTCATGACCGATGACTGAGCCGATGGCCCCGTAATTGACGGCGTCATCGGCTGCGGGATCGAAGAACGGCGGCTGAAGGATTCCGGCGGGGAAGACGATCTCGTTGAACTGCGGATTGTAGTAGGCGTTGACCGTCGGCGGCGTCATGCCCCACTCGGCCTTATCGACGGCCTTGCCGATCTTGGCGAGATCGCGCAACTGCTCGAAGTGGTTCGCGCGCATCCGGTTTGTGAAGAAGGAGTCGCGATCAAGCGAGAGCGTCGAGTAGTCGCGCCACTTGTCGGGATAGCCGATCTTGTTCATGTAGGCTTCGAGCTTGGCGACGGCTTGCGTGCGCGTCGGGTCGCTCATCCAAGAGATCGTGCCGATGTCGGTCTTCAAAGCGGCTTCGAGATTTCTGACCAACTCAAGCGCGCGCGCCTTCGCGGCGGGCGGGAAGGCCTTCTCGACGTAAACCTGTCCGAGCGCTTCGCCGAGCGCGCCATCGGTCGAACGCACGCAACGCTTCCAACGCGGCTGCTGCTCAGTCGCGCCGGTCAGCACGCGGCCCTTGAAGTTGAAGTCCTCGTCAACGAATTTTTTCGAGAGCGCGGACGCCGCCGAGTTGATGCGCTGCCAGCGCATGTAGGTCTTCCAATCGTCGATGGGCGTGGCGGTCAGTTCAGTGTTGACAGCTTTGAAGAACTCTGGCTCGGCGACGTTCACGTCGGCCTTCTGCGTGTAGCCGATGCCGTGGAAGAAGGCCGACCAGTCGAAGTTCGGCGTGAGTTTCTGCAAGTCCGCGACCGACATGCGGTGATAGATGTTGGCCGGATCGCGCTGCTCGACGCGTGTCATCGAGGCTTTGGCGAGTTTCGTCTCAAGCGTCATCACGGTCTGCGCTTCCGTCGCCGCACGTTCGGGCGCATCGCCGAGGAGCGTGAACATATTGGCGACGTGCTTGACGTAAGCGTCGCGGATCGGTTGACGCTTCTCGTCGAAGTAGTAGTCGCGGTCGGGGAGTCCGAGACCGGCTTGCGAGACGCCGAAGATCACTTCCGAGGCGTTTTTGAAATCCTGATTCGATCCCGATCCGAACGGGACGTTCATGCCGATGTCGGAGAGGTGCGCGATCTCGGCTTGCAGGTCGCGTTGGTCTTTGATCTTGTCGATGAGCGCGAACTCTGAAGCGAGCGGCGTTAAGCCTGCGGCTTCGATCTTGTCTTCGGCCATGCAGGAGGCGTAGTAGTCGCCGACCTTCTGCTCGTTGCTGCCCTTCGTCGCGCTCGCGTTCTTCGCGGCGGCTTCGACGATCTGGCGGACGGTGTTCTGGTTCTGCTCGTCGAGGACGTTGCCGACGCCCCACGCAGGATAGGCAGCAGGGATCGGATTCTTGGCGAGCCAGCCGCCGTTGGCAAACTGGTAAAAGTCGTTGCAGGGGTTGACGCTCTTGTCGAGGTTGGCGAGATCGATCCCGCCATGGCCCGTCGTCTGCGCGAAGAGCACGGAGGCGGCGAGCATGATCGTGATCAAAGGCACGAATAGCTTGTTACTCGGACGGTTCATTGAAGCTCCTTAGAGATTTATCGAGACTGTAGGCCGATTGATGATACGAAACGCGCGAAGGCAAAGTTTACCACGCGCCCTCGCCGATATGTGAGAGCCGACGCGGGTTGACGCCGCGACTGACTCAGAGCGCGCTCAGCTTATCGAAGACCTGTTGGGCCACCCACGCGAGGTCTTCGCGTTTGCCGAGCGGAACGAGGACGAAGACGCGACAGGATCGTGAGAGCATGAGGTTCACGCCGCGACTTTTATCGTCGTCGCCGCCGCCGCGAATGTCAGTCCTCAATCCGATGACGGGATAGCCAGCCTTGAAGGCATAGCCGCACTCCCAGCACGTGCCGGAGTCTGGATCGGCTTGATCGAAGATGGCGAGCACGACCTTCGCCTTGTCGATCTCCTCGATGTTCGTCTCAAAGAGCTTCTGCGCGTCGAACTTCGACGGGTCGTTGAGCATCGGTGCGGCGGTCTCTTGCGGCAGCAGCACTTCGATGCCGCGCGCGCGCAACTCCTCAGCCAGCCGCGCGTTCCACATCCACTCAGCTTGTGTGAAGAGCGGGGCTGCAAAGTAGATGCGCTTCTTAACGTCGGCCATCAGACACCTCACGCGAGCAGGAATCGTTGTCGCTCCACAAGTCGAAAAACATCTGCATTATATTGCACGCGGGCGACGCATTCACAAGCTATTTCAAAAGTCGCGAGCCGCCCCGCCTTGCCGACGCGCGCTGCGTGCGGCTACACTCGCGGCGATCCAAAAATTCACTCAGCACTCAGCATTCGACGCTCAGCCGGGGAGCATTCAAAACTGAGTGCCGACGACTGATTGCTGACTGCTTCTCTACGAGGTTTCGACATGAAGATTCACGAGTATCAAGGCAAAGAGTTGTTGCAAAGGTTCGGCGTCGCCGTGCCGCGCGGGTTGGTCGCGCGCTCGCCCGAAGAGGCTTATCACGCGGCGAAGGAATTGGGCACGGACGTGGTCGTCGTCAAGGCGCAGATACACGCGGGCGGACGCGGCAAGGGCGGCGGCGTCAAGCTCGCGAAGTCTGCCGATGAAGCGCGCGAGATCGCTGCGAAGATGCTCGGCATGACGCTCATCACGCATCAGACGGGCCCCGAAGGGCGCGAGGTACGCACTGTCCTCGTCGAAGAGGGCCTGCCGATTGATAAGGAATTTTATCTCGGCATCGTGCTCGACCGCGCGACGGGCCGCCCCGTCTTCATGGCTTCGTCCGAGGGCGGCATGGACATCGAAGAGGTCGCCGCCAAGACGCCGGAGAAGATTCTCAAAGAGACGATTGATCCGGCGATTGGCTTCCGGCCCTATCAGGCGCGCAAGCTCGCGTTCGGATTGGGCCTGCCCGCCGAGCTGATCAATCAAGCGGCGAAGTTCATGCAGTCGCTCTACAACGCATATGAACAGCTCGACGCCTCGCTCATGGAGATCAATCCCTTCCTGTTGACGAAAGACAAGCGACTCATCGCGCTCGACGCGAAAGTCACCTTCGACGACAACGCGATGTTTCGTCACAAGGAGTTTCTCGACCTGCGCGATCTGAACGAAGAAGAGCCTCTGGAGATCGAAGCATCGAAATTTGATCTCAACTACATCAAGCTCGACGGCAACATCGCCTGCATGGTCAACGGCGCGGGCCTCGCGATGGCAACGATGGACATCATCAAGCTCGCGGGCGGCGAGCCCGCCAACTTCCTCGACGTTGGCGGCGGAGCGTCGCAGGAGCGCGTCGCAGCGGCCTTCCGTATCCTGCTCGCTGACCC
The DNA here is from genome assembly GCA_032229975.1 of Acidobacteriota bacterium. Classification (GTDB taxonomy): domain Bacteria; phylum Acidobacteriota; class Blastocatellia; order Pyrinomonadales; family Pyrinomonadaceae; genus JAIVGV01. The sequence continues at coordinate 20,396 of JAVXVG010000030.1, read as the reverse complement.
TGCGGTGCGCGCCGTGCTCATCAACATCTTCGGCGGCATCGTCCGCACAGACATGGTGGCGCGCGGAGTGATCGAGGCGGCGAAGGCCATCGGCGTCAAAGTCCCCGTCGTCGTCCGGCTCGAAGGCACGAACGTCGAAGAGGGCCGGAGGCTCATCGCAGAGTCCGGCATGAACTTCACGGTTGGCAACGGCATGAAAGACGCAGCCGAAAAGGTCGTCGCGCTCGCGGGATGACAAAGTACTGAGTGCTGAGTGAACGGTAATGTAGGGCGGAGGAAGTGATGAAACTTTGGAAGCTGTTGCCGCTGCTGTTGCTGCTGTGCGTGCCGTCGGCGTCGGCGCAGGAGCGCGACGCGCGCGTGCCGGGCGGAGTCGTCGTCAGGCAAGGCAAGGAGATCAAACTCAAGGGCGTGGATTTGAAGATCGGCTTCGTCGCCGTGACGCAAGACTCGCGCTGCCCCGACGGCGCGAAGTGCATCTGGGCTGGCAACGCGCGCGTCCACTTGATCGCGCGCAACTCGAAGGACGAATGCGTCGAGTTCGATCTCAACACGAACCTTGAGCCGAACGTGTACGAGTTCGGCGGCTACAAGATCGCGCTCGCGCAACTGACGCCCGCGCCTTCGATCCACGGTCTGCCGAAGTCGGAAGACTACGCGGCAACCATCGTCGTTGAAAAGGGTGAGAAGAAGTAAGGCTTATTAGAATCTTCTCCTTTGCGTCTTTGCGCCTCCAGCGTGAAAATCATTCTCACGCTGGAGGCGCAAAGACGCGAAGGAAGATAAAACGTATTCAAACTTGTTGAGTTGCTACGGAGGAACGCATGGCGTCTCTGACTTTCTGGGGCGGGGTCGGCACGGTGACGGGCTCGAAGTATTTGATCGAGTCGGATCGTGCCCGCGTGTTGGTTGACTGCGGAATGTTTCAGGGCCTGCGCGAGTTGAAAGATCGCAACTGGCAAGACCCGCCGTTTCGCCCCGAGGAGATCGACGCCGTGCTCATCACGCACGCGCACATCGATCACACGGGCTACCTGCCGCGACTCGTCGCGCAAGGCTTCCGAGGGCCCGTCTATTGCTCGCGCGGCACGGCAGACCTGCTCAAGATTCTGCTGACCGACGCTGCACGCATACAGGAAGAGGATGCGGACTATCGCAACCGGCATAACCTCTCGAATCATCAACCCGCACTCCCGCTCTACACCGAAGACGACGCGCGCGAGACTTTGAAACTCGTCCAGCCGCAAGCGAACACAGGCGAGCCTGTGCAGGTCGCGCAAGGGATCAAGGCGTCGTTTCGCGTCGCCGGTCACATCTTGGGATCGAGTCTCGTGCTCGTCGAGATCAATGGGGCCGGACAGGACGGCAAGGGCCGTCGCATACTCTTCTCAGGCGATCTGGGCCACTACGATCAGCCGATCATCAAAGACCCTGAGCCCCCGCCCGCGTGCGACTATCTGCTCTGCGAATCGACTTATGGAGATCGCTTGCACGATCCGACCGATCCGAAGATCAAGCTCGCGCAGATCATCAACGAGACGCGGGAGCGCGGCGGCGTCGTGCTCATCCCCGCCTTCGCCGTCGGTCGCACGCAGGAGTTGATCTACCTCATACGCGAACTCGAAGACGAGAAGAAGATTCCGATCCTGCCCGTGCGCGTCGATTCGCCGATGGCGGCGGCGGCCACGCAGGTTTACGGCAGCCACACGGAAGAGCAGGACGCGGAGTACGCGAGCGTTATCGCCGGCCATCAACAACCGCTTCGCACGCACTCGATGGTCACGGCTGCCTCGCGCGAAGAGTCGAAGCGTTTGAACGAAGAGACGGGGACGCGCATCATCATCTCGGCATCAGGCATGATGACGGGCGGGCGCGTGCTGCATCACGCGCAACGTTATCTGCCGGACGCGAACTCAACCGTCGTCTTCGTCGGCTATCAAGCGGCTGGCACAATCGGCCGTCGCATCGAAGACGGCGCGCGCGAAGTCTCGATCTTCAAACACAACATCCCAGTGCGCTGTCGCGTCGAACGCATCGGCGGCTTCTCGGCCCACGCTGATTGGAAGGAAGTCCTGCGCTGGCTCTCGACCATGACCGCCGCGCCGCGTCGCGCCTTCACCACGCACGGCGAGCCCGTTGCTGCTGAAGCGATGGCCCAGCACATACGCGAGGCTTACGGGTGGACGGTGGAAGTGCCGCAGTACGGTGAGCGAGTCGAACTCGACTGAGTTGCTTGCGACAACGCGCTCAGTCTTTCAGTTCACGCGTGTTATACTGCGCGTTCAAAACAGGCTCGAAAAATTCGTCTTCATAGGAGCAAGAGCGTTGAGCGTTCTCGTCGATAAAAATACGCGCCTCGTCGTGCAGGGCATCACGGGCAAAGAGGGTTCGTTCCACACGAAGCAGATGGTGGAGTATGGGACGAACGTCGTCGGCGGCGTCACGCCGGGCAAGGGCGGGACGAAGCACGAAGGCATCGCCGTCTTCAACACGGTCGAGCAGGCTGTGAAGGATGCGGGCGCGAACGCAAGTGTGATCTACGTGCCGCCGCCGTTCGCGGCGGACGCGATCATCGAAGCGGCCGCCGCAGGGATACCGCTCGTCGTCTGCATCACAGAGGGCATCCCCGCGCTCGACATGGTGAAGGTCAAACGCTTTCTTGAAGGGACAGCGACGCGGCTCATCGGGCCCAACTGCCCCGGCGTCATCTCGCCCGGCAAGTGCAAGATCGGCATCATGCCCGGACACATTCACAAAGAGGGCCGCATCGGCGTCGTCTCGCGCTCAGGCACGCTGACGTATGAAGCGGTGGGCCAGTTGACCGCGCTCGGCTTGGGCCAGTCAACCGCCATTGGCATCGGCGGCGATCCCATCATCGGCACGACGCACCTCGATGCGCTCGCGCTCTTTGAAGCCGACGCGGAGACCGAGGGCATCGTCATGATCGGCGAGATCGGCGGGACGGCGGAAGAGGAAGCGGCGGAGTACGCGCGCGAGAACGTGTCGAAGGCCATCGTCGCCTTCATCGCCGGACAGACCGCGCCACCCGGCCGTCGCATGGGCCACGCGGGGGCCATCATCTCCGGTGGCAAGGGCACGGCGGAAGAGAAGATGGCCGCGCTCACCGCCGCAGGCATCCGCGTCGTCAAATCGCCCGCCGACATCGGGCAGGCGATGAAAGACGCCCTCGGCGCGACGGCGACGGCGTGATGCTTGAGAGGTTCAGTCATGGCGGATGAAGAAAGAATAATGAGGCTTGAAGATGCAGTCGGCAATCTCGCAATCCTCGCTCGTGACGCGAGCAAGCGGTTAGGCGCGGTCGAAGCCGCAGGGCGTTCGTCCGATAATCGTCTGGATAAGTCAGTCGAGCTTGCTCAACTCTTCGGCGAACGGCTCGGTTCTCTTGCCGAGGCGCAGGAAAACTCAGAACGTAAACTCGCCGCGCTTGCTGACGCACAGATTCGGACTGACACTCTAGTCTCCGCACTCGTCGAACAGATGAGGGAACTCGCTGCGGCGCAGGCACACACAGATCAACGGTTCGATGCACTGATCGACATCGTTCGCGAAATGCGCGACGGCAAGCCGCCGCAACAAGGTTAGTCAATCAATCTCACGAGAGGTCTTGAACGTTAATAATGTCAGAACAGATCGGCAACTTAACTTTCGGCATCATCAAGCCCGACGCGGTGCGCGCGGGAAAGACGGGCGGCGTCATTCAGCGCGTCACGGAAGGTGGATTCAAGATTCGCGCGATGAAGTTGATTCGCATGACGCTCGCAGAGGCCGAAGGATTTTACGCGGTGCATCGCGGGCGACCGTTCTTCACGGAGTTGACGCAATTCATGTCGAGCGCGCCGTGCGTCGTGTTGGTTCTGGAAAAGGATGGTGCAGTCAAAGCGTGGCGCGATCTGATGGGCGCGACCGATCCGGCCAAGGCTGATGAGGGAACGATCCGCAAAGAGTTCGCCACCTCCATCGGCGAGAACGCCGTCCACGGATCGGACTCCGAAGAGAACGCGCGCGTCGAGATCGGTTACTTCTTCAGTCAACTCGAAATAGTGAATGGTGAATAGTCAATGGTAAATGGCGAAGGGCCTTTCTTACCATTGACTATTCACCATTGATCGTTTACCCAAGAGGTTTCCATGTCCATCGTCAGCGACATCATCGAATCGACGCGGGCCATCGTTAAAGGGATGAGCGTCACGTTCGCGAAGATTCCGCGCGAGAAGTGGACGGTGCAGTATCCGGACGAAGCCGTGACGTTGCAGCCGCGCTTTCGTGGACAGCACTTGCTGCACGTCGATGAGTTGGGCAGAGAGAAGTGCGTCGCCTGCTTTCTTTGCGCGGCGGCGTGTCCGAGCGATTGCATCTACATCGTCGCGGCTGATGATCCGCGTGCGCCCGAAGAGAGAATCGGCGTCGATGAGCGTTACGCTTCGACTTACAACATCGACTATGGTCGCTGCATCTTCTGCGGCTTCTGCGTCGAGGCGTGCCCGAAGGATGCCATCACGCATGGCTTCAATTTCGAGCTGTCGGTTTACAATCGGGCCGATCTCTTGAAGACCAAAGACGACTTGCTCATCACTAAACAGAAGCAGTCGCCCAACTATCGCGTCGCTTTCTCAGACGAGGAAGTGGATTCGGAATACAAGATCGTCTAAGACGACGAACACGAGCGGTCTTGCTCGAAACTGAAAACCGAAAACCGAAAACTGTTCTTGAATTTGAGGGCCGTCGCGTGTTATTCGACTCGCGGCGGCTTTAACTTTTTATGGACAACGCACTCCTTGAGACACGCGAGGTCTCGAAGCATTACCGGATGGGCGAGAACTTGGTGGTCGCGCTCGACCGCGCTTCCATCTCTGTGGGCGAGGGTGAGTTCGTCGCGCTGCAAGGCACTTCCGGATCAGGCAAGTCAACGCTTCTGAATCTGCTCGGCGGGCTCGACCGGCCCACAGAGGGCGAGGTGGTCTTCGAGGGCCGCTCGCTCGCGCCGCTCACGAAGAGAGAGATGGCCCGTTATCGTCGTCAGGCGGTCGGGATGATCTTTCAGAATTTCAATCTCATCACTTCCATGACCGCCGCCGAGAACGTCGAACTCGCGCTCGCCTTCGGCGGTCTCGCCGGTCGCGCGCGTGAGCAACGCGCGCGCGAACTACTCGACCGCGTCGGTCTCTCAGATCGCGCCGACCACCGGCCGACAGAGCTTTCGGGCGGCGAGCAGCAGCGCGTCGCCATCGCGCGCGCACTCGCCAACAGCCCGCGCGTGCTCCTCGCAGACGAGCCGACGGGCAACCTCGATTCAACGCGCGCCGCCGAGTTGCTTGCGCTCCTGCGCGCCACGGTCGAGCGCGAACGCCTCACCGTGCTCCTCGTCACGCACGACCGCGAACTGGCCGCGCGCTTCGCCGACCGCACGATCCAGATGAAGGACGGGAGGGTGGTAAATGGTGAATCGTCAATGGTCAACGGTCAATCGTAAAGGGCTCATCGGTTGATCGGCGCGAAGTTTTGAATCAAGTCAAACAACGCTTCGTCGTTGAGTTCGCCATTTACCATTTACCATTCACGCCTTGTGAGGTTTGAATTATGAATGACGCCCCTGAGATGACGATTGAGGCTTTGCGATCCGTGCCGTTGTTCGCGTCGCTGGGCGACGAGGATGCGCGTGCGTTGCGCCGCCTGCTCAAGCCGCGTCAGCTTGAGCGCGATGCGTTGCTCTTCCGGCAGAATGATGCGGGCAACGCGATGTTTCTCATCGCAGAGGGGCGCGTCTCGATCTACATCACGGATGAGGACGGCAAAGAGGTGACGCTCGCGGAGCTGGCGCGCGGCGACTTCTTAGGCGAGATGGCCCTCATCGAGGGCAAGCCGCGCACGGCGAGCGCGCGCGCCATCGAAGACACGCGCCTTGCCTCGCTCGCGCGTGATGATTTTATCGCCTTCATACGCCGCAACGCAGATGTATCGCTCGCCATGCTCGGCGCGCTCTCGGATCGCTTGCGCTCGACGGACGAGTTGTTGCGCCGACGCGTCTCGCGCAACGCCAACGAGGTCGAAGAGGCTCGCTCCACGCTCGCGGATCGCGCGGCCGACTTGATCGCGGAGTTCGGCGGCAGTTGGAAGTTCATCGGCGCGGCGGCCGGTTTCCTCTTGCTCTGGATACTCTTCAACTCTTGGGTCTTGAGTCACGGCTTCGATCCGTTCCCTTACGTCCTGCTCAATCTCGTGCTCGGCATGATCACGGGCTTGCAAGCTCCGATCATCATGATGTCGCAGAATCGGCAGGGCAGTAAAGATCGCCTGCGCGCAGACCTCGACTATCAAGTGAACCTCAAGAACGAGCTGGCCCTCTCCGAAGTCCTGCGTCGCCTCGACGTATTAGAGAGCGAGCGACTGCCCGCGCTCTTCGCCGAACAGAACGCGCGACGCGGCGGCACACAACATCCTTCTTCAAGCACTAACGCTGGAAACTGAAAGTCAGTGTTTTGGACATTGCGCAACGACAGTCGTATCTTGATCGTGTTTACACACCGCGCAGAAGAGTTAAGAGTTTGACGAGATGATCCGAGCGATCCTGTTCGACTTCAACGGCGTCATCATCGACGACGAGCCGCTGCAACTCGCGGCTTATCAAGAGGTGTTGCGCGCGGAAGGCATCGCGCTTACCGAAGCCGACTACTACTCTTGCCTCGGCATGGACGACGTTGCGTTCGTGCGCGCGGCATTCCAACGGGCCGGTCGAGAGACGACCGTTGAGCAACTCGCTGATGTCATCGCGCGCAAGACCGCGCGTCAACGCGAGTTGATCAAGGATGAGCTACCGCTCTTTCCCGGCGTCGTCACCTTCGTCAAGTCGTGCGCGCGACAGTGGCCGGCGGGTTTGGTCAGCATGGCTCGTCGCATGGAGATCGATCACGTGTTAGAGCGCGCGGGACTGACAAAGTTTTTTTCTGCCATCGTCAGCGCGGAAGACGTAAGCGCGTGCAAGCCCGACCCCGCGTGCAACCTGCGCGCGCTCGAACTGCTCAACGAGCGTCTGCGCGCGAACAATCAACAAACGCTGGCCGCCGGTGAATGTCTCGTCGTCGAAGATTCGCCCGCAGGGATAGAGTCCGCGCGCTCTGCGGGGATGCGCACGCTCGGCGTCGCGAACACTGTCACGGAATCACAACTGCGCGACGCGGGCGCAGACGTGGTCACGCGCAGCCTCTTCGATTGGACGCCGGACGCCGTCTATCACGTCTTCTCAAAACGATGAACGATGAAGTGAAGACAATGGATTTTACTTCATCATTCACACTTCATCATTCACACTTTCTTTCATGACTCCAGAGGGCACACTGAAGGCTGCGGAGGCGCGACGGAGTTTCGAGCGGCTGACGACGCTGCCCGATGCGTCGATTGATCTGGCGCACGCCTCTTTGCTCGTCGCGGCGGAAGAGCAGCCCGCGCTCGACGTTGAGCACTATCGCGCGCGCCTCTTCGAGCTAGGGCTGGCGGCGCGCGCCTTCGTCGCCGCGCGCTCCTGGGAGCCGGTCGATGCGCTCAACGAGTTCGTCTTTCGCGAGCTGGGCTTCGTCGGCAACCAGTCGAGCTATTACGATCCGCGCAACAGCCTGCTGCCTTACGTCATCGAGGAGCGACGCGGCATCCCGATCACGCTCTCGGTCGTCTATATGGAACTCGGTCGCAGGGCCGGTCTCGAAGTTGAAGGCATCGGGCTGCCCGGCCATTTCATTGTGCGCGTGCGCGCGGACTCGGCGCGCGGCGAAGAGATGCGACTCGTCGATCCATTCAACCGCCGGGCCATCTCAGAGGACGATTGTCAGGAGTTGCTCGACTCGCTCTACGGCGGACAGGTGGCCTTAACGGAAGAGCACCTGCGCGCCGCAACCAACCGTGAGATACTCGCGCGCGTGTTGCGCAACTTGAAAGCCGTCCACGCACAGTCGAACCGTCACAGGCGCGCGCTCGCCGCAGTTGATCGCATTTTGCTACTCGACCCCGAAGCGCATGATGAGCGACGCGACCGTGGCGTGCTTCTCGCGCAGCTCGGTCGCTACACCGAAGCGATCACGGAGATGCAGGCATACCTCGCGCGCGGTGTTCCAGATGAAGAGCAGGTGCGCGAGCAGTTGAAGAAAGTCTGGGCGCAACTCGCGATGCTGAATTAAGAGTCGTGAGTGTGGAGTCTTAAGTCTGGAGTCGAACGCGTGATCTTTTCCGATTCCAGACTTGAGACTTTAGATTCCAGACCCCAGACTTAATTATGAAATTCACAGACATACTCCGTCTCGCGCTTCGCAACCTTCGCGAGTCGCGCCTGCGCGCGGCGTTGACGACGATGGGCGTCGTCGTCGGCGTGGCGGTCATCATCACGATGATCTCGTTCGGGCTCGGCTTGCAGCGCAACGCCGTGCAGCGTTTCAAAGACCTCGATCTCTTCAACGAGATCACCGTATCGGGTCGCAGCCTCGATAGCATCGTCTCCGCCGCGCTCGCAGGCGGCAGGCCCACAGCGAACGACAACGCTGGCCCGCAGCGTGATGATGGCGGACGACGCGGCGGTGAAGAAGGGGGGCGACTCGGCGGTAATGATGGACAGCGCAACAACCGTCGTCAGACAGATGCGACGCGCACGCTCGACGATGCGGCTATCGCGGAGATCGCGCAGGTCGCGGGCGTCGCTTCGGTCGAGCCGAGCGTCTCGCTTTTCGTCTATGTGCGCGCGAACGGTCGTGTGCAGACACGCTCGGTTGGCGGCGCGCTCGTGCCGAATCAGGCCTCGCGCTTCAAGAACTACTCCGCCGGAAAAATGATCGCGAGCGCAGATGCGGACGAAGCGGTCGTCGATGAAAGTTTCCTCAAGGCGTTCGGTTTCGACAAGCCTGCGGACGCCATCGGGCAGACCATCGAACTGCTCGCGCCGCGCGGCGCACGAGACGCGATATCAAACTCTACGCATGCGAACGGATCGAACGCGCAAACGAGTGGGCCGAACGCGCAGGGAAGTGATCAGTCGAACTCGAAGCGCGACGATGAAAGTGCGCGCGCGGCTGACGGCGCGAAAAAAGGGAGGTCTGATGCGGACGCGGGCGGCATGAGTTTCTTCGGTCTGCCGCTCGGCGGTGAAGATGATGGGGCCGGTGCGACGAGCAACGTCGCGGCGCGTTCGTTTCGCATCGTCGGCGTGTTGAAGTCGGAGGTCGAGAGCCCGAACGGCGGCAACCGTGGACAGTTTCGCGGGCTGATGCCGGTGGCAAGCATCTACGTGCCTCTGCGCGCGGCGCGCGAGTGTTCGCAGAAGTATCGCGGCTCACTCAATCAGGTTGCGCTCGAACTCGCGCGTGCGAGCGGCGCGATCAAGGAGGGCGAGGCGGAAGGCTACCCGATGGCGGTCGTGCGTGTGACCGACGCGGACATCCTCACCGAAGTGCAGACGCGGATCAACGAGCGCGGCTTTTCGACGTTCTCCATCGCCGATCAGTTGAAAGAGATTCGCACGGTCTTTCTGATCATCGACTCCTCGCTCGGACTCTTGGGTGGCATCTCTCTGCTCGTGGCCTCCTTCGGCATCGCTAACACGATGATCATGTCGATCCTTGAGCGCACGCGTGAGATCGGCATCATGAAGGCCATCGGCGCGGAGGACAGCGAGATCAAACTGATCTTCTTCGTCGAAGCCGCGCTCATCGGACTCGCGGGCGGAGTCCTCGGCTCACTGGCCGCGTGGGGCATCGACGCGGCGTCGAATCGCATCGCCTATCATTACTTGCTCAAGCCACGCGGCGTCTCTTACGTCAGCTTCTTCTCGCTCCCGCCCTATCTCTGGCTCGGCGCGATCTGTTTCGCCGTCGTCGTCGCCGTCGTCGCCGCGCTCTATCCGGCTGCACGCGCCGCGCGCATCGATCCCGTCAAGGCCCTCCGTCACGACTGACTCGATTGCGGATTGCGGAAACGCGGCTTTGAGATTTCAACCTCAAGCCGCGTTCTTTTTTTGGCTCTTGAATCCGCATTCCGCATTCCGCAATCAGGAGAGAGAGGCGCGACACCAGCTACACATCCGATACTCCTCTTTGATGAAGAGACCGAGGAAGCAGAGCGGGAGACAGGCGATAATGAGCGCGGCGAAAACGATCCACCCGCCCGTGCTGATGCGCCGCGCGACGACGGGCAGCGCGTTCGTCTGACAGTAGGGACAACGAAAGTTCTCCGCTTGAGCGGCGACGGCCGGTTGCGGCGCGGCGTATATCTGCGTTGAGGGAAGCGGCGCGCTCGAAGCCCAGTCGTGCGTGGGCGTGTAAGAGCCCTGCGGCGGCGCATAGTCGGTCGGTCGCGGCGCGGCGGCGTCGGGTTGAAGCGCGTGACCGCAGTAGCGGCAGATGCGCGCTACGTTCGGGTTCGGCTGTCGGCAGTTCTGGCAGGTGACTTGGAGCATGAAGGGAAATGGATCGCGCCCGCGACTTACGAGCCGCAGAGCGGCGGCAAAGGGACGCTCAGTGATTTCATCACGCGATTCGCCGCGTCAATCGCGCCGTAGATGAACTCCAACTCGCCCGCGTATGTTGCCGGATAGCAGGTCGGTGCGCCGACGGCGACGCCACCGATGCTGCCGTAGCCCGCGCGCAAATAGACGTTGCCGTTGGCGCGCGTCTTGCCCGTCACCGGATCATAGACGGCATACTCGATGTAGTAGTCCTGCGGGCGCGGCTGTCCGACGCCGACCGGGTCCATGCCCATGCGGTTCGAGCGCAGGGCCACCCAGACGACGAAATGATCCTTCTCATCCTTCGCGCGCTTCTGCGCACCGCCACGCGTCGTGCGCGCTGAATCGGCGTTGATCGTGAGCGAGCCCGATTCGTGGAGTCGCTGCATGAAAGACTGCTGCACGATCCCCTCCACGTTCTGAACAGTCATCGTGTAGGAAGCATCCGCGAGCACGAGCACGGCGATCTTCTGCGTCACGTCGATGTCGTGCTTCTTCGCTTCGGGCAGAGGTGTCGGCGTCGGCACGGGCGCGGTCTCCTGCGGACGCTGCACTCTCCGCCCCGACTGCGCCTGCACAGCACACGCGAGCGCGATGACGAAGAGCGCGGAGCATGAGACGAATGCGAACGCGCGTGCAAAAGATCGACTGTGACGCGCGACGATGTGAGTAGATTGGCTTGTCGTTGAGTTCATAAAAAAGCTCGACTCTTAGAGTCTATCAAGTCGCGTGGATTGCGATCAGTTGCGCTTCATCGCTTCACGCTTTGCCGCCCACAGGTTTTCCGCAGCGACTACAAAAGCGCGCGCTCGTGTCGCGTTGTTGCGCGCCGCAGTTGTCGCAGGTTGCAGACGCGCGGATGGTCGCGCCGCACGACGAGCAGAAGTCTGATCCGGCGACGTTCGCCGCGCCGCACGTGCCGCAGCGACCGGGCAGAGGCGGCACATAACCGCCAGCCTTGCGCGCGATGTGCGCCTCGATGGCCTTCCAAGCATCTTCCGTCAACTTATATTGCCAGTACGCGCCGAGCGCGGGCAGCGCGAGCAGCATCCCAGCCGAGAGGAAGACGGCCACCGCCGCGACCGCAGCCTTGTCGAACCACTTCTGCATCCCCGTCTCGACACGCGTGCCGCCATGCTCCGGCGTGATCTTGATCGTCAAAGCGGCGGAGAGGCCGGTGAGATCGCGCAGCGTCGAAGATTTGCGCACTTGCAGCACGGCGGTCTGCGAGACTTGCATCGTCTGAACCTGATAGTCGCCCTCGTCGAAGAGTTTGCGAAGCTCTTCGACGAGTTGCGGCACGTCTGCCTCAACGCCCGGATAGTATCTGCTGTCCATATCTAAGTTCGTCTCCGTCCTTACTCGCGGCTCTCATCGCACTTGTCTTTCGCGCCGACTCATTCTACGCTGAAACACACCTGACAGTTCAACGACAACACAAAGACTGACTGACTTGGAGAGAAGCCCATGAGAAACAGTCTGACGCGCGCGCTCGTCGCGCTGTGCCTCGCCGCCAACCTAACGCTTTCAACAAACGTCGTCCGCATCCACGCGCAAACTTCAAACAGTAACGCGATGCAAACGCCGCTCGACGGCTTCACGCCCGAAGAGTCGCGACGCGAGCGCGAGATGGAAGAACGCTTCCGCGCAACTCCAAGGGCCGAAAGCGCGCGCGAACATCTGCGACAGTTGACTAAAGAGCCGCACGTCACGGGCACGCCCGAAGACTATCAAACCGCGCTCTACGTGCGCGACCGCCTGCGCGAATACGGCATCGCGGCGGAGCTGAAAGAGTATCAAGTGCTCCTGCCTTTCCCGCACACGCCGACCGTTTTGGAACTCATCGCGCCGCGCCGCCTGCGTCTCGCGTTGCAGGAGGCGGCCATCCCTGAAGACCCTTCTTCGTCGAATAAAAAGATCATCCCGCTCTTCAACGGCTACTCCGCGTCGGGCGACGTGACCGCGCCGCTCGTCTATGTCAATTACGGTCTGCCCGATGATTACGCCGCGCTCAAGAAGTTGAACGTTGACGTGAAGGGCAAGATCGTCATCGCGCGCTACGGTCGTTCCTTTCGCGGCGTCAAGGCGAAGACGGCGGAAGAGCACGGCGCAATCGGCTGCATCATCTATTCCGATCCGGCGGACGACGGCTACACGCAGGGCGACGTTTACCCGAAGGGCCCGTGGAGACCAGAGACTTCAGCGCAACGCGGCTCCGTCCAGTATCTCTTCATACATCCCGGCGATCCTCTAACGCCCGGCGCGCCCGCCATCCCCGGCACGCCGCGCCTCAAACAATCAGAGGCGACGAATCTAACGAAGCTCCCCGTGCAACCGATCTCCTATGGCGACGCGCGCAAGCTCATTGAACCTTTGAGGGGGCCCGTCCGGCCCGCAGGCTTTCAAGGCGGCTTGCCCTTCGCGTATCACGTCGGCGGCACGACGGACGTGCGAGTTCACTTGAAGACCGACATGGACTTCAAGACGATGACGATCTGGGACGTGGTCGGTCGCATCGAAGGCGACGCGGAACGTGATCGCTGGGTCGTGCTCGGCAATCATCGCGATGCGTGGACGTTCGGCGCGGTCGATCCTAATAGTGGCACAGCCTCGATGCTCGAACTCGCGCGCGGCTTCGGCGACCTGCTCAAACAGGGTTGGAAGCCGCGCCGCACTCTCGTCCTGTGCAGTTGGGACGGAGAGGAACAGGGCCTCCTCGGCTCAACCGAATGGGCGGAAGACAACGCGGCGGAGTTGAAAGAGAAAGCGGTCGCATATCTGAACGTGGACGTTGCCGTCTCCGGCCCCAACTACGGGGCATCGTCCGTGCCGACGCTCTGGAAGTTGATCCGCGCAGCGACGCGCGACGTGCGTGATCCGAAAACTGGCAAGAGCGTCTATCAGGCGTGGCAAGATAAATCGCACGAGGCGGCCCCCGACGCGGAGATGACCGATGCTGCCGCAGGCACGGACGCGTCGATAGCAGAGGCGCGCATCGCCGCGCTCGGTTCGGGCTCAGATTTCACGCCCTTCCTGCAACACCTCGGCGTCGCCTCGCTCGACATGGGCTTCAATGGCGATTACGGCGTCTATCACTCGGCTTACGATTCGTTCACGTGGATGTCGAAGTTCGGCGATCCAAACTTCGTCTATCACGTCGCCGCCGCGCAGCTCTGGGGCACGATTGCCATGCGCCTCGCCGATGCGAGCGGACTCCAGTTGGACTACGGCGACTACGCGGATCAAATTCGCGACTTCATCAACGAGACCACCAAGACGGCGCGAGCGCGAAAACTCGCCGACTCCTTCGACTCGAAGACGCTGCTCGACGCCGCGAAAGATTTGGGCGACGAAGCCGCGCGCACGCGCACGCGTCGCGATGAACTCGTCGCGGAGATCGAGAGCACGCGCACGCACGCCGACAACGCGAACCCGCGCGCCGTCGCACGGCTTCGCAAGCTCAACGACAGCCTGCTCGCCGCCGAGCGCGCGCTCACGGATGCGCGCGGCTTGAAGGGCCGCCCGTGGTACACGCACCAGATTTACGCGCCCGGCTTCTACACCGGCTACGCCGCGCAACCTCTACCCGACCTGCGTCAGGCGATAGACGACCGCAACACGACGAACGCACGCGAAGCCGCGATGCGCATCATCGAAGCGATCCGTCGCACGACGCAGGTGTTGAAAGACGGAAGGGAAGGATGATTTAGCGAGCAATCCGTTTTCAACTTAACGAAAAGCGGGGCGACGCAAGTTATGCGTCGCCCCGCTTCGTTTGTCGATTAATCGCAAGAGTAAGATCATCGCGTGTCTGCGAAGTAGATCGTTTAGCCCTTCTTGCCCGGCTTGTCCTTCGCGTCTTTCTCTTCTGCCGGAAGTTTCTTGGCGGCATCGACGATCTGTTGTGCGTTGTCTATGGCCTGTTCGAGTTGTTCACGCTCGGACTTGTCGTTGATGGAGGCGCGCAAGGGAATGAGCTGCGTGAGGAAGCGCGTGGCGGCCTCGGAGAGCTTGCGGACGGACCTGTGTATAAGCGGGCTCTTGGAATCGCGCTGCGCGGTGTCGTCGATGTTGGTGATGGCCTCGTCGAGTATGTTCGCGATGTCGTAGAGCAAGTCAGCGCGCGAAGCCTTCGGTAGATCGCCCCACGCGTCGGCGTCTTGGGCCTCCTTTTCTTTCTCCTTCTTCGATTGCTTCACCTCGACGGGCATCTGCCCGAAGATGGCCTGCATCCTGCGCTCCGCGGCTTTGACGAAGATGCCGGTGCGTGCGTCCAACTCCTGCGCGTCGCGCACGAGTTCGATCTCCTTCGGCGTCAGGTGATCGCGCCTGTCGCGTTGTGCCTTGACTGAAGCGACGCACGCGAGCGACGAGACGAGGAGCGCGAGTGCGAGCAGGGAAGCGTGGCGTGTGCTGAGTCTCTTCGTCATGGCTGTTCCTTCAAGTCCGATCATTCACCGACTCTCATCATTCAACGCTCGATCATTCACAACCCGACGTGTCGATTCACAATTCGATGTGCGGAGGTGTCGTCTCATTCGGAGGCTTCGCTTCGTCCGGCTCGCGCAGGACGCTCGCGCCGAAGAAGGCGTCGAGACATTCTGTGCGCTTGTCGCGCGCGTAGAGAAACGCGTCGCGGACGTTGCGCTGGTAGTCTGCGGGCGTGAGGCGTCGCACAGCTTCGATGCGCGCCGTGTGACGGTTGAGCATCATCTCGATGTGCTTGTAGAGATCGCGCGTCGTGCCGTTGACCTTCCTTCCGTCGGGCGATCTGCCGACGGGTTTCAGGAATCTCAACACGTCATCGAGCAGGGCCTGATAGATGCCGAGGTTCGCGGTGGCCGCGTCGTAGTGCGTCGCGGCGGTCTCGCGTTCGGCGCGAGAGAGTCGATCTTCGAGCAGGTCGAGCGTAGCGTGCACGCGCTCCTTCGGATCGGCTACGGCCAGCCGCGCGCGCTCCGCTTCGGGCACGTAACGCATCGGCGGCGGCGCGGGCTGCGGCGGCAAGACCAACTCCTGCGCGCGCGCCGTCGAACACAACAACGATGTGAAGACGCACGACGCAACGACGACGACGAGCGACTTACAAATCGCCGCCCTCAAAACTCGACGCGCGTGAAACGTGAACGAAAGCGTCATGTTGATCTTTGATGGGCCCCTTGTCGGCGATCAAAATAGTAGTCTTGTCACTCAACCGATCCATCGTACCGTCGAAGCTGTGTGCCTCTGAAGCTGTGCGCCTCTAACGATCCGGCCTCTTCGGCTTCGCGCCCTTGCTGTGCTGTTCGATCTGACGGCGCAAGCTCGGCAGTCGCAAGTTTACCTTATCGATCTCAAGCCGGTTCTTCTCGGCGTCGGCGTTCACGAGGAACGCTTCATACTCTGCGAGGGCCTGCTCAAACTCTCCAAGCAGATCGTAGTCGCGCGCGACGAGGAAGTGCAGGACGGCCAGATCGGGTTTCGCCGTCGCGAGCCACTTGTATTCCGCGAGCGACGCCTCATACTGCTTCGACTCGTCGAGCGCGGTGGCGAGGTTCGCGTGCGCCTCATAGAGATCGGGTTTGGCATCGACGACGCGGCGCAACACCGAGGCAGCTTCCTCGAAGCGACGCAACTGCACGAGGGCCGCCCCGTAGCCCGTCGCGTAGTTGGCGTTCGACGGTTGTAATTTTAAAGCCTCGCTGAAATGTTCGAGCGACTTCTGCGGATCGATCTTGCGATACGCCATGCCGAGGCAGTTGTGAACGGATGCATTCTTCGGATCGGACTTGACGATCTCTTCGAGCGACGCGATCACGCCCTCACTGCAATCGCCGATCTTGTCCTGCGCCTCAAACTCACTTCGACGCATTTGCAGTCGCGCGCGATCCGCATCCGTTGCAAAATTGATCGCCAGTTTCAAGTCATCCACCGCGCCTTGAAGATCATTTGAGACTGCGCGTTGCTCCGCGCGCTCGGCGAGAGCATCGGCGGCTCGCGGATCGAGTTTGAGTGCGCGCTCGACGCTCGATGCCGCCGACGCTTTATCGCCCGCGAGTCTTTCGATCTGCGCGCGCAGAGTCCAATGCGAAGCGTTCGCACCTTCAAGTTCGGTCGCCTGCTTGATCAGTTTCAGCGCGTCTGCGTTCGCGCCCGCGCGCGCGCGCAACTGTGCGAGCGTGACGAGGGCCTGCAGGTTCTTCGGATCGAGTTCGACCGCGCGACGTAAGTAAGGCTCGGCGTCGCCTTCACGACCCGCGCGCGCGAGCAGCAGACCGAGCGCGACTTGCGGCAACGACCAGTCCTTCTTTATCGCAGCCGCGTGACGCAACGCGCCTTCGGCTTCCGCCATTCGCTTGAGCGAGACGAGCGCGACCCCTTTTTGATATTCAGCTTCGGCGAAATCGGGCTTGAGTTTCAACGCTGCATCGTAGAGTTCGACGGCGTGCTCGATCTGGCCTTTGGCGTGCGCGTCCTGCGCGTGATTGAAGATGCGGATGGGATCGTCCGCGCCGAGTTCGTCGTCTTGTGCCGCGACAGAGACCGCGCATATCGCGACGAACAGCAATGCGACGAGAGAAGCAACGAAAGTTTGGCGAAGACTTGCGGGCATCAAGAGGGGTTCGTGCCGACGTGCGCGAAAAAATTTTGCGTTTGAAGTTTCGTGACGGGAGGAGACCGCTTGCGCGCGGCGAGCATAACACGCACGCGCGCGTAGCGTCCACGAAGTCCTCGATCCGCATTTGCGCGTCGCGCCCGTGGATGAACTGCACGATGAAGTGCGACGATCTGCATGACAATCTGCGACACGCACGATTCTCGATCTCGACGCATTTTGATTGATGACGGGTTGCGCGCGGAAAGATGCCTGCGATAACATCGGCGCATCCCTGATTTGGATTTCAAATTCGCACACGCACCGGTGGCGCGCGCCGGAGTCGCCGATCAGCGAGAGGTCGAGTCGCACTCGCGCGTCCGAGTGAAGGAGAGGGCGTTGGAGAGTCCGGCAGTCGAAGAGTTGGCGGCGCGCGAAGAGTCTATCTCGCACGGGCCTTCTCCGGCGACGCTCGCGAAGGAGAGCGCGCTGCGCGAGTTGCTTCGTGAGATGTCCACGGTTCTCGTCGCCTACTCCGGCGGGGTCGATAGTTCTTACCTCGCCTGCGTTGCAAACGATGAACTCGGCGCGCGCGCACTCTGCGTCACAGGCGACTCGCCAAGTCTCGCCGAACACCAGCGCGAGCAGGCGCGAGAGATCGCTCTGCGCTTCAACTTCCAACACGAGATCGTCCGCACCGAAGAACTCAACGACGCGCGCTACATCGCCAACCCGTCGAACCGTTGCTACTTCTGCAAGACGGAGCTGTACGCGAAACTCGTCCCGCTCGCACAGTCGCGCGGCATCTCTTTCGTCGCCGATGGATCGACGACAGACGATCTCGGCGACTATCGACCGGGCCGGGCCGCCGCCGCAGAGCACGACGTTCGCAGCCCGCTCGTCGAGGTCGGCATGAGCAAAGCAGAGGTGCGCGCGCTCAGCCTCCGCGCGGGCCTGCCGACGTGGGACGCACCTGCGTCGCCCTGTCTTTCGTCGCGCATCGCCTATGGCACGCACGTGACGATCAAGCGTCTGCGCGAGGTCGAGACCGGCGAGGAGATCATGCGCGCGCTCGGCTTCAGAGAATTCCGCGTGCGGCATCACGACGAGTTGGTGAGGATTGAGATCGCACCTGCGGAACTTGATCGCGCACTGCGTCGCGAAGTCGCGGACGAACTCGCGCGCCGCTTTCGCTCACTCGGCTTCCGCTACGTCACGCTCGATCTGCACGGCTACCGCACGGGCGCGATGAACGAAATCTTAGGCAGCACTCAGCAGTCAGCATTCAGCGCTCAGCCAGAGAAGCATTCAAAAGCTGAACGCTGAATGCTGACTGCTGAGTGCTTCATTGGAGACGATCATGGCAACAGGACTGGTTGACGACACGCGCAAGATCAGCAAGGAAGAGGCGAACCCGTTCGAGTCGATGATGGAGCGGTTCGACCGCGCCGCGAAGCTGCTCGACTTGAATCCCGATCTCTACGCGGTGATGCGCGTGCCGAATCGCGAACTGAAAGTTTACATCCCCGTGCGCATGGACTCCGGGCGCATACAAATCTTCGAGGGCTTCCGCGTGCAACACAACTTCGCGCGGGGGCCCGCCAAGGGCGGCATACGCTACGCGCCCGACGTGACCATCGAAGAGATACGCGCGCTCGCCGCGTGGATGACTTGGAAGTGCGCGGTCGTCAACGTCCCATTTGGCGGCGGCAAGGGCGGCGTCATCTGCGACCCGCAGCAGATGTCCATCGGCGAGTTGGAGCGTATGACGCGCCGCTATGCCGCAGAGCTGATCGACTTCATCGGGCCCGAAAAAGACGTGCCCGCGCCCGACATGAACACCAACGAGCAGACGATGGCGTGGATCATGGACACCTACTCGATGCACGCGCGTCACACCGTCAACGCAGTGGTGACGGGCAAGCCCGTCGATCTCGGCGGCTCACGTGGAAGACGCGAGGCGACCGGAAGAGGCATCCTCTTCGTCGTCAACGAAGCGATCAAACGTTTCGGCATGACGCCGCCGCAGACGCGTGTCGTCGTGCAGGGATCGGGCAACGTCGGCGGAATCGGCGCGCAGCTTATGCACGAAGCGGGCTACAAGGTCGTCGCTATCTCTGACGTGAACGGCGGCATCTACAACCCCGACGGCATCGACATCCCCGCCGCGCTCAAGCACCTTTCGACCACTCGTTCCTTCGAGGAGTTTCCGGGAGTTGAGCGTGTCTCCAACAAGGGGCTGCTCGAACTCGAATGCGACGTGCTCGTGCCCGCCGCCACCGAGAATCAGATCACTTCGGAGAACGCCGACCGCGTCAAGTGCAAGATTCTCGCTGAGGGCGCGAACGGACCAACCACCGCCGCCGCCGACAAGATACTCCACGAAAAAGGTATCTTCGTCATCCCGGACATCCTTGCGAACGCGGGCGGAGTGACGGTCTCCTACTTTGAATGGGTGCAGGATCGCATGGGCTACTTCTGGAAGGAGGAGGTCGTCAACGAGCGATTGCAGGACATCATGGTCGCGAGTTTCAACGAATTGGTGAAGTATGCCGACCGTCACAGCGTCGATACGCGCACCGCCGCCTACATGCTGGCAATCGACCGCGTCGCCTACGACACGCGTATGCGCGGGATATACGCGTGAAAAAAATGTGTACGTTTCTTCGCCCTAAGTGGCGAAAAAGTCTTGATTTCCGCGACGAGGTGGGTTAGGCTCTGCCGGAGTTTGCTGTAAGGGAAAATACCTGAAGCATCTGAACTTTAGTTTGATCTCATAGATAGTCGACTCGTGGCGTTGACAGTGGCGCGCTGTTTCCGTATAAGCAGTGAGGCTATATCGTAAGCAAAGCCAGTAAGAAGAATCAGGTGAGAGGCGTCAAGAGGCAGTCTTAAGCTCCCACGGACACGCGCAAGTGTTCGGCTCCTCTCGCTGCTCCGCTCCAGCTACCATGCGTTCGTTCGAGGGCGGTAGCAGAGTTTGTTTGACACTGAGGTGTAACGCTTGTAGTTGGAGCGTCTGCGTTCCGTTAAAGGTTCGCGCGTGCGATTGTGTCCTGTGTGGATGCGTCGATCTCGCGCCGCCCGCTTCGAAGCTCGCAGTCACTCCTTCCCGCAAAATTACATTACTCATTTCGCAGGAGGAATGCGATGAGACTCGCGAGAAGAGCATCGTTCTCGATGCTCATATCATTGGCGCTTTGCGCCGCCGCATGGGCGCAGAATGCTAGCAATCTGAGAGCGGCGGATGATCCGCGCAACCAGTCACCGGCCGTGGGGACGGGCGGGTCGGAGGGAGGGCCGACGGGGCTCTTTACCATCTAT